>JBGTSF010000062.1:0-23374 GCA_041940425.1 Pyrinomonadaceae bacterium
AATAAGCCATTTATGAATGGAAAGTTTTTTTGAGGAAGTGAAATTTCAAAATGAATAATACCAAACGGCGGATTGAGATCACCGTCGAAACACACGAAATCAAAATCATACGCATCCGCGGCGGCGGAGTTCCGGTGTTTTGCAAGCATTGCGAGGCGGAAACAAATTCTTATTCGCCCGAAGAAATAGCACAGGTTTTGAAAATTTCGGAGTTGAGTGTTTCCCGCGATCTCGAAGCAGGGAAATTTCATTTAACGGAAACGAAAAGCGGCGCGAAATTGATCTGCGGCGATTCACTTCGATTTTAAGAGGAGAAAATATGAAACAGAAATTCGATATTCGGGAAAGATTTTTCCGAACAATTAAAAGAAATTATGAGCAAGGGTTTTTAACGTCGTTCATTTTACTGGCGGTGGTCTTAGTGATTTTGACCGGAAGCCCGTTGGAGGTATCGGCGACGGGCGACCATCTCGATACGAGTTTTAACGGAAACGGTAAGGTAACGACCGATTTTGACGGACTTCACGACTACGGAAATGATGTCGCCATACAAGCGGACGGCAAAATCGTTGTGGTGGGTTCTGCTTCAACAGATCAAGGACTCATTGCACGCTATAACCAGAACGGGACACTCGATACCACATTTAACGGCACCGGAAAGAGAATCATTCCAAGCAATAGGATAAACGATGTTTTTGTCGTTGCTATTCAAGCGGACGGCAAGATCATCGTTGGCGGCAATGTGATGAATAGTGAACGTATGGTTTTAGCGCGTTACAATGTCAACGGCTCGATTGACACGACTTTTTCGGGCGACGGATTTATTACCATTTTTTTTGAATTATCCAGTACTCTCAGTGATCTGGCGATACAACCCGATGGCAAAATCGTCGCCGTCGGCTATAGTCGGAGAAATGATAATAGTGTTGATTGGGTGACGGCTCGGATTAACGCGGACGGTACGCTCGATACTTCATTTGGTGACGGCGGCAAGGTATTTACCGATTTCAGCCAAAGTAGCTATGCACGAGCCGTCAGCGTTTTGCCCAGCGGCAGAATTCTGATTGCGGGCAGTGGCGGTGCAGATTTCGCCCTTGCTCAATACACTGCCAACGGTTCACCCGTTATCAGTTTCGGGACGGGCGGTAAGGTTACTACGGACTTTTACAGCGCTCCTGATAGGATTAACGATATAAAAGTCCAACCCGACGGGAAAATCGTCGCCGCCGGATACGCATTCCAATCAGTCGGCTATAATTTCGCCCTTGCCCGCTACAATTCGAACGGAACGCTCGATACGAGCTTTGACGAGGATGGAAAAGTCGTTACCAACCTCAATCCGAACGATGACGATAAGGCAAACGGACTCGTCCTTCAATCCGACGGAAAGATCATTGCCGTCGGCACAAATGATAATTATAATAATACCGATTTTTCTTTGGTTCGCTACAATCCGAACGGCAGTTTGGATACGAGTTTCGGTCAGTCCGGTATTTTGTTTACAGACATAAACGGCAGTATCGATACCGCCAACGCCGTCGCCATTCAACCGGACGGCAGAATCGTCGTAGCCGGAAATTCTCGCGCTCAGACCACCGGAAGCACCGAAGATTTCGCAGTTGTGCGTTATTTGCCGAATTCAGCTACAACTCTATTTGATTTTGACGGCGACAGCAAAACCGATATTTCTATCTTTCGCCCTTCAAACGGCGAGTGGTGGCTGAATAGAAGTTCGGACAACCAGACATTTGCCACACAATTTGGACAGTCTTCCGACATTATCGTTCCGGCGGATTATACGGGCGACGGCAAAACCGACATCGCTTTGTTCCGACCGTCCGGTGGAAACTGGTTTGTTCTGCGTTCCGAAGATTCTTCCTTCTACGCATTTCCTTTCGGCACGAACGGCGACATTGCCGCACCTGCCGATTTTGACGGCGACGGGCGGGCGGACGCGGCGGTCTTCCGCCAATCAAACACGACGTGGTTTATTCTTCGTTCGACCGGCGGAGTTACTATACAACAATTCGGCGCGACGACGGATTTGCCCGTTCCGGCAGATTACGATGGCGATTCGCGTGCCGACATTGCCATTTTCAGACCGAACGGTTCGTCGGGCGGAGCGGAATGGTGGAGTTTGAGAACTTCGACCGGCGTTTTCGCTACGCAGTTCGGAACCGCGACGGACAAGGCGGTCGCCGCCGATTATACCGGCGACGGCAAAGCGGACATCGCGTTCTGGCGACCAACGACGGGGGAATGGTTCATTTTGCGTTCGGAAAACTTTTCGTTCTACGCATTTCCTTTCGGCACGAACGGAGATATTCCCGCACCCGGCGATTACGACGGCGACGGGCGGGCGGACGCGGCGGTTTTTCGCCCGGCGGGAGCGGTTTGGTTTATTCAAGGCAGCACATCGGGCGTGCAGAGCAGATCATTCGGGCTTCCAACGGATCGTTCGCTTCCGAATGCCTTTGTTAAATAGTCGAAATTTTAGTGGTTAAACCGTTTAGGCTTTTGACTAAAACGGTCTTATTTGAAATTTCAGAAAAACGAGGTGAAAATATGAAAAAGATAATAACAATCGCAACTTTTATTTTAATTTCGGTTTTAATGCTGTTTGCCCAGAACAGTAAAACCGAACAGGAAATTTTGAAGATTTATCGCAGTCTGGATGAGGCATTTGCAAACCAGGAGATAACGGTTTTCGAGCGTGTTCTGGCGGATGATTACGTTTATTCGAATCCTTCGGGCAAGATGATGAGCCGCGCCGAAAGTCTGGAAGATATGCGTCAGGAATTTTCAAACAAAACATACAAAGTTTTGGGTGTTACTTCGGATGATCTAAAAATAAAAGTGTCGGGCAATATGGCGTTGGTCACGGGAAATTGGACATTTACTACCGTTTCGACTGCAGTTGCCGATGCCGAACCGCATAAGGATGTGGGACGCTACACCGGCGTTTGGGAAAAGCGCGGCGGCAAGTGGCTGCTCGTCGCCGAACATTTTTCGGAAGCGCCGCACGACCGGAAATTAATGGAACAGCAGGTCTTAAAAGCCGGTCAGGAGTATGTTCGTCTAATCAAAAATCAGGACGGTGCGGCAATCGAGAAAATTCTGGCGGACGAATATCTTTTTACTAACGAAGCCGGGAAAGTTAAAAACAAAGCGGAAGACGTAGCGGATTACAAAAGCCGTCCGGTCAAATTCGAGATATTCGAACTCAGCGATCAGAAAGTTCGCGTCATCGGCAACGGCGCGGCGATCGAAACCGGAACCGTTCGTTATAAAGGCGTGGACAGCGAAGGAAAATCGTTTGACGGCAGTGACCGTTTTACGACGACCTGGGTTTGGCGAGGCGGACGCTGGCAAATCGTCGCCGATCATACGTCAGTCATTAAATAAATTTTCCGTTTTGATTTTTGAAACGTTTCCAGATCGGCGGATTTTTTTATTGAAAACCGCCGATCTGGAAAATTTAAATTTTGGAAAGTCGGTTAAAAATGACTATCTGAGTCGGAGAGAAAAATGAAAAATAATTGGACGAGTATTTCGGTTTTATTGGTTTTGATCAGTGTCGGTTTGGGCTGTAAGACGCTCGGAAGATTGGGAAAAACCGAATTTTTTACGGGTGACGACGCAAAGGTCGCGGCGGAGGCTGTGAAGGAAAAGATCGGCAAATCATTTAACGTGACGGAAGTTTTTATTGACGGCGACGAATTCCGTGTCCACGCGCAAGACCCGTATAATCCGAAAAATCTGGACGAATATAAATATGTCGCCGGAATTGTCACCGGACCGAATCCGGTGAAACTGAACGCGATGAACGAGAATCTCGAAAAAAGTTCGTTCCCGTTCGACGACATCAATTTCGCGGCGATTCCCGAATTTGCGGGGCAAGCAATCGAGCAGTCCGGTGTCGAAGGAGCGTATGTTTACCGGATGACATTTCAGCGCGGTTTCGCTCTTACCGAAACGGATGCCGGAAGTTTCGGAAATGCGCGGTGGTTGATCGAGATCAAAGGCACGCGCGAGGATGTGACGGCGGCGGCGAGTCCTGACGGCAAACTGCTCGGCGTTGATCTGTCGCGCACTTCGCGGGCGGCGGATTATAAAGTCATCACGCCTGAAGAACTGCAAAAAGCACAGACCGCTTTGAGAAATTTTCTCGGCGAAAACGCGAATGTTTCGGAGATCGTTATTTATGAAAAATATTTGATGTGCAAAACCGCCAACCGCGAAAATCCTTCGGTCGAGGATTCTTATCAATTCGGCATCAACGGTTTGACAAAACAAGGGTTGGTGCAGGTGCCGAAAATAAAAACACAGTTAAATGAAGATTTTTCGCTCTCCGACATAAATTTGCCGGATGCCGCGAAATATATCGAACAAGCCAAACAGCGTGTCGAGATGCCGGATGCGTCGCTGACCTCGTTTTCGATCAGACGAACGGCAAAAAGCGTGATGGACAAAACTTTCTATACCGAATGGGGCGTGAGTCTGAAAAAAGGCTCGAACGAAGGAAGCGTTTATTACGACAATGACGGCAAAGTAAAACTTGTCAGAAAAAACGGAAAAACCATTTTCAGCGCGAAATAGATATGAGAAATTCAATGCCGGTTTTAGCGGTTTTAATATTATTCATAGCGGCGGGATTGGCTTGCAAAAACAATCCGGTGGCGAAGTTTACAAAACAATACACTTGCGAAATTTCGGGCGAAACCGAACCGCAAACTTCGGACGAATATTTGGAAAGAGCCGGAAAACATTACGAACTAAACAATTATTCCGACACATACGACGAATGCGCGTTCGGGGCGTGTGCGGAAGCCGTGCGGCTCGATCCGAACAATGCCAAAGCTCTTTCCTGTCGCGGAAATTTTTATCGTTTGTTAAAAAATTACGATGCGGCTCTTGAGGATTTAAATGAATCCATCCGGCTTTTTCCCGATGATCCGACTTCGTATCAGATCCGCAGTAGAATTTACAAGGCAAAGGAAATGTATGACGAAGCAATCGCCGATCAATCCAGAGCGATTGATATTTATTCCAGAGAAGATTACCAATCGGCTTACAATTATTTCGAGCGCGGCGAACTGTATTTCTTAAAAGGCGATTACGAAAATACGGTGCGCGATTTTTCGGAAGTTATCCGCCTCAAACCGGATTTTGAAAATATCTATACAAGACGCGCCGAAGCCTATCGCAAGCTGGGTAAATATGATCTCGCCGATGCCGATGACCGAAAAGCCGCCGGATCGGAAATCGTCGAAGAAAAAAACGGTTCGAGCGATACTTCGACAAAAACCGATTCGCCGAAAACGATCTCGGGCGGTGTTTTAAATAGCAAAGCCGTTGATCTGCCGAAACCGGTGTATCCGGCGGCGGCGCGGGCGGTGCGGGCGAGCGGCTCGGTCAATGTGCAGGTAACGGTTGATGAAAACGGGAATGTCGTCTCGGCAAATGCCGTTACCGGTCATCCGCTACTTCGAGTTTCGGCAGTCGAGGCGGCGCGAAAAGCGAAATTTTCTCCGACGCTTTTGAGCGGCAAAGCCGTCAAAGTTACGGGTGTAATCGTTTATAACTTTAACTCCGAATAGAAATTGCCGAAAACACCAAAGATTTTTGAAAGGGAAAGTATTATGAACAAACAATTCTGTCCTAAATGTAATGCGGTTGTCACAGATGACTTCGGTCGCACGCAAGCTTTTTGCTCTAACTGCGGCTCGAGCGCGAGTTTCGGGCAAACCGAACAAGCGTTTCAGATGAATGAAACGGAAACGCCTGGTCCTCCCTCACCTCAGAAACATACTTCGCAAGCGGACGGTAAAGGCTTGTATTATTTGTTCGGCTGTATCGGACTTCTTGGAGCGTTGATGGTCGTAGCGGCTGCCGGATTTCTCGGCTACTGGTATTGGACGAATAAAGATACGGCTGATAATGGCGGAAAGGTCGTTCCGCCGAAATCGCAAACCGTGCGTTTCTTGACCGCGGAACCGGATTCGCTCGATCCGCACGATTATTCCAATACCGTAATTTTAAATGCCTTGTTCGACGGTTTGCTCGAATACAATAATAAAAACAACGATCTCGCGCCCTCGCTCGCGGAAAAATGGGAGATGAACGCGGACGCGACCCGTTGGACTTTTTCTTTAAGAAAAGATGCCAGATGGTCGGACGGCAAACCGATCACCGCCAACGATTTTGTCTATTCGTGGCGGCGCGCCTTAAATCCCGAACATGCTTTCCGTAATGCGTTTATGCTTTACGAAATCAAAAATGCCGAGAGTTACAACAACGGAAAAGGAAAGGCGGAAGAAATCGGTGTTCGCGCGCTGGACGATTTTACGTTGCAAGTCGAAATGGAAAAACCGACACCGTATTTTTATAAGACGGTCGCCCTTCCGGCATTTCGTCCCGTGCCGCGGCAAGCGGTCGAAAAGCACGGCGAAATTTGGACAAAGCCGGAAAATATCGTTACTTCCGGCGCATTCAAATTAAGCGAATTTTTCCCGAAGGATAAAATAGTCGTTGAGCGCAATCCGATGTTTTGGGATAACTCCAAAACCAAACTGGAAAAAATCATTTTTATCTCCGAAGAAAAGATTCCCGCCGGAAGAGAATATCCAGAAAAACCATTTGAAATTTACGAAAAAGGCGAAGCGGATGCGGTTTTTGCAAACTCAACGCCGGAAGAAGCCATTAGAAACAGAAAGGATTTTTCGGTTGTAAAAACGACCGCCACGGATTTCATCATAGTAAACACTAAAGTCAAACCGTTTGACGACGTTCGGGTTCGACGCGCTTTTTCGCTGGCGATCAACCGCGACAAATTAAAGCAAAGCAATCTGACGAATTTTCCGACCGATTCGTTTTTGCCGGAAATCAAAAATTATCAAAACGCCGGTTCGGGAAATTATAATCCGGTCGAAGCGCGCAGATTATTGGCTGAAGCGGGCTTTCCTAACGGGCAAAACTTTCCCGAGTTCGAATATACATACAACACCGCGCAGAGAAATCTCGACATTGCCGAAAATGTTCAGGCGCAGTGGCAGGCAGAACTCAATGTCATAGTAAAGCTGAAAAATATGGAATGGAAAGAATTTCTCAAGATACGCGGCGCGGCTGAATATAAAGGGTTTGCCCGCAGCGGCTGGATTGCCGATTACGACGATCCGCTCAATTTTCTGAATCTTTTGGTAATCGAGAAAAACGGCTTCGGAACGGCTTGGGAAGATAAAAAATATGCGGAAATGATCGGTAAATCCTATCTTGAAACAGATGAAGCGAAACGCTACAAAATGTTGAGCGAAGCGGAAAAATACCTGCTCGAACAACAGCCGGTCATTCCTTTAGTGATGGGTTCGAGAGGGATTTTATGCCAGCCGTATGTCAAAAATCTTTCGCCGAATCCGTTGGGACAAATAAATTGGCGCGAGGTTTTTGTCGAGATAAATTAACGAAAAATTTTAAAATGCGCAGGTGAGAAACTTTTGGAATCTGAAATTTAATTGATAGCACTAAGAAAAAATAAAATGGCTCAAGTTGCGACGTGGCGAAATTGTTACAAATGCGGCTTTGAAGGCAAAACGCCTTTGAGTCAATGCCCGCATTGCGGTCAGCGTCTGCGGTCGGCAAACGAGATACGAGGGCTTGGTGTCGTTCTTTTTTTGATCGGAGGTTTATTGTCGTCAATCGGCGGCGGCTTGTTCGTTTTGGTCGCGTTGCTCGTCGCGCAAGCCGGACAGCCCGGCTCGAATGTTAAAATGACGGAAGAAGCGCGCGGCGGCGTGATTTTTCTTTTTATTTTCGGTATTTTCGCCCTTCTGGTCGCGCTCGGTCTGACGGCGATGCTGGCAGGCGTCTGGCAAATTCTGTTCGGCAGACGCAATAAATTTTTCGTATATGTATTTTTGGGTTTGGTCGTCGTAACTTTGATCGCCGGTTCGATCACCACCTCATTGATTGAGTAACCGGCAAAGGTTTGATCGAAACGGGCAACACGGAATCGTCGCAAATTTAAGTAATCATTAATAAATATATCCAGGCTCAAAGCAAAATACGCTTTTTCTCCTGAAGTTTATTTAAGCCTAATTTTCATTGCGCATTTCATTTTCAAACAATTTACAATTAAAATCGTAAGAACACCCGAAGACTTCTATCAAGAGATTATGAATTTCGGCAATATCGTCGGGCAGACGCTCGACGGGAAATACAAAATCGAAAAAGAACTCGGCAAAGGCGGGATGGGCGCGGTTTATCTTTCGACGCATCTCGGCACGGAACGCCCGGTAGCGGTCAAAGTCATCGTGCCGGAATTTATGGAGCGCACGGAATTTGTCGAGCGTTTCCGCCGCGAAGCGCGCGCCGCCGGACGGCTTCGTCATCCGAACGTCGTTGACGTTACGGATTTCGGCATTGCCGACACATCGTTCGGACAGGTCGCCTATCTCGTGATGGAATACTTGGACGGCTGTACGCTCGGCGAGATTCTGGATGAAGAAAAAAATCTGCCGCTCGATTGGACGCTCGATATTTTGGAACAGGTCTGCTCCGCCGTGCAGGAAGCGCATTCGCAGGGCATCATTCACCGCGATCTCAAACCCGACAATATCTGGCTCGAACCGAACCAGCGCGGCGGCTACACGGTCAAGGTTTTGGATTTCGGCATCGCCAAACTCGAAGAACAGATCGAGGAAGAAATTATCGGCGAAATTATCGCAGCCGAAACGGAAGAAAATTATAAAAAAAATCATCCGGCGCGGGCGACCTTGACGGATTTAACGAGTAGTAAAACGCTTGCCGACGACGGCGGTAAGACGAAAATTTCCGAATCCGCGACGATAATAAAAAGGGACGAACCTCGAACGCTGATCTCCGAAGCCGGAACTTTGATTCAAAATGGTGAACGCGAAGACGAAAATAAAACGGCGATTTTGAGCGCGGACGATAATGCGGCGGCAAAATCGGATGATTTTGCCGGAACAAAGCTGATGCTTTCGGCAATGCTCACCGACAAATCGGTCAAAAAAAGTTTTTCGACTGATAAGACTTCGCTCGAAAAAAAGACGACGAGGGAACTCACACGAATCGGCGCGGTTTTGGGAACGCCGCTTTATATGTCGCCCGAACAATGCCGCGGCGAACGGCTCGACGCGCGTTCGGATATCTATTCGCTCGGCGTGATTCTTTACCAGATGCTTTCGGGAAAGATGCCTTTTGCCGGAGATTTCAACGAAGTTATGCTGGCGCATCAGACGGCAGAACCTCCCCCGCTCGATGCCAAAAAAGTTCCGAAAAAATTAAAGCAGATAGTATTACAGTCGCTGGCGAAAAATCCCGACGAGCGACCGCAGACGGCGGAAGCTTTTGCAAGCAAAATCCGCGCTAATTCCGAAGGGATCGGACAGCTTTTGACCAGAGCTTCGGTAATTTACAGCCAACGTCTGCCGAAGTTTTTGCTTCTAGCTCTTTTGACGGCGATTCCGCTGATCATTCTCACTTTCGCGCGGGTGATCTTTAATTTTTTAGTCGCGGTCGAGGTTTTTGAAGAAGGCTGGAAAACACTGCTGGTGAGCGCGTTACTCGGCATTTCGGCTTTTTTTGTTCAGATTTTCGTCGCCGCATTTATGGTTGGGATGACGACGTGGATCGTCGCTCAGGTCTTAGCGGTTCCGCTTAGACCGATCAGTTTAAAGGCGGCGTTTCGAAAAGCGAAAATGCGCTGGAAACCGCTTCTCGGAACGGTTACGGTCAGCACGCTTCTGGCGATTATCGGGTTGGCGTTCTGTTTTATTCCGGGAGTTTTGCTGTCTGCCAGATTTATGCTCGTCGCGCCTTCGATAATGATGGAGGGATTAAGCGGCAGAAAGGCTTTTCGCCGGAGCGCGGAACTCGTCAAACGGTCTTACCGGACGGTTTTGGCGACGGCTTTGCTCGTTTATTTTATTCCCGGTTTTCTGGCGATTACGACGGCTTTGGCGGTCAACGGAATGCTCAGAAATTTTGAACCGAAAATCGAAACGCCGCCGGAAACCGCGCGAAGCATCGAACAAAATAAAAATAAAGAAAACTCCGGTTTGAATTTCAGCTTAAACAAAGGAAATTTTCAAATCAGCACGGGCGAAAAGAAGAAGGATAGAAGTATGGGCGAAAAAATCCGTGACAGTTTGAAAGAGGGGATATTTGAAATTCTCTGGTCGCCGATTGCGATTTTGATTTCCTCGTTTACGTCGGTCATAACCGCCTTGATCTACTTTAAAACGCGCCAAGCCGGGGGCGAAACGATGCAGGATCTTTTACGGGAATTTGAGGACACCGACAAACCGCAAAGCCGCTGGCAAAAACGCATCCAGGAACGGCTCGAACAATCGGGCAGAATTTCGAGTTTTCAATAAACCGGAGTTCGCATAAAAAATTATGATTAAGCAGTATCTGTCAAAATTTTATTTCACCATTTTTCTTCTCGCTGTTTTTTCGCTTCCGGCACAGGCGCAGACGTTTGAACGCGAATTTCCCATAAAAGCGGGCGGTTTGATCGAGATAATTAATCTTTCCGGTCGTGTCGAAATCCTGGCGCAAAGCGAATTTGAAGATAAAGGATTCATCACCGCAAACGCTTTTGAAAGCGATTTTAAGATCGAAGCGGCGGGCGGCAAAATGCGGCTCGAAACCGTTGCGGCTGATCCGCAAAACAGGATTGACATAACGATAAAAATTCCCGAAAGGACGCGCCTGAAAGTAAAAACCCGCGAGGGCGAAGTGAAAGTTTCCGGCAATTTCGAACAGGCGGATGTTTTTACCGAAACCGGGACGATCGCGGCGGATGTGCCGCTCGAAAACGTCAAGTATGATTTCGTTTGGACGCGTTCGCGCCCGCGATTTCTGAGCGATGCCGAACTGGAAGAAGTCAAAGAAAAAGCCGCCGGAAAATTTGTCATCAACGGCAAGATAATCAATGAAGTAATCGAAGATGTAAAACCCGAACCGGAAACCGAACCGACGACGGAAGAGCGGTCCGGCAAAGAAAAAAAAGAAAAGAAGAAAAAAAACGACAACCGCATTCAGCTTAACCTGACGACCGAACGCGGGATTATTTTATTAAACGTCAATCCGAACGAGGTTCCTTCCAACTTGCGCGAACGTCCTCTGACCGAAGCCGCAAAAGCGATCATCCGAAGCGGGGATGCGCTTTTAACCGAAGCCATCCGCCGTGCCAGTCCGAAGTATTTCGGCGATTACGCGAAAACTCTGCCGCCGCTCAGACGCGAGCCGCAATTTTCAAAAGGAAAACCCGATGCCGCAATTCCGGTCGCTAATGTCAAAAGAGTTTTAGTTCAAGTTACGGATCTGAATAACCGCGCCATCGGCGGTTTGGAGAAAAACGACTTTGAAGTTTTGGAAAGCGGCAGAGAACGCGAAATCATTTCGGTCGAGCCGGTTGACGCGCCGTTTAATCTGGTTTTGCTTCTCGACGTTTCGGGAAGCGTGGACAATTACGTTGATTTCATTCGAAAATCCGCCAGAAATTTTGTCAACACTGTTGACCCGCGCGATAAGGTCGCTATCGTGATTTTCAATGAAGATGTAGAAGTCTTGTCGAATTTTTCAAGCGATAAACAAAAACTTTCCGAGTCTTTGGATTCATTTGATGCGGGCGGCGGGACGGGATATTACGATGCGCTCGCCTACGCTTTGACTGAAACTTTGAAACCTCTGCGCGGCGAGCGGACGGCAATCGTCGTTCTCTCGGACGGCGACGACAACCGCTCGTTTCTACCGTTCGATTCTTTGCTCGGTTCGATTCAGGAAAGCGGCGCGCTCGTCTATCCGCTTTACGTCCCGTCGGGTTTGATCGCCGCTTCGGCGACGAGCGATCCGGCGAAAGCCGCCGATCCATTGAGAACGCGCTATCTTTCGCTGACCTCAAAAGCCGAATCGGAAGGCGAAATTTTAGCGAAAATTTCCGGGGGCGTTTACTACCCGATCACGCAGATCAGCCAACTGCAAAAAGCCTACGAGGATATTGTCGTCCAGCTTCGCACAGCTTATTCCGTTACATTCCGTTCCGACATCGCCGAAACGCGCGGCAACGGCTCGACCGCCGCGTCGCCGCGTTTAAAAGTGCGTGTGAAACGCGAAAATGCTTTTACCAAACTCGGTTCGGTCGTCGAAGTTTCCGATACTCAATCAGAAAATAAGAAAACAGAAACAATCCAAAATGAAAATGTAAAAGCCGATAAAAAAGTCGAAGACAAAAATATTGAAATCACCGGCGAGATAACGGGCATCGAATACAAACCGCTTTTGACCTCGCAGTTAAAAGAAATTCCGAAGCAAAATTTTGATATAAACACCGCTCCGTCCGCATTTATTTTATCGGACAGTAAAAAAAAGATCGCCGTCAGCCGTTGGGTTTCGCCGAAACGCACACGGTCTTATCCGTATGAAAGAGTCTATAACACGCTTTCGCAGCCGAAGCGTATTACAATAATTCCGGTCGTCAAAGACGAAGGCGCGAAAGGCGACCGCGATTTTATTCAATTCGATACTTTTTCCCTGATGAGCCTACTGGAAGTTTTCGTTATTCCCGCTTTCTACAGCGATGCTGATACTGCTGCGCGAGAAGGAAAAATTACGAATCAAAAATTCGATAATAATTTTATTTTGTCAAAAATTGACGAGATCGAAAATTATCACAGTTCGGCTTTGCATTGGAATTTGAAACAGCTTGGCGAAATGCCCGAACTTTTGGAAAAGGCTTCGGATTCTTATAAGACTATTTCCCAAAAAACGGGAGTTGCGATGCACGGCGAACAGGGAATCAAAAATTTTTCCGAAAGAATAAAAAATGATCTTGATGATTTTATGAACTATTCGCGGTTTAAAGCGCAAAACGCGCAAAACCGTGAGTTTCTGACTTTACAACCGAAAGAATCTCTTTCCAGCAACACCAAGGGGCGCGTAACGATCACAAATTATCTCGGCGGAAAATATTTTTTTACCTGCGACGAAACGCGGATCGAAAACGGAACGATTTTACTGATCGAAGCGAAACATTCCAGCCGTGCCAAACTGCCGAGCCAAAGCGACATCAAAGACGGTCTTTTAAAATTGATTATTTATTCGAATCTGAGAAACGTTCGCGTAAACGAGAAAGAAACAAATTACAAATCTGTTTTAAGACTTACTTCAAATAATTTGAAAGGAGAAATTTCTTCGGATTCGTCTGTCGAAGAATTTGAAACTTTCAGCAAAAACAATCTTCTGACAAAAAAGCAAAAAGAATTTATCGGCGCGGTTTTTGAAGAAGCTAAGCAAAACCGTTTTATCGTGAAATTGGAAAGCGCGGCGGTCGCCGTCATCGAAGATTTACAACACGATCTGCGAATTTAAATGATCCGAAGTCCTTTACGTTATCCGGGCGGGAAAAGCCGCGTTGCCGAAAAGATCGCGTCGCTCGTTCCGCCGTTTGAAGAATACCGCGAACCGTTCGTCGGCGGCGGTTCGGTTTTTTTCGCGCTCAAACAAAAATTTCCCGGTAAAAATTTTTGGATAAACGACATTTATAAAGACTTGGCGATTTTTTGGCGGCAAAATCAGATAAATTCCGAGGATGTGTTAAAGCAAATTCATGAGTGGAAAAATGAATTTCTGGGCGGAAAAAATCTCTTTTATTATTTGCGCGAAAATAAAAACTCATTTGACGAAACAAAACAAGCGGCGGCATTTTTTGTGTTCAACCGCATCACTTTTTCCGGCACGACCGAAGCGGGCGGTTTTTCCGAGCAGGCTTTTGAAAAGCGTTTTACCGCGTCGAGCATCGAGCGTTTGGCGAAGATCACGAGTGTTTTGGAAAACGTCAGGATCACGAATTTGGATTTTGAAAAAGTCATAAAGACGAGCGGCGAAAATGTTTTTTTATTTCTCGATCCGCCGTATTTTTCCGCGACCGATTCCGCGCTTTACGGAAAAAACGGAAATTTGCATAAATCATTCGACCACGAAAGATTTGCCGAAGTTTTGAAAAAATGCCCGCACCGTTGGCTTTTGACTTACGACGATTCTCCGTTTATCCGTGAACTTTTTTCATTCGCCGATGTCAAAAGTTGGAATTTGACTTACGGAATGAGAAATGTAACGAAATCTTCAATTCAATCGGAAAACGAATTGATTATTACAAATTACGATTGGAAGTCTGCGGAAAAAATACAAGCCGCGCTTCCGTTTAAATAAAATACAGTCTAAAACAGCTAAACAACTTTTCAGCGCATCAAAAACTTAACCCGAAAGGGAAATTAATAAAAATCGAGGAAAATTTATGACAAAAAAAATACTGACTCTCTTATTTTGTTTTTTGCTTTCGAGTCTTGCCGCTCAAGCCCAAAATGTGCCGAGTGATCAGCCGAAACAGACCGATGTGAAAAACGCGCAGAAATTAACCGCCAAAGATTATGAAGATTTGCTTGCCAAATTGAAAAGAGGCGACACTTCGATTGATTTTGCAAAATTACGTTTCGCTTACACCGAAACGAAAGAATATAGTGCTTACGGCATTGATGCCGCTGAAAGAAAAGCGATGTTCGACGCGCTCAATGCCAAAAAATACGAAGACGCGCTGAAAAAAGCCGAAGATGTTTTGAAAACCAATTTTGTCGAAATGAACGCGCATTTTGTCGCCTTTGTTTCCAACGAGGAATTGGGCAAAACCGAAAAGGCGGAATTTCACAAAAAAGTGTTTTCGGGATTGATAAATTCGATTTTGGACGGCGCGGACGGGAAGACGGCGAAGACCGCTTACAAAGTTATCTGCGTTCCCGAAGAATATGTCGTCATAAATTTTCTCGGTTTTCGGCGAACTAGTCAGGCTTTGGTCAACGAAGACGGAAGCAAATTCGACATCTTGACGGTCGTCAACAGCGAAACGAACGAAACCGCGAAACTGTATTTTAATATTGATACGGTGTGGAAAGGTTACGAAAAAATCTTCAGCAAATAAATTTTGAAATCAACGCTTTTACAATCACTTTTCGACGAACAGGAACGCCGTCCGTTGACGATCTCGGAACTAAACTCCGAAGTCAAAAAAGAGATCGAACGGCGTTTCGCTTCAGTCTGGACGGAAGGCGAGATCGTCAATTTTGTCGAGGCGCATTCCGGGCATTGGTATTTCACTTTGCATGACGGCGATTCGCAATTAAAAGCGGCTTGTTATCGCGGCTCGAATTGGAAAATTCGATTTAAACCGTTCGACGGGTTGCAGGTCAGAGTTCGCGGGAAACTTTCGCTTTATGAACCGCGCGGCGAATATCAGATTCTGGTCGAATCGTTAGAGCCGGTCGGCGAAGGCGCGCTGAAAGTCGCGTTTGAGCAGATCAAATTAAAACTCGGAAAAGAAAGACTTTTTGACGAAGAATACAAACGCGCTCTGCCGCTTTTTCCGCGCCGCGTCGGTGTTGTTACAAGCCCGAACGGCGCGGCGTTTCACGATATTTTAAATGTCATCTCGCGCCGCACGCGAAGCGTCAGCGTCGTGCTGATTCCGACCAGAGTGCAGGGCGAATTTGCGGGTGAAGAAATCAGGCAAGCCGTCGTTTTAGCGAACGAATTTAATAGAACAGCTTCGGAAAAAGAAAAAATTGACGTTTTGATCGTCGGTCGCGGCGGAGGTTCGGCGGAAGATTTATGGGCGTTTAACGAAGAGCGTCTGGCGCGGGAAATTTTCGCTTCGGAGATTCCCGTCATTTCGGCGGTCGGACATGAGATTGACTGGACGATTGCCGATCTGGTCGCCGACGTTCGCGCCGCGACTCCTTCTGCCGCCGCCGAAATCGTCGCCGAACGCGAAGACAGTCTCGAAGCGTTTATTCTGCAGAGAGCGCAGGATTTGTTTCAATTGATTGATTATAAAATTCTGCAGTCGAAGACCGATTTGCAGGAACTCGCGCTCTCGCCCGTTTTTACGGAATTTCCGCAAGTGATTCGGGATTGGAACTACGAAGTCGAAGATTATCAGGAAAGATTAGGCGATGCTTTAACTGAAAAATTAAAAATTCAAAATGAAAAATTAGAGAATATTTCAAACAGACTTTCGCCGGTCAAGCTCGCTTCCAAATTGAACGAAAAGAAAACACGCCTTGCCGTTTTAATTGAAAGAAATCAAAACGCGATTCAAAATGCGATTGACGCAAAGGACGAAAAACTGAAAATCGGAATGGCATCGCTCAATGCGCTTTCGCCGCTTGCGGTTCTTAATCGCGGTTTTTCGATTGCCGAATCGGAAGCGGGCGAAATCCTCCGCGATACGGAAAAAATAAAACCGGGCGACGAGGTGAAAATTTTGCTTTCGCGTGGCAAACTGAAAACTAGAGTTTTAGAAGTAGAGAAAGATTAATGTCGCGTTTTGAAGTAAATTTAAATGAATCAAATACGGAAAAGCCGGAAAAAAAAGCGGATTCACCCGTTTTCGGTTTGAATGACAAACCCGAGAAAAAAAGCCGCGTCAAAAAAATTCTCAAGATTCTGGCGGTCTCGCTCGGCGCGATTTTACTGCTTACCGCAATCGGCGGATTTTTTTACTGGCAGCAGGTCAAAACGACTCCCGAATATTCGCTCGCGCTGCTGGTTGACGCGGCGCGGCGCGACGATCAGGCGGAAATCGAAAAGCTTGTTAATGTTGACGCGGTGGTTGAGGATTTTGTTCCGCAGATCACGGACAAAGCGGTCGAACTCTACGGTCGCGGGCTTGCGCCGTCGGTGATAAATAAATTGGCAACTGCCGCCGCGCCGTATCTTCCGGCTGTCAAACAGCGCGCGAAAGCGGAAATTCCCGGTCTGATCAGAGAGAAAACCGCGAGCTTCGAAAATGTTCCGTTTTGGGCAATCGCGCTCGGCGCGGGAAGAATTCTGGATATTCAGGAAACCGGCGATACGGCGGTTGTAAAATATAATTCCCCGGAGCGACCGTTTGAATTAACAATGAAAAAAAACGGCGACCGCTGGCAGATCGTTGCCATCACGGACGAAATTATTGCACGTCGAATCGCCGAAAAGATCGGTCAGGAAATAATCTCAGCCGCGAAAAGCGGAGATGTCGAAAAAGCCGGGAAGCGAATCGGAATACAAAATCTAAAAGATATTTTAAATTCGGATATATTCAAGTAAAGGTCTTTGGTCTTTGGTTTTTGGAAGAATAATTTTTTTTATGATTGATTTTATTAATTCAAACTAAATAAACCAAAGACCAAAAACCAAAAACCAAAGACCATCGAAGACCTATGACCGAGAAAAAAAAGAGTTTTGAAAATTCACTGAACGATCTGGAAAAGATCGTCAGAAAACTGGAAGACGGCGATCTGTCTCTGGAAGAAAGCCTAAAACTTTTTGAAGACGGCGTAAAGCTTTCCCGCGAATGCCGCGAACGTCTAACGGATGCCGAACGCCGCATCGAGATTTTATTAAAAAATGAAAAGGGCGAAATTCTTTTGCAAAACCTCGACGCTGAAAATCTCCGCGAAGACTCGCGTCCGAAGGTCAAAAAACGGATCGTTTTTGAAGACGAAGGCGATGAAGAAACTACCTTTTAAGAAATTTCGTAACACTATATCGAAGAAAAAATAAACAAAAATTTGAAACCACAGATATTCACAGATAATGGGTTTTGAAAAGTTATCTGAAATCCAAGTAAATCAGTGTTCACCTGTGGTTTCAAATTTTGTTTGAAAGATATTTCTGTTATTGAAATTGAAATTAGATTTCAATTAGAGTAAAATTCAAAAGTCTGCAAGGAGAACCCGAATGAAAAAAACAATTTTTATTTTCGCAATAATATTTTTCGCACTTTCCGCGAACGGTTTTGCCCAGACCGAAGCCGACCGCGAAGCAATCAAGCGCGCGGCTCTAAATTACGCCGAAGGCTGGTATGAAGGGAACGCCGACAAGATGGAAAGCGCGCTGCATCCGAATCTGGCAAAACGCCGCGCCGTAACAAACGACAGAGGTCAAAGCCGGCTCGACGAGCTTTCGGCGATGGGCTTGGTGCAGGGCACCCGATCCGGTTTCGGCAAGCAAACGCCGAAGGAAGAACAGCAAAGGGACGTGAGCATCTTGGATATTTCGGGAAGCGCGGCGACCGTCAAATTGGAAATGCGCGATTGGGTTGATTATATGCACATCGCCAAATTTAACGGCAAATGGGTGATCGTTAATGTGCTTTGGGAATTGAAACCGAAAGATAAAAAGTAAGTCCTTTGTCCTTAGTCCTTTGGTGATTGAATATAATTCAAAAACTTTTTTATGACTCAACCAACTAATGACCAAGGACAAAGGACTAAGGACAAAATTATAATATGACTTTGGCTAATTTGGAGATCGGCGCGGAAGCGCGGGTTACGAAGATCAACGGAAACAACGCGGTAACGAAACGCCTGATGGAGATGGGCGTTGTGCCGGGTGTGTCGGTCAAAATTATAAAAAGCGCGCCGTTCGGCGATCCGATTCAAGTTCTGGTGCGCGGATACAACCTCGCAATGCGAAAATCCGAAGCCGATGCGATAGAAGTAAGCCAATGAACCTTGAAGTCCAAAGTCCAAAGTCCAAAGTCCAAAGTTCGGTGTCTGAAAATGAACACGATAAAGGACAGATCACGATCGCCTTAGCCGGAAATCCGAATGCCGGAAAGACGACATTGTTTAACGCGCTTACCGGACTTCGTCAGAAAGTCGCCAATTATCCGGGCGTGACGGTCGAGCGCAAGGAAGGTTTTTGGAGTTTGAACGGTGCGGAAAATCCGGCACGTTTGATTGATCTTCCCGGACTCTACAGCCTCGATGCCGTGTCGCTCGACGAACAGATCGCGCACGATGTTTTGACGGGAAAACTGGAGAGTCAGCAAAAACCCGACGCGGTGGTGGCGGTTGTTGATGCGACGAATCTCGAACGCAATCTCTATCTTGTAACACAGCTTCTCGAATTTCAGATTCCGGTGGTCGTCGCATTAACGATGATTGACGCGGCGGAAAAGCAAAGTCTGGAAATTGACACGAAAAAACTTTCCCGGCTTTTAAAAGTTCCGGTCGTCCCGGTCAAAGCCGTTCATGGCGATGGCATCGAAGAACTCGCCGCAGAAACTCTGAAACAGGCTCAGACAAAAAAAACGGCGCGTCCGGTTTGGCTTTCGAACGGCGATCTTTCGGACGCTGAAAACGCGGAAGAAATTCATCTGAGCCTTTCGGATAATGCCGACGATAACCGCAAAATTTTCGCGCGTTATAATTTTATTTCCGACGTTTACCAGGAATCGGTTAAACGAAAACCGACGAAAGAGCGGACGATTTCCGACAAAATTGATAATGTATTGACGCATAAATTTTTCGGGCTTTTGATTCTGGTCGGCGTTCTTCTGCTTGTCTTTCAAACGATTTTTACATGGGCGACAGTGCCGATGGATCTGCTCGATCAGGGATTCGGCGCGCTTGGAGATTTCACTCGCACGCAGATGCCGGAAGGCGTTTTGACCGATCTCGTCGTTGACGGAATTATCGCCGGTGTCGGCGGCGTTTTGATCTTTCTGCCGCAGATTCTTCTGCTTTTTCTTTTTATTTCGATTCTCGAAGATACGGGTTATATGTCGCGGGCGGCGTTTCTTTTAGACAAATTGATGTCGCGTGTCGGTTTGCACGGCAAGGCTTTTCTGCCTTTGATGTCGAGTTTTGCCTGCGCGATTCCGGGCATCATGGCGACGCGGACGATCGAGAATCCGAAAGACCGTCTGGCGACGATCATGATCGCGCCGTTTATGAGTTGTTCGGCGCGGCTTCCGGTTTATACTTTGATGATCGCGGCGTTTTTTGCCGGTCAGACGGTTTTCGGGTTTCTGTCGCTCGGTGCGGTTCTGATGCTGGCGATGTATTCGCTCGGAATTTTTGTGGCGATACTGGTTGCGTTTATTCTAAAGCGAACGCTTTTAAAATCGCCGCCTCCGCCGTTTGTGATGGAATTACCGCCGTATCGTCTGCCGAATCTGCGGACGGTTTTTCAAAATATGCTGACGCGCGGCTGGATTTTCGTCAAACGCGCCGGAACGGTGATCTTGACGATCTCGATAATTCTCTGGGCATTAGCGTATTTTCCGAGAAGTTTGCAGACGGAAACGGGAAGTCAGGAGATTTCAATTAACACGCCGCTCGAACGTCAATTTTCAGAGAATGACGAAAGACCTGAAAAGATGGTCGAATCCGAACAATTAAAAAACAGTTTTGCAGGAAAATTAGGACATCTGATCGAGCCGGTAATCAAACCGATCGGTTTTGATTGGAAGATCGGCGTGGCATTGATCGCGTCTTTTGCGGCAAGGGAAGTTCTGGTTTCGACTCTGAGCATTATTTACAACACCGGAAAAGACGCGACCGAAGAAGACGAAACGCTTTTGAGCGCGATACGCGGCGCGACCGACGAGCAGGGAAATAAAGTCTGGACACCGCTCACGGCTTTGACCTTGATGGTTTTCTTTGTTCTGGCGATGCAGTGTATGTCCACGGTGGCGATCGTCCGGCGCGAAACGAATTCGTGGTCGTGGACGATCTTTATGGTCGTCTATATGACCGGACTCGCCTATTTCGCCGCGTTTCTGACATATCAGGGCGGACGGCTTTTAGGTTACGGGTAAAAAATGAACTGGCAGTTAATTATAGTTTTGGGAATAATTCTTTTAGCGGTATTTTTCATTGGCAGAAATTTACTGCTCAAAGCAAAATCCTTCTCACCGAAGAATTCATGCGGTTCGGATTGCGGTTGCGAAAGTGAAAAATAAAATCTTATCTTTCATATAATTCAGCACAATATATAGAATAATCTGCGTTAATAAAATTGACTTTTTCGATGGCAAGCACTTGATTGCCTTTACTGAACTTAAAGACAACATCGTCATCTTGTTGCCAACCGTTTTTATTAAACCAGTCAAGATAAAACTTTCTTACATCCTTGAAATTTTCTTGTGATTTATATTTATATATAATGCTTACCGTAAAACTGTTTCCCTTTATATCCTTTCCAACAAATTGAAAACTCTCAGGCTTTTGTAAATCATTACAGAGTTTATCCACGCGGACTAATCTGTCTGAATTTTTAATCATTTCTTCAACTTCCGCTTGACTTTGTGCATAGCAACAAATAAAAAAGCAGAAAGGAATAAAGAAAAAAACTTTATAATATATTTTCATCTATATTAAATAACAAGAACTCACAACTCACAACTCACAACTCATAAAGGTTGTCTTCCCGCAAAACCGGCTTCGATCTCGTGCCACCATTCTATTTCGTCGCCTTCGCCCAATTGCCAGCAAAGCAAAACGATGTGATCGTCGAGTTCGCAGGGAAAATCTATCAGACCGCGCGTGTAATCTTTGAGTTGAATGCCGAGCGTGTTTATTTCCATCGTTAATTTCCCGACTTCATACAGCGTTTTGACATAGAGCGTGCCGCTTTCCATACCGCCGCCGCCGTGCTGTGCGCCGCCCGCCGCCGCTTTTGCCGGTTCACGAAATTTGGCGATTCGTTCGTAATGAGTTTTGATTTTAATAAGTTTCGGGCGCACGACCGGGATCAATTCGTTGGCTTCTTCGATGGTGAAAACTTTCATACTCCAATTGTTTTTATTTTACACATAAAGGCAGAAGCCCGCACGTCTAACTGTGGTTTGCCACACAAACCGCAGTGCCGCGCAACGTATCAACAAACCGAAAAATTTCATTTAATAAAAACAGTTCGGAGGGACTTTTTTATAAAAATGAATACTGAAAAAAATTATCAATTGTTTAATATCGGCACGGCACTGGCAATCGGGCTGGTGCTTTCGTCAATCATTCTCGGTTGGTCATACACGCAGAAAAAAAGCGGCGACGAAGCCGTGACCGTAACGGGTTCGGCTAAGAAACGCATCAAATCGGATTTGGTCGTCTGGAGCGCGGGCGTTTCGTATCAGTCGGCTCAATTGTCCGATGCTTACAAACAGCTTTCGGAAAATATTCCGCGCATCAAAAAATATCTGGTCGAAAAGGGAATTGCGGAAAATCAGATCACAGTTTCCGCCATTTCTTCGATGACACTTCACGGGCGCGACGAGAACGGCAACGAAACTTCCGAGATCAACGGTTACAAACTGAGTCAGGATGTCGAGATCAGGTCAAACGATGTCGAACGCATCGCGCAGATCGCGCGCGAAGCGACCGAACTCATCAACCAAGGCATTCTGCTCGAATCGAGTCCGCCGAAATATTATTTTACGAAGTTGGGAGAACTCAAAATCGAAATGCTCGGCGAAGCGGCGCAGGACGCAAAGGCGCGTGCCGAACAGATCGCCGCCAGCACGGGCAGTGAAGTCGGCAAAATACGTTCGGCGCGGATGGGCGTGATGCAGATCACGGCGGCTGATTCGACCGATGTTTCCGACTACGGCATCTACGACACTTCGACCATCGAAAAAGACGTAACGGCGGTCGTCAATATAAATTTTGCAGTGGAATGAGAAAAGCTTTTGAAGATGTCAGATGCCAGATGTTAGATGTTAGTGAAGATGGTTTTCTCTAACTAAAACTGATATCTGACATCTAGCATCCGACATCTGACCAAACAGGAGGAATCAGAAATGTTCAAGAAATTGTTATTATGTTTCGCCGCCGGAATTACAACATTAGGGGTTGGACTCGGCATTGTTTACGCGGGCGAATTCGTTGTTTCGGTCTTTCAGCCAAATGAAGCGGTCGAAATTGAAAAGCAAAATAATTTTCCATCGGAAAAGGAAAAGCTCGCAAGTCTTGATCCGATTCCGCTCAAGGATTTGATCTATCCGTTCTCACCGCTCGCAACATACGAACAGGAAACGGCGGAAACGGAAGAAGACAATGAATTTGATCCGCACAATTCGTATTACATGATCGGCGATCCGCCGAAAGGTTTTGAGGATTGCAAAAATCTGGCGATTGCGACGAAGGAGTTTGTAACAGATTCAGATGGAAGTTTTGTTGAGGCTTATCCGATTCCGCCGAGAGGTTCGGTATTTGAGGATTATGAAAAACCGGCATTCAAATTTACAGGAATAAGTATTTACAACGGAAGAATTGCTTTTGCAACTGAAAGCAGTAATAAGATCAGCTACCGTTTTACTGGTAATTTTATACTAGGCGAAGAATTAGAAAGTGACGGAATTGTTAATCTTGCGTATCTTACAGGTAAATTAACTAAATTAAAAAATGGGAAAAAGTTAGCCGAGAAAGAGGTTAAATATGCCATTGACGAAAAATGTTGGCATTAATATTATACAATCAGGCAGAAACATGGGAGCACGTTATAAGCATATGAAGTGTGTGCGAGCAACGAA
>JBGTSF010000062.1:23384-28823 GCA_041940425.1 Pyrinomonadaceae bacterium
TTATAAGCATATGAGTTTATGCGGGCAACAAATTCTGTTCGTCGCTTTCAGCGACAGGCGTTTATATTTCATGTCACCCACGGTTGCACCGTGGGCTATATTGTTTGTCATCTTCGATGACGGAAAAATACGAAAAAAAAAGGCGACCGGAATCGCCTTTCTTAAACCAATTACCGATCACATCCTCCAATTTTTCATCAGAAAGCTCATCGGAGCGCGGGCAGCCTTGCCCGCGTGTGTTTGAAAAATGAATCTGAATTTAAAATAAAAACGCGGGCAAGGCTGCCCGCGCTCCTTTTGTTCTACATTCCCAGACTTTTCATCAAAAAGCCGTAGATGTCGGCTTGTTCTTCGATGATCTTGGCGGTCGGTTTGCCTGCGCCGTGTCCCGCTTTGGTTTCGATTCTGATTAAAACGGGCGTGTTTCCGGCGTGGGCTTCCTGAATTGTTGCCGCGTATTTGAAACTGTGCGCCGGAACGACTCTATCGTCGTGGTCGGCGGTCGTTATCAGAACGGCGGGGAATTTCGTTCCCGGTTTGATGTTGTGAATGGGCGAATAGGCGTATAACGCTTTGAATTCGTCCTCGTTCTTTGTCGAACCGTAATCGGAAGTCCAATAGCGTCCGGCTGAAAATCTTTCAAAGCGGAGCATATCCATCACGCCGACCGCCGGAAGTGCCGCGCCGAACAGTTCGGGACGCTGGTTTATCACCGCGCCGACGAGCAGACCGCCGTTCGAACCGCCTTGAACGGCGAGCTTCGAAGGCTGTGTGTATTTTTCCGCGATCAGATATTCCGCCGCCGCGATGAAATCGTCAAAGACGTTCTGCTTTTTGAGCTTCGTTCCGGCTTCGTGCCAGCGTTCGCCGTATTCGCCGCCGCCGCGCAGATTTGCCATCGCGTAAACGCCGCCTTTTTCGAGCCAAGGCAGACGCGCTACAGAAAATCCGGGCGTCAAAGAGACATTGAAACCGCCGTAGCCGTAAAGAAGCGTCGGATTATTGCCGTCGAGCTTCAATCCTTTTTTATGAACAATGAACATCGGCACGAGCGTTCCGTCTTTTGATTTGTATTTCACCTGTTTGACCGTGAAATCGTCGGGGTTGAATTTTACATCCGATTTGCGGAAAACTTCCGACTTGCCGGTTTTCAGATCGTATTTATAAATTGTCGGCGGCGTCGTAAAACTCGTGAATGTATAAAAGACTTCCGTGTCGGTGCGTTTGCCGTTAAAGCCGCTCGCCGTTCCGATACCCGGAAGTTTTACGTCGCGGACGAATTTCCCGTCGCGGTCGTAGATTCTGACATTTGTGTATGCGTCTTTCAGATATGAAAGCACGAATTGGTCGTTGACGAAATCAACGCCCTGCAGAGTTTCTTCGGCTTCCGGCACGACTTCCGTCCATTTTTTGTCTTTTGAAAGCGCGTCAACCTTGACGATGCGCGCGCGCGGCGCGTCTTTGTCGGTGCGGAAATAAAACGTCGAGCCGACATTGCCGACAAATGTGTAATCGGCTTCAAATTTATCAACGAGCGGCATGACCGGCGCTTTCTCCATCGAAAGATTTTTGAAATAGATCATATTTTTCGGCGATGTGCCTTTGGAAACATATATGATCAGCCAGTTGCCGTCTTCCGTCACGCCGCCGCCGACGCTCATTTCTTTATCGTCCGGGCGTTCGTAAACGACGTAATCTTCCGTCTGCGGCGTTCCCAATTTGTGATAATAGATTTTCTGGTCGTAATTGAGCGCGGTCAGCTTCGCTTTTTCGTCAACCGCCGGAAACCGCGAATAGAACACCCCCGAATTATCTTTCGACCAAGACGCGCCGCCGAATTTGATGTCTTTCAGAACATCGGGCAAATCCTTTCCGCTCTCGACATCGCGGAAACGCCATTCCTGCCAGTCCGAACCCGACACCGAAACGCCGTATGCCATCGTTTTTCCGTCATCCGAAATCGAAACGCCCGAAAGCGCGACCGTTCCGTCGGCGGAAAGCTTGTTCGGGTCGAGCAGAACGCGCCCCGGATTCGCGGGCGAATCGGTGACATACAAAACCGATTGATTCTGTAAGCCGTCGTTCTTGTAATAGAAATACTTTCCGCCTTCCTTGAACGGCGCGGAATATTTTTCGTAATCCCAAAGCTCGGTCAGACGCTTTTTGAGCTGTTCGCGCTGGGGAATCGTTTTCAGATAATCGAACGTAACTTTGTTCTGCGCTTCGACCCAAGCCTTTGTATCAGCCGAATTGTCGTCTTCGAGCCAGCGATACGGATCGGCGACCTTTACGCCGTGATATTCGTCAACTTGTTCCACTTTTTTCGTTTTCGGATATTCGAACTTCTGCGCGAAGTTTTCGGCAGTAAAAAACATAAACACGGTAAATAACAGAAATATTCTAGCTGTCATCTTTATAAATTTTCTCCTTTAATGAACGATTTTTTTTGATTATACAAAATAACTCTCAGCTTTGCGATTAGATGAAAATACGCATATAAATTTGTTTCAAAAAAAAAGCAATGATTAAAAAATCATTGCCTTTTTATACTACTCACGAAATATAATCTTCGGGCTTTGCCCGCAGATGTGCGGAAAGTCTCCGACTTTCCGGGCAAATGTTTCCTAAAGAATTTGAGGCTATGCCTCTTTTTTCGACGATGAAAACGAGGCACAGCCTCGATAAAGAGATGCCAACCTGACGGAAAGGCAAAGCCGCAAAACTTTTTAATAGCGTAAATAAGTTTTGAACAAAAATCAGAAAATGTGCGCGGTGTCTTCCGTTATATCCTGCGTCAGATCGTCGTCTTTGAAAATCTCGTCCGAATGCGGCAGCCAGTGAGTTTTACGATATAGAATATTTTCGACTTCATTACTTGGCAGAGGTTTCGAGAACAGATAGCCCTGACCGAAATCGCATTTTAAATCCTGCAAAAGTCGTAACTGCTCTTCGGTTTCGATTCCTTCGGCAACGGTTTTTAGTTCGAGATTGTTTGCCAGCGAAATGATGGTTTGCAGAATCTGTTTGTTTTCGGCGTGTTTGTCCGCTTCCATAACGAACGAACGGTCAATCTTCAACGAATCGAACGGCAGGCGGTGCAGATGGCTCAGGCTCGAATAACCCGTGCCGAAATCGTCAATCGAAAGCGTTACGCCGAGTTTTCGGATCTTACTCAAAATATCCACCGTGTGGGAGGCGTTTTCCATCGCCGAACTTTCCGTGATTTCCAGCGTCAGCGTCGCGGGATTGATCTTTGCGGAATTAACCGCGCGTCTGACCTGACCGGGCAAATCTTCGACCGCCAGATGTTTGCCCGAAATATTGACGCTGACTTTCAAGTTCGCATAACGGGAGGAAATCTTCTGCCATTCGGCGATCTGCGAACACGCCTCGCGCAAAATCCAGCGCGTCATCGGGATGATTAAACCCGATTCTTCGGCAATCGGGATAAACTGCGCGGGCGAGATAAAACCGTATTTCGTATGCTGCCAGCGGACGAGTGCTTCAAATCCGGTCAGCTCGCCCGTCGTCAGAGAAATTACCGGTTGATAGTGAAGAAGGAGTTCGTTACGGCGGACGGCAAACCGGAGATCGGTTTCGAGTTTGATGGTTTCGAGAAAACGGCTGCGGAGTTCTTTATTAAATACGCCGACCGGCAGGCTTTGCGCTTTGGCGTGATGCATCGCAATATCGGCATCGCGCAGAACGTCTTCCGGTTTGAGATGATCGGTTTCGAGCGGCGAAACGCCGATATGCAAGCCCGAATAGATCGTATGCCCGTCAACACTGAACGGCTGGGAAAGTTTTTTGTGTATCCGGCGGGCGAAATTTTCGGCTTCCGAAACCGAGGAGAGATCATTGAGTATCACCGCGAATTCGTCGCCGCCGAGCCGCGCGATGGTGTCTTCCTCGCGCAGGATCGTTTTTAGACGTTTAGCCGCTAACGCCAAAACCTTGTCGCCGACCGGATGACCGAGACTGTCGTTGATGTTTTTAAAGCGGTGCAGGTCTATAAACAAAACATAATATTTGTGGGCAATATCAATCCGCAGTTCGATGAGCAGTTCGAGCCGTTCGATCAGATAGGTGCGGTTGGGAATCTGCGTCAGCGAGTCGAAATAGACCGTTTTTTCCAGAGCTTCCTTGCTCTGTTTAAGGTCCTGGCTGATCTTTTCCTGTTCTTCAAAAAGTATGCTCAGTTTTGCCAGATTCGCTTCGGCTTCTTCGGCTCTCATTCTTTCGGCTTCGACCCGCTCTTTTTCCGCTTTCTCGGCTTTCGTGATTGATTCGTTCGTGTTTTTGATTATCTGCCGGTAACTCAGATACAGGAGCGTATAAATCGTTGCCGCCAGCGTAAAATTGATAACCGAATTACTGCTCAAAATAATGTAAAAAAGTCCGGCTGTTGCCGCGCCGATAATCTGGGGAATCGATGTCGAGAGATAAATAAGTTTCCAGTTTTCCAAAATATCTTTGCCATTTTTCACCGGGAAAAGATGAGACAACAAAATAGTTCCGATTAAGAAGTGCGAAATAGTAATAATGGCTAATACGGTAAATAAATCTTGAAGATTTTTCGATTGATAGTCAATACCGATCAAACTGGAGCAAATTAACAAGATACCGTAGGTAACCGTCGTTGTGAGCGCGGATGTTGCGGCATTTAAAGAAATTCCGATCAAACTGAATTTAACGCCATTTCTCTTTAAATAAAAACAACCGGCTAAAGTTTGAATTGTAGCCAGAATTATCGCCGCTTCGCCTCCGAACATTAAAAAGGTCAAAAAAATAAAGGTGTCCGAAAATTCGACGGAGATATTGGAATAGGGCAAGGTCAGGATAATTCTTGGAGCAAGAAAAGCGGCAAAACAAAGTAAAATTAAAAACTGCCAGCTAAGAATATATTTATCTAGGCTAAATACGGCAAAAGAAAAGCAAAGCCCGCCCAAAAAAGCGACTAAGAGCCTAAAAAAAATAGTATTTTTCTTTTGTGTCATAAGCAAAGGAGAAAAGGTTGGAGTTTCGGTTGCTAAGTAATTGAAAGAGTTTCAGGCGAAGGGAAATTCAAAGACATAAACATAATATATCGAATTCAAAAATAAATCCAGATAAATTTTAAATAAAATATTTTAATAAACCGATTTAGTAAAACGGATTATTGCTTTCAGAAGCATAAACGGGAATTGATGAATCAATACCACAAAAGAAGTAATGTCGAAACCGTTTATAGTATGGTTAAAAGTAAATTTGCCGAAAGACTGAAAAGCAAGTCAGAAAAGGCACAGATCAACGAACGGCGGCTTTGCACAAAAATTATTGAAAAAAGGAAAATCGGCTGTGTAACTCTATGAAATCTCAATAAACTCTGTGTTTAATGATAACGATAAACACAAAGCGCACAGAGTTTTTCACAGAGTTCACAAAAAGAGCCGCAACTAT
>JBGTSF010000063.1:0-28429 GCA_041940425.1 Pyrinomonadaceae bacterium
TCGCGCGGAATTTCCGTTACCTTGACAACGAATTTCGGATTTTTCCCGTCGCTCTTCTGCGGCGTCCAATCAACCGTCAGAGTATTCTGGTTAAATTTTGCCGATTTCGGTTTTTTGACGAGTTCGGTGCGGACGAGATCGCCTTCTTCGTCAATCACTTCCAGCCCGAAAAACCAACGCTGTCCGAGTCCGATCTCCTTGTGATGCAGATCCATAATTTCCGGCAGAAGATTTTCAGTTTGTTTTGTGTCGGCGGACGGCGGCAAGTCTTTTTCCGCACTCGTGATGAAAAATCGCGGCGCAAGCAAAAAAGTAAGAAATCCGAGAAAAACAAAGAGAGCTGAGATTTGCAGTGTTCGTTTTAATTTTATAATTCCAAAATAATTCATAAGACATTCAAAAAGGTTTATATGTGAAAGCGAAAAGAAACAGTTACCGATATATGCGCGATTTTGCGAAGAAATCGGACAAAATCCCTTAAAAACTTCCGAAACCGGATACATCTATACCAAACATAGTTGAAACGATTGTTTTGAAAACTAAAGACGGCAGTTAAATTAACGATAATCGAATGATACGTTTGCGGGATATTTTTACACGGATTTTTCCCTTAATGCAAGAAATAACTTTTAACTTGAGACGAATTTGTCTTTTTTACTTGTTCAAAACAATAAAATTATGGTAACACATACCCTATTATGGAGTTCGCGACAATTCTTGCAGGTGTTATCGGAGGAGCAGTTGTATTATTATTCGAACAAGTATATCTCCATGTTAGGGAAAAAAGAAAAGAAAATCGTAACTTATTAGTTAGTTTCCCAAATACTCAACGTATTATTGATAAAACTATTTTTAGTAACCTAAGTCCCGGTCACACAATTGAATTAATGAGGGCATCTTTAGGTACTCCTGATAAAACCTTTATTGATACAGACCCAGTTTTTACTCAGTATCGTGAGGAAGAAGAAGGTCTTACTAGATATGAATTTCCAACTGAAGAAGATGAGGCAAAATACGAAGAACATTTACACCAGACAACAGCATATTTTTATGATTTTAAGAATGCCCAAGTTAAAATTACTTCAAAAAATAAAGAAACTATTGATAGCTTGAGCGTCGTGGTAAAAGAAGGTGTGCTGGATGTATCAGAATTGCCATTGAGCTGGATTGGTGGTGATTCAGAAAATATAGAACCGTTTTTGTTAGGTGAAAAGAAAGTTGATAAAGACTTAATTGAATTTAGTAGATTAGAATATGAATTTTCTAGGTATGACAACATCATAGTGCTATCCGTATATACTGCTGCCCCTCTTTATACCCACTATACATACTTTGGGTATCCTGATTTTCGAGATGATGTTGAAATTGATAAAAACAATCCTGAAAGTTTTGTCGGCGGTACAATTACAGGAGTATGTTTACACGACGATGAATACAATGCGTATATAATTAGAGCTTACGACAATATGTAAAAAAACACCGAGGGTATAGGAATTTTGTGTAATTGGATTTTCCGATAGTCCCGGATTTGGTAGCCGTCCTTCATATGACAGCTAAGTTGTAAAAGTTAAGACTTTATCTGACAGTTAAGCCGATTATGCTATAAAAATTATTGTAAGGAAATTTTTTAAGAATTGATGGATAAAATAAAAATCGGAATTTTCGGCGGTTCGGGCTACGGCGGAAGTGAGCTTTTGCGGATTCTGCTGTTTCATCCGAACGCTGAAATAGTATTTGTCACGGCAAACGAACACGCCGGAAAAAAGGTCGGGGAAGTTCATAAAAATCTGTTCGGTTTGACCGATCTGAAATTTGAAAAATCGCCGGAAGATTTGTTTGATTTAAAAGAGATTGATCTCGCATTTTTCGCGCTCCCGCACGGTCAGGCTTTAAATCTGATTCCGCAGCTTTCGGGAGACGTCAAAGTAATTGATCTGTCGGGCGATTTTCGGATTGATGACGCGGAGACTTTTCAAAAATTTTACAAGCTCGAACATACAGCAACTGATTTGCAAAAACAATTTGTTTACGGCTTGACCGAAACAAACCGCGAACAAATAAAAACGGCGAAATACATTGCCAATCCCGGATGTTTTGCGACCGCGACGCTGCTTGCGCTCGCGCCGATGGTCAAAAGCGGACTTTTAGATGGAAAAGTAATTGTTGACGCAAAAACCGGCTCATCGGGTTCGGGCGCGAAAGCGGCGGCGAATACGCATCACCCGCAAAGGATGAATTCTTTCTACGCCTATAAACCATTTCAGCACCAGCATGTTCCCGAAATCGAACAGCATTTGCGGGAAGTCGGCGAATTTGAAAACAATCTTGTTTTTATAACGCACAGTCTGCCGGTTTCGCGCGGCATTTTCGCTTCGTGTTATATGGAAACCGTTTTGGAAATGGCGAACGAAGATTTACAAAATCTCTACGCGGAATTTTATGAAGACTCGTTTTTCGTCCGAATGGTCGAAGGCTCGCCCGACATCAACTGGGTGAAAACGACCAATTTTTGCGACATCGCCGTTCACACGAGCGTCAATAAACAGGTCGCCGTTTTTGCGGCGATAGACAATCTCGTCAAAGGCGCGGCTGGTCAGGCTGTTCAAAATATGAACCTGATGTTCGGACTTGAAGAAACGACCGGACTGAAATTGATCGGGACAAATCCATAAGAAAATCAGCCACAGAGCGCACAGAGAACACTGAGAGAATTTTTTGTTTATAATGAATAAGCAGTCTCGGAAAACTCTGTGTTCTCTGTGGCTAAAATAAATTTATGAATACGGAATTTGAAAACGGACACGACACTTTAACGGATGAAACGCGGCGGAAATTAAAAAATTTGAGCGCGGCTTTTTTGCGTCTTCATAAAGTTTTGCTCGATGCCGAAAAAGAAAAATACGAAGCCGCGAACGGCAAAATACCGAATCCGAATATCTATCTCTCGCTCGTCCTCGACGATCCGCATTTTGCGTGGCTGAGAAAAATTTCCTCGCTCATCGCGCTGATTGACGAAGCCGTTTCGATTCGCCGCCCGGCAACCGAAACCGAGGCGCAGGCGTTGATGAACGAGGCAAAAATACTGCTCAATTTTCAGGACGCGGAAGAGGAATTTAACAGTAAATTTCAAAACGCTCTGCAGGAAAATAAAGACGCGGTTTTAAGCTATAACGAAGTGCTGAAATTTACTGATTAAAATTTTTCAAAATGGAATTTGAATGGACAGTGCCGCGAATGTTCAGAGACATTCGGGAAAAAGAATACATAAATCCCTGCTGTGTCGGCTGTGATGAGATTTTAAATTTACTCAAACCGGAAATTGCCGCGCGGATGAATCTGGACGAAAATTCGGTTGCGGTCTATCAGGAAGATTGGGGCTGGGCTTTGGAATTTTCAAGAGCCGGTGTGGATTATTTTCTCGCCGTAAATAATTCGACCGAAGCCGAAGCGGACGAAACGCTTTTTTCCGCATATACCGAAGCGACGCGACGTGAGAAAGGATTTTTCTTTGATAAAAAGATTGATGCGGACGACGAGAACGAAAATTTTTCGCGTATCGTCGCGGAATCGGCTGAGAAAAACGGATTTAAATAAAAATGAATTTTACCGAAATCGAAAGTTTGGAAGAAAAGTTTCAGGTGGCGACTTACGCGAAAATGAATATTGCGGTCGAGCGCGGCGAAGGCGCGTGGATTTGGACGAGCGAGGGCGAAAAGTATCTCGACCTCTACGGCGGTCACGCCGTTTGCTCAACCGGGCACTCGCACCCGCGCGTTGTCGAAGCCTTAAAAGAACAAGCCGAAAAAGTTTTGTTCTATTCAAATCTCGTCTATTCGGAAATCCGCGCGAAAGCGGCGGAAAAACTTGTTTCAATCGCGCCTGAATCTATTACTAAAGCATTCTTTTGCAATTCGGGAACGGAAGCGAACGAAAACGCGATGCGGATGGCGCGGATGGCAACCAAAAGGGAAAAGGTCATCACATTTTCCGGCGGTTTTCACGGGCGCACGGCGGATTCGATCTCGGCGACTTTTCTGGGAAAATACCGCGAGCTCGGCAAGCCGAATGTTCCCGGTCACGTCTGCGCCGAATTCGGAAATCTGGAAAGCGTTCGGGAGTTAGCCGACGATAAAACCGCCGCCGTGATGCTCGAACCGATTCAATCAATGGCGGGCGTGACGGAAGCCGCGCCGGAATTTTTTACCGGTTTAAGAGAGATTTGCGATGAGCATGGCATAGTTTTGATTTTTGACGAAGTGCAGACGGGCGTTGGCAGAACGGGAAATTGGTTTTTTTCGGGTTCGGACTTAGCCGGCGGAGTCGAAGCCGACATCATCACACTGGCGAAATCATTGGGCAGCGGCGTTCCGGTCGGCGCGTGTCTGGTTAATGAACGAATTTCGGATTCGGTAAAAATAAACGATCTCGGCACGACCTTCGGCGGCGGAATGCTGGCGATGGCGGCGGTGACGGCGACACTCGCAGCAATTGAAACGGAAAAAATGCGCGAGAATATTTTCGACATCGAAAATTACCTGCGCGAAAGATTAAAGGAAATCGAAGAAGTTAAAAATCTTCGCGGTCGCGGTGGTCTTCTCGGCATCGAGTTTGCCGGTGACTGCAAGCCGTTTCACAAAAAACTTCTCGAAAACCGGATCATTACCGGCACCTCCAGCGACGCGAAAGTTTTGCGACTGCTTCCGCCGTTGTGCGTTACCCGCGAGGAAATTGATTTATTGATGGAAGTTTTGCGTTAGCCGGGTTTATACTGTTTTCGCTTCGTCTGTTTCTTCTATCTCTATTTCGAATATTTCTTCATTATCTTCGGCTTCTTCCCGCTTATTTTGATTAAGGAATGTTTTCTTATCCTTGCCGAAAAATACGGTTGCCAGCAGTAATCCGAAAATGAGAACGAAAGATATGACGAATGACACGATCAATTGTCTGGTTTCTTTTTTGCTTTGCTCCGCTTTCGCCGCGGCGATTTGCGGATCAACCGGCGCTTTTTCGCCTTTTGGACCCGATAATAACTCTGCCGTGTTCAGAACGTCTTTCTTCGCCTTTTCGACCGATTGGGTTTTTCTGGTGTGTTCGTAAAGCGCGCGCCGGGTTTCTTCGTCGCATTCGAATGGCTGTTTGGTTTCCGGGTCAATACAGGGTCCGGTTTTGAGCGCGTCATCTATTTCATCGTTGTATGTTGCCGGGTCTGCATTCAAAGGTATCTGCCCGGAGGTTTCGCCTTCGTTCGGAGTAGCCTTTTGTGCCGTATCTTTGTTCCGGTTTTCCAGATACGGGCTGATCTTATACGTCCAGAGAATAGAAACAGCGGCGGACAACAGCAAGGCAACGGCAAACGCCTGAATGACGCCCGATACCCTCGATCTTTCTTCTTCATAATCGTAAACGATAAAACCGGAATTCTCCTTGTTGATGTCCAACAAATTGACCGGCTTGTTATTTTTCTTCACGGAACTTTTATCTTTATGCGCATCCAGCGATTTGCAGACGATCTTGCAGAACGGACAGCAATTTTCCAATTCGCCGAAAGTTTTCAGACATCCGTCGCAATAATTGTTTTCGCAGGATTCACAGACAAAAACGGACGGTTTTTGCGGGTGCAGAAGACATCTTTCGGCTTCTTCGGCTTCTTCGGCTTCTTCGTTCTCGTCGGAATCGAAAATATCGCCGGAATCGTCCGCTGTGGTTGGATTTTTTGGCGGACGCTTTTTGGCAGGCAGTTCGTCAATCTCTTCGGATGATTTTCCGTTTTCAGGATTGCCCGAAAATTCGTCCTCATTATCCGATAAGCCTTCCCCGTCGGATTCGGCATTATCCGAAAGCTCGTGAGACCGTTTGGCGGAAGATTTGGTCGGCGTTTGATATTCGACCGGTTTGGAAGTTTTGCCGTAGAAAATTCTTCCCGTTAAAAACAAAGCCAGCAGAACGACGGAACTGAAAGATAATGTCTGTGTAAAATCGGCATCCGCCAATTTGGCGCGGTGATTTTCGATGGCGGTTTTGCGTTGAGCGTCGTATTTTTTTTCGAGCTGAGCGTATTTTTGAGAAATTGTTTCCTGATCATTAGATGATGCTTTGAGTCTCAGATCGAGTTTGTCGGAAGTAAGTTTATGCTCCAAACCCGCAACTTCGGGAACGCTCTTTTCGTCAAATGCCGCAGGAGATTTTAATTGATAAACCCACAGATAGGCACCGCCGTAAGAAAGCAGCAGCATCAGAACGCATCCGCCGAGAAAAACGAGCGTGTTTTTAGCGGTCGAAGATTTACTTGATGGCGCGGGTAAAGTTGTTGAGGCGTTGATCTGCTTATCTTTCGATCCGGTTGGTCTCGTTTCCGTTCCGCCCTGTTTCGATTTGGCTAACGCTTTTTTCTCGAACGCTTTGAAAACGGCGGACGGTTCGGCAGATGGTTTAGACTTTTTGCTTGTATGGGAAGTCTCGGCGGATAAGGACGTTTTTGTAGAAGAAGCAGTTTTATTCGATGAAAATGAGCCGGTGTTTATAATGTCCGACGTGGTTTGATTAAAACCGGAAGCGTTTGATAACGGCGGGTTGAAAAAATTATTTTGTTGATCGCTCTGCCCGTTCTTTTTCGATTCGAAGAGAGGCTTCAGCGCGGGAATCTTGTGCGCTTCGATCCACGAAAGATTTTTTACTCTGACCTGATGATGAGGCTGTAATTTTCCGTCATTTATCCAAATTCTTAATTCCTCCAGATTTGTCTGGATGATTTGACCGCTGATGTCGGGTTGCAGAACCTCCAGCGGAACTTGATTTTCATTCGCGCTCATAAATGTTTTTTGACAAAAAGTTTTGAAAGTCGGACTGGGTTTTTCGGTTTGACTAAATTTAAGATGAGTCGGTGAGTAAAATATTGAATGCGGCATTAAAGAAAACGCCATTTAGTAGAGTAAATTATTTGAACGCATTTGGTCAAATAATTTTTAAAGCAGTCATTATAAAGATTTTAATAAAAAAGACCGCAGTTTTACCGAAAATCACAAATCATTAGAACCGGAATCATCAAAGGAACATCGAGCAGCGTGAAAATTTTGCGGCTTTTTTTCTCGTTGTGCGTGAAAAGCTGGGAAATTGATTTGCCGATTGAAGTTTTATGATAATCGGTTACAATTTCTTTCAAAGTTAAATCTATATTTCGCCGGAGGATAAGTCAGATGAAACGTTTCGCCCCTTTGCTTTCGCTTATTTTTTTGTTCGCCGTTTTCAGCGTTTCCGCGCAAACCGATAATTCGAGAGTGATCGAACCGCTCGAAAATATTTCCGGGGAAATTTCAAAAATTTCCAAATCGCTCGATGACCTGAATAAAAAACTCGCCAACTTTTCCGAAACCTTTAACAGCAATCAAGGCTTGCGTTTGACGGACAAACAGCAGAAACTGCTGTTCGCCTTTGAAATGCTCAACCGTGCCGAAACGCGTCTTTCGACTCTGCAAATTCTAAAAGTCCAGCTCGCCGACCGTGAAGCGACGACCAAACGAAAGATCGCGCAGATTGACGACAGCCTGCGCCCCGAAGCGGTTGACCGCACTCTGAGCGGAACGCTCGATGCCGAAGAAACGCGCTCCGCGCGGCGGCGCGCCCTGCAAATCGAAAAAAACGATCTGACCAGATTGCTTTACGAAATCCAAAGCTCGATCAGCGATACCGATTCGGAAATTTTCCAGACGCAGTTGTTTTTAAGAAGAATCCGCCAGCAAATTTTTCCGGGCGTCGAAAAGGAAATCTCGGATTTGTAAATTGTCCGGCAAACTGTTCCACTATTTAGCCTGACGAACGATTTTTGCAAAAATCGACTGCACAGATTGAAGCGAAACTAAACGCGAACAAATAATTTTTTAGAACATTCGATTTTTCAAGAATTGAACTTGAAGAAATCGTTAAAACCGCGCTTAATTTCAAAATAGAAAGAAATTTTGTTTATTAACATTTGTAAGGAGATTTTTATGAAAAATTTTGTGCTTTTTGTATGTCTGCTTTTTGCATTACCATCTGACTATCTTGCTCAAGAATTGGATAAAACGCCGCAAATCACAGTTACCGGGACCGCCGAGGTTTTTGTCGAACCCGACGAAGCGCATATCTCGCTCGATGTTACGAAACTCGACAAAGTTTTAGACATCGCTAAACGCCAAAATGATGAAACGACGGCGAAAATTTTAGAAGTTGCGCGGCGGTTTAATATTCCCGCTCAAAATATCAATATCCGAAATATTTCCGTCGAGATGAAACATAAGATCGTCCGCGATCCGAAAAAACCCGTCTATGACGAAGACGGCGATCTGACGGGCGAGAAGATTTTTATCGGTTATGAAGTGTCTAAAACTATCCGAATTAAGTTTTTGGAACTGAATAAATTTGAAGAACTTTTCGCCGAATTATTAAAAACAGGTTTGACCGAAGTCAACAGCGTCAGTTTTGAAACTTCCAAACTGCGTCAATACAAAGACGAAGCCCGCGATATGGCTCTCAAAGCCGCGAAAGAAAAAGCGACGGCAATGACGGGCGCGATCGGTCAAACCATCGGCAAAGCGATCCGCATCACGGAAGGAACGGTTTCAAATACGAGTTTGAATTATTCGAATCTTTCGGCAAATTCTAACGCAACTTTTGTTAGGGCAGTTCCAGCCGTTGAAACGGTTTCTTCAAACGTCGGTTCGTTTTCGCCGGGAACGATCACCGTTTCGGCTCAGGTAACCGTCGTTTTTATCTTAAACTAAATTTTATCTATGAATAATTTTCTTGTTACAACCGATTTTTCAAGAAACGAACTCGAAAAGATCATCGAAACGGCGATCAAGTTCAAAAAAGGAGAAATCGCCAACCAAACTTTGAACGGAAAATCCGTCGCGCTCGTGTTTTTTAACCCGTCTTTGAGAACGCGCGCTTCGATGCAGGTCGGGATTTTTGAACTCGGCGGAAACGCGGTTATTTTAGAGCCGGGCGGGACTTCGTGGACGCTCGAACACCGCGACGGCGCGGTGATGGACGGCGACAAAACCGAACATTTGAAAGAATTCGTGCGCGTTTTGGAAAGATACGTCGCGGCAATCGGCGTTCGCACTTTTGCGGAACTCAAGGATTGGGAATTAGAAAGAACCGATCCGGTTCTTTCGGCGTTTGCAAAATACGCTTCAAAACCCGTGATAAATCTCGAATCGGCGATGCATCACCCGTGTCAGGCGATGGCTGATATGATGACGATCCGCGAGCGGTTCGGAAATGAAAAGAAAAAGGTTTTACTCACCTGGGCGTTTCACCCGAAACCTCTGCCGATGGCTGTGCCGAATTCGTTCGCGCTGGCGGCGGCGCAGTTCGGACACGATCTGCGGATCGCTCATCCGAAAGGTTATGAATTGGACGATAAATTATTGGAAACGATTCGTCGGCAGGCAGCAGCGGCAGGCGGCAGTTTGGAAATCGTTAATGAAACGGAATCGGCGTTTCAAGATATTGATGTCGTTTATGCGAAAAGCTGGGGAAGCAGATATTTTTACGGCGATTTGCAAAAAGATTTGGATTTTCGGGCGAATTTGAGAACCGATTGGATCGTTGACGAAGCGAAAATGCAGAAAACGAACAACGCGATTTTTATGCATTGTTTGCCTGTTAGAAGAAATGTGATCGTTACCGATGCGGTAATTGACTCGGCAAATTCTCTCGTTATTGACGAAGCCGAAAATCGCCTGCACGTTCAGAAAGCGATCTTGACGAAACTTTTGGGACAACAAATTTAACCGCTTTCTCGTATTGCGTTTTATTATGAAAAAGCTGATTTTATTTTTGTTCGTGTTTTTACTGCCGGTTTCATTTATTCACGGTCAAGCCTGCGGGAAATCGAAGCGGACAATTTTACTGAAATTTGAAAACGGCGAAAAACTGCCGGAGAGAGTTTCGTATGAAATGTTTTATCTCGCGCCGAAAGGAACGGGCGCGGATAAAAACGATCAGGCGCGGCTTGCCAAATTTCTTTCGGAATTTCTTTATGACGACGCGAACGCGAAAGGTAACCGTTTCTGGAGCAACTACGAAACGGATACGCCGTTTTTGTCCGTTCCGAAAGATAAAGCCGAAAGATATATTAAGGATTACAAATTGGAAGATTTTAAAGATTTTTACACGATAGATTATAAAAAGCATCATCTTTCGCAATTAAAAGGCGAATTTAAAAACGGAAGTTTGGAACTGCTCACGGAAGAAACCGACATCACGCCGTTTATTATGCGCGTCAGAGCCGAACGGTTTGAAACAGTTTATCTTTTGGACAGTTTTCTCGGCGGATGTTTTAACAATCTTCCGGCTCAAACGGTTGAAATAAACCGAAAAAACGGTCGTTAAATTTTTTATGGATCAGACAAGATTAGATTTACTGCGCGAAGCCCTGCCGTATATACAAAGATTCAAGGGAAAAACTTTTGTCGTGAAATTTTCCGGTAAAGTTACCGAAGACAAAGAAAATCTCGCGTCTCTGGCTGAAGAATTAGCTTTACTTCATCAGGTTGGAATAAAAATCTGCGTCATACACGGCGGCGGCAAACAGCTTTCCGAACTGGCGGAAAAATTAGGCGTCGCGCAGACCGTCATTGAAGGTCGGCGCGTAACAGACGACGACACGCTCGAACTTGCGAAGATGATCTTCGCCGGAAAGATCAATACCGAAATCTTAGCCGCGCTTCGCCAACGCGGGATTCACGCCGTCGGTCTGAGCGGTATTGACGGCAATATCATCAACGCCGAAAAACGTCCGCCGAAGGAAATCACCGATAAAAAAACGGGTGAAAAAAAGACGGTTGATTTCGGCAATGTCGGCGACGTTTTGGAAATCAATTCCGATCTGTTGAAACTTCTGCTCGAAAACGATTATCTGCCCGTCGTTTCGTCGCTCGGTGCGGATACGCAGGGACAGATTTTCAATATCAACGCCGACACCATCGCTTCGGAAATCGCCGCGCAGTTAAAGGCGGAAAAACTGATTTTGATGAGCGATGTCAACGGCATCTATCTCGATCCGCACGATGAAACGACGAAACTCTCGCGTCTTTCCGCGCGGGAAGCCGAAGCGATGATCGAATCGGGAAAAGCGACGGGCGGAATGATCCCGAAACTGCAAAGCCTGATCGAGATTTTAGAACGCGGCGTCCGGTCGGCGCACGTCATCGGCGGCAACGAGCGCAACGCTCTGCTTTCGGAAGTTTTCACCGACGAAGGCACGGGAACGATGATTACTTCATAAAAAAATTTCGGGTTTACTCGAAAGTAATTGAAAGTTATTATTTAATTTATGCATCCGTCTGAACAAAAAAACGATTTTCATCTCCCGAAAAGATTGCAGGGAATTCAGCCGACTTTGATCCGGCAGTTTTTCGAACGCGCTTTGCCCGATTCGATAAATTTCGGTCTGGGCGAGCCTGATCTGCCGACACCGCAGTTTCTGCGCGAAGAAGCCGCGCGCGTTACATTGGAAGAACAGAACGGCTACACATCTCACGCCGGGCTTTTGAAACTGCGTGAAAAGATCGCCGAACAGTATCCGCATCTCGATTTGAATACGAATCAGGTTTGCGTAACGGTCGGTTCGCAGGAAGCGATGACCGCCGCTTTTCTCGCCGTTTGTGAAGATGGCGATGAGGTTCTTTTGCCGAATCCGAGTTTTCCGGCGTATGAAAACTGCGTTAAAATTTGCGAAGCGTCGCCGGTTTTTTATCGTCTTCCGGCGGAAAAAGAATTTGCCTTTGACATCGAAGAATTCAAAAAACAAATTACTCAGAAAACAAAAGCGGCGGTCGTCATCTCGCCGTCGAACCCGACCGGAAAGATTTTTACAAAAGAAGATTTACAGGCGATTGCCGATGCGCTGAAAGATACCGGAATTTATCTGATCTCAGACGAGATTTATTCTGATCTTTATTTCGGCGGCGAACGACCGCATTCGGCTTCGGAGTTTTATGATAGAACTATTATCGTTTCCGGTTTGTCGAAGTCGCTGAGTATGACGGGTTGGCGGCTCGGCTGGGTGGCTAGTTCGCAGACGGACGTTGTTCGCGCGTCGCTCGTTCTGCACGGATTTTTGACCGTCTGTACTTCGACGATTTCGCAAAAAGCGTCGCTTTTAGGCTGGACGGAAGAAGCGGAAAAAGCGAAACGGGATGCGCGGAAAATCTACAAGCGGCGCGGCGAATTTTTGGTTAAATTGTTAAAAGATGAATTAAACCTCAAAGCAACTTCACCCGAAGGCGCGTTTTACACGATGCTCGATGTCCGCGAGATCGGCGATGATCTGGAAGTCGCCGAAACTTTTTTGCAAAACCGCGTCATCACCGTTCCGGGCATTGCATTCGGTTCGGAGGCAAAAGGTTTCCTCAGGCTTTCATTCTGCAATACGGAGGAAAAATTGGCGGAAGGAGTGCGGAGAATGAAAGAGGCTTTGAGCAGCCGGCTAAAATAATGTTGTTGGTGAATAGTTACTTGATTTGTTTTTGACTTAGAAATTTAAATACAAAAAGTTTTCAAAAGTATTATTATGTAAAACGGCTTTTACATAAACGAAAAAGGGTAGTAAACAAAGTGGAAAATAAAGACAGTAATGTTTCGACAAGCGAAATTGACCGCTTCAGCGCGATTTTTGAACAATCGCCTCTCAGTATCCAAATTTTTTCACCCGACGGTCGGACGATCCGGGTCAATAAAGCCTGGGAAAAATTATGGGGCGTTCGGGCGGAAGAGATTCTCGGATACAACATTCTCGAAGACCGGCAGTTGGAAGAAAAGGGAATAATGACTTTTATCAGGAGAGCCTTTGCCGGCGAGAGCGTTCATATCCCGCCGATCCTCTACGACCCGGACGAAACCATTCCCGATCTGAGCAAAAATAAAGAACCGCAAAAATGGACGAAAGCCGTTATGTATCCGCTCAAAAACGCGGACGGAGCGATCCGGGAAATCGTCCTCATTCATGAAGACATTACCGAACTTAAAAAGATCGAACAGGAAACCCTGCATCTGACGGCGCAGATCGAAACCCAGCGAAAATATCTGCAAGACCTCGTTTCAAACGTTCCCGGCGTCGTCTGGGAAGCGTGGGGCGAACCGGATGAGAAAAATCAGAGAATAAATTTCGTCAGCGATTATGTCGAAAAATGGCTCGGCTATTCGGTCGAGGAATGGCTTTCGACGCCAAATTTCTGGCTGACCATCGTCCACGAAGAGGACAAGGAAAAAGCCGCCGCCGAATCGCTGGCGATATTCAAAAGCGGGGCGCAGGGCATCAACCGTTTTCGCTGGGTGGCAAGGGACGGCTCGGTTTTTTGGGTTGAAGCGCAGACGACCGTCATCTGCGACGAAAATGGAAGTCCGGTCGGAATGCGAGGCGTGACGATGGATATTTCCGAACGCAAACAAAAAGAAGAAACCGAAAGATTTTTGTTCGAAGCCGGCACCGCGCTTTCTTCGTCGCTCGATTACGAAGCGACTCTGAAAACGGTCGCGCGGCTGGCGGTTCCGCATTTTGCCGATTGGTGCGCGGTTGATATGCTCGGCGCGGACGGTTTGGCGCATCGGCTGGCGGTCGCTCATATTGATCCCGATAAGGTCGCCTGGGCGGAGGAAATTTATCTGAAATATCCGCCCGATCCGAATCTTCCGCGCGGGCTTTACAACGTTATTCGGACGGGCGAGCCGGAATTTTACCCGGAAATCCCGGATGAATTGCTGGTCGAAAGCGCGGTGGACGAGGAACATTTGAGAATGATGCGGGAAATAGGATTTCGCTCGGCGATGCTCGTTCCGCTCAAAGTGCGCGACAGGGTTCTGGGCGTCATCACATTTGTTAATACGGATTCGCGCCATCATACCGAAGCCGATCTCCAACTCGCCAAAGACCTGGCGAGCCGCGCGGCGCTCGCGGTGGACAGCGCCAAGCTTTTCCGGGCGGAACGTCTGACGCGGCAGGCGGCGGAAAAAACGTCCGATTTTTTGAAACGGCTTCAGTCGGTTTCGTCCTCGCTTTCGCAAATTCTGGTTTCGAAAGAAGCGGCGGCGGCGGTCATCGAGCAGGGAATAAATTCGCTCGGCGCGGCGGCGGGTGTGGTCGTTCTCGTAAATGAAACGGCAGAACATCTCGAAATAGCGGCATCAGCCGGCTATCCGGCAGAAATCATCGAAAAATGGCGGCATTTCGATCTGAATCTAAATCTTCCGATCAATGATTCGATCCGTGAAAAAAAGCCCGTCTTTATCGAATCATTCGAAGAATATAAAAAGCTTTATCCATATCTAACTGAGTCAAAATCATATACCGGAAGCCGCGCGCTGACTTCGGTTCCGCTCATTATCGAGGGCAAAACATTAGGCGCGCTGGGGTTCAGTTTCTCTTCGGAACGGAATTTCAGCGAAGACGACCGCGCTTTTCTGTATTCGCTGGCTCAGCAGTGCGCGCAGGCGCTGGAACGCAGCCGGCTGTATGAAACCGAGCAGAATCTGCGTGCCGAAGCGGAAGCCGCAAGCCGCATCAAAGACGAGTTTTTAGCGACCGTTTCGCACGAACTCCGCACTCCGCTTAACGCGATCGTCGGCTGGTCGAGCATGCTGGCGGGAAAACAGCTCGACTCGCAGGCGGCAGTCAAAGCCATCGAAACCATCGAGCGCAATGCGCGATCACAGTCGCAGATCATCGAGGATTTGCTTGACGTTTCGCGCATCATCACCGGAAAGATTCACCTGGAAAATTCCGTCGTTGATGTCGCGCCGATTATTATTGCCGCTATTGATTCGGTTCGACCGACAATGGAAACCAAGGGAATAAGCATCAAAACCGGGATCGAAAACGCAGACCTGTATATTCTCGGCGATGCGGAACGGCTTAAACAAATCTTTTGGAATCTGCTCTCAAACGCCGCCAAATTTACGCCGAAAGGCGGGAATGTCGAGGTCAGACTCGAACGCGTCGAATCTTCGGCGCAGATCACCGTCAAAGACAGCGGGCAGGGTATCGAGCCGGAATTTCTGCCGTTTGTTTTCGACCGGTTTCGACAGGCGGACGGAACGACGACCCGCGCGCACGGCGGACTCGGACTCGGACTTTCGATCGTGCGTTACCTGGTCGAAATGCACGGCGGCACGGTTCAGGCGGAAAGCGGCGGCGCGGGCAAGGGCGCGGCGTTTATCCTGAGATTTCCGATCGCGTCGGTAAAAAAAGCCGGCATCGGAGAAAACGATTCGCCCGATGCGGACGGCACAGACGGTAGGTTGCTTAAGGGACTGCGGATTTTGGTTGTTGACGACGAGGTTGATTCTCTGGCACTGCTCAAAACGATTACGGAAAATGCCGGAGCGGTGGTAAAAGCCGTCGGCTCTTCAAACGAAGCCGTCGAAGCCGTCGCCGACTTCAGACCCGATGTTTTGATCAGCGATATCGGAATGCCCGGCGAAGACGGCTATACATTGATCAAACGAATCCGCGGGATGACGCCGCCGGAGATCGCTTTCGTACCGGCGATCGCTTTGACGGCATATGCGCGGCAGGAAGATCGGGAGCGGGCTTTGGAATCCGGTTTTCAGATGCATATCTCCAAACCGGTCGGCTATACGGAACTGATCGAAGCCGTCAGAAAAGTCGCCGGATCAGCGATCCAAACCGAGTTTTGAAAAACCTGACACGCTCGGATTAATCATCTGCAAACGCTATTTTTGGAGTTTTGCCAGATGGTCGTTTACCGTTTCCAGACGGTTTTGAATTCTGACGCTGCGCGGCGAACGGGTGAAGAGGTTTTCCAGTAATATTCGGGCATTTTCAAAATTTTCGCGCGCCTCAGCAGGATTTTCTCGACCCGACAGAATTTCACCGATGTTCAAGTAACAAACCGCCAGATCGTGCCGCCATTCGATATTATTCGGATCGAGGGCGGTCAATTGTTTGAAATCTTCGAGCGATTTTTCAAACAACTCTAAAGCCTCAGCGTCCTTACCGCTTTGTTGAAGGGCTTCAGCCAGATTTCTTTCCGTAAATGCGATCTGTCTTTTGGCGGAAAAGTTTTCGCGGTCGGTTTGCCAGACCGCCGAGTAATTTTCAATCGCTTTTCTCAGATTTTCGATCGCCTTTTTATTTTGATTTTTTATCAAAAACGCGCGACCAAGTTCCAGATAGCAATCGGCAAGCGCGTTCTGTTCGCCAAAATTTTTCTCGTCCGATTCGAATACCTCTTTTTGAATATCGAGGGATTTTTGCAGATGATAAAAAGTTTTCTCGTTGTCGGCGGTCAATGAAAGCGCAACGCCGAGCCACAGGTGAGCGATGCTCCGGTCGGACAGCGATTGTAGATTTTCGGGATCGTCTGCCGCGAGTTTTTCGATCAGGGCGAGCGAATCCGAAAAAAAACGCACCGCTTCCTGAGTTTCGCCCATTTCCATTTTGACAAAACCGATGTAGGAATAAATGATGCCCAGAAAACGCTGCAAACTTTCGTCAGCCGGGTTGTCGCTTGCAAGATTTTGAAAAATTTCGAGCGAGCGGTTGTAATTTGCGAGCGAATCGTCGAGCGAACCGCTTCGCAAAACGGCTTGCCCGAGCCGCGCGTAGGAACGCGCCAGATGGCGTTTTACTTCGGCGTTTTTTTGGTCTATTGCAAGAAGTTTTTCATATGCCGCGATCGCCCGCCGATAATTTTCAGCCGCTTCCGCGACCTTACCGCTCATCGAGAAAATATCGCCGACCAGCTTCAGACTTTTTCCGACATCAATTCCGCGCGCGATGTTTTCCGGTTCCGCGCGAAAAAGTTTTTCACGGATTTCGAGAGATTTTTGATGACTGCGAAGCGCGGCGGACGTTTTGCCCAAATTGGGTTTGAAAAGTTCGGACTGGATCGTGCCGATCTTTTCATAAGCGGTCGCCAGTTCGCTTTCGAGTTCGGCATCGCCTTCTGATTCGGCGGCGAGCGTGTCGAGATATTCGAGGGCGCGTTCGACAAGTTTCTCCCGCGCCCGGACCGGGCTTCGTTCGATCTCCTCGTTGATCTCGAACATAAACGAGTTTGCCAGTTGGCGAACGTCGTTAAAACGCCGTTCGGCGCGCCGCCGTTCGGCATCGGCGATGCGGGCTTGATAGCTGACGGCAAAAAGTCCAGCGATCAGACTGACAAAAGCGATGAGAATCGCCGAAAAAGCGAGCGGGTTGCGCGAGATCAATTTTTTCGTCCGGTAGGAAAACGTATCGGGACGCGCCGAAACCGGGTAGCCTGCGAGATAATTTTTGATGTCGCGGGAAAATTCGGCGACCGTCGCGTAACGCCGTTCGGGTTCGCGACGGAGAGCTTTCAAAACAATATTGTCGAGATCGCCACGGAGCGATTTTAGATTTCGGATTTTGGATTTCGGATTTTGGTCGTTACCTTGAGATTTTGTTTTGACCAGAGAAGGTCGCGCCGGTTCATTCCGAGAAATCGTTTGCCAGAGCTGATCGGCGGTCATCCCGTCTTTTATAAACGGATGTTCGCCGGTCAAAAGTTTGTAGAGAATAATTCCGAGCGAATAGACGTCGCTGGCAGTCGTGATGTTTTTTCCCAAGAGCTGTTCGGGACTTGCGTATTCGGGCGTGAGAGCTTGATGACGCGTCAGCGTCGCTTTGATGTCGGTTTCGGAAAGAAGTTTGGCGATGCCGAAATCGAGCAGTTTCGGCGTGCCGTCTTCGGAAACCAGAATGTTGTCGGGCTTCAGATCGCGGTGAATTATCAAATTCTGATGCGCGAACGAAACGGCTTCGCAGACTTTTCCGAAGAGATCGAGCCTTGCTTCGAGCGATAAATTTTTGCGGTCGGCAAATTTGGTGATCGGCTCGCCCTCGACATATTCCATCACTAAGAAAGGCGTGTCGTCGTCGGTCGCGCCGCCGTCGAGAAGCTGCGCGATGAACGGGTGGCGAAGCCGCGCCAGAATCTGACGCTCGCGGCGGAAACGGTTGAGTGCCGTCCGGCTGAAAAATCCCTGCCGCAAGAATTTGACCGCCGCCGTTTGGTCGAATTCGCCGTCATCGCGCCGCGCCAGAAAAACCGACCCCATACCGCCCGCGCCGATCTCGCGCAGAATTTTATACTTTCCGACCGTTTTGCCGATCAAGCTTTTTTCCGCCGAACCGTTTTCGCCGATAAAGGAATGGACGGGCTGTTCGAGCGGGTCGAACGAATCGTTTTCAAATTCGAGAAGCGATTCGACTTCGCGGCGCAAACGCTCGTCGCCCGCGCAGTTTTTTTCGAGAAAATCATCGCGCAGAGCCGGGGCGATCTCCAGGGCTTCTTCGAGAATGAGCTTTACTTTCTGCCAGTTTTCCGCGTTCATTTATTGAGCATTTTGTAGAGAAGAAGTTTCGCGCTTGACCATTCGCGCTTGACGGTTGCGGGCGAAACGTCCACCACTTCGGCGATCTCTTCGACCGTCATTCCGCCGAAAAATTTCATTTCGACGATTTGGGACTGACGCTTATCGAGATTTTCGAGATTTGACAGTGCTTCGTCAACCGCCAAAAAATCGAGTTCCTTTTGGTTTTCAAAACTGACCGCCGCATCGAGCGCGATGCGCGTCTGAAATTCGCCGCCGCGTTTTTTTCTCGATCGCATCCGCGCGTATTCGATCAGGATTTCGCGCATCAGCCGCGCCAACACGCCGAAAAAATGCGCGCGGCTTTGCCACTCGATCTCTTTTTGCCCGATCAGCCGCAGATAAGCTTCGTGAACTAACGCGGTCGGCTGAAGCGTATGATCGCTTCTTTCGTTTTTCAGATAGACGTCCGCCAGCCGTCTGAGTTCGTCATAGACCAACGGCAACACTTCATCGAAGCCGTTTTGTCCATTGCTTTTAATTTCAGACAGAATCTGAGTGATTGGTTTATCGTTTTCCAACCCGCGCATTTTTGAATTTTTCGGTTTCTCGTCGGTATTTTAATGAAATCTTTAGTATTTCAATGTGAATTAAACAAAGAATAAACGTCTTTTCCGATAACTTCAAGCGATTTTCAAAAAATGATGAAAATAAATGAGCCGTTTTTTTTCGATTTGTCGCACTACAGTTTGAAAAGAAAATTGCGCGGTCTTACTTTCCCCGGTTGCGAACCTTTCGCCGCGCGAGTTTACAAGTGAAATTCTAAGGAGAACTAAATGAAAAGAAAAACTTACATTTTGACGAGTCTGGCGATAGCCGCGGTTTTGAGCGGTTTAGTGTTTTGGATTGCGCCGTCAAAAAAAACTGTTTCGGCGCAAAGATCCGGCGATAAAAATTCGGGCGTAACCGAATATAACGCGGTCAACGAATTTTCGCTAGTGCAGGGCGGAACTTCGGGCGTTTGGCGTTACGGGTTCACATCAGCGGGAAACGTCAATGATTTTAACGATTACACATTAAATAATCCGGCTGAACCGTGCGGCGCGGGGCTGCTTCAGAGATGGTTTCGAGCGGGCGAGCCGTTTAGCCTGCCGTCTATCTGGCATGTCGCGGGAAATGAAAAACTTGTCTGTTTCGGCACGGAATATCCGGCGGATATGCTCAATCTTCATCCTTCGGACAGCGGGCTTCGCAGCGTTTTGCGCTGGACTGCGCCCGCCGACGGAACGTATCAAATGAGCGGTGTTTTTCGCGGTCTCGATGCAAATTCCGGTCCGACCGCCGATGTCCGAATCGTTAAAAACGGCGGCGCGATGACGGAACAAATTCTCTTTAACGGAACTATTGTCGGTTTTAACAGCCAGCAGGCATTTAATCAAACGGTCACGGTCGCGGCGGGCGACACGCTCGATTTTTCGGTTGGCAACGGCGGCAACGGCGAGGAATTCGATATGGTCGGCTTGGCATTAACCATCGGTCAGCCTGTTACGGATTGCATAAGCGCACTCGCCGGTTTAGCCGTCAATCTTCCGGCGGAAAATTCGATTGCCGAGGTTGCCGGAATGAATTTCAATGGTTCGCTCGTCGGCGATGCCGCCTTTACGAATACGGGCAAAGTGGGGCGCGCTTTCGCATTTGACGGCAACGGCGACGAAGTTGTTCTGCCTGACAAAGACAATCAGGATATTTTAGGCGATATAACGATTGAAGCGTGGATCAAACCGGCGGCAACCGGCGGCGATCAGATCATCGTTGACAAACGCGACGCTGACAATCAAAACGTCAATTACGCGCTTTACCTTTCGGGCGGAACTTTGACGTTTTCATCCCGAAACGGAGGCGGCGCGTTCAATACCTATTCCGCTCCGGGCGTGATTCCGACGGGCGTTTACACGCACGTCGCCGCCGCAATTTCGGGAACGGATTTGATCTTTTACCGCAACGGCGTGGAAATTCACCGCGTCGCCTACAATTTCCCGCGTGCGGCGAGCAGCGGACGACTGCAGATCGGCGGCTTGATTATCAACAATTTTTCAGGCGCGTTCTTTAACGGCGAGATTGACGAGGTTTCGATCTACCGCCGCGCTTTGTCGCAAACCGAATTGTTCGACATCTTTCAACGGGGAAGTTTCGGCAAATGCCGCCCCGTTTGCGCCGAAACGCCGGAAGACTTGATTTCGTGGTATGCGGGCGAAGAAAACGCGCTCGATTCGCGCTCGCACAATCACGGCACGAACCACGGCGTAACTTATGCCGCTGGGAAAGTCGGGCAAGCCATTTTTTTTGATAATGATCTGGACGCTGTTACCACAAATACGGCTTTCAACCAGCCGTATTCCCAGCTTTCCGTAGAAGCCTGGGTTTACCCGACATCACACGGACAGGGCGATTCGGGAGTCAGCCAGTTCGGGCGAAAAGTCGTTTCCAACACGCAGAGTGACGGATTTTCCTTATCTGTGCATAACGGATTCCTTCAGGCTGATTACCGTCTTTCTAACGGAGATCAATTGATAAACGCCGCGACAAATCAGCTTCCGCTCAATGAATGGTCGCATATTGCAATGACTTATAACGGTTCGGTCATAAAAGGCTATGTCAACGGCGTGGAGGTTATCAGTCAAAACGCTACCGGAACGATTGAAAATTCTTCCAATGCAAACAGTTGTTTGATGATCGGAAACGATCCGCAAAATTCCTGTACTGTTGATAATCGAGGTTTTTCCTGGCGCGGCGGAATTGACGAACCGGCAATCTATGCTCGCGGTCTTTCACAGGCTGAGATTCAGGCGATCTATAATGCCGGAAGCGCGGGCAAATGCAAACCTTCGCCGATTAATCCGCCCGCTAACCAAGTCGCTTGGTACACGGCGGACGGCGAGACCGAAGATTTCACGGGCTCAAATTCCGCCGGAACGTTTCAGGGCGATACAAATTATCGCGTCGGGCGCGTCGGGCAGGCGTTTAATTTCGACGGCAACGGCGATTATATTTCTACGACTGACAGCGCGAATTGGGATTTCGGTACGGGCGATTTCGCCATCGAAGCATGGTTCAATACGCCGAATCCGACGGGAACTCAAAGGATTATTTCGGCAGGCAGTCAGGCTGACGGCGCGAACAACCTGTGGTCATTGGGCTATGGCGACAACGGCGATTGGGGCGGCGGACGGCGGATAAATTTCGCCGTCTTCAACGGCGGCGGCTATTCCGATTTCTCATCCGATCCGGTAACTTTCCAACCGAACACATGGCATCACGCTGCGGTCGTGCGCAGCGGCACGTCGTTCACGTTCTACCTCGACGGCGTGTTGGTCGGTACAAGAGCTGTCGGAGCGGGTTTTACAATCAATGGTGGAAGCACCGGCGCGATCATCGGCGCGAGATACAATCAAAATCCGTCGGCGATTTTTGAGTATGCTAACGGCAGACTCGACGAGATTTCGCTCTACAGCCGCGCTCTCTCGGCTTCCGAAATAGCCGCCGTTTATAACGCCGGAACCGCCGGAAAACTGAAATCCGTTTTCACTTCTCCGCCGATTACTCTTTCAGAAAATAAACAGCTTTTGGAACAAGGAATTCCGCAAATGACGACGGTTGATCTGACGAGCGCGACCGTTACATTCCATAATGTAACAAGTGCCGGATTTACGTCGCAGTCGGGCGTTGATCTCGGTCTTTTGCCTCCCCTGCCTGAAGGCGCAGAGTTTACTGGTCTGGCTTACGACATCTCGACGACCGCTGGTTATCAGAGCGGATCGCCCGGTGACGTGCAGGTCTGCTTTAATATTCCGGCAATACTCGGTTCGTATAATTTCCAGTATCTGAAAATTTACCATCTGGAAAACGGTGTATGGGTTGACCGGACGGACGGAACGAGTTCATCGCCCGTTCTCTGCACTAGCGGTCTGACATCGCTCTCGACGTTCGCGATCGCTAACTTCGTACCGCTGGCGGCGTCGGCGACGATCAGCGGGCGCGTTCGGGATCAGAAGGGAAATCCCCTTTCCCGTGTCGGCGTAACGCTGACCGATCTGTCTGGCAATTCGCGGCAGGCGATGACCAATTCGCTCGGCTACTACAGTTTCGAGGCGGAAGTCGGACAGACCTACATTCTGTCGGCTGTTTCGAGACGTTATTCGTTTACGCCCGCGACACAGATCGTCAGTCTTTACGAAAATGTGTCGGGCTTGAATTTCAACGCCGAAGAATCATCCGGGGAGGAATCCGATTTTGAAAGAAAAGGAATGAAAAAGCCTTAGTAGAAAAATCGGATTTGAAATAAAAAAAGATGCGTAAAATTTTACGCATCTTTTTTTACTAAAAATTTGTAATGCCCCCGGCACGACTCGAACGTGCGACCCACAGCTTAGCGTACCTCACTTGGTTTCCCAAGCCACATTTTCCCAGGTAGGAAAACGGTTGAAAGTCTGGACTATATCTTAGACATTTCAGTCTGAGTGCGTGTAGTCTCTACGGAACCCTCGCAAAATCGTCAGCAAAGTTTATGTTTTTCGACTGATTATTTTTCGGAGTTTCAATTCGCAACGAAAAGTAAGTTTTAATATTTTCCGGCTTAAAGTAATAACACTTATCAGTGTCAGGACAATAAACGCAAAATACGTCTACTTGGCTTTTGTCAATCGGCTTACCGTGCGAACCGTTTCGATCAGTCCACCAGTTTTCAAGTCTGATTTGAACTGAACCGTTTACGGCTCGACGATATTTGACCTGTATTCTTATGAATTTAATTCAGTCATAAGCTACAAGGTCAAACGGCGCGTGTTCGGTTGTCGGAAACAAAACGATGTAACCTTTTTCAACCAAATCGCAATGAGCTCTTGCAACTCCTAAGTCGCCTTTATTTTTTGTGTGATGAATTTTCATACAAATTTTACGACTCCTTGGTTTCCTCGGTATTGTCATAGAAATTTCTTATTTAAAATTTCCTTAGAGTTTCACCGATATAGCACTCTCCACTATGCAAGTTACTTATTCCCCGCACAGGCTCCTATTTGAAGGCTGTTGCTCTATCCAACTGAGCTACGGGAGCATATCAAAGAACGAATAGAAATCTTAGCGAGTCGAAAGTTTTTAGTCAAATCCTAATTTAGAAACCAGAGGACGAGAACGGCTAACAAACCAATCAACAAAAATAAATAATCTGGCAATACAATCCAGAGCACATCTTTTTTGTGATATTCAACACGCTTCATAATTCGGCTATTGATTTTTACGCACGACTGCCAGCATTTGTTCGAAAACTTCCGTCAGATCCATCTCGCTCGTATCAATGACGACGGCATCTTCGGCAATCGAAAGCGGCGAATCTTCGCGCGAAACGTCGCGTTCGTCGCGCTGTTTGATTTCCTCGAAAGTTTGTTCGTAAGAAACCGCTCGACCTTTTTCCGAATCTTCTTCAAACCTGCGCCGCGCTCTGGCTTCGGGTTTGGCGGTCAGGAAAAATTTTATGTCGGCTTTGGGAAAAACGACCGTGCCGATGTCGCGCCCGTCGAGAACCGCTCCGTTCGGCGCGAGATTTCCCAAGTTTCTTTGTTTCTCGACGAGAATTTTCCGCACTTGGGAAATGGTCGAAACGATCGAAGCGGCTTGCCCGATCTCGTTCGTGCGGATTTCCGCCGTAACGTCTTCGCCGTTTAGTTTGACAAAAAGCGCGTCGGGTTCGCCGACGAGTTCGATGTCCGCTTCTGAAGCGATGCGGGCGATCTTTTCTTTTTCATCAAAATCCACATTCGCTTTTTTGACAGCCAAACCGACCGCACGATACATCGCGCCCGTGTCGAGATAGAGCAGATTCAGTTTTTTGGCAAGCATCTTGCCGAGCGTGGATTTTCCCGCGCCCGAAGGTCCGTCAATGGCGATAATCATCAGTAATTAATAATCAGCAAATTTTGACTTTAACATTACCGAATAATTTTTTCTAAAGCCGTCAGAGTTTTCTCGATGTCTTCGCGCGAAACGTCGCAGTGCGTTACCATCCGAATCGCTTTGCCGAACGGAATGGCAAAAATATTGTCTTTTTTCAATTCGTCGCAAATTTCAGCGGAAGTTTTTCCGGTTTGCGAAATATCGAAAATCACGATGTTGGTCCGAACTTTTTCCGAGTCAATCGAAACGCCTTTCAGATTTGCCACCCCTTCCGCTAATCTTTTGGCATTTTCGTGGTCAATATGCAGACGTTTCGGCGACTCTTCCAGAGCGATCAAACCGGCGGCGGCGAGAATTCCGGCTTGCCGCATTCCGCCGCCGAAACGCTTTCGCCACACACGCGCTTCAGCGATAAAATCTTTCGTTCCCAAAAGCATCGAACCAACCGGCGCGCCCAAACCTTTGGAAAGACAAAACTGAACGGAATCGCAATTTTTGGAAAGATTCGCAACAGTTTCATTTTGCGCGACTGCCGAATTAAAAATTCTCGCGCCGTCGAGATGAACGGGCAAATTCAATTGATGCGCGTTTGAACATATTTCGTCGGTTTGTTCCACGCTCAGCACGCTTCCGCCGCCGAAATTATGCGTGTTTTCCAGACAAATAAGTCCGGTCGGACAGGCATAATACGGCTGATTGATATGAAGCGCGGATTCGATTTCCGCCCAAGTCAGCATTCCGCCCTCATCGGCGGCGCGAACCGGACGAATCATCACGCCGGACACGACCGACGGTGTTCCCATCTCGTAATTAAAAATATGCCCGCGTTCTTCGATGACGACTTCATCGCCTTGTTTCGTATGCAATTTAACCGCAATCTGATTGCCCATCGAACCCGTCGGCACAAACAGCGCGGCTTCTTTGCCGAAAATCTCGGCGGCGCGTTCCTGCAAAAGATTAACGGTCGGGTCTTCGCCGTAAACATCGTCGCCGACTTCCGCTTCCGCCATCGCTTTCCGCATTGCCGGAGTCGGTTTTGTAACTGTGTCGCTTCTTAGATCAATCATTTTTTATTAATGCTTTTAAGTAGTTCCAATGATTTTCAGAATATCCGATTTCTTTGCCGACACTTTCAATTCTTGAATAAATTTCCGCCGAAATTGGCGAATCATATTCAAAAAGCTGAGTGCAAAGAGTTTCAAAGCCGACTCCAAATTCGTTATACTTTATAAAATCACAAATATTCTGAACGTCTTGAGGCAACAGAGAGTTTTCGAGTTCACTAACTAGCGAAAGAATTTTGTTTTCGACTTTTATTTGCGTTAAATTCCTCAAAAATTATTTTTTTGCAGTAATTTTACTTTACATTTAATTACCGAAAACTCTCATTAATCCCTTCCAAAATCGCCGAACCCGGACATAAATCTTTTTCGGTCAGAGAATTCAAAGGTTTGTCGCTCGTGTCTAAAAGCGCGTGCAGATCTTGGTGGTCGCTGTTCATATAGAGCAAGCCGGTCAGGATTTCGTTTTTCGATTTGGCTTTCATCACGGCATCCATCGCCGAAATTCGGTCGAGCGGATTCCAGTTTTTCGCCAGTTTACGAAGATGCAGGATCGAGCCGTCGTGCATCAGAAGATTTTGCGCCGTGCCTTCTTCATACTGCGTTTTTATTTCCCTGGCGAGCGGAACGAAATCAAAGGTCGCGGTCGCTTCCTGATGCTCGCGGACGTAATCGTAAGATTTGGTCGAACCGGGATTATTGTTAAACGTAACGCACGGGCTGATGACATTTAAAAATGCGAAACCGGGATGTTTCATCGCGGCTTTTATCAAGGGAATCAACTGCTCTTTATCGCCTGAAAAACTCTGCGCCACAAATGTCGCGCCGAGTTCGATGGCGAGGCTCGACAGATCAATTGATTCAAAGAGATTAACCGCGCCGGTTTTATTTTTCGAACCCGCGTCGGCGGTCGCCGAATCCTGTCCTTTCGTCAAACCGTAACAGCCGTTGTTCATCACGATATAAACCATATTCAGATTTCTTCGGATGACGTGAACAAATTGCCCCATCCCGATCGAAGCCGTGTCGCCGTCGCCGGAAACGCCGAGGTAGATCAGATCGCGGTTTGCGAGATTCGCGCCCGTCGCCACCGACGGCATTCGCCCGTGAACCGAATTAAAGCCGTGCGAATTATTAAGAAAATACGCGGGCGTTTTCGACGAACAGCCGATGCCGGAAAGTTTGGCGACCTTGTGCGGCTCGATATTGAGTTCAAAACAAGCCTGCGCGACCGCCGCCGAAATCGAATCGTGACCGCAACCGGCGCACAACGTCGAAAGCGAGCCTTCATAATAATCAACCGTGTAGCCCAGATCATTTTTGGGCAGAGCGGGATGACGAAATTTAGAGCGAACGTATGACATACATTTTAGTTTTCTACAATTGAATTAACCTGAATTTGGAAAATCTCCGTTTTCTAATACGAACTCATTGTCTAACACAAACTTATACTTTCCTTGCGATAAAATCATCACTTGCCAATCAACAAATTCTGTCGCGTCCAAAAACAGCCAAATGGATTCTTCATTCTGCGACAAACGGCGCAAATAAGCAGAAGATTGATTCTCAAAATTTTCGCGCAATAGGTTTTCTGCTTCCTTTAGAGTTTCTCTCGGTTCACCTTCTGATGCCGCAACCGCAAAATCAAATTTGCGACGATCTATTTCAAGAGTTGACGGTTTACCTAAAATTCGTAACGGCGCATTTGACTGCACAAGCCACATTGCTTCTCGCATCTGTAATGGCTTTATCTTTTCAAACGGCGGAAACTCAGAAATTTGTTCACGCAAAGATTCGTAAATTTGTTTATCAAAATACGCGGCTCCGTTTTTTCTAATGAAATATGGCGGACTGAATTCCGTTTGACTCCAACTATCTTCGTTCATTGCCTCATAGGCTGGCATCAGCAAGACCAAATCTCCTGAAGATCGAAACGTGATCCAGCCGCCTGATGCACATCTGACAGTTCCGCAATGATCGCAAACAAAAAGTTGAACTTCGTCGTCTTCCCACTCGATTAATTCAATGGGGTTAATTATTTCAACGCCGTCTGAAACAAGCCGCGTTGCCGGAAATTTTCCTTGTTCTGAACTCGAAAAGTCCAAAGTTATCTTTTCAAATTTTGGATTTTCAATATGCCACATTTTGAGAATTTAAATTTCAAACTGCTTCCAAAAACGCGGATTCGACTGCTTTGGGCAGTTCGACCGGAACGAAATATTTTTCAGAAAAAAGATAATCTTTGCCCGATTCGTCAATCACCCGAATCATTTTACGCTTCGCGCCTTTTTCGTCGGGCAAAACACGATAGATTTTCCATAATTGGAGCGATGCCGGATAGTCGTCGTTTTTTACACAGATCGCAAATTGCGGTTTGTCTTTCATAAATTTTAACCGAAAAGTTCTTTGACTTTCATTTCGACTTTGCCGATACCGTGCGCTTCATACCAATGAAGTTCGGCGTTGAATTCTTCGCCGTCATCAAGAAAACGAATTCGCGCAAAGCCTTTCAATTTTCGCCACCGTCCGCTACTGTAAGTTTTTCTCAGCCATTCGATGTCCCGAATTTTGCTTCCGAGGGCGATTGTTTCGACATCTTTGATTTCGCTGATGACCTCAAACAAATTCAACTTTTATGATGCTCCTTTCAAAAAAGAAAGTAAATAATTTGCGCTTAAATAAATGCCTCAACTTTCATAGCGAATTTTTTCGATAATGCTTTAGCCTGCGTTTTCGTAATCTCGCGCTTTCCATTTAAAACTTCCGACACGATACTTTGAGTTCCGAAAATTTCGGTCATATCGGTTTGCTTGAGATTATTTTCTTTCATCAAAGACGCAAGCAATTCACGCGGTGAGAACGGCGGAATTTCGCCGACCAATTTTCTTCCGTAATCTTCCAACAAATCTGCCAACAAATTAAAAAGCCTTTCTTCTTCGGGCGAGAGTTTTTCTTTGTTCCACAAATCGTTGAAAATGTTTTCGATTCGATTATATTCTTCGTCCGAATCAATCGAAGCAGGCAGAACATCGAGCAAAAGCTGACCGTAAATTTTTTTGTTGTATGTTGACATAAATCTTCTC
>JBGTSF010000064.1:0-27236 GCA_041940425.1 Pyrinomonadaceae bacterium
AGTTCCGGCGGGAATTTCCAAAGGCTGACGGCGCGGACGAAAAATAACATCTTCGTTTTGCAGTATCAAAGTTTGCGCCAAAAACGCGACTCCGAATTTGTCGGTTTCCAAAAACATCAAATCTTCCGGTCGCTCCCAAGCCCAGAGAATTTTCGACGGCATTGCTTTTGAAAGATTCGGATTGACTTCGTTTTGAGTGCGGCAGGAGTTTGTTGATAAAAGCGTAAAGACGAAAATCAATATAATAAATTTTGTTGTAATTTCAGAAATATCGAAAGATTGATTTTTAAGAATCTTTTCTCTTCGTTCTTTGCGATTTCTGCGTGATAAAAAAATAATTTCACGCAGAGGACGCAGAGTTCGCAGAGTAGAAAAGTGCATTTTTTTTACAAAATTATCATTCATCAATTTTTTATAAATCGGGTGATTCTTGGTAAAATCTATCACATAAAATGATTTATCAGAAAAAAAATTGATATACTTTTGAAAAACTGAATAACCATTCATTAAAAATAGAGAGAAAATTATGATCGAACGCGAACAGTTGGAAATGGACGTGGTTTTTGTCGGCGCGGGTCCGGCGAATCTGGCGGCGGCACTGCATCTGAAAAATAAAGCCAAAGAACACGACGAGATGGTCGAAAGCGGTCTGCGCCGCGGCGAAAAGATCGGCGATCTGGAAATCGGAATCATCGAAAAGGGAGCGTTTGTCGGCGCGCATATTTTGTCGGGCGCGGTGATGGATCCGATTGCGATTCGTGAATTGATGCCCGATTTTCTCGAACAGGGTTTTCCGGCTGATTCGGTCGTAACGAGCGACGCTTTCTGGTATCTGACCGAAGATAAAAAAATTAAATCGCCGATCACTCCGCCGCCGCTTCGCAATATGGGAAAATATCTCGTTTCGCTGAGCAAGGTTTGCGAATGGCTGGCGGAAAAATGCGAAGAAGCGGGCATCAATATTTTCCCCGAATTTCCCGGTGCGGAAATGCTCTATGATGAAAACGACCGCGTAATCGGCGTGCGGACGGGCGATAAAGGAATTGATAAGGACGGAAATCCGAAAGAAAATTTCGAGCAGGGCGTTGATCTTCTGGCGAAAGTAACAGTTTTAGGCGAAGGTTCGCGCGGTTCTTTGACAAAACAGCTTGTCAGCCGTTTGGGACTTCATCAAGACAAAGAGCCGCAAGTTTTTTCGCTCGGCGTGAAAGAACTCTGGGAAGTTCCGGTCGGAAATATCGAAGAGGGAATGGTCATACACACGCTCGGTTTTCCATCCGACACGGACACATACGGCGGCGGCTGGATTTACGGGATGCAGCAAAATATCGTCAGCATCGGTTATGTAACCGGCTTGGATTACCGCGATCCGATGATTGATCCGCATCTCGAATTTCAGAAATTCAAAACGCACCCGGCGGTTGCCGAAATTCTCAAGAATGGAAAGTTGCTCAAATACGGCGCGAAAACGATCAACGCGGGTGGTTGGAACACGATGCCGCAGATTTACGCCGACGGCGTTTTGCTCGTCGGCGACTGCGCGGCTTTTCTTAACGGTCAGCGCATAAAAGGAATTCACACGGCAATGAAATCGGGAATGCTCGCGGCGGAAACGATCATTTTGGCTTATGAACATCAGGATTTTACGTCTCACACATTGAAGGAATACAGAGGAAAAGTCGAGATGAGTTGGATACGGGACGAACTTTATGCCGTCCGCAATTTTCACGGCGCGTTTCAGAAAGGTCGCTGGTCGGCTCTCGTCAATACGGGCTTGCAATTTATTTCCGGCGGTCGTGCATGGGGATTTCTGGCGAATGAAAGCCACGTTGCCGGACACGAAAGGTTGGACACGCTCGTTGAATATGAAAAGCGGGAAAACTCCAACGGCAATCGGTACGAAAATCTGAAAATTGATAAACAACTGACCTTTGACAAAATAACTGACGTTTATCACGCCGGAGTCGCGCACGACGAAGATCAGCCGTCGCATCTGCGCGTTCTCGATACGGAAATCTGCGCGACGCGCTGTGCCGAAGAATACGGAAATCCGTGCGAGCGTTTCTGTCCGGCGGCGGTTTATGAAATGGAGGAAAACGATAAAACCGGACGAAGAGAACTAAAAGTCAATTTTTCAAACTGCGTTCACTGCAAAACCTGCGACATCGCCGACCCTTATCAAATAATAAATTGGGTTACGCCCGAAGGCGGCGGCGGTCCGAATTATAAAGGAATGTAGAGATTTTCGATTTTCGATTTTCGATTTGCGATTGGTGTTTGAATCGGAACGGCAATTGCAATTTGTAAATATAAGTAGGAATTCTGTTTTGAATTCATACAAATATTTATCAGGGAGGTAAGATTTTCTACTGCTGAAATTAAATCGCAAATCGGCAATCGAAAATCGCAAATCGAAATATGTCAACAATGAATAAAGACGAAGTTGAAGGTAAATGGGAACAGGTTAAAGGAACGGTTAAAGATAAAGCCGGTGAGGTTACGGGTGACCGCGACCTCGAAGCCGAAGGCGAAGCGCAGGATGCCGCCGGAGAAGCTCAGGAAAACTGGGGAAGTTTCAAACGCGGAGTCGGCGACGCCGTTGATTCGGTCGGAAACGCCGTCAAAGATGCGGCGGACAATATAAATAAAGGTTAAACGATGATTATTAAATCGTTTCAAAGAGCGGAAGTTCCGGCTTCCGCTTTTTAAATTTTAAAATCCGGCGTTTTCCTAATAAAATCAATTCTTTATTTTGAATCAGATGAGTGGGATTTTATTTATTATCAGTTCGCCTTCGGGCGGCGGAAAAGGAACTTTGATCAAAGAAGTTTTGAACACGTTGGACAACATCGGTTATTCGGTTTCTTATACGACACGACCGGCGCGCGAAGGCGAAATTTACGGGCGCGATTATTTTTTTGTTGATCAAAATGAATTCAGAAATCTCGCAGAAATGGGTGAGTTTCTCGAATTTGCCGAAGTTCACGGCAATTTTTACGGGACTTCGATCAATCAAGTGATGTCGGAAATTAAAAACGGGCGCGACATTATTCTGGAAATTGACGTGCAGGGCGCGGAAAGCGTCAAAGAAAAAATGCCGGAAGCCGTCGGCGTTTTTATTCTGCCGCCGTCGTTTGAAGTTTTAAGAGACAGACTGACCAAGCGCGAAACCGAAAGCGCGGAAAATCTGGCTCTTCGTCTGAAAAACGCCGGTAAAGAAGTAAGACAGTTTCCGCGTTTTGAATACGCGGTTATAAATGACGATAAAACGGTCGCCGCGTCGGAATTGCGGGCGATAATTACCGCTGAAAGATTGAAACAGGTTAGACAAACCGCGAAAATTGAGGCTATAATCAATACTTTTGATTTTATTGATAACTGATATTGGAGTTTTTATTAGAATGGCTGAACCAAAAGAAGAATTGACACAAGAAAACGAAGCGGCGGAAACCGAATTTGACAACCCGGAAATTGACTCGAAATACCGTCTGATCCTGATCGCGGCGCAGAGAAGCAAACAGCTTCAGCGCGGAGCGCATACACGCATTGATGCCGATCCCCGCAAGGTCAAACCGACCAGAATCGCCATGGAAGAGATCAAGCAAAATAAAGTTAAATTTGAATTAACCAAAGAAAAATAGTTTTTTATAGCCACGAATCACACGAATAAAATCAAAAAATTATTCGTGTGATTCGTGTAATTCGTGGCTAATTTCTTTGAACTTTTCCAAAACATTTTCCGATTGTTGAGTAAGAAAAACTCTCGCCGCCCGGCGTGCTTCGATTTCTTGCGGAATATCAAGATATGCCTGCATGCGCGTATCCAAATCCCATTTTTTCGTTTTTCTTAAAAGCGTCCAATACGCTCCCAGATATGATTTCAAGAATCCGAAAAATCCCTGCCGCGCATATTGAACGGAGTGAGTCAATTCGTGCGCGACTAATTCGCGCGGGGCGCAGAGACGATTTTGCGAATCGCGGCAGACAAGTGCGGGCTGAATAAAAATATGCCTGCCGAGTGTGATGCCGTTGACCCGTAAAACGCCGGTTACGAGCCAACTGCCGCGCCGCGAATAGATGTGAATTCTCGGCAGGACAAAATCGTCATCGCCGTAAAAATCGCGGAAAAATTCTTCGAATTTAGCATGTGAAACGCGGTCGAGATGCATTATTCGACATTTTGCACCTGCTCGCGGATTTTCTCAATCGCGGATTTGATGGAAAGCGCGGATTCTTTGACCGTCAGATTTTGCGTTTTTGAAGCTATCGTGTTGGCTTCGCGGTTCAGTTCCTGCGTCAGAAAATCGAGCCGTTTGCCGATTTCCTTATCGTCATTCATTATTTGCCGGAACTGCTCGATGTGGCTTTCAGACGCTGAATTTCTTCGGAAATATCGCTTCTATCCGATAAAAAGGCGACTTCCTGCGCGAGTCGCGCCTGGTCTAATTCGATCTGCGAATCGCTTTTGGCGAGCATATCCGAAATGCGTTTGGTTAATCTCTGGCGATATTCTTCCGCAACCGATTCGCTTTCTTTTTCGATGACCGGAATGTGTTTTTCGATCTCATTGAGCAGATGTTCGAGTTCGGTTTTCAAAATTTCGCCTTCCATCTCGCGCATGTTTTCGAGTTCGTGCAGGGCGAGTACGAGCGCGTTTTTAATTCCTTCGACAAATTTTTCGTCGAGGTCGTTTTTCGTCGTCTGCAAAACATTCGGCAAACGCGCGATAACATTTAGATCCGGTTCGCCGGAAAGCTCAAATTCATCCTGCATCTGTTTCAAAGCGGAAAGGTAACCGGCGATCAATGGACGATTTAGTTCATAGACGATTTCCTCCGTTCGTTCGGTTTGCAGATTGACATCAACGCGTCCGCGCGAAAGCCGGTGCGTGATGATTTTCTTCAAATCGGCTTCCATTGATTGCAGTTCATACGGAAGCCGCAGATTGATGTCTAAAAAACGGTTGTTGACGGTTTTCAATTCGACGGTCGCGGTAAAAGTTTCCTTTGAAACGGTTCCGCGCCCGTATCCGGTCATTGATTTCATAATTTTCTAAAGTTAAAAAGTTAAAATGTGAAAAAGTAGAAAAGTGAAAAAGTTTTCATAATTCAATCAAACTTTTTCACATTTTAACTTTTGTTTGTTCTTCTTCTAAAAATTGCAGTTCGTAAAGCCGCCTGTAAATGCCGCCGTTATTAAGCAATTCCTGATGCGTTCCGGTTTCGGTAATTTCGCCTTTTTCCATGACGACGATCTTATCGGCTTTGCGGATGGTCGAAAGACGATGGGCGATGACGACCGATGTGCGGTGGCTCATCAGGTTTTCAAGTGCTTTCTGAACGAGCAGTTCGCTTTCGGCATCGAGAGCGGAAGTCGCTTCGTCCAAAATCAAAACCGGCGCGTCAACCAGAACGGCGCGGGCGATGGCGATTCGTTGACGCTGACCGCCGGAGAGAAAAATGCCGCGCTCGCCGATCATCGTGTCATAGCCTTCGGGCAAATCTTTGATAAATTCGTCGGCAAAAGCGATTTTTGTGGCTTCCGTGATCTGTTCGTCCGTCGCGTCCGGTTTCCCGTATGAAATATTGTATCGAACCGTGTCGTTAAAAAGAACGGTTTCCTGCGTAACGAGCGCAATCTGTTTTTTCAAACTCGAAAATTTCGCGTCGGTCAAATTTACTCCGTCCCAGAAAATCGCGCCCTCGGTCGGATCGTAAAGCCTCTGCAAAAGTTTTATCAAAGTTGATTTTCCGCCGCCGCTTTCACCGACCAGCGCGATCATCGCGCCTTTCGGAATTTCTAGATCAACGTCTTTTATAATATGCTTTCGCTTGTTTGGATAATGAAACCCGACGTTTTTCAACTCGATCTTGTTTTGCAAGGGCTTTAATTTGACCGCATCCGGTTTTTCCGGCAGCATTTCGTCTTCGTCCAAAACGTCCCAAACGTCGCGGGCGGCGGCAAAAGCCTTGGTGATTTCATTATGCTGGCGCGAGATTTTCCGCATCGGGTCATAACTGCGAAACAGGAAAAACAAAAAAGCGGCGAACTGCGACGAATCCATTCTGCCCAAATTTATTTCGCGGAAACCGAAAAACAGAAGGATTATGATAGCGACAAACCCGATAATTTCGATCGTCGGCGGCGACGTGGCGGCGATTCTGCCTGAACGCAGATTGGCGCGGGCGATCTTTTCGGCGACTTTTTGAAAACGCGTCTTTTCGCGCGGTTCAGCCGAATACGCTTTGACGATGGCGTGATTGGCGAGAGTTTCCTGCGCCGTGTCGGTCAGAAGTTTGTTTCCTTCAAATGTTTCCTCGGCGAGTTTTCGTAACGCTTTGCTGAATTTCGTCGTTAAGATGCCGATAATCGGCGCGATGATCAATGCGCCGAGCATCAGACGCCAATTGAAATAGAACGCCGCGCTGAGAAAGAAAATCAGCAGAATACTTTCGCGCAGTACGTCTCTTAAGTTTGCCGAAACCGCAAATTCGATTGCCGCACAGCTTACAACGAGACGCGAAACGAGAAAATTAGAGCGGTGCCGTTCAAAAAAAGACGATGATTGCCGGAGCAGGTGATCGTAAAGTTCGCCCCGCAGACTCAAAACCGCCGACTGCCCGATCTTTGCCATCAGATACGAGGAAAAATATTCGGCGATGCCTTTTAAAATCGTGAAAACGAGCAGCAAAACCGAAATCGTCAGCCAAGCCCGATACCAATCGCCATAGGGAATATATTTTTGGAGATTAAAAAGCGTCGTAGTTTGCTGGGCGGAGCGGATAAAAAACTGGTCGAAGATCGGCACGAGCAATGCGCCGACCGCCGTTTCAAAAATCGCGACAAAAACCATCGCAACCAGGGCGAGAAAAAAAATCGGCAGATGCGGTTTGAGATAACTTAATAGTCGGCGAAAATCGTTCATCGGTTGTTCAAATCATTGAATATACTTGAAAGCCGAGTCCAATGTCCAAACGATCTTTACCAATTCTATTGACAAAGATGCCTGAAAATCACAATATAAAGACGTTTTTCCTTTTCTAAAAATTAAGGAGAAAAATTTGAGAAAACACACCGCTTTAAAGAAACAACCTGGAAAATCATTCAGCCGAAGCCGAAGTTACAATTCGCGTCCGTTTTGGCTGCCGGCTTCCGGTTTTTATATTTTGGCGGCGGCTGCTGCGATCGCGTTTTTCTTTTTTCTCTGGTGGATTCTGCACGAAGGCGGCGAAGAAGTGCCGTATATTCCGGCGGGAATCGGCGCGAGTATCGTTCTCGGAAGCGCGGTTTTTCTGCGCGAGGTCGTTTTGCGCCGCGCGCGGCAGAGATATCTGAAAACGCAAAAAATGCTCGACTACAATTTAAAAAAAGTGGGCAAGACAACCGGAGGCAAATACCCGAGACAAAAAATGTCCATCAATGAAAATGCGGCGATCATCGAAGAAATCAAAAGAAAATCGGAAGCCGCTTTAATACTCGAAAAATTTTCCGAAGGACATTGGGAAGTTTTCGAATTATGCAACCGTTACCTGTATCGAAACAAATCCGAACTCGCCACGGTCGGTGTCGGTTCGCCGCGTCTGGCGGCACTGCGTCGCGGCAGGGAAATCGTCAAAGAACTGCATAAACTTCATTTGATCAGTTGGGCGGAAATCGAATCGCGGGCGAATTTAAAAACAGCCGGAAATCAGATTGCGATTGCCGAAAAAATCGAATTTGCTCAAAAGGCTCTGAGCGTTATTGACACAGCCCTCGAATTTTACCCGCAGGAAAAACAGCTTTGGGAATCAAAAGATGCGATCATCGAATTTAATTCTTCCATCAAAATTTCGCATCTCATCGAATCCGCCGAGAAAGCCGCCTATAAGGGTGAAAAAGCCGATGCCGTCAATCTATACCGCGACGCGCTGTTTTTTCTGCATAAAGAGAAGATTCAAAATGCCGACCGCCGCGTAATCGAACAAAATATCCTTGCTGAAATCGAAAAAATAGAGCAAAATTTACAAATTGAAAATAAATCTTAATTTTTACCTTTAAAATTTCGATATTTTATAATTTAACTAAACAAACCATTTTCAAAATTCTCTAATCATACATTACAATAAAGATTACCTTATGAATTTAGAAATTGAAAATGAGTGTTTCATTGAAGTAGAAGTATGATTAGTCAAAGATGTCCCAAATGTTTGAGTAAACGGGTTAGACACGGGTATCGTCCAACTCCTATTTGGTCAAAGTTCCTTCTGCGCTATAACCTCTTGTGTGATAGCTGTAACTGGGAGTTTGTCGGATTTGCCGTTCCCGGAACAATTTCTCACAAGCCGACCAGAAAAAATAAAATAAAAACACCGGCGGTTTTACAATCGCAGGAAACCAATGAAACAATTGAAGAGGACGAAAAACCTGAAGTTTTTGAAACTCTTTCGACGATGAAAAAGTAAGAAACATAAAAAAATTTTCGTCTTTGGAATTGAATGAAAAGATCGCGGTTTATCTTAATAATCTTTTGTTTCATCTTTTGCGGTGTTGCCGCCGAAGCCCAAACGCCTTTGCCAGACAATAACTCTTCTGATTTCGATCCCGAAAGAGATTTGATTCATTTCGGCGACGTGATTGACATTGACATTTTAGGAAGTGTCGAATACGACTGGCGCGGAACGCTCACGCCGGAAGGGTTTCTAAGTGGTCTTGATTTTATCGAAGAGCCGGTATTCGCTCATTGTAAAACCGAAAAAGAAGTTGCCGAGGCGGTTGCCGCCGGATATTCGAAACTGCTCCGCGAGCCTAAGGTCATCGTCAAAATCCTCGACCGTTCGAAACGCCCTGTTTCGACAATTTTCGGCGCGGTCAAAAAAGAGCAGCGATTTCAGATCAAGCGTCCGGTTCTTTTAAATGAACTGATCGTTTTGGCAGGCGGTTTGACGGATCGGGCGAGCGGCGAGATTCAAATTTTTCGACCGAAACAGGTCAGCTGTGTCGAAATTTACCGCGCGCGGCTTCAGCAAAATTCAGTCAGCGACGACAGCGGGAGATACGTCCAAACCAGTCAGGCAAACGGTTCGAAGATGATAAAAGTCAAGATTTCCGATCTGCTTAAGGGGCAGGCAGATTCGAATCCGCAAATTTTCAGCGGCGATATTATTACAATTTTGGAAGCCGATCCGATTTATGTGATCGGCGGAGTGGACGTGCCGAAACGCATCTCTTCCCGTTCGAAAACGACCCTTACGAGAGCCATTGCCGGCGCGGGCGGTTTCTCGAAAGATGCCGAGCGGGAAAAGATCACGATCTTCCGGCGCGAGGGCAGTGAAACGAAAATCATCGAAGCAAATTTTAAAGAAATCGAAAAAGATCCCGACAAAGATATTCCGCTCCTGCCGTTCGATGTCGTAGAAGTCGGAGTAAAAGGTCGCGGAAAAAGCAAACTCGCGCCGATAATACGGGAGGAGGATTTCGCTTCCACAAATTCGGTCAGTTTGCCGCTCCAGATAATTGATTGATTGCCGAATTTATGCAACAATCAAAAACTTTATTGTTAGAAACGGTAAAATTTGTTTATTATAAATAAGCAGTCCTTTTTGGGGGACGGATAAAAATTATGGCTAATATGCAGCAAAGATTCAGCCGGCGGACGATTGCACTATTCTGGTTTTTAGCGGTGGCGGTCGTGATCGGCGTTTTGATTTACCTGGAGCAGATCGCGCTGCTCTATGTTCTGGCGACCATGGGTTTGGTCGCGCTCTTGTTGATTGTCGGATTTTCCGACCTGGAAAGCGTTGACCGCGATGCGGTGGCAGGCTTTTCTGCAAAGCGGGAATAAACATATTTGAATAACTTTCGACCGTATGAATCGTATGCCGAAAAAATGTCTGGTTTTTCTGATTTCGCTGATCTTTTTTGCGATTTCGGCGGCGGCATACACGCCCCAATACGCGGACGATGCGCAGACCGTTCCTCTGAAGTGGCGAAACAAAACAATCACGGTTTCGGTTTCCAATTCCTTTTTCAAACAAAATTCGAACATCCACCCGGACAGCGATGTTTTGGATGCGCTCAAAAAAAGTTTTGAAGCGTGGGAAAAGGTCGCCGACATTAGTTTTGAAATAAAACAGTCTGAAAAACAAACGATCAGCCCGGCGGGAAAACACGGCGACGGCATCAGTTTAATTACCATCGCGCAAACACCGGAAAATCTTTTACTGTTCAGCGGCGAAAACAGCGAGGTCGCGGCTTATACGAGAATCTTCTATAACCGGCGCGGAAATATTATCGAAGCCGACATAGTTTTGAATCCATACGCGCGGTTTTCGACCGATGGCAGTCTCGGCACGTTTGATATTCAGGCAACATTGACGCACGAAATCGGGCATCTTCTCGGGTTGGATCATTCTTCGGTTTCGGCTTCGACCGTTTTCGCTCATCAAGGCAAAAACGGAACTTATTCATTGCCGAATTTCAGTTACCGGACTCTGTCTGACGACGATATAACGGGCATCCGCGATCTGTACGGTGCAGAAGCGGGAAACGAAAGATGCTGCGGAATTTTGCAGGGAAAAATTTCTGTTCCAAAACAAGTTCAAGCAAAAGATATCGAGGTCTGGCTGGAAGAAATCGAATCAGGAAGAACGATTGCCTCATTTCAAATCAATTCGCAGGGAAAATTCCGTTCTAGCGGCTTGTCCGAAGGCAGATACAGGGTATTCGTTCAAAATAAACAAAACGATTTTGCGGCAACCGCCGAATTAGATGAGATCGAAATCCTCAAAGATAAGATCACGGTTTTGAACGAAAGATTTTTCCCCGAATATAAAACCTTTGATTTTAAATTTTTGGGATTTAACGGGCAAATTTCGGATACTGTAATTCCGGTCAACCGCGGAAATTCTTATCTGATTTATTTTGCCGGAAAAAACATCGAAAACGAAAGTTTTGAGATCGGTTTTAACTCACGGTTTTTGATGGTCAACCGCGACAGTTTAAGAAAGCATAATTACGGCGACGGGTATGCCGTTTTCAGCGTCGAGATAGTGATTGATTCCGAAGCTCAAAACGGGGATTACAGCCTTTATTTCCGGGACAAAAACGGCATAAACGATTTCATTATCGGCAGCATCAGTATTGACGAAATGACGAATCCGTGGACGCACAAAACCTTTTAAAAAACAGTAGTAAAATCATACATTAAAACATTTGCAAAAAGTCGCTTATTGTGTATAATCACAGATGTTCACCTCCCCGGTGAACATCTGGTCACGAGGGGTGAGGACTTGTGACCTAGGGGCGACGGTGTGGGAGACGTCGCCCTTTTGGTTTTTAATTTTCATTTACCTTGAAATCGGCTTGACCTCTTTTTAAATTTATATAAAATCAATAGCTTGGAATTATACAAAATAGCAAAGCACATTGATTTTGTGTTATTAAAATTCACCGAAAATAAAATTTTGAATAAGACCGCAGATGTTGATTCGTCTGACGGTTTTTGTGATTTTAGGAATCGTTTCCGTTTATAAAAAGATGGCATTCAAAGATTGGCTGTTTCAAGGTGTCAAGGAGATCGAAGGACCTCACGAAAAGCCGGGAAAACATCACCAGCACCCGTGGTGGAAAGTGATGTGTCTGACGGGCGTTGATTATTTTTCGACGCTCGGTTACCAGCCCGGCATCGCTTTTATCGCGGCGCAGGCTCTGTCGCCGTTTGCGACGCTCGTGCTGGTGGTTTTGACTCTGTTCGGCGCGCTGCCGATGTATAAACGGGTTGCCGAAGAAAGTCCGCATGGCGACGGTTCGATCTCGATGCTCGAAAATCTGCTTTCGCGCTGGAAAGGCAAACTGTTTGTTCTTGCTCTGCTCGGCTTCGTGGCGACGAGTTTTATCATAACGATCACGCTATCGGCGGCGGACGCGACGGCGCATATCATCGAAAATCCGTTTGTCGAGCATCACTTGCAGTTTCTCAATCACCGGGTAATTTTAACCCTTTTTCTGATCGGCTTTCTCGGCGCAGTTTTTCTCAAAGGATTTAACGAGGCAATCGGTATCGCCGTCGGCATCGTCGCTGTGTTTCTTACATTAAATGTAATAACCATCACGTATTGTTTGTATCAGATCGCTTTTGTCCAACCCGAAGCATTGGCTAATTGGAACGCGAATCTCTGGGCGTTGCCGTCGGTCGAGGGCAGCGTTTTGATGCTGGCGTTTTCGGCTTTGATCTTGTTTCCTAAACTCGCGCTCGGTCTTTCGGGTTTTGAAACCGGCGTGGTCGTGATGCCTCTGATCAAAAGCGAACACGATCTGACGCGCGAAGAGGAAAAGAGAATTCACAGCACAATCGTTACCGAAGGCGAACTCGAACCAAATATCAGACAGCATCTCAACGAACGTATCGCCAACGGCAAAAAACTTTTGAGCGGCGCGGCGATGATCATGAGCGTGATGTTAATCGGCAGCAGCATCGTAACGACGATGCTCATTCCGCCACAGGAATTTTATGAAGGCGGAAAGGCAAACGGGCGCGCTCTTTCATATCTCGCTCATGGCTATCTCGGAGATATTTTCGGCTCAATTTACGATATCAGCACGATCCTTATTCTCTGGTTTGCCGGGGCTTCGGCGATGGCTGGGCTTTTAAATATCGTGCCGCGTTATCTGCCGCGGTTCGGAATGGCTCCAGATTGGGCGCGGGCGACTCGTCCGCTGGTCATAATTTTTACGGCAATCGCATTTCTCGTAACCGTTCTGTTCCGCGCCGATGTCGGTTCGCAGGGCGGCGCGTATGCGACGGGCGTTTTGATGCTGATGACTTCGGCGGCAGTCGCAGTAACGATTTCTGCCTGGAAAAAGAACGAGAAAAAATGGATCGCTTTTTTGATTATCACGATCGTTTTTTGCTACACGACGGGCGTAAATATGTATGAACAACCGAGCGGTATTCAGATCGCCTCGCTGTTTATTATCGGCATCGTCGTCGCGTCATTCGTTTCGAGAGCTTTGCGTTCGACCGAAGTCAGAGTTGAAAGCATCTTTTTTGACGAAACGGCGCAGAAGTTTATTGACGATCTGGAAGACGGTGAATTGAGGATCGTAACGAATCGCCGTGAAACGGGCGATGTTGAGGAGTATCGTTTTAAAGAACATGAAAAACGGGTGGACAACCACATTCCGGCGACCGACCCGATCCTTTTTTATGAAATTGATCTCGGAGACGCTTCGGATTTCAAAGGAAAATTGAAGATTCGCGGAGTCGAGGTTGACGGCTACAGGATTTTGCGGACGGAAGCACCGGCTGTACCGAACGCCATAGCCGGATTGCTATTGCATCTGAGAGATTTGACCGGAAAAATTCCGCACGTTTATTTCGGCTGGAGCGAAGGGAATCCGGCGATGTATCTGGTGCGATATATTTTGTTCGGCGAGGGCGACACCGCACCCGTAACGCGGGAAATTCTGCGGCAAGCCGAGCATGATCCCGAACTGCGTCCGAACGTCCATGTCGGGGGTTAGGTTGAATTCGAGTTTCCGTTGTTTCCGTTGGACAAAATTTCGGGGTTCATAGCGATAAAACAGCTTCGGCAGTAAACAGGACGACCTTGCGAAGGGTAAAAAGGAACAGTCGTGTGGGCGCTGCATTTCGCGCAATTGACGGCGACCTCAACTTTCTGTTTGACACCGGATTGCTGGGCGGCGATGACCGCCTCGATTCTTTCCGTTTTTGCCTGCTTGCAGGGTTTGCATCTTTTCGGAGGATTTAAAAGTCCTTTATCGCGGAAAAAAGTTTGTTCGCCGACTGACCAGTTAAAATCTTTCGAGCAGTCTATACAGTTTATCGTTTTGTCTTCAAGCGGAGCATCTGACGCGGAAGCCTGTTCGGTTATGCCGTTTGAAACATCCGACGAATAATTTGGCATAAATACTAAACCTCCCTCTTAATCGTAAAAAATGAAGCCAAATGGCTTTGAAAATGCAGTGTTTCAAAGCTACACTAAAAGTGAAATTAACGTAACAAAAGTTAAGAGTTTAGCGAAACTACAAAAGTAGTTTCGACCTTATAACTATAAGGCTTGAGTGTCAAGTTTTAAAGTAAAAAAGCTGTCCGAATTTTAATGCTATGAAAATACTTGTCGTCGGTTCCGGCGGGCGCGAACACGCCTTGTGCCGGGCATTTGCAAAAAGCGGAAAAACGGAAAAAATCTTCTGTGCGGACGGCAACGCGGGCATCGCCCAAATTGCCGAACTCGTGAATATCAAACCGGAGAATATTTCCGATTTAGCCGATTTTGCTGAAAGAAATTCTATTGATCTGACATTTGTCGGCGGCGAAACCGCGCTTGCTTTGGGAATCGTTGACGAATTTGAAAAACGAAATTTAAGGATCGTCGGCGCGAGCGAAAATGCAGCGCGGCTCGAATCTTCAAAATCTTTTGCCAAAGATTTTATGGCGCGACATTCGATTCCGACCGCCCGATTTAAAACCGCTTTGTCCGTTTCGGAAGCAATGGAAATTTTAAACTGCGGTTTTTTCGGCGATGAAAATTCTCCGGTCGTCGTCAAAGCCGACGGACTCGCGGCGGGCAAAGGCGTGGTGGTCGCGCATAACAGATTTGAGGCAATTGAAGCAGTCGAAGAACTCGAAAATTTGGTAGGAAAAAACGCCGCCGAGAAGATCGTTCTCGAAGAATGTCTGACGGGCAGGGAGGTTTCGCTCATAATGTTTTGCGACGGGAAACATTTCGCGCTGATGCCGCCCGTCCGCGATCACAAACGCATCGGCGAAGGCGACACCGGCGCGAACACGGGCGGCATGGGAACGGTTTCCGATAGCGGTTTGTTGAATGAAAATCAAACAAATCAAATCATCGAGCAGATCGTCAAGCCGACTCTTGCGGGATGCGAAACAGAAGGTTTTCCCTTTAAAGGAATTTTGTTTCTCGGTTTGATGATGACCGCCGACGGCGCGAAGGTTTTGGAATACAATGTCCGATTCGGCGATCCCGAAACGCAGGTGATTCTCGTTCAACTCGAAAGCGATCTCGTTGAAATTTGCGAAGCGATGTTGAATGAATCTTTAAATCAAACCGAAATAAAATGGAAAAACGGCAGTTCTGTTTGTGTCGTGCTGGCTTCAAAAGGATATCCGGCAAAAGCTGAAACGGGCGATGTAATAAACGGTTTGGGAAATATTTCCGGCGATTCGGTGGTAGTTTTCCACGCGGGAACGGTTAAAAATGAAAACGGCGAATATATCACGGCGGGCGGCAGAGTTTTAGGCGTAACGGCAACCGCCGAAAATCTCGAAAGTGCTTTGCGTAAATCTTATGAGGCAGTTGAAAAAATTAACTGGAGCGGAATGCAGTTTCGTAGAGATATTGGAAAATAATCGAGGACTAGAAATATAATTTCTTGAGTCCTCGAAGAAACAATAAACTACTCAATTCTCGGAATGGTCGAAGTCAGAATCGAATTTGCTTCGCCGAATATTGCGCCACCCAATTGAATATTGCTGTTCCACCACTGCTTGGTCGAAGGACGATAAACTCCGAAATCGGCAACAAAGTCACCGTCGAAATCACCGAAATAAGGGATGTCCCCGGAAATTCCCCATTTAATTCCGGCAAATAAATTGTCGGAACTTTTCAGAACATACAGATTATTTTCCGATTCACGATAGACGGAAAAATCAGCCTTGCCGTCGCCGTCAAAATCTGCGGGCATCGGCTTATCGGTATCTATGCCCCATTGAACTGCTCCGAAACTGCCGTCCGAACTTCTCAAATAATACCAGACACCCGTTGACGGTCGGTAAACGGCTACGTCCGATTTGAAGTCGCCGTCAAAATCCGCCGGAACGGGTTTGTCTCCGTTCAAGCCGAAATGAACGGCGTAAAACTGTTGTGTTCCCATAAACCAGATATACCAGATTCCGTCGGACGGACGGAAAACCGCTATGTCTGTGACCGTATCGCCGTCGAAATCCGCGGCGGCGGGTTTATCGCCGGTTAAGCCGAATTGGAAAACGAACCAGGTTAGATCGGAACTCCGGCGAATATACCAAACGCCCGTACTGTTTCGATAAACGGCGCGGTCAGTTACGCCGTCGCCGTCAAAATCACCGGGCGACGGAATATCGCCGTGACTTCCCAAACCCCAGTTGACGGTTTCGGTCTGCCGCGTGCCGTCCGAGTTGGTCATCACCGACCAATCTCCCGTCGAAGGCTGCCAAAAGCTGAAATCGGTCGTGTTGGAATTATCAAAATCAACGATTCTCGTTTGACCGGGACGGTCGCAGACATTTTTCTGAAACGTAATACTGGTTTTGTCGCGGAACATCAATGTCGAGTTGCTTGTGCCGCTGGTCAACTGCAGCCAATCGGTTTTTCCGTCGTTGTCAAAATCATTGAATGCCTGGGTGTGAAAATTAAAAATGAAAAAATTGCCTTTGTATTCCTGTCGGGTAAAATTTCCCGCTCCGTCATTTGTAAAAACGATCTTTTTGTTTTGGTAGCGGACACTAAACAGAATGTCCGGTGAAGAATCGCCGCTAAAATTTCCGCTCGCGCCGAATCCATTAAAATTCGGATCGGTTGAAACGGGGTGTTGAGTTTTGACAAACGACGAATCGGTTCTCGTCAAGATATAAAAATCTCTGGCTGTGTTAGAAAGATTCTGGATAAAAACATCGGATTTGCCGTCGCCGTTAAAATCCTTGACGGCACCGACTACTTCATTAAACGAGAAAAAGGAACTTATATCGGTGGTCGAAAAATTTGCGTTTCCGTCATTCAAATACAGATTTCTGCTATTGATAAAATCCGTGAATCCATCATTATTAAAATCGCCGGGATAACCGATTCCCAAGGGTGAAATAACAACCGGCGCACCGAAACTTCCGGTGCCATTACCGAGACTGTATTTAAATTGAGACGATGAATAACCGAGGTAATCTCCGAATCCGTCATTGTTCAAGTCGAGAATATAAAACGGCTCACCGATTGGCGAAACATTAGTCGTTGAAAACGGTGTAAATGTGCCGTTCCCGTTATTTTTGTAAAACCAAACCATTCGTGGCGATGACTCGACAATTAAAGCCAAATCGTTCAATGAATCGTTGTCAATTTTACCGACGGCATATCGGGTATTAAAACTCGTCTGCTCGGGCGGCGAGATGAACGTCGGGGTTCCGAATGTTCCGTCTCCATTATTCGGTATGATCAGCACGCCGGAACGGTATGAAGCGTTTCCCACACCACCCTTAAACCCGATTACATCGGGAATTCCGTCGCCGGTCATATCATGCGAACCGCTTAGATAGATATTTTGATAATTAAACAACTGCGTGTTTTTGTGTTTTAGATAAACACCGCACTGCGGCAATGTTTCGACGGTGAACATCAGCAGAAATGACAAACTGACAATTATCGGGAATAAACTTTTTTTTATTATCCGGTCTGACATCGAATCCCTCCGGTGAGAGAAATTTATTTTTTATAGAATCTATTCCAAATTGACATTAAAATCAATGATTTTTTTTGTCTAAAAAAAAGATTCGGTTTGATGATTGAAACAAATTAATATTTGAAATATCTTAACTCATGATTAGTAACTCAAGAGAAAAAAATGTCCGTTCAAAATCCAAATCAACGAAACTTTAAATACTACGACCTGATAATGGCGGCTTTTGTAACCGTTCTGCTCTGCGCGAATCTGATCGGCGTTCATAAAGTTTCTTCGATAAATCTGCCGTTTTACGGCGAATATATCTACGGTGCGGGCGTTTTGTTTTTTCCGATCTCGTATCTCTTCGGCGATATTTTAACCGAAGTTTACGGTTACGCCCGTTCGCGTAAAGTCATCTGGGCGGGTTTCGGCGCGTTGATCTTCGCGTCTTTGATGTCGTTCGCGGTTCTCGCGCTTCCGGCGGCGAAAACGATGCCTTACGAACAGCAACAAGCCTTGAACACGATCTTCGGACAAACACCGCGCATCGTTCTCGCTTCATTGACGGCTTTCTGGTTAGGTGAGTTTACAAATTCGTTCGTGCTGGCGAAAATGAAGATTTTTTCAAAAGGCAAACATCTCTGGACGCGAACCATCGGTTCGACCGTGTTCGGTGAAGCCGTGGACAGCGCGGTTTTTTATCCGGTCGCTTTTCTCGGCGTGTGGTCAAACGAACAGGTCGTCAGCGTGATGATCGGCAATTATTTTATAAAAGTTTTATGGGAAGTTCTGGCAACGCCTTTTACATATAAAATTGTCGCCTTTCTGAAACGAGCCGAACGCGAAGACCATTACGACACCGACACGAATTTCAATCCGTTTACGCTCGAAACAGATTAGACACAAAAAAAGTCAGCTTTTCGTCAAAATTCGAGGGTAAACGGTCAAAATTTGACCAAAAACATACCAAATGGTGCAAAATCCCTTGCCACAGAGGGTTTTTCCTCAAAAATTGACCGATAACCTACGCTGGAGAAGGATTTCGGTCAAAAAAGAAGGATTTAACATAAAAAAATGACGTTTTAATACAAGATAAAAATCATATAAAGTGCGGTCTAACGGCTAGACGATTTATGCTAAAATTTTACCGATGAAACTCCATCTGCAAACTCCTCTGATCGAACTTTATAAATACGAAATCGCCAATCTTACAAACGCGATGTCGCGCAAATTAGCGATGGCAATCGCCAATCACGCCAACAAATCGGAACTGAGCGGAGCGTCGGTCGAAGATTTATTGAATTATTTTCCGATGCGGTATGAAGATCGCTCGAATTTTTTGCAGATTGACCAGTTGACGGTCGAGATGGAAGCGTCGGTCGAATTATTCGTGCGCGTTTCCGGCGGTTTCAAAGTCGGAAAAAACCGTTCGCCGAAAGCTCCGCCGCTCTATATTTTCGAGATCACGGCGGGCGATGCCGAACGAACCAGAAAACCGGTCGTCGTCTGGTGGTTCGTTTCCGGCAAACAGGCGCACCGCATTATCAATTATTATCAATCGCGCTTTTCACGCGGAACAAGATTTGTCGCCTACGGCAAATGGGAATGGGACAGTCGAAGAAACACTTTTTCTCTCAGATTAGGTAAACCTGACGAACTCGAAATTCTGCCTTCGGACACCGACTACAACGAATTCGGTTTACTAAAAAATCTCACCGAAGAAATCGAAACCAAAGACCAAAGACCAAAACCCAAAGACCAATTCGGCGAAGACGAATTAATTGAAGACGAAGACAATCCCGAATTCGCCATGATTCACACCGGGCGGCGCGTTCCGGTTTACAGAAAACTCGGTCAGTTTCAAACAAAAAGGCTTAGAGAAATAATCTACAACGTCCTCGAATATCTCGATAAAAAATCAATCGTCGAAACTCTGCCGGAAGATTTGCGCGAAAGACAGAAATTAATTTCACGCGCCGATGCAATTAAGCAGATTCATTTTCCGCCGGAGAATTCTTCGATTACGGAATATGAATCGGCGCGAAGCGAGGCGCATAAGCGTTTGATCTTTGAAGAATTTTTCTGGGTTTCGTTCGCGCTTCAATTAAAGCGCGGCGAGCGGAAAAAAGAACCGAAAGGAACGGTCATTGAACTTACAGAAACGACTCGCAAGCGTTTGGAAAAACTTCTGCCTTTCCAATTGACCGGCGCGCAAGACCGTGTGATCGAAAGAATTTTCGAAGATATGCAGTCCGACGCGCCGATGAACCGGCTTGTTCAAGGCGATGTCGGAAGCGGGAAAACCATCGTCGCTTTTATGGCAATGTTCGCGGCGATGGAAAACGGTTATCAAACCGCGCTGATGGCTCCGACCGAAATTTTGGCGGAACAGCACGCGCGAAACGCGCAGAAAATATTTGAGAAAACACCTTACACGGTTGAACTGCTGACCGGAAGTCTCCGCGCCGCCGAAAAGCGCAAAGTGCAGAAATTGATCTCCGAAGGCGAGATTCACGCGGTTATCGGAACGCACGCCGTTATTCAGGATGCGGTCGAATTTGAAAAACTCGGGCTGGCGGTCGTTGACGAACAGCACCGGTTCGGCGTTCTCCAACGCGCCGCTTTGCAAAAACAGGGATTTTTCCCTGATGTTCTGGTGATGACCGCCACGCCGATTCCGCGCTCTCTGGCGATGACCGTTTACGGCGACCTCGATATTTCGGTGATTGACGAGCTTCCGCCGGGGCGCACACCGATCAAAACGGTCGTCGTCGGCGAAGACAAACGCGACGGAGTGTATAAGGGAATCGAACGCGAAATAAAATTAGGGCGGCAGGTTTACATCGTCTATCCTCTGATCGAAGAATCGGAAAAAATGGATTTGAAAGCGGCAACGAAAATGTTTGAAGAACTGCGCGATAAAGTTTTTCCGCATTTTAAGGTCGGACTTCTGCACGGCAAAATGAAAGCGGCGGAAAAAGAAGCGATTATGCAGGAATTTATCAACGGGAAAATGAACATTCTCGTTTCGACGACCGTCATCGAAGTCGGCGTTGATGTGCCGAACGCTTCGCTTATGATCATCGAACACGCCGAACGCTTCGGGCTTTCCCAACTTCATCAATTGCGCGGCAGAGTCGGTCGCGGAGCAGAGCAATCGTTTTGCGTGCTTTTGACGGGCGATAAAAAAACTGCGGTTGCCAGAGAGCGTTTGGGAATTATGGAGGAGACGACCGACGGTTTTCTGATCGCCGAAAAGGATTTGGAAATTCGCGGTCAGGGCGAGATTCTGGGAACGCGGCAATCAGGCATTCAAACATTCAAGATCGGAAATATCATCCGCGATCTGGAGCTTTTAAACGCGGCGCGGCGCGAAGCTGAAATCTATCTGACATCGAAGCGGCTGACTAAAGAAACTTCTAATCTGATCGAGGCGGTCAAGCGCGACGCGCGTTTTAAACTAGCAGGAATCGGATGATTGTGAATAAATTTTCAAAATAAAATTTGTATATTTTTTTAAAATTCGGTTATAGTTTATAACAATTCAATAAAAGATATTTTTGGATCGGAAATTTCAGATAAAAATATCTTTTGAATGATAGCCTGCCCTAAAAGCAAGAAAAAATTGAAAAAAGATTTGCGGCTGCCCTATGTGCCGTAACTTCATAGATGAGGAAAAAAAATGGATAACCGACGACAATCAGAAAACCCTTCGACTAAGACATACAACCGGAGCAAATCCTATTCCAATTCGGGAGGTAAAAGCTACGGTTACAACAACTACCAATCAAAGGATAAAAATTTTCAAAAAAGGGATAACCGTTTTCAAGATCGAAACGATCGAGATAACCGGCTTCAAGACCGGAATGAAAGAAACGACCGGTATCAAGGCAAAGGTAACGGAGATTATCGAAGCCGCGATAACCGTTATCAAAGCCGTGACAATCGTTTCGGTGGAAAACCCGGCGGAAAATTTAATCCGAAAAACAAATTTCAAGGCAAGAAAGGCTTTTTCCCGAAAGGCAAACCGGGTGGTAAGCCATGGGAAAAAGACCGCCGACCGCGAATTGTTTCAGATATGCAGGTAACGGAAGGCAAACACAGAGGAAAATTTTTGCAAAGCACGGCATCGCCGAAAGTTCGCCCGACGGCTCGCCGTCTGCGCGAGGTGATGTTTCGCATTCTTTACAGAAAGATCCGCGCGAAAAGATTTCTCGATCTGTGCGCGGGCGCGGGAACGGTCGGCATCGAGGCGATGTCGCGCGGCGCGCTGCTCGGTACATTCGTCGAGCGTTCCGCCAAGATGTGCAGTTTTATCAGAAAAAATATGAAAACCTGCGGCATCAAGGAAGGACACGGCGAGATTCACGAAATGGAAGCGGTGCCGTTTCTCAAGGAAATGAAAAAGCGCAAACGCTGTTGGGATGTCGTGTATTTCGATCCGCCGTATGATGCCGATTACGACGAAGTTTTGAAATATCTGTCGCGCGGCACGGCGCTCGAAATGGGCGGGATTCTCGTCATCGAACATCACGCTGAAATGTTTTTCCCCGAAAAAATAAACCAGCTCAAACGCTGGCGCGTGGTCGTTCAGGGCGATTCTGCTTTGAGCTTTTTCGAAAGAAAGTAATTTGCCCTTAGTCCTTAGTCCTTAGTCCTTTGCAAAAAAACTTCAAAATTAAAAAAAGAAAAAACAAAGGACTAAGGACAAATGACCAAGGACTAATATTTTATGCGAATCATATCCGGCGCGTATCGCGGGCGGGTTTTGCGAAGTCCGTCAGGTAATAAAACACGCCCGACCTCAGACCGTCTGCGCGAAACGCTTTTTAATATTCTCGCGCCGCGCATTTCGGAAGAAACACGCTTTTTGGATCTCTGCGCCGGCAGCGGAGCAGTCGGCATCGAGGCTTTATCGCGCGGCGCGGGTTTTGTTACATTCGTTGACAAATCGCGCCGCGCCTGCGCTTTGATCGAAGAAAATCTAGACCTTTTGGAAATTCCCGAAGAAGAAACCGAGATCGTCTGTCTTACGGCGGAAAATTTTGCCGGACGAAAGCACGAAGAATACTGGGACATAGTTTTTTTCGATCCGCCGTATGACGAAAATTACGAACTCGTTATCTACGAATTCGGCGAAGAGGGAAAACAAATTTTGTCTGAAGACGGAATTTTTATCGCCGAGCATCATGCCAAAAATCAACTGTCCGACGCTTTCGGCAGTCTCAGGCGTTGGCGGCTTTTGAAACAGGGCGAAACCTGTCTGAGCTTTTACGAAAAGAAATAAATGAAGATCGTCGTCTGGCTGATTCTTTGTCTGATCTGGGGAACGACCTGGATTTTTATCAAGATCGGGCTTGAGGATTTGCCGCCGATAACTTTTGCCGCCTCGCGTTTTCTGCTTTCGCTTTTCATACTCTTTTTCATAATTACAATTCAAAAAATCCCTTTTCCGAAATCGAAACGCGAATGGCGGCTTCTGGCTTTGACGGGCGTAATGCAGTTTTCCGTAAATTACAGCACGGTTTTCTGGGGCGAACAGTATATTTCTTCCGGCTTGGCGGCGGTTCTGCAGGCGATGATCACGGTTTTCGGTCTGGCGCTGGCGTGGATTCATCTGCCGTCGGAAAGAATCAACTGGGTAAAAATTCTCGCGGTTTTTATCGGCATTGTCGGCGTCGCCGTAATTTTCAACGATCAGTTGCTGGTCAGAAACGTGATGGCGTTTGCCGGATGTGCCGCGATCGTTTTCGGCGCGTATGCGGCGGCTCACGCTTCGATTCTCTTAAAAGCGAAAGGCGGCGGCATTCATCCGGCTTCGATGGTTTTTTGCCAGATGCTCTGCGGGATTCTGCCTTTGATCATTTATTCGTTATGGTATGAAGGAAATCCGCTCGAAATAAACTGGACATTCCGTGCCGTGATCTGCGTTTTGTATCTCGCGCTTTTGGGAACGATCGCGGCGTTTTGGCTTTATTACTGGCTTTTAAGTAAAATCGAATCAACCAAGGCAATGATGATCTCGCTCGTTACGCCTCTGATCGCCGTTGTAATCGGCGCGATCGTTTTGGGCGAACAGCTTCCGCCGCTGACGTTTTTCGGCGGGATTTTGATCCTATCGAGCATCGGGCTGATCATTTTTAGAAAGCAAAAAAGAGCAGAAGCCCGCGCGTGAGCAAGGGCGGATTAGTTTTATGCAATTTAAATTCACGACCGCCGGAGAATCGCACGGCAAAGCACTCGTGGCAATTATCGAGGGTTTGCCCGCCGGTTTGGAAATTGATGTCGAAAAAATAAATCACGAACTCCGGCGCAGACAGCAGGGCTACGGGCGCGGCGGTCGGATGAAGATCGAGTCGGACAAGATCGAGCTTTTATCAGGCGTTCGGCATGGAAAAACGCTCGGTTCTCCGGTTTCGATAATTATTGAAAACCGCGATTTCGTTCACTGGACGGAAATCATGTCGAGCGAAAAGCTCGAAACCGAGCCGAAAAATCCGCGCATCGTAAAACGCCCGCGTCCCGGACACGCCGACCTTGCGGGCGGGCAGAAATTTCAGTCAAGAGATTTACGCGATATTCTCGAACGCGCATCGGCAAGAGAAACGGCGGCGCGTGTCGCCTGCGGCGCGTTTGCCAAACAGCTTCTGGAAAAATTCGGGACGGAAATAAAAAGTCACGTTATCAAACTCGGAAATGTGCCGGAAAAACCGCTTGATAAAAACTGGGACGAGATTTGTTCGATAAACGAAAATTCTAAGTTAAACTGCGCCGATGAAAAAATCGAAAAAGAAATGATCGCGCATATTGATGAGGCGAAAAAAAACGGTGATACGCTCGGCGGAATTTTTGAAGTCGTCTCTAAAAATGTAGTTGTCGGTCTCGGCTCGCACACATCGTGGTTTGAAAAATTGGACGGTCGCATCGCGCAGGCGTTTATGTCAATTCAGGCGGTCAAAGCGGTCGAGATCGGCACGGGCGTGGAAAATGCCGGAAAATTCGGCTCGGAAGTTCACGATGAGATTTTTTATGAAAACGAAAAATTCACGCGCCCGACAAACCGCGCCGGCGGTCTCGAAGGCGGCATCACGAACGGCGAAGAACTCCGCGTGCGCGGTTATCTGAAACCGATCTCGACCTTGCGGAAAGCTCTGCATTCGGTTGATATTGATACGAAAGCGGAAGATTTAGCGGCGTTTGAGCGGTCGGACATCACGGCTGTTCCGGCGGCGGGCGTGATCGGCGAAGCGATGCTGGCGATCGTTCTGGCAAACGCGATGCGCGAAAAATTCGGCGGCGACAGTCTGGAAGAAATGCGGCGCAATTTTGAAAATTATCAAGGGCAGTTGGAAAATTTTTAGACATCCGAAAACGCGATGGATAATTTTACCCGTCAACTTATCACCGAATGGCGCAAGCTCGAACTTCCGTTTGAAGGAAAAAGGTTATTGGTCGCCGTTTCCGGCGGCGCGGATTCGGTCAGTCTGGCTCTCGCTCTTAATGAATTAAAAGAAAGAAAAAAATTAAAACTGCGTTTTGTTCTCGCGCATTTTAATCACAATCTGCGCGGCAAAGAAAGCGACGAGGACGAACTTTTTGTCAAAAATCTTGCGGAAAAATTAGGTTTTGAACTCGCCGTAGGGCGCGGCGAAATTCCGAAAAACGAAAATCTCGAACAATCGGCTCGAAAAGCGAGATATGAATTTCTGACCGCGACGGCGGAAAATTTGAAAGCCTTCGCGGTCGTAACGGCTCATACCTTAAACGATCAAGCGGAAACATTTCTGATAAATCTTATTCGCGGCAGCGGACTCGAAGGTTTGGGCGCGATCAAGGTTAAAAGAAAATTAAAAAAAACGAGCGAAATTTTGCTTATTCGACCTTTATTGAGTTGGGCGAAAAGAATTGACACGGAAAATTTCTGCCGTTTGAACGAGATCGAATACCGGTATGATTCGATGAACGAAGATTTGGCTTTCAAGCGCGTTCGCGTCAGGCGTGTTTTACTGCCGATGCTGAAAGATTTTAATCCGAAGATCATCGAAACTCTGGCACAGACGGCTTTGCTTTTACAGGAAGATTTTCAAACTCTGGAAAATTTTCGGAGTGAAAAACGAAAAGAATTTGAAAGCGAACTCGATTCGGAGATCAGTCTGAAAACGTTAAAAAATCTTTCGGATTCGGAAAGAAAAGATCTGATCCGCCATTGGCTCAATTATAAACGCGGCGATCTGCGCTCATTGGACGCGAAACATTTCGAAGCCATCGAGCGTTTGATTTTCAGCCGGAAAAGCGGCAGAACGGTCGAATTGCCGAACGGCGAAACGGTGATAAAGCGCGATGGAAAATTGCTTTTTGAGCGAATTGATAATAAAAAGTAAAGAAAAAAGGAGAACTCAAAATGGAAAAAGGCAAATCGAAAATGTTCATAGTGTTTTTGGAAGGTATATTTTTCGGCTTCCTACTTTGTCTAATTGCGGTTTTTTTGTATTTTAATGCTCCGGCGATAAAGCAATCTCCGAAAGAGATTTCCCTTGAAGAGGCAATTTCTCGAATTAAAAACAAGGAAGTGTCGGAAGTTCATTTTAAAGAAACACAACTTACTATCATTGATAAAAATGAACAAGAGTTTTGGTCAACTTTAAGTTCGGATGCCGTGAAAGAAGCAGTTCTGAAAACGGCAGGTGAAAACAATGTCGGAAAAATAAGCGTGGAACCAAGATCAAGCGGCTTGTTTTGGGTCGTTGTTTTTCAGATATTTCCATTTGTAATTATATTCGGAATGTTAGTGTTTTTAATAATTATCTACAACAACCATATCAAAAGAAAGGTTGAAAAATAATCGCCGGACAACTACAATCATAGATTGATTATCGGATAAAGTGTGATGAACACTTTTGTCCAACGCGGAGTATGAAACTTTCATCAAAGCCAGCGTATCGAATTTTTTAGATGAAAGCATTTTTGGAGGCTAAAAATTGAGTTCTAAAGCAAAACAAGTTCTTCTGTGGTTGATGATAATTTCCAGCGCACTGCTTTTTGTGTATTTTCTTCAGGGCAGAAGCGCGGCGAATCCTCAGGAAATCAGTCAGGATCAGGTCAGCACCAGAATTGAAAACAAGGAAATCAAAGAGGTTTTCTTCAAACAATCACAAGTCGAACTTACGGACAGTAACGGCAATAAATTTTTTGCGACACTCGGCAGCGACGCGACGCGCGAAGCTCTGATCAAGGACATCAAAGAATTTAACGCTAAAAATCCCGGTTCGAGTATCAAATGGAACGAAGAGCCGCAATCGAGCGGTCTTTTCTGGATAATTCTCATTCAGGCGTTACCGTTTTTACTTCTGATCGGTTTTCTCGCATTCACACTGCGCCAGATGCAGGCTGGCGGCAATAAGGCACTCAGCTTCGGAAAATCCCGCGCGAAACTTTTAAACAATCAGCAAAAGCGCGTGACATTTAAAGATGTCGCGGGAGTCGAAGAAGCGAAAGAAGAATTACAGGAAATCATCGAATTTCTCAAAGATCCGCAAAAATTCCAGAAGCTCGGCGGAAAGATTCCGAAAGGCGTTTTGATGGTCGGACCTCCGGGAACGGGTAAAACTCTGCTGGCGAAAGCGGTCGCCGGTGAAGCGAATGTTCCGTTCTTTTCTATTTCGGGTTCGGATTTTGTCGAAATGTTCGTCGGTGTCGGCGCGTCGCGTGTTCGAGACCTTTTTGAACAGGGCAAGAAAAACGCTCCGTGTATCATTTTTATTGACGAGATTGACGCGGTCGGTCGTCATCGCGGCGCAGGCTTAGGC
>JBGTSF010000065.1:0-26933 GCA_041940425.1 Pyrinomonadaceae bacterium
CAATTTAGACCTTTGACATCTAAATTTAGACATCAAGACTCTAAATTTAGACTTGTATTGCCTAAAGTTAGGCTTTGACAGTTTAACTTTAAGGACAGATTGCTTAAATTTAGGCTTTTCGTCTCTAAATTTAGAGAAATGGTGTCTAAATTTAAGTCCTGCAAGTCTAAAATTAAAGTTGTGAAGTCTAAATTTAGGGATGTCGAGTCTAATTTTGAGGTATTGTTACATTTTATTGATGAACTTTTTCCGCCTGTTTTTTATGCCGGTTTTTATTTCTTAACTATCATCAAATCAAGCATGCTCGCTACCGCTCGCTATACTGATTTTTTCTACAACAAAATCTTTCGCGTCCAAATTTTTGACATGAAACAATTCGTCAAAACCTTCTTCAAATGTCGGAATCTGCAAACGCTCGTAAGATGAATGAATCGCATTTTCGGGAACTCTTGCTTTGCCCGTTCGATGATTGTTGCGCCTGATTGCCGCCGCGAGATCGGAAGCGAAATAATAACCGACAACCGTAAATTTATACTCTTTGGCTAAAGCGATGTATTTTGCGCGGGCTTCGACGGTCGCGTTCATCTTATCTATCACGAACGGCTGTTTGGCTTCGAGACAGGCTTCGATCAAAATCTTTTCGCGGTGTTTCGTTCTGAGCATATCGAGATTGATGCGGATATGAGTTTCGAAAAAATATCTTTTGAAAAACGTAGATTTGCCCGCGCCTTGAATGCCGATGAAAAGAATCATTTGCATTTTTACCTCAAAACCATTACATCCAACTTTTTCACGATCCGACCGATCGGATAAAGACCGATGTTTTTATCGAAATACGGCGAGCGTTCGTAAAAAAATGTCAGGCGCGTGCGCGGGTTTTTGGCGAAATTTTCGTCCTTTAATTTTTCCTCGAATTCCTTTTTGAGTTCCGCATTTTTTTCGAGCATTTCGCGGGCGATCTTTTCCATGATGTAGGCTTCAGCGTATTCTTTCTGCTCGAAAATCGCGTTGAAAAATCCCCAGAACATAAACGAATCGGGCGCGTCCGGTTCTAAAAGATGAATCGCCACATCAGCCGCCGTTTGGTCAAGCGGAATGATGATCGAATTGGCGGGAAACGTCCGCGTTTCTTTGATCGGAACGGTTTTAAAGTTCATTGTAACCCGGCTTTCAAACGGCGCGTTCGCCCATTTTACTTCCTCGAACCGATAGCTTTCGACTTCGGTTTCGAGCGGTTTTTCGATCTTTTGAAATTTGATGCCGTGCGCTTTTATAACTTCGATGACTTCCGTCCATTGCGGCGGAATGATGTAGTAAAGCGGCGGCGCGACTGCGGCGGAAACGCGCGCGTCGTCGTATTTTTTGATCTTTATTTCCGTCGGTTTTGTGCCGTAAACGATGCGTTCGCCGCCGGAAACTTCGCTTTTTTCTTTCGTGTATTCAACCGCCTTTAAAATGAAATCCTCCGCTTTGTCGGTGATCTGAAGTTTCAAAGGAAATTGCCGCTTTGCGTCGTAAGTTTTTCCTCTTTCGACGGTCGCTTCGTCGGCTTTTTTGTTTGCCTCGAAAAGACTCGCTTTGTTTTGAATAATTTCTTCGATCGTGTAGCGCAAAACGTCATAAGTTCCGCGAACGCGCGATCTGTAATTTTTTAGAGAATGCGCTTCGATCAAAAGTCCGGCGCGGTTTCTGAGCGGCGTGTAGCCGGTCGCAAAACGCGGCGTGGCGATAAAGGTCGCTACGCCGGAAGTTACTTCACGCCCGTTGAACGAAAGATAATGCGCCAGCAGATTTCCTTCGGCTTCGACTCTTTTGACTACATTTGCGTCGAAATGCTCGTCCATCCAATTTTTGATAAACGGCGAAACTTCGGCGTGATGGGCGTATTCGTATGTAATATTGTATTGAAAATCCGCGCCGTCCGTAACGTGGCAGTCAATAAAAAAATCGGGATTCCATTCGTTCCAAAGCCGGAGCCACGCGCGTGTTTCAGGCGCGTCGGCTTTCATATAATCGCGGTTGAGATTGTAGCCCGCGCTCGTCGCACGGAATCCCATCTCGTCAGGACCGTTCTGATTGATGCGGTTAAAAGGCGACAGAAGTTCGTGTCCGTCCGTGTTGTAGATCGGGATGAAAAGAATCACCGTATCATTTAATAAATCAATCCGCGTTTTCGTGATCGCAATATCTCGAAGCAGAGCAAAGCCCGCGTCCTTGCCGTCCGATTCGCCGGAATGAATGCAGGCTTGGATCAAAATAATCGCCTTGCCTTTTTTTCGCGCTTGTTCTACGGAAAAAGTTTGGTCATTCGAAGCGATGAGAAGCGGCAAATCTCTGCCTTCGCCGCTTTTGCCGAAACTTCGATATTCGATCAGCGGCGAAGCGTCAGCCAATTTTTTACTGAACTCGATGGTTTCCTTGTAGCGCGGAGTTTCGCGGTAATTCGTCCGTTCGGCGTGCGTCTGCCATTCGGCGGGAACGTTTTTCGATTCGCTCTGGGCTTCGGTATTCATAGATAAAAATAAAAATGTGAAGAGATAAACGAGAGATAAAAAAATTCTTTTCATAACGCTTTTCAGTTTTCGCCTTTTAATTCTTTTGTTTCCCGTTCGCCGTCGTCGGTTTCGTCGAACAGGCGGCTGACGGGCGTGTGAGCGGGCGGGAGATTTTCGCGTTGTTCGGTCATATTTTTATGCAGTCTTTCGACCGCATCTTTCGCGCGTTCGAAGTCTTCGCGTTTTATTTTCAGAGTGATCTTGCCGTCGCTGTTCGGCAGTTCGGCAAGCTGTGTGAAGCTTTTCAGTCGAATCTCGATCTTCGCGCCGTATTTGAAAAGACCTTTGCGGAATTTGATATCCAAAATTTCGTCCGAAGCGATGCGGTTTTCCTTCACGCCGCTTTTGATAAAGCCGAGAAATTTCGATTCGAATTCCAGCACGACACCGGCGGGCGAAAATTTCCCGATGCCGTCAATCTGCGACAGACCGCTTTCGATCTTAAATGGAACGGTTGTAAATGACATATTAAAATGGTCTTTGGTTTTTGGTTTTTGGTTTTTGGCTGATTTTAATGAATATCAATTAAAATTCTATTTTCAAATTCTCAATGCCTAAACCGGAAAAGTTCAATGTTAAATTAACAAAAACCCAAAAACCAAAGACCAAAAACCAAAGACCATTACTCTACATCCCGCGAGCGTTTTGATTCTTCCGGTTAATTTATAAAACTGTCGGTCGGTTTTAAAATCTCGAGTTTCCGCCGGCAGCGTTCGATGCTTTCCTTGTATTTGTCGAGTTTCGTAATGTCTAATGTAACGATCGCCGCCTTTTGATAATAGTCAATCGCTTCCTGCAAATTTCCCTGCATTTCATACATTATCGCGTATTCGTTGGCGATGGTGTCTTTGGCGATGCCTGGGATTGTCGAGACTTTATCGAGATGCGTTTTGAGTTCCTCAAAGCGTCCGAGATTCGACAAAAAATAACTGTAGTTCAGATACGAAGCGTTGTAGCCGGGCGCATACTGCATCGCCGCTTTGTAGTATTCTTCGGCTCTCTGCATATTTTTATACTTGGTTTCATAAACCCATCCGAGATGATTATACGCTTTGCCGAAACGCGGATTTCTTCTTAAAATCTGCGTCAGTTTTTCGACCGCTTCCATGATCACGCCGTCGTTTAAAAGTTTGTCGGCTTGCGCAAACTGCTCCTCGGCTTCGAGTTCGGCGCGGTCGGGAACGAGATTGCCGAAATCGTTCGGCGCATTGAAATTATTCTGATTGTCGAAATCCATCTTTTAACCTCCAAATCAATTAATATAAGAATTTTAAGATATTTCAATTTATTTTTCACCGCAGAGACGCGGAGTTTTAAAGAAAATAAAATTCTTTTTAAGGGTTGAATAAATTTTCAAGCATTTATTAGTTTTCTCTGCGTCTCCGCGTCTCTGCGGTGAAATTTTCTTTAACTTAATCGTCATCTTCTTCAAAATCCATCGCGTCGAGATCGTCGTCCGTCGGTTCGGGCTGACCGAAAAGTTTGAGCCACGCGAAACCGATGATTCCGGCGATCAGAGAAGCGAGCAGAATCGCCATTTTCGACGAATTGATCGTTTCGCCGTTTTGGACGAACGCAAGATTCGTTATAAAAATTGACATCGTAAAACCGATACCGCCCAAGAATCCCGCGCCGAGAACGTGTTTCCAGTTCAGATCGAGCGGCAGACGGCAAATGCCGAGCGCGACGGCGATAAAACTGACGATCGTAATACCGACGGGTTTTCCCAAAACCAGACCGCCGATAATTCCGAAACTGTTGGCGGTCGTCAAACTCTGCGCCCAATCCGCGCCGATGATGATTCCCGTATTGGCAAGCGCGAAGATCGGCAAAATCCCGAAAGCGACGGGTTTATGCAAAAAATGTTCGAGTTTATACGCGGGCGAAGGTTCGTCCGATCCGGCGGGTGTAAACGGGATCGTAAACGCTAAAAGAACTCCGGCAATCGTCGCGTGAATGCCCGATTCGAGCATAAAAAACCACATCAGCGCGCCGCCGATCAGGTAAGGAAACAGCAATTTCACGCGGGCTTTATTCATCACGGACAAAAGACCGAAAACGAGCATCGCGGCAAATAGATATCCGGTCGAAATTTTCGCCGTGTAAAAAACCGCGATGACGATGATCGCGCCGAGATCGTCCATCACGGCGAGCGCGGTCAGAAAAATTTTCAGACTCGCCGGCACGCGGTTGCCCAACAGCGCGAGAACGCCCAAAGCAAATGCGATGTCGGTCGCCATCGGAATTCCGATCCCGGCTTGCGTTTCCGTTCCGCGATTGAACAGAAAGTGAAACAAAGCCGGAGTTCCGAGTCCGCCCGCGGCGGCAAATATCGGAAGCATCGCGTTCTTGAAATTCGACAGCTCGCCGCGGTAGAGTTCGCGCTTTAATTCCAGACCGATGAGCAGAAAAAACACCGCCATCAAACCGTCGTTGATCCAATGCTCGATGCTCAGACCACCGAGATAAGAATGCCAGAATTTTAAATATTTTTCGCCGAGAAAAATATTGGCAAGCAGGAGAGAAACGATCGTGCAGGCGATCAAAATAATGCCGCTAGATTTTTCCGAATCGAAAAATTCTTTGTATGATTTACTTAATTGTCTTTTGACTATGCTCATAATTTACAAGTGCAAAAGTGAAAAAGCAGAAAAGTGAAAAAGTTTTGTTGAAATTACACGATCAGCTTTTTCACTTTTGCACTTTTTCACTTTTTCTCTTTACAAAATATCTTCCTATCCCGTATATGCTAATCAAAACCCACAAAGATTCAACCACGAAAGCCGAAAAGTTGAAATCGAAAATCAATGAAAAAACGATCATTCCCGCGCCCAAACCGTTCAGTGCGGAATAAGCCAGACTTTCGCTTTTGATCTTTCCGGTTTGCAGTAAAACGTATGTGAGAATGATTATCCCGACACCGACCGAGCCGATGAGATCGTAAAAGGTAAACTGCATAAAAAGTAAATTTAACCGAAAAAAATGCCGCAGAATCTTTAAAGATTCTACAGCATTTTCTGTTTTTCTAAAAAATCGGATTTTCTTATTCGCCGCCGACCGTCATTTCGGAAATCAGCAGTGTCGGCGAAGCCGTGCTGCCGAACCGGAAGCTCAGATCATTGCCTATCGCCTGCACGTTTTTCAAAACTTTGAGGACGTTTCCGGCAATTGTTATTTCCTGAACCGGATAGGTCAGTTCGCCGTTTTCGATCCAGAAGCCGCTCGCGCCCTGCGAAAAATCGCCTGTAACGCCGTTGATTCCCGAACCGAACATTTCCGTCAGATAAAGACCGTTTTTGACCGATTTGATAATGTCTTTCGGGTCGTCTTTGCCTTTTTTCAGAAAAAGATTCGACGCTCCGACACCCGGCGCGGATTGATAACTGCGCCCGGCGTTGCCGGTAACTTTCGCGTTCAAACGCCGCGCCGAATACGAATCGCAAACGTAAGTTTTCAAAACGCCGTTTTCGATCAAAGTAAATGACGAAGATTTTACGCCTTCGGCATCGAACGGGCGCGAAGACAAACCGTCAAGCATCGTCGCGTCGTCAACGATCGTGATCGAAGGCGCGGCGACTTCCTGACCGATCTTGTCAACCAGATACGACGACCGGCGATAGATGCTTCCGCCCGAAGCCGCGCCGAAAATCATTCCGATAAAAGTTCTGGCAACATTCGGATCAAGCACGACCGGAACCGCTTGCGATTTTACTTTTTTGCCGCCCAATCGTCTGACGACGCGCCTTCCGGCTTCTTCGCCGATTGCTTTCGGCGCGTCAATCTTGTTTAAAAACCGGTTAAACGAAAACCAGCCGTCGGTCTGCTTAACACCGTTTTCTTCCGCCAGAAGCTGAACCGAAAGACTGGCGATCGTCGTTTTATACTGCCCGACAAAACCGTCGGAATTGGCGAGCGTAACCTGCACGATGGAATTCGACCAGCTCGCGCCGTTCGAATTCGTGATGCGTTTGTCAACGGCGCGTCCGGCGGCTTCGGCTTCTTTGACCATCTCGATCTTCTTTTCCGGCGAAAGCTTTAAAAGCGACTCGTCGAAGATCGAAAGTTTTCCCGTGTATTCGCCCAGCATTTCCTTCGGTGCCAAACCGTTGTATTTATCGGCGTTGGAAACCTTGACGATTTCGAGCGTTTCCCTGACCAGATCCTGAACCGTTCTGTCCTGAAAATCGGTCGTAAACGTCAGAGCCGTCGCGCCGTTTTTGAAAACGCGCAAGCCCAAACCTTTCGAAGTTGATTGTTGTAAACGCTCGATGTTTCCGAGCCGAACCATCGTGTTAAACCCGTTTACCGAACTGATATAAACATCCGCCGCGTCCGCGCCCTGCTTTTTCAAAGCCGTTACGAGTTCGGAAGCTAAATTTCTGTAATCATTCATAATTTTTTCAGAAGATTCGAGATTACAAATTACAAATTACAAATCGGAAAACCAATCGCAAATCGCAAATTGCAAATCGCAAATCAATCAGCCTCCTATTCCTCGTCTCCAACTTTCGGTTGGGCTTTGACCTTTGTTCCGCCGACTGTGATTTCCGAAACTTTGACCGTCGGCGTTCCCATTCCGACCGGCACCATCTGACCGTTTTTGCCGCACGTCCAGCCGCCGTCCGTAAACTTCAGATCGTTGCCGACCATCGTTACTTTCGTCATCACTTCGGGACCGTTGCCGACAAGCGTTGCGCCTTTGACGGGCGTGGTGATCTTGCCGTCTTCGATCAGATAGGCTTCCGAACAGCTAAACGTAAAATCGCCTTTCGTGATGTCCACATTGCCGCCGGTAAAGCCTTTCGCAAAGATGCCTTTTTTGACGCTTTTTAGGATTTCTTCTTCGGAATATTTTCCGTTTCTTAAATAAGTGTTCGTCATTCGCGGCATCGGCGGGAAGTTGTAAGCCTGACGGCGACCGTTGCCCGAAGGCTTCACGCCGAGCTGTTTGGCGGAAATGCGGTCGGTCATATAATTTCGCAGAATCCCGTTTTCGATCAGAACGGTGCTGTTCGGCGAACTGCCTTCGTCGTCAACATTGATCGTGCCGCGCATATTTTCAAACAAGCCTTCGTCCACGACCGTGCATTGCTCGCTGGCGACCTTTTCACCGATCCTGCCCGAATAATTCGAGAGTTTTTTGTAATTGAAATCGGCTTCGAGTCCGTGTCCGACGGCTTCGTGCAGAAGCACCGCACTGTCGGAATTTCCCAAAACCACGGTTTGCAGACCGGCTTCGATCTCGACTGCCGACAGATTAAGAACCGCAAGCCGCGCCGCGTCCTTGGCAATGTCCGAAGGTTTGCGTTTTTTGTCAAAATACTCCAGACCGATGCGACCGCCGCCGCCCGTGTAGCCCGTTTCGCGCCGACCGTTTTCTTCGGCGATGCAGACCGTCTGAAACATAAACATCGGCTGTGAATCTTCCCAGTAAACGCCGTCGCTGTTGACATACGCGAGATGTTTCACCTCGTCGTTAAAACCGACATTGACGCGGACGATGCGCGAATCGTATTTCTTCGCGGTTTCGTTCGCCTCTTTGATAAATTCGAGTTTTTTCGTCAGATCGGCGGTCGTGGCGAGTTCGCCGATCTTGTATAAATTTTTCGGTTTCATCACGCTGACCGGCAAAATCCGCGCCTTCGCCGTATTGTCCGCCGCAATTGCCGCCGCCGCGTTCGCCGCTTCGAGCATTTTTTCCAGCGTCAACTCCTCGGAAAAAGCAAAACCGATCTGGTCGCCCTTGACCGCGCGAATTCCTACGCCCTGCACGATACCGCGCCGCGCCGATTTGACCATATCTTCCTCGAACGAAAGATTGGAAGAAATGCGGTATTCAAAAAACACATCGGCAAACTCCGCGCCTTTTGCCAGAGTCGCCGCCAAAACCTTATTGATCTGTTCCTGCGAAACCTGAAAATAAGTGTCGAGAAGCGTTTTTGTCTTCAATCCCGCCGTTTCTCCCGCCACTATTTTTCCGAGCCACAGATCGCTTGCCGCCAACGCACCGAGAGCAAATGCGCCCTTTACGATAAAATTTCGCCTTTTCATTGATTTAGCTCCTTAAATTTAATTTACGATTTCGGATGAAACTCCGCCCTTTTTTTCTTTTAGCAACGTTGATTACGCAAAAAATCCGATGCGGGTTTCGTTTGATCTTTTTCGACAGATAGCCTTAAAGAAAAAACACCGCCGGAGACGTTTTTGTGACGGGGAAAATTCATAAAATTTTATTCATATTATCTAACGCGCAAAAACCGCGGAGTTTGTTTCATAGATCAATTACATCTTTTATTTTTTAGCCGAAATCTATTTTTCTTCACATCATTCCAGATTACTTTATGCTGTAAAGTTCTTGACAATCAAAACAACTTAATGTAAATTTCATATCACTTTGTCGAGTCCGGCAAATTTTAAGAATCTTCAAGATGCGTGATTTTGTCGAGAAAAATTCGATCGTTCGACGGATTTGGAGCAATCCCGATCTTATTCTGCTCGTTTTTGCCGGTTCCGCCGCCGAATTCGCGCTGAATCGCGCCGCCGACTGGCTCTTTTTCACGGGCAGACTGCCGAAAGACCCGATCGGCAGATTTTTTTCGACGGTATCTTACGCCCAGCAGATCGTTTTTTCGACCGAAACGGAAGCGGCGGAGGCAATCAAGCGGATCAACACGATTCACGCGGGCGTCGAAGAAAAACGCGGGCAGAAGATTCCCGAATGGGCATACCGCGACGTGCTTTATATGCTGATTGATTACTCACAGCGGTCATTCGAACTTCTTTTTCGTCCGCTTTCAAATGTCGAGAGAACGGAAATTTATTATCAATTCAGACGTTTGGGCGAAATGATGCACATCAAAGAACTGCCGGACGATTATGCCGGATGGCGGAAAGACCGCCTTCTTCACATCGAACGCGATCTCGATTACACGCCGCACACGCGGCAACTTTTCGGGCAATACCGGAAGCATCTGGGCGAATGGAGATACCGCCTGCTTTTGGACGTGCAGGCTTTGATAACTCCGCACAAGGTTCGGCGATTGTTAAACCTCAGCGCGAATAATCCGCTTTCGTATTTGATCTGGAGTTATCGTTTTGTGGACGGGCTTGGATTGCAGACGCTTGCCCGACGAGCATTACTGCCTGCGGATCAGATCGAAGCGGTCGAACGGCTCAGCCGCAGTGATATGATTTAACCCGACAAAAACTTTATGAGTATTTCTTCGACACTTGACCGGCTTCACGCGCGGGCAAAGCAAAACAGTTGGCTCTGGCTTTTTTCGATTTTTTGCCGTCTCGCTCTGGCACTCGGATTTATTCCGGCGGCGATCGTCAAACTTTTGGACGAACGCTTTGCCAGCGGCTTGCACGCCAAACATCCGATGGGCTATTTTCTGGAAGCCTTACATTTTTCTACGGGCTATTACTATACGTTTATCGGCGTGGTGCAGTTACTGGCGGCGATTTTTCTGCTGATCCCTCGAACGGTTACGCTCGGCGCGTTTCTCTATTTTCCGGTCATTTTGAATATCACCGTTCTGACCTATGCGACGCGGTTTGACGGCTCGCTTTTTACCGCGCCCCTGATGACGCTGGCAAATTTGTATATACTCGGCTGGAATTACGAAAAATGGAAATACATTCTGCCGTTTAATCGTCCTGAAAACGAGAAAAACTTTGAAAGCAGTGTTCGGGAAAGAACGGACAGCGGCGATGTTTTTTTACGCTACGGAATCCGTTCGCTGCCCGGGCGTTTGATTAATTTTCTCAAACAGCTTTTCAGTCCCAGATTTCCGTTTCTGATCAAATTCCCGTTCAAATTCTTTGCCGGAGTGTTCGCTGCGGTCGTCTTTTTCGTGCTGGTCGTTCCTAGATTTTACAGCGTCATGCCGCGCAATACTTTTGAGCGGTGTCAAAGACAATTTGAGGACGGCAACAGAACAAAAGCCGGTAAAAATTTCTGCCACTGCATTCACACCAACGGCGAACCGCTCGGCAAATGTCTCGGCGATTACAACAACGCGCCGGATGATAGCAATATTACACAGTAAAAAAACTTCGCCCTTCTATCAAATTCTGGTGGTGTTTCAAATTTTATGATGTTTGAATTTTGAAGGTTTTTAATTCGGAATAAGTGAAAGGTGATAAGTGATAAGTGATAGTTTTTATCAAGGTTTCAGCTATCAGCTATCACTTATCACTTATTCCGAATTTGTTTCTTTCTATCATAAATTCTGCGACACCACCCAATTTCTTAAGCTCTTATTTCATCAAATACTTCGCAACCATTCCTTTCGGACCGACCGCCCAAATCGCCCGTTTGCCCTTCGCGCGGACGGCGTTGTAATTTTCCCTGTCGAGATTTTTCCAAGTTTTCCCGCCGTCAAGTGAAACATCCGAACCGTTCGTGCCGACGGCAATGATCGTTTTTTTATCAATATAATCAACCGCCGAACGATAGCCGCTTAAACCTTTTCCAAGTTTCCAGGTTTTTCCGCCGTCATTTGTAAAGGCGAGATTATTTGCCGCTTCGTCCGGCTTTTCGTAATTTCCGCCGACGATCACACCACTCTTTTTGTCATACATCGCAATCGAAAAAATCCCGCTTCCCGATGTTCCCGAAATAACCGGTGTATCGGAAACAAACCACATCAAACCGCGATTATTGGAACGGAAAACCCGCGCGTCATTTCCGCCGGAAATCAGAAAAATATCGTTTTTGCCGTTTGTGATCAGACAAGTTCCGCTCGCCGCAAACGCCGCTTCTCCGTCTTTCGCGTTCGGCATTTTTTCCGTTTCGGCAACTTCCCATTTTTCGCCGTCGGTCGTTTTTAATAGAAAATATTTTCCGTCAACCGGATCGCTCATCGCCATTCCGTTTTTGGAATCCCAAAAAGCGAGCGCGTCGAAAAACGCTTTTTCATTAGTGTTCTTAAATTGCAGTTTCCACGTTTTCCCGCCGTCTGAAGTTTTATAAATCCGCGAATTTTCACCGTTGCCGATGCTCAAAATGTAAGCCGTGTTTTCATCAAACGCTTCGATATCGCGGAAATCTAACTTGTCGGCATCGGGAACTTTTATCACCGTCCAATTCTTTCCGCCGTCAGTCGTGCGTATAACAGTTCCGCCGCTGCCGCTCGCCCAGATGACGTTTTCATTGACGACCGAAAGACCGCGAAAACCCGCGTCTGTCTTTACGTCAAATTTCTGCCATTGCGCACTTACGGAAAAAATAAAAGCCGTGAAAAGCAAAATGATTAATCCGAAAATTTTCATAAAAACAGTTTAGTTTAGTTTTTAAATTCCTTAAAGTTTGAATTTATCCGGTAACAAAAGTAAAATTGCGGCAACTTCTTTCCGAAAATTTATAGGGACATTTTCAAAAATATGGCTTTTTTTCCGATTCCGAGTATGCTGCTTCGCCAGCTTTACACGAATAACAGTCTTAAAAATACCGACGGCGGCGTTCAGTTTTCGCTCAAAAACCGCCTGAGCGATGCCGAATTTTCCGAGCTTTCGGGAATAAAAATTAACGGCGAAGAAATTGCGCATGACAAAATCTCGGTTGACCTCGGCGACGGCAATTTCGTTCCGGCGGAAAGCGTCAGAGACGTTTCGTTTCCGCTCAGAAAAACCATCAACGTCAAAGCCTCGATCGGAAATCTCGAACACGGAAAATATAAAATTCATATCGCATTTAAGGCGAAACCGTTCGGCAATTTGAAATTCGAGGTCGAAGACGCAATTGCCGAAACGGAAAATCTGGAGGTGAGAATTCCGCGCGACGCGCAGGACGATTACTCGGAAAAGGCAATTCAATCCAGACAAAAATTTGTCGAGGAATATGCGAATGTGAAACTGGAACACATCAAAAATTATTCATTCGACGCGCATATTACGGAAGGCAACTGCGAAAATTTTACGGGTGTCGCGCAGATTCCGATAGGTTTTGCCGGACCGATCAAAATTAACGGCGAATTCGCACAGGGCGAATTTTTAGTTCCGCTCGCCACGACCGAAGGAACGCTCATCGCTTCATACAATCGCGGCATAAAAGTTTTGAATCTTTCGGGCGGCGTAAAATGCACGGTCGTTTCCGACGCGATGCAGCGCGCGCCCGTGTTCGTTTTCGAAGACGCGCGCGAGGGCAGAAAATTTGTCAGTTGGGTTTTTGAAAATTTTGAGAAGATCAAAGAAGAAGCCGAAGCGACTTCAAGTGTTGCGAAACTCAAAGATATTGATCCATACACTTCAAACAAATTCGTCTATCTCAGATTCAATTACACGACGGGCGACGCGGCGGGACAAAATATGGTCGGACGCGCGACGTTTGCGGCGTGCAGTTGGATTATTGACGTTTACGAACAGGAAAAAATAAAACATTTTTATCTCGAATCTAATTTTGCGACCGACAAAAAAGCATCGCAGGTCAATATTATGCGAACACGCGGAAAGCGTGTAACCGCCGAATGCACGATTCCGCGCAACGTCCTCATCGAACATATGCGCGTCGAACCCGAATCGCTCGTCTATCATTCGGGCGTGGCAAATGTCGGCTCGTTTCTCTCCGGCGCAAACAACAACGGGGCGCATTCCGCCAACGGCATCACGGCAATGTTTATTGCGACAGGTCAGGACGTTGCAAATGTTTCCGAATCTTCCGCCGGAATCATCTATTCGGAAATCACGCCGGAAAAAGATTTGTATATTTCGATCACCGTGCCGTCTTTGATAGTTGCGACATACGGCGGCGGAACTTCGCTTGCCACACAGAAAGAATGTCTGGAAATTTTAGGCTGTTACGGTCGCGGCGGCGTAAATAAATTAGCTGAAATCGTCGCGGGCGTTGTTTTAGCAGGCGAAATCTCGCTCGGTTCGGCGATCTCTTCGAGCGATTGGGTTTCATCGCACGAAAAATACGGGCGTAATCGGTAAAACATTTTTTGTCCACAGATGGACACAGATAAACACAGATAATTTTTTGATATTTTTAACCATCAAATTTATCTAAAAAATCTGTGTTCATCTGTGTTTATCTGTGGACGATTTTTCTTATTCTTCATCTTGCCGAAGTTTTTCCAAAACCGAAAAATCTTCGAGCGTCGTCGTATCTCCGGCGACTGTTCCGCCCGCCGCTAATTCGCGCAAAAGACGGCGCATAATTTTTCCGCTTCTCGTTTTCGGCAGTGCGTCGGTAAAGCGTATGTCATCGGGTTTGGCGAGTGCGCCGATTTCTTTGGCGACGTGCTGACGGAGTTCTTCTTTTAGTTCGTCGCTTCCCTTGTGCGTTCCTTCCAGAGTTACGAACGCGGCGATTGCCTGACCTTTCAATTCGTCGGGACGACCGACGACCGCGGCTTCGGCGACCGCTTCGTGCGAAACTAACGCGCTTTCGATTTCGGCTGTTCCCAAACGATGACCGCTGACATTTATCACATCGTCAACTCTGCCCATGATCCAGTAATAACCGCGTTCATCGCGCCGCGCGCCGTCGCCCGCGAAATAGACGTTCGGGATTTCCGACCAGTATTGTTTTTTAAAGCGTTCATCATCGCCCCAGATCGTGCGGAGCATCGAGGGAAACGGTTTTGTGATGACGAGATAACCGCCTTCGTTCGTGCCGACCGATTTGCCGTCTTTGGTTTGAATGTCAACCAGAATGCCGGGAAACGGTCGCGTCGCTGTTCCCGGCACGGTCGGCGTTGCGCCCGGAAGTGGCGAGATCATAATCCCGCCGGTTTCAGTCTGCCACCATGTGTCAACAATCGGGCATTTTTCCTTGCCGATATTTTTGTGATACCACATCCACGCTTCCGGGTTGATCGGCTCGCCGACCGTCCCCAAAAGACGCAGTGAAGAAAGATCGTGTTTTTCGGGATACTTTTCGCCCCATTTGATAAACGCGCGAATCGCGGTCGGCGCGGTATAGAAAATATTTATTTTATGACGTTCGATAAGTTCCCAGAAACGGTCGAAATCGGGATAATTCGGCGCGCCTTCATACATAAAAACGGTCGCGCCGTTCGCCATCGGACCATAGACGACGTAGCTGTGTCCGGTAATCCAGCCGATGTCCGCCGTACACCAGTATGTGTCTTCGTCCTTGAGATCGAAAATCCATTTGGAAGTAATGTAAGTTCCCGTCAGATAACCGCCCGTCGTATGCAAGATTCCTTTCGGTTTTCCGGTCGTGCCGGAAGTGTAAAGAATAAAAAGCGGGTGTTCGCTGTCTAATTCTTCCGCCGGACAATCGTCCGAAACTTCGTTCACAAGCGCGTGCCACCAGTGATCGCGTCCCACTTCCATTTCGATTTCAGAACCCGTCCGGCGAAAGACGATGACATTTTCGACCGAAGGCGTATTTTGAACGGCTTCGTCAACCGTCGCTTTCAGTTTGATCTCGCCGCCGCGCCGGAATCCGCCGTCCGCCGTAACGATCATTTTGCATTCGCCGTCGTTGACGCGGTCACGAATCGCGTCCGCTGAAAATCCGCCGAAAATTACAGTGTGCGTCGCGCCGATTCGCGCACAGGCGAGCATCGCAACCGCAAGTTCGGGAATAAGCGGCATATAGAGCGCAACGCGGTCGCCTGTTTTGATATTTTTCGATTTTAAAACATTCGCAAATTTGCAGACTTCCCGGTGAAGTTGCTGGTAAGTCAGAGTGCGCGTTTCGCCCGGTTCGCCTTCCCAGATGATCGCGGCTTTGTTTTTGCGGGGCGTTTCGAGATGACGGTCGAGACAGTTATATGAAGCGTTTATTTTCCCGCCGAGAAACCATTCGGCAAACGGTTCGTTCCATCTTAATACCGTGTCCCATTTTTTAAACCAATGCAGATTTTCCGCCACGCTCGCCCAAAACGCTTCCGGATTTTCGGCGGCTTGATTGTAAATCTGCTCGTATTCTTCAAAACTCTTGATATACGCCTGCGCGGAAAATTCGGCGGGCGGCGGGAAAATTCTCTCTTCGTGCAAAACGGATTCGATAGCGGTTTGTGTTGGTTCTGACATAGTTTTTCGATTATACAAAAAATCACTGACCGGAGCGCAAGCGGCTCGCTTGCACAAATGCTAAAGCATTTGAAAATAGCTTGATAATCAGTCAAATCGAATTTTATTACGCGCTTTTTTCACGATAGGCGTTCAAGCAAGCGAGACGCTTGCGCTCCGGTCAAATCGGTCGTTCATTCGGCGCGGTTTCGTTAAATTCGTCCCACATACGCGTGTGATTTGTTTCCTTGAGCATCAGCGAACCGATGACGAATGTGATCGCGGCAACGATGATCGGATAAATTAATCCGGCGTAAATATTTCCCGTGTAAGCGCAGGCGAAAAGTCCGATGGTCGGCATCAAACCGCCGAACACGCCGTTGCCGATATGATACGGCAGAGACATCGAAGTATATCGAATCTTTGCCGGAAACGCCTCGACCAAATAGGCGGCAATCGGCGCGTAAACCATCGTCACGAATAGTATTTGAATGAAGATAAGGAGTATCAGCACCGGAACATTCGGCGCGGCGGGCGGCGCGGGTGTCGCGTCCGCCAAAACCGGCGTTAATTTCGGTTCGCCAGTTACTTTATCGGGCGTTGATTGGATCGCCACGACGTTGTTTCCGGCAAAATACTGCATTCCTTTGTAAATCGGAAAATAAAAAATCACCGCCAGAAGACAGCCCGCCATCATTATTTTTTTGCGACCGATCTTATCCGACAACGCGCCAAAAAAGATAAAAAACGGGATTGCCAAAACGATGGCAATTGCAATGATCCAGCTCGCCGTCTGGCGTTCGATCTTGAGAATCGTCTGCATATAAAACAAGGCGTAAAATTGCCCGGTGTACCAGACAACGCCCTGTCCGGCGGTCGCGCCGAACAAAGAAATAAGAACGCGCTTTCGATTTTCGGGATTGGCAAAAGCGTCAACGATCGGTTTTGCCGAAGCCATTCCGGTCGCTTTGATATGCCGGAAAATCGGCGACTCTTTCATCCGCAGGCGAATGTAAAGCGATGCCAGAACAAGCAAGATCGAAAGTATAAACGGTATGCGCCAGCCTGCCGTGAAACTATCCGCTTCAAACGCTTCTTTGCTCATCGAATTTTGCAAACCCAGAACGACGGCAAGCGAAATCAATAGACCGAATGAAGCCGTAATCTGTATAAAACTCGTGTAAAAACCGCGCCGCGCGTCCGGCACATGCTCGGCGACATAGACGGTCGCACCGCCGTATTCGCCGCCGAGCGCGAGACCTTGCAGAATGCGGATGAGTATCAAAGCGATCGGCGCAAACCATCCGATCTGCGAATATGTCGGCAAAAATCCGACCGCGGCGGTCGCGCCGCCCATAATCAAAAGCGTTACTAAAAATGCGTATTTTCGTCCGACCAGATCGCCGATCCGTCCGAAAAACAACGCGCCGAACGGTCGCACGATAAACCCGACCGCAAAGGTCAAAAGATACATAATCAGCGCGAAAGTCTCGTTGCCCGGCGGATAAAAAAGCGGCGAGATAACGATCGCCAGACTGCCGAAAATATAAAAGTCATACCATTCGATAACCGTTCCCGCGCTTGACGCGCCGATGACTTTCCAGATTTCGCTCTTCGACAATTCTTCGCTGACCGGAATCGCGTTTTCCTGATTCGATTCGTCTGTTGATGTCGTCATTAATTTTAAATTGTTGCTACGAATTTTTGGTATTGTCTCACAATTTATGATGGGCGTTTTAACTTCGGAATAGATGAAAGATGATAGATAACAGATTCGAGATAAAATCTATCATCTATCATCTTTTATCTCTGATCTATTTCGAATCGTTTTCTTTCATCATAAAATCTGAGACACCACCGAATTTTTTAGTAAAGCATTTGTGTTTGATATTTTGCCCGATAATGACGATTTTGAAAATACCTGAATTTAATTATTTTTCTTCGTCGTCTTCTTTGTCCTTTTTCTTACCCGTCAAGACCTCGCGCATCACTTCCGCGCCGGGAATGAGTTTTTCCCACATCTGCGGCGCGGCGGTCGCCATCTCCAACATCGTGCGGAAACGGTTGTCGAATTCCTCTTTGGTTTTCAGATAAGCATTAAAACTCGCCGCCAGATGATTTTTAAAGAAATCCTGCATTGACTCTTCGCGCGAACGAAGAAGCTGAAAAAGAAATTCGGTCGGCAAAACCGTTTTGTTGTTTTTTTCTTCTTCCAATATAACGTGAATCAAAACCGCTTTCGTTACGTCTTCGCCGGAGGTTGAATCAATGACCTTGACATCGTTGCCGTCACGGACGATTTTCGCCAAATCTTCATAATTGACATAAGATTTCGTTTCCGTATTATACAGGCGGCGATTGCCGTAGCGTTTTATAACGATTCCTTCAAAATCATCAACCGGTTCGGCTTTTTTTGTTTGTTTCTTTTTTCGCGGCATAATGCCGGAATCTTATCACGAATGCGTTGCCGATTTCTAACTATTTTTTATAAATGTTGAAATAGTATGGTTAATGCCGTGTTCGCAAATGCAAACGGCAAATCATCTGTTTTTAGTTTGATTTTGCCTGTAATCTAAAAAGTGCGAAATTTTTATTTATTGAAATAATTGGCGTTATTTACATTTGTAAAAATTTATTTCGCATTTGCGAAATTTCTACTTGACAAGCGTTATTGAATCCTGTAATCTTCAAACAGTCGGGCGTTAAAGAAAGCCGGAAATTTTGATAGCAGAAATAAAAAAGGAGTTTTATAAAAAGATTATGAGCACAAAGAAATCAAACGTAAACGAAGCAATTGACACGGCGGTAAATTTGACCGAAAAATCGGCGAATGTCGCTCTTCAGACGGTTGTTAAATCAGCCGAAGTTACCGAAGAATTTGTTCAGGGAGTTTATGTCGCGGGTTACAACGCCAACGTTGACGCGCTGAAAGTCGCCAAAAATTACTGGGATGCGGCTTCGGAAATTCGTCAGGACTGGATCAAACTTTTCGCTTCGACGGGCGAAAAATTCATCAAATCGGCGGCGAATATGGAACTGCCTTTGCAGAAGGAAATCAATGAAGTTGCGAAAAACGTTATCAGCAACGTCGAAGAAACCGTTCAAAATATCGGTAAACAGGCGAAAGCGGCAACCAAATAATTTCGTTGAATTTTGAGAAAGTCTGTGGTTGAATAAAACCACAGACTTTTTTAAATTTCAGCAAAACGAAATCGGTATGGTGAACGGCGGCGGGCGCGTTGATTTGTTGAAAACACTGTAAGGGAATACGCTCTTTCCCGACCGTTTGCTTTATTGATTAAAAAATTAAAATTATGGCACAAGCAAAGAAAACAAAAACGACGGCGGCGAAAAAAACTGCTCCCAAACGAGCGGCGGCACCGAAAGCGAAGACCAAAGGCACGGCGCAGAATTCGAAACGGACTTCGGAAACAGCGAAAAAAACCGCTCCCAAAACGTCTAACGCAGATGCGAAACAGACAAGCGCGTCAGCCGCCGCTCAACAGCCTTTAGAATTTGCCCAAACGATCGTCAATCAGATGCTCGAAGCGCAGAGAATGTGGCTCGAAATCACGACCCAGCAAACCGCTCTGGTCGTCAAGACCGTTTCGGATGTGATGAATCTTTCCAACAACGCGCCGTCGGAAGCCCTTTCAAATTGGGCAAAGCAGAGCGCGGAAAGTTTTATCGAAGCCCAGCGGCAATGGTCGCAGATTGCTCTCGAACAAAGCGGCGAAATGATGAAAGCCGTCCAATCGGGCGCGGATTTTAAAAATCCGAATGTTATCGGCAACCTGCAAAAAACCGCTAGTCAGGGGCTAGAAACGATGGTGCAGATGCGAAAAGCCTGGCTCGATTTTGCCAACAGCCAAAATACGCGCACGCTCGACGCGCTCAAGCAAGGCTTGAATTTAGATAAAGATTCTCCGGTAAATGCGCTGGCGGATTTCGCACAGCAGGCGATGAACAGTTATGTCGAAATTCAAAAACGCTGGCTCGATATGGCGACGCAGATTCCGCTTCTGAGTTCGTCGAAAGACGACAAGTAAAATATTTTGCCCGCTGAACACACGGAAAGACGCGGAAGAATATTTGTCCACAGATAAACACAGATGGACACAGATATTTTGAATTTTAAGGAAAGAAATTCAATCATCTAAAAATCATTTCTTATCTGTGTTTATCCGTGTTCATCTGTGGACAATTTTTCTTTCTTTGTCGCGCATTTTGCGGGCGAATTGTGTTAAATTAAATTCCGATGGCAACACAGACAGCTAAGAAAAGAACTTATCCCTGGAAAACGAAAATTGACGGAAAGAGCGTTACTCTGCGCTTGATGAAGCGGGAAGACAAGCAAGCGGTTTTGAGTTTTGCGCGTTCCCTGCCCGAAGACGATCTGCTTTTTTTGTCGTTTGATATAACGGACGAAGATTTCGTTGACAGTTGGATCAAGCGCGTCGAATCGGAAAAATGGCACACGATTCTGGTCGAAATTGACGGCAAGCTCGTCGGTCACGGAAGCCTTATGCAAACCGATCAGGTCTGGTCGCGGCATCTCGGCGAGATCATTTTGCTTCTTTCGCCGGAAGTTCGCGGCAAAGGTTTGGGAAATATTCTCGCCGGAGAAATTTTCGCAAAGGCGGGAGAACTCAATCTGCAAAAAGTCGTCGCGCGAATGGCGGCTGACCAGAAAGGCGCGATTCAGGTTTTTGAAAAACTCGGCTTTAACGCCGAAGCACTCTTGACCGATTACGTCATTGACCGCTTTGACAAAACGCACGATCTGATCGCCATGTCGTATGACGTGAGCGGTCTGACGATGGAATAATTTCAAATTATCAAAATGAAAATCGGACAGAGATTTAACAGACTAACGCTTAAAGAATATTTTTTTTACATTGATAACCATAAACGGTGTAAAGATTTCAATACGCTTGGGCTTTACCGTTCGATTCTCGAAAATGAAAAATTGAGTTTAGCGGAAAAAATCGAAGTGCGAGATTATGCAAATCAATTTTTTCAAAAAACTTTTGAATTTTTACAAGTTAAAGACCCGGCAACTTTCTTAGAACTTTCTACGCTCGGCGAAGATTTAACAATTGCCGACAGGAAGCAACTTCAGATTGAAATTCGAAAAAATCAGCAAAGAATTCTTAAAGCTAAAAAAATCAAACACCGTAATTTTGGAACAAGTTCTCGACATACTTGCGTCAAAACCTGTGTTTGGAACGGCTTAATGACAAGATATAATGAAAAGTTGAGTTTGATGAACAATAGAATAAATTTCGACTCTGACAGAAATATCCTTCCGGCTGAATTCAAATCTTTTAAAAACCATAAAGAAAGGAAACGGGAGAAACAAATCATTCGCAAGTTGATCGAAAGTGAATAAATTTTTGTAAATTTCGCGGTTAAGAATTATATATGAAACAGCCCGAATTAAATCGCCGTCTGACATCGCTCGATGCGGCATTTCTTTATCTGGAAAGAAAGGAATGCCCGATGCATATCGGTTCGACGAGCGTTTTTGAAAGCAAACTCGATATAAAAAAAATAAAAAAACATATCGAAGACCGGCTGCATTTGATTCCGCGCTACGAGCAGATCGTCAAACCCGACCCGTTCAACATCGCTCATCCGACCTGGGAACAGACGGAAGATTTCGATATTTCAAATCATATTTTCGAGATCAAATCCAAGAAAAAATTAACGACCAAAGATTTGCCGCGCATCGCGGGCGAGATTTTGACCGAGTGCCTCGACCGCAAAAAACCGCTCTGGGAACTGCATATTATTAATGGTTTGGAAAACGGTCAATCGGCGATGGTCGCCAAAGTTCACCATTGTATGGCGGACGGCATTTCCGGCGTTGATCTGATAAAAATAATTTTCGACATCTCGCCCGAACCGCAGCCTGCCCCGCCGAAACCGGAAACCGATAAACCGAAAGCGGAAGAAACCAACCCGACGAAACAATTTTTCGATTCCCTGCTCGGCTCGATGCAGGAAGGAATGAATCGCCTTCTCGAAGCGCAGGGCGGTTTGATGTATATGGCTTCGACTTTGGCGAAACCGGAAGCGGCGGAAACGATTCCCGATCTCGCGTCGGTTTTTCCGGCGATCAGCACGCCCGCGCCGAACTTGCCGTTTAACAAAGAATGTTCCGGCGAACGCCGCGTTGCCTGGAGCGAGCTTTCTTACGCGGAAGCGCGCGCGATCCGCACGGTGTTAAACGGCACGGTCAACGATGTCGTTTTGACGGTTTTGAGCGAAGCGGTCGCGCGATACACAAAATTTCACGGGCAATCAATCAAAGATGAGATCGTTCGTTTTATGGTTCCCGTAAGTTTGCGTCAAAAGGAACAGCGCGGCGCGTTGGGAAATCTGATTTCGATTCTGCCGGTCGAAGTTCCGCTCGACATTGCGGATTTAGCCGAGCGTTTCAAGTTTATCAATAAAAAAACGGGCGTGATGAAATCGGCGAAATTAGCCGAAGGTCTTTTGACTTTGGGTGCGGTGTTCTCACTGATGCCCGCGCCGATGCAGTCGCTGTTCGGTGCGCTTGCCGAACTGCCTTTCGCGCCGTTCAATATGGTGGCGACCAATGTTCCCGGACCGCAGATCCCGCTCTATATGTGCGGCGTGAAAATGACGAAATATCACCCGTATGTTCCGATCGGCTATCGTCTCGGTTTGGGCTGTGCGATCTTAAGTTATAATCAAACTCTCTACTTCGGTTTGTCATCTGATGCTAAAGCGATGCCGGATGTCGAAAAATTCAAGGAAATTTTGGATGAAGTTTTCAGCGATCTGAAACAGACGGCGGAAAGTTTAAATAATCAAAGTTCGAGTGCGAAAGCGTAAAGAAAAGTATGAATTAGGAATGATGAACGATGAATATTTTTGCATTTAATTCATCGTTCATCATTCCTAATTCATCATTCAAAACATGGATATTCTGGAAAATGAGATTGAGGTAATCACCGGATTCGACAAAGAGATGCGCGAATCGGCGTTGCCGATCTGGTTTGAAACTTTGGTCGGCGTTGACTGGACGCTTCTGCATCTGTCGCCCGTTTATTACGGTTTCGGTGTGCCGAAAGGCGACGGTTCGCCGACGGTCGTTGTTCCCGGTTTTTTGGGTTCGGATGTTTATCTTTACGAACTTTATCTCTGGCTCGGGCGCATCGGTTACAAACCTTATCTTTCAAATATCGGCTGGAACGCCGACTGTTTGAATACGCTTTCCGAAAAACTGATCGAGACGATCAAAACCGCACACGCGGAAACAGGTAAAAAAGTAAATCTCATCGGACATAGTCTGGGCGGCGTTCTGTCGCGCTCGGCGGCGATTCAGTACGCGGACTTGGTTGATTCGGTCATCACACTCGCCTCGCCTTTTCGCGGCGTTTCGTCGCACCCTAAAGTTTTGGAAATGTCGAACCGCGTCCGCAAACGGATTTTTAAGAAAAACGACCGCAAGGATTTTCCGCATTGCTACACCGGGCATTGCCATTGCGATGCCGTAACCGCTCTGCAAAATTTTCTGCCGAAAAAAATCCGTCAAACAAATATTTTCACAAAATCGGACGGCATCGTTGACTGGCAAAACTGCGTTTCGCGTTTTGCCGAAAACAATTTTGAAGTTTCGGGAACACACATCGGACTGGTTTACAATTTTCAGGTTTATAAACTGATCGCCGAACGACTTTCAAAAGATTGATAGTTTCTCAGGTTGAATTTTTATTTTGAAGCTATCTCAAAAATAGTTTTTTACGCCGCATAGCGGCAGTCTGAATTTAGCCGTGTAATTTATTGCACGGTTCGGCGATTATTTAATCCTGTCGCGTCAGCGACAATTGAATTATCTGCAATTTTTATCAGTCGTCGCTGACGCGACGCTAAAAACTTTATAACTTGACCGTGCGTTAAAACGCACGGCTAAAGTCAAAACATCGCTACGCGATGATTTAATTTGTTATTTTTGAAACAACTTCCAATACTTTTTTTTCAAACACTTAATTTTTGAGATATTCTTAAATTATGGCAACTTGTTTAAAAAGATATTGGTTTGAGTTTGAATTTCCGAAACCACGCCTATCGCATGATGCCTATATTCCAGCTTGTGGTGGTTGCGGCATCACGGCTTTCGATTACGACGATGCTCTAAATATCATGCGGCTTTTTATGCTTCTGGAAAACGAAACGCCTATATTCAGCCGAATAGTTGAAAATGTTGATATTTCTACAATAGAAGATGAAAATATCTTGTTTAATCTAGGCGTTCCGATTTGGAGAGGCGTTTGGTATCCTGCATATAATCTTCGGTTGGGACCTTGGTTTAATAAATAGGAACTTGAAATGATTCCAAACACATCTATTTTTAAAACAGCTTTCGATTTCGACAAATCATTAAATCAACCGCCAATTTTAGAAAACTACAATCTTTTCGCGTCGGATGAAGCGTTAAAAACTGCCGTCGAAAAAAACGGCGGTGCGTGGAATAATGAACGCGCTCACACATTCGGCGAAATCTTAGGAAAATCGGAAACACTTGAACTAGGAAATCTCGCCAATAAAAACACGCCTGTTTTAAAAACTCACGACCGTTTCGGCAACCGTTCGGACATCGTAGAATTTCATCCCGCTTATCACGAGCTAATGCGAATCGCGTTTGAAAACGAAACACATTCGCTTGCCTGGACAAATAATAAATCGGGAAAATATGTCGCGCGTTCCGCTCTCGCGTATTTGAAACAACAGGTTGACGAAGGCACGAGTTGTCCGGTGACGATGACTTTTGCGGTCGTGCCGAGTTTGAAAATCTCGGAAGAAATCGCCGATGAATGGCTGGCGAAAGTTTTATCAAACGAATACGATCCAAGATTTTTACCTGCGTCTGAAAAGCGCGGCGCGACGTTCGGGATGGCGATGACCGAACCGCAGGGCGGCTCGGATGTGCGGGCGAATATCACTTTTGCGGAAAAATTAAATGACGCGGGCGAATACAAGATCACGGGCAGAAAATGGTTTTGCAGTGCGCCGATGTCGGATGCGTTTTTGGTTTTGGCGCAGACCGAGGGCGGGCTTTCGTGTTTTCTGATGCCGCGTTTTACGCCGGAAAAAGAGAAAAACAAAATCTATTTTCAGCGTTTGAAAGACAAACTCGGAAACCGTTCGAACGCTTCGGCGGAAGTCGAATTTCACGAAGCGTATGGAAAAATAATCGGCGAAGAAGGGCGTGGCGTGGCGAATATTATGGAAATGGTGCGGCACACGCGGCTCGACTGCGCGGTCGGTTCAGCCGGAACTTTGAGACGCGCCGTGGCGGAAAGCATTCATCATTGCCGATACCGAAAAGCGTTCGGAAAATTTCTGATCGAACAGCCTTTGATGCAAAATCTGCTTGCCGATCTCGCCCTCGAATCCGAAGCGGCGACCGCGCTCGGGTTTCGTCTGGCGCGCGGTTTTGATGAATCTGAAACGAGCGAAGAAGCGCGGGCTTTCACACGCGCGGCGACGGCAATCGGAAAATTCTGGAACTGCAAACGCGCCGTCTTTGCCGTCGGCGAAGCAATTGAAATCTTAGGCGGCAACGGCTATGTTGAAGATTCCGTTCTGCCGCGTCTTTACCGCGATATTCCGGTCAATTCGATCTGGGAAGGTTCGGGAAATGTGCAGTGCCTCGATGTTTTGCGCTCGATGAAAAAAGAGCCGGAAGCGATCGAAGCGGTTTTTGCAGAACTCGAATCGGCGAAAGATCGAAATGAGATTTACGATAAATTTTTATCGAATTTGAAAGACGAGTTTTCCGATCTGGAAAATCTGGAATTTCGTGCAAGAATAATCGTCGAAAAATTCGCGCTGAGTTTGCAGGCAAAAGTTCTGCTCGAAACCGCGCCGGATTTCGTTGCGGAAGGGTTTTGCGTTTCAAGGCTTTCGGAAAATAAGAATTTCAATTTCGGAACTTTGCCCGTTGGTGTCGAAGCCCGCAAAATCATCGAACGGGCGAGTGTCGAAGGAAAATAATTGTCCACAGATGCACACAGATAAACACAGATAGAACCGGATATTTTATGAGATAATTTATGGTTAATAATTAAATTGTGTCAGTAAGATTTATTATTTCCTATCTTTGCTTTCTTCTCAATAACTTTTAGAAGAACTATTCCAGCGATAGTACCATTCATCTTCTTTTTCTAAAAATCCAGTTTCAACCATTTGGTTAAGCATATTATAAATCATACTTCCATGTTTATTTTGGGTATAAAAAATCCCTATTTTTTTCTTTGAGAAGTAATCTTTTATATCTCCCTCATAAGCGACGATGCCAAGCAAGCCTGCTAGATAGCTAGCTGCCTCTTCCGGTTCAGTCCAATCATTTAATAGCTCTTTTAAAGTTTGCATATGTTTGGAAGGTTAGCAAAAATTATGTTGTGGTGCTAGAAATATCATTCTCAGCAACAGAAGATAAGGACATCACTAATTTTATTTAATTATTTTCTTATCCGTGTTCATCTGTGTTAATCTGTGGACGCTAAAAATTCTTAAAAAATCTATGCTTAATCTAGCCGTTTTACTCGAAGACAGCGCACGCGAAGTGCCGGAGAGGATCGCCGTTATCTGCAACGATCTGAAATTTACCTATTCGGAAATCAACGCGCAGGCTAATCAGGTTGCCAATGCCTTGAAAGGCATCGGCATCAAGCCGGGCGAAAAGGTCGCGCTTTCGTGTCCGAATATATGGTTTTTCCCGATCATCTATTACGGCATTTTGAAAGCGGGCGCGGTCGTCGTGCCGCTCAATGTTCTGCTCAAAGGGCGTGAGATCGCTTATCACCTCAACGATTCCGACGCGAAAGCGTATTTTTGTTTTCAGGGCGCGCCCGATCTGCCGATGGGCGAGTTCGGCTTTGAAGGTTTTCAAGGCGCGGAAAATTGCGAGAAATTTATCTTGATAAATATGTCGCCCGATGCCGCCGCTCCGGGCGAAAACTCCGTAACCTACAGCGAATTTATCAAAGACCAGCCGACCGGGATTGATACCGTTATTTCAAATTCGGAAGACACGGCGGTCATTCTCTACACAAGCGGAACGACCGGACAGCCGAAGGGCGCGGAATTAACGCATGCGAATATGATCTTTAACGCGCGGCTTTCCGACACGATGTATGAACGGCGCGACGCGGACGTTCATTTGATAACTCTGCCTCTGTTTCATTCCTACGGTCAGAGCGTGCAGATGAACGCCGGATTTTACAACCGCGCGACGCTCGTTCTGCTGCCGCGTTTCGCGCCCGAAGCGGCTCTCGCCCTTATGGACAAATACGACGTAACGATCTTTGCGGGCGTGCCGACGATGTATTGGGCAATTCTCAACTATCCCGA
>JBGTSF010000066.1:0-26334 GCA_041940425.1 Pyrinomonadaceae bacterium
ATATGCCGCATCGAAACGCTCGCGCCGACATTCGGCGTTAATGCGTGTCCGTAACCCGGAATCGCGTCAATTTTGAAAATTCCGCCAACGAGCGGCGCAGGCAAAAGCGGATGATTGAAATTTATTTTTCTTTCATTTCCCCAAACCCATTTCGCTCTATCCGCGCCGTGTTTTTTAGTTAGATTTTCGATTGCCGTCGCTTCGGCTAATAAAAATAAATCTTTATAGCTCGTAAATTCTTTCGGTAGCCATTGGGCAGGCTGTTCGGATGCGAGCCAGTCAATCAGCGAATTGATCGTGCTTGAACGATAATCTTTTGCCAGCTCCGCACCGAGTTTCGCGTCGAGAATTTTTCTCAAAAACGCGCTTCTGATCTCAATAATGAGCAAAGCCGCTCTTGAATCTGCTGTCATTTTTCCGTCCCAGCCTTTTATTAAATTCAAAGTTTCCGCGCTCGCGCCTTCTGTTTTGATAACTTCACGCGCGAAATTCGCAAACGAAATATTGAATAGATCGCGCTGAATGTCTTCGCTGTCGTTGATCGTGGATTTCGGATTTGCCTTTAACAAATCATAGATTCGCCGTGCGCGATACGGGTCAGCCCAGACATTGCCGAGAAAGTATTTATAACTGTCGCCGGCGAGCCGCTGGTTTGCCGTAACGATAAAACCTTCGGGCGGATTGTAGCTGCTCGGAAGTTCGGCAAAAGGAATTTTCCCGATCCATTTCCCTTCGTTTTTCGCGCCGTCAAACGGCAGATCGCTCCTGCCCGAATTTCTGATCGGAATCGCTCCGGCATTGTGAAATCCGATATTTCCCTTCACGTCGGCGAAAATAAAATTCTGCGTCGCGCCGCCGTAGTTGGAAAGAGCTTTTTTGAAGTCGTCCCAATTTTTCGCATAATTCAATTTATAAAAAGCGTCGAAAGTTTCGTTTTTCGGATCGAGAGCCGTCCATTGCAGAGCGTATTTCTTATCGTCCCTTTCCAGAATCACCACGCCGTTTTCGGTTTCGGTTACGGGCATTTCGATTGTTTCGGTATCGGGACTCAGAGGATTTTTTCTGACTTTTAATTGCTCGGTTCTGATCTTCGCCGGTTTCCAGCCGTTAGCGGTTTTGTATTCGTTTTTGTCGTTAAAAGTTTCGATATACAAATCCTGCACATCAGGACCGAGATTGGTCGCGCCCCACGCGATAAATTCGTTGTGACCGAGAGTGATGCCCGGAACGCCGGGAAATGTAACGCCCGCGACTCTGCCTTTCGGCGATGCAAGATGCGTCAGATACCAGATCGAAGGAACGGAAAGATCGAGATGCGGATCGTTCGCCAAAATCGCTTTGCCGTCCAGAGTCCGTTTGCCGGAGATCACCCAGTTGTTGCTCGCCGCATTAAATTCCTGGTAGAAACCGATTCTTTCGAGCGACGATTTGCGCGTTTCTTCTGCTTGCAGAGCCGCTAGAAAAACGCTTTCGTCAATTTCTATGTTCATTTTTTGAACCGTTTCCTTTTTCTCAAAATCCTTGCCGACGACCAGAACGTCAAACGGCGTTTTTTCGATAAACAATTTTTCAAAAACGTCCGAAGGCAGATTCGCAAATTTTGCTTTCAGCAGATCGAAATGCCAAGTCGTGCTGAGACCTTCCGCCAAGATCGCGCCGATGATCAGCGAATCCGTCGGTTTCCACTCTTCGGGCGAATACTGCAAAATCTGAAATTCGGCGGGCAGAGTGTTTTTGTCTAGCGTGGCGATATAAGCATTCACGCCTCGCGCGTAATCGTCCAGAACTTTTTTATATTCGGGCGGATAATTTTCGTAAGTTTTTTGCACGACCTCTTTAAAACCGAATCTACGCCAGCGTTTGTCTTCTTCGAGCGTGAGCCGCCCGAAAAGTTCCGCCGTCCGCCCGCTCGCCACGCGCCGATACAAATCCATCTGCCAGAGCCGGTCGCTCGCCGTGATGTAGCCCTGCACGAAATATAAATCCGTTTCGTTCTTCGCCTCGATAAAGGGAATCGAACGCGCATCGCGCCGGACGGTAACATTTTCCTTCAAACCCGTAACCGAAAGCGTTTCGGTCGGAATTTGAGAGAAAATCGAAAATGAAAAAAAGAGTATTAAAACTATGATGGATAAACAATATTTTTTTGATGTCATAATTTACTTATTTTTAGAATCGTTTTTAATGAAATTATAGATCGGATTCTTGCTCAAATATTTTATAATTTCCGCCTTTGCCTGTTCTTTATTTTCGACTTTTATCGTAAAAGTCATTTCATCGGTTACAAAATTTTTATCGAAAAATTCCCATGCTTCGGATTCTTTTCCCGCATAGATGTAGTTGAGCGTAATTTGCAAAACCTTTGAAAAAGATTTTTCATTACCGGCGTTAAATCCTTCGAGCGATTCGCTCAAATTTTTCATCGTGTAGTCCTGTAAAATATGACTCGCCGGTAAAAATTTTTGTTTTTCTTTGTCTAATTTAAAAATAATGCTGTTGTCTGGAACAAGCGCGGAAGCAAAACCGAAAATATCGTCGGATCTTGCCATCGTAATTTCAAAAATTCCGTCATTGTCGAAATCAATTCTCGACAGACCGCTCCGGTAAACACCATAATCAGCGGTGTCTAAAAGAATTTTAAAATCTTTTGATAAGTCCAAAATCCAATTTCTTTCATACCTGTTTGAAATATCCGAAATTATCACCTGTTTGTTTCCATCACTTGAAAATGAGAACAAACCGAAATTTATTTCATTTCCCAACGGATACTCGACTCCTTCAAAGGTCTCTATTAATTTTCCGTTTTTCAACAAAACCGCATTTGTTATATCGGACGGAATAGTGTCGCCTTCGACAATTTTTTTTACCGTCTGTTTTTTCAGTTCAAACTGTTTGATTTTTATCGAGTCGTCCTCGATATTGCTCTCTTCAATCGAAATTCCACGGTTGTTATCGAGGATAAAATCTTCCTCATCATTCGGCGCGGCATCATGATTTCCTTTTGAATTAACATTTTCCAGCTCTTGAGTTTGAGCGGTTTGATTTTGACAACCTGAGAGTAAAAAAAACGCAATGATCAGGAATAAAATTTTGTATTTCATAAAATCACCAAACAGATTTTTAATTTCCGAAAAGTTCTGACAAATTTAACTCGAAACCGGACAGAGTTTTCGTTTTCAAAATTTCGTTTTCCTTAAAAGTTTCCGTTTTTTTCAATTCGCCCTTTTCAAAACGAAAAACCGAAACTTGTTTTTCAAACGGGTCAACCACCCAGTATTCCGACACTTTGTAAATCTCGTAAAGCTCGCGTTTGATCTGCAGATCGCGGCGGGCGTTTGCCTTTCCGGGCGATAAGATTTCGATGACGATCTCCGGCGCGCCGTGAAATTTTCCGCTTTCCTCGTCGAGAATTTCGTCGAGTCTTTCGTGCGAAATGTAAATCAAATCCGGTATCACACCGTCGAATTCGCTGAAGATCAAACCCGGAGTCGTTAAAACAATACCGGACGGATTATTTTCCAGGTATTTTGAAATTGCCGTCAGCAATCTCGTAACCAAAAGTTGATGAATAAAACGCGGAGCGGTTGACACAAAGATTTCACCTCCGATAAGTTCGTAACGCAGATTTTCATCACGCGGCATTTTTTCCAGATACTCGTTCGTTATCAGATCGCAATTATTTTCTTCATGAGGATCGAAAACGAATCGGAACTGATTTTTTTCGATGACTTGTTCCTGCATAATTTTATTCCCGAAAATTATTTACGAGTTTATCACAACAAGGCGGATTTCGGACATTTCTTCCATCGCGTAACGCATGCCTTCGCGCCCGAAACCCGAATCTTTCACGCCGCCGTAAGGCATATTGTCAACGCGGAAACTCGGCGCGTCGTTGATTATCACGCCGCCGTATTCGAGATTTTCCGCCGCGTAATTTGAATTCAATAAATCTCGCGTAAAAACTCCGGCTTGCAGACCGTATTTCGTATGATTTGCCATCGAAACGGCTTCTTCAAAATCGGAAAATTTTTCGATGACGGCGACCGGCGCGAAAATTTCGTCTGATACAACGCGCATTTCGGGATTTGTATTCGTTAAAACGGTTGCGTCGAGCATCGCGCCGTCGCGGTTGTTTCCGCACAAAACTTCCGCGCCGTTTTCCGTCGCTTCGGAGATCCAACTTTGCGCTTTTTCCGCCGCTTTTTCTTCGATCATCACGGAAAGCTCGGTTTCCTCGTCAAGCGGATTTCCCTTTTTTAAATTCTCCGCGCGTTTGATGAATTTTTCTGTAAACTCGTCGGCGATCTTTTCGTGCAGCAAAACTCTTTGAACCGAAATGCAGACTTGTCCGGCGTAGGCGAACGCGCCGGTTGTAGTTTTATCAATCGAAAAATTCAAATCAGCCGTTTCGTCAACGATCACCGGCGCGTTTCCGCCGAGTTCAAGCGTCACCATTTTTTTGTTCGCTTTCGATTTTATATTCCAGCCGACATCCGCGCTTCCGGTGAACGAGATCATTTTTATCCGTTCGTCCGCGTAAACCGTTTCGATATATTTCGTATCCATCGGCACGATCTGCAGAGCCGTTTCGGGCAAACCGGATTCCAGAAAAACTTCGCCTAAAAGCAATGATGTAAGCGGCGTTTTCTGACTCGGTTTGATAATGATCGAATTTCCCGACGCAAGCGCGGGCGCGACTTTATGACCGACGAGATTGAGCGGAAAATTAAACGGCGTGATGCCGTAGATCACGCCGCGCGGAATGCGTTTCGTGTAGCCGGTTTTTCCTTTTCCGGTTTCGATCGTGTCAATCGGCACGACTTCGCCCGTGAATCTTTCGGCTTCGCCCGCCGCCCAATTGAATGTGGCGATGCCGCGTTCAACTTCGCCGCGAGCGGTTTTAATGGGTTTCGCGGCTTCATTCGCAATCGTTTCGACGAATTGTTTTTTTCTCAATTCGATTGCGTCGGCGATTTTTCTTAAACCTTTGGCAATTTCAAAGCGTGGAAGTGTTTTCATCTCTTTCGACGCTTTTTCGGCAATCGAAATCACCTCTTCGAGTTCGTTTTCATTGACCGAAGCGACTTCGGCTAAAACTTCGTTTGTAAACGGAGATTTTACTTCAATTGTCTCGGCGGCATCTCGCCATTCGCCGGCGATCAGGATTTTTTTTCTCATTAAATTTCCTCTTAATATTTTGTTTTCTTTAACTTTTAAGTTAAACTTTTTTCCGTTTTATAATCAAATTTTCGAGGAGGATGAAAAATGAATTTTCTAAAAATTGCTTTGATATGTCTTGTTTTGACGCTCTTTATCATGGCTTGTGATCAAACACCGGCGGGAAACAACGCCGCCAATCAGACGGCTAATAAAACGGCTCAAACCAACACGAATGTAAATTCGAATATGCCGGTCAATATCCCGCCCGAAGTCGCGCAGGACGGCACGGCTTCCGGGCGCAAAATTTATATGGAAGTCTGCTCGAAATGTCATAAAGAAGACGGAACGGGCGGAAAAGTTACGATCGAAGGCAAGACCATCAACGCCGAAAATCTTGCCAACGATCACGCCAAAAAAGAATCGGACGAAGAATTTACAAAATACATCAAGAATGGAATTCCCGACGAAGGAATGCCGGCATTTAAGGACAAACTGAGCGATGAGGAAATCAAAAACGTGATCAGTTTTATCCGCAAAGAAATTCAGAAACAGTAATCGAATTTTCGATTATAGATTTGCGTTTTGCGATTCGATTGTTTGCAAATCCAAAATCCGCAATCTAAAATCGAAAATCGAAGCGGGGTGTTAGCTCAGTGGATAGAGCATCGGTCTTCGGAACCGAGGGTCAGGAGTTCGAATCTCTTACGCCCCGCCAACTTTTTTTAACTCAGTCGGAATATCTCAAATCTTCAAGAACGAATTGCAAATCGCAAATCGCAAATCTAAAATCGGAAATTAGTCATGTCAATTCTGATTGCCGAAGACAATCCCGTGCAACGACGGTATTTGAGCGAGATCTTAGCGCAGGAGTTTCCAACGCACGCGCCGATGATCGAAGCGGAAAACGGCAAAAAAGCGGTCGAACTGACACTTGAGCATCGCCCGTCGCTCTGCATTTTCGATATACAGATGCCGGAAATTTCCGGCGTTAAGGCGGCGCGCGTCGTCTGGCGCGATTTTCCCGAAGCGCGGATAATTTTCTGGACGCAGTTTCCGCACGAAGTTTATATTAACGAAATCCGCAAGATCGTCCGGTCGGTCGAACCTCAGCCGGCTTACGGTTTTATCCATAAAAATAATCCCGAATCGCGTTTTCTGCGTTTTGTCGCCACCGTTCTCGAAGACGGCGCGGATATGATTGATCCGGCTTTCAAGGATTCATTCAAACGCCCGCTTTTGACCGAATTCGAATCGGAAGCACTTCGGTTTCTCGCGCTCGGTCTGTCAAATTGGGCGATCGCCCGCAAATGCTCACTGTCTCAGCGCGGCGTGGAAAGCCGCCTGGCAAATCTCTACGAAAAACTTTTTATTGATTCGTCGGAAGGAACGCGCAATGAAAATTATGACAAGCTCGCTTTTAATGTCAGAACACGCGCGTTTTTCGAATCTCTCCGGCGCGGTTTGATAAACAGCGACGAATTAACAAAAGCTGACGACGAGCTTTCCAATTGGCTCGACCGCGACCGCGAAAAATTTGAAAATGAACAAAGAAAAAAATGAAAGTCAGATCAAAAACAATTTATCAAATATTTTTCGCTTTCATTTTTCTTTCTCCGTTTTCACAAACATTTCATTCCCAGGAACCGCCGAACAATCTGCATCAATGGGGCGCGATCAGCTCATTTCACGGTCTGCCGTCCGACCGCGTGAACGCCGTCGCTCAGACTTCGGACGGCATCATCTGGTTCGGGACGGACAAAGGTCTCGCGCGTTATGACGGGCGGCGCGTGCAGACCGTTTCGGCGCAGAATCTTTCCGCTCTGAAAATTTTCGTCTTAAAAACCGACAATGACTCGAATCTCTGGATCGGCACGGAAAAAGGCGCGTTTCGTTTTGTGAATAATTCTTATGTTCCGGTCGAAGAAACATCGGAAAAAGCGGTCAATTCTTTTTTAATTGACGGCAATCGAGTTTACATTTCGACCAATGGCGGGGCGATCTTTCAGTGCTCGAAAACAAATGAAAATTCGTGGCAGGTCGAGAAGATTCTTTCCGAAGAATTTCCGATCACGAGCCTTGCCAAAGACGGCGAAAATCTCATCGCTTCGACCTTGAGCCGCGGTCTGCTTCTGATCGGTAAAGATTCGGCGAGCGAGATCACGACCGTTCCGCGACCGTATTTTATCAACACTTTGGCAAGCGACAATGCCGGAAAGCTCTGGTTCGCGGCGCAGACACGCGGGATGGAAAGCGGCTTGTATTTTGCCAAAGATTTGTTTAGACCGCAAAGGATCGGCGACGGACTCGGGACGGTCAACGCCGTCGCTTTCGATGCGGCGAACAACGTCTGGGTCGCAACGCAGAAAACCGGCGCGTATCTTTTTCGCGGCGAAAACCAAATGAATCATTTTACGTTCGAGAACACGGCGGGCGGTTTGCGTTCAAATGAAATTTTGAGCGTTTTTGTTGACCGCGAAAACGTCGTCTGGTTCGGCACGAACAAAGGCGTGTGCCGCTTCGATCTGCAAAGTCCGAAAAACGAACTCATCACCGACAACGCGCAGAGCAATTTTGTGCGGACGCTCTACCGGACGAGCGGCGGCGTTCTGCTCGCCGGAACAAATCGCGGTTTGTTTTTTCAAAATCAAAACAGAGTCTGGACGGTTGTTTCCGGCTTGGAAACCAATCCCGTTTTTTCGATCAGGGAAATTTCTCCCGAACAGATCGCGGTCGGCGCGGCGGGCGGTTTTTTTCAAAACGTCAATCTCGAAACGGGCGTCAATTCGCCGGTCAAACTTTCCGAAAATTTAAGCGACGAAAAAAAAGAAAGCGTCCGCGCGATGACGAATTTCAAGGGAAAAACTTTTCTCGCGTTTTATAATCGCGGGCTGTTCAGGATTGACGGCGAAAACTCTTTCGTGAACGTCAACACCAGCCTGCAAAATCCGACTTCTCTGCACTCAGCGCAGAATCTCTGGATCGGGACGGCGAGCGACGGTCTGTTTTATTTCGACGGCGAAAAGGTCTGGTCGGACAATCCGCTCGATACTCTGAAAAAAAACGCGGTCTGGGCGATTGACGGCAACGAAAAAGAGGGGCTTTGGATCGCCACGGAAAACGGTCTGTTTCTTTATAAAACCGGCGAACTGCAAACCGTTCTAAATGACATATCGGTTAGAGACGTTCGGCTCGGCGCGAATAAAAACATAATTTTCGCCGCGACGGCGAACGGTTTGATACAGCTTTCGTTCGATGAAAATCTGGGTTGGATCAATTCGCGTTTGGGCGTTGAACAAGGTTTGCCGTCGTCGAATATTTTCGCAGTTTTGCCGCAGGAAGATAATTCGTTATTGACGGCGACCAATCGCGGAATTTCGCGTTTTTCGATCAATGAAATAAAACCTCTGCTCGTTCCGGTCAGAATTCTCAGCCGGAGGCTTCATCAAACGGAAGAACTCGTTAACGGGATCAATCTCGATTACCCGCAGAATTCTCTCGCGCTGGAGATCGCCGCGCTGAGCAGCCGGACTTTTCCCGAACAGTTTCAATACGCTTTTTATCTGCGCGATGCAAAAGGAAATGTTTTGAACAACAAATTTTCCAACGACGCGCAGTTTCTGATGGAAAATCTCGCGCCCGGAAGATACGCGGTCGAAGCCGTCGCGTTTGATAAAAATCTCGTCCGTTCCGAACCTCTGAAATTTGAATTCACGGTCGAAAAAGCCCCGTTTCCGTGGACTTCGTTTTTTCTTTCGATCCTGCTCGTCTTCGCGCTGGTCGCGCTCATCTGGGCGGTCGTTTCGCAGAGAAAGATTTTCCAGAAAAGCTCGGAACTCGCGCTCGCCAACCGCGAACTCAACAGCGCGCGGCTCGATCTGGCGAATGAAGCCGAACGCGAACGCCGCCGCATTTCCCGGGACCTGCATGACCAGACGCTCGCCGATCTGCGCCATCTTATTCTTTTGACCGATAAATTTCCGAACTCGGAAGAAACGCCCGCAATTTTCCGAACGGAAATCGAAAACGTCTCGCAGGAAATCCGCCGCATCTGCGAAGACCTCAGCCCGTCGGTTCTCGAAAACATCGGCTTTACCGCCGCGCTCGAATGGGCTTTGGCAAACGAATTCGAGTTTGTCGAAGAGAATAAAAAGTTCGATTACGAATTTTCCGCCGAAGAACATCTCGATGAAAAATTAAAACTCCCGCACGCCGTTCAGATACAGATTTACCGTATCGTGCAGGAAGTTCTGAGCAATATCACGCGCCACGCTAATGCCGAAAATGTAAAAATGAAACTGCGAAGTCAGGAAGATTCTGGATTTTTATTAACCATCGAAGACGACGGCAAAGGCTTCGAACCTGATAAAATAAAAGCCGAAAAAGGTCGCGGACTTTCCAACATAAAAGCGCGCGCCGATTTGATAAAAGCAAATATTTCCTGGGAAAAACTCGACCCGAAAGGAATGATTTTTACCCTTGAAAAGAAAATCTGATTTTTTTTTTGCAAAAGTCTCAGCTTCCCGCGTCTTAAATACGTTGATAAAACGAAACTTTCATCAATAAGAAGTTGAAAACATTTATCTAAAACCCCCTAAAATGTAAAACGCTTGTTTTACATGCCCCCAAAAAAAGGCTGTTTGGCAATCTTTATTTCTTTCACTAATCAAACAGCCTTTCCAAATTCTTTTTTGATCAACGATTTTACTTTTTCGATATGAGGATACATAACCGTATCTTTCTCGATAAACGGGACGATTTCTCTGATTTTTCGATAAATACCGCGTGTTCCCTTGCCGAGCAATCTTTTTTCACCGATCACTTTTTTTCTCAGATCAATTGCCTGCGCGGCGGAGAACAATTCGAGCGCGAGAATTCTTTCGAGATTTTCGGCGATCCCGCGTAGTTTTATAGCGGCGGTCGCGCCCATCGAAACATGATCTTCGGTGTTAGCGGACGAAGGAATCGTGTCAACGCTCGCCGGATGCGACAAAACTTTGTTTTCCGTGCAGAGAGCGGCGGCGGTGTATTGGACGAGCATAAAGCCCGAATTCAAACCGCCGTTTTCCGTCAAAAAAGCCGGAAGAACATGCGCGTTCGATGATTCGTCGGTCAGACGCATCAAGCGTCTTTCAGAAATATTTCCGAGTTCGGTGAGCGCGATCGCCAAATAATCGAGCGCGAGCGCGAGCGGTTCTCCGTGAAAATTTCCGCCGGAAATCACCTCTATATTTTCGCCCGCTTCGTCGCTGAAAATCAGCGGATTGTCCGTAACTGCGTTGAGTTCGATATTGACGACCCATTCGGCGTAATCGATCGCGTCGCGGCACGCGCCGTGAACCTGCGGCATACAGCGCAGAGTGTATGCGTCCTGCACATTTGCCGGATCGAATTCGCGGACAAATTCGCTTTCTTCAAGAATTTCCCGCAGATGCGCCGCGCACCGCATCTGCCGCGGATGCGGACGTAGCGCGTGAATTTTTTCGTCGAACGCCTGCGTCGTTCCGTGGAGAGCTTCCAGGCTCAGACAGCCCGAAATATCGGCAATATCAGCCAGATGCTTGGCTTTGGCGGTTTCGATCAAACCGACCGCCGTCATCACCGTAGTTCCGTTCGTTAAAGCCAGTCCTTCTTTTGCAGCGAGTTTTATCGGCTCGATTCCGGCTTTTTGTAAAGCAGATTCGCTGTTTAAAATTTTCCCTTGAAACTCGACCTCACCTTCACCGATCAGAGGCAATGACATATGCGCCAGCGGGGCGAGATCGCCTGATGCGCCGAGACTTCCCTTTTCAGGTATTCGTGGATGAATCCCGCGATTCAGTAAATCAATGAGCATCTGCAATGTTTCAAGGCGAATTCCCGAATAGCCGCGGGCAAGTGTGTTTGCGCGGATTAGCATGATCGCCCGCGTCGTCGGAATATCGAAATGGTTTCCGACTCCGACCGCGTGACTCATCACGATATTTTTTTGCAGAAGTTCGACCTCTTCGCGGGAGATGATCTTATCTTTAAACGCGCCGAATCCGGTCGTAATGCCGTAAGCAATCTCGCCGCGTGCGAGTAGTTTTCGAACCGCTTCCGCAGAACGCCGGACGTTGTCTTTAGCTTTTGCCGACAAAACGATTTCCGGTTCGTTCGGTTTTCCGAACGCCGCCTGCAGGACCTCAGAAAAGGTCAAACTCTTACCGTCTAAAATTATTTTTTTCATTTTTCGTAACAATTGACCGGTGCTATAGAAAATTATAATTTTTGTCGAGCGTCGGTCAATCTATCAGAATAAAAACATTTTTGTTAAATGTCGCTTAAAAATCCGTTATAATTTTTCAAATAAAAATGTTAGTCTTATTTTTATTTGAATCAAGGAGGAAAATTTAAATTTATGGCTCTGATCAATTGTCCCGAATGCGGTAAAGAAGTTTCAAACACCGCCGTCGCTTGTCCGAATTGCGGGCATCCGCTCGCGCCGCCGCAGGAAACCAGAACCGTAGTGCGCGAAACACCGCCGGCTGTCGTTGAAAAAGATTCTTTTCCAAAATGGATCTTTGTCCCGCTCGCGATTCTGGGCGCGATTCTGATATTTCTGCTTTTCGCGCTGATGCGTCAGGAAGACGACGATCAAAAAAATATCAATGTCGCGGTTTCGGCAGACCGCCGTGCTGCAAATTCAACTGCCCGCACTGATTCCGAACCGAATCAAATCAACGTTCCCCCGTCAACCGGAGATTCCGGTATCTCAACAGTTCCCCAGACCGCGCCGCCGTCTGATACGACCGTTTCAGAAATTCCCGCCGATGTCGAAAATGCGACTCGCGGAACTTTGAACATCGAAGCAAAAATCAGCGACCGGACGGGCGGAATAAAACCCGTCAAAGCCGAAAAATTTTATTTGCTCGATAAAGAACTGGAAGCGATTTTAAATGACGCCGATATAAAGCCCATCGAAGGTCAAAGTTTGAAAAATAGTTTCGGTCTGGCGGTATTGTATCCCGACCGCTATCGTAATATCCGGGATGAGGCTTTAAGTGAAATCAATAAGCACATCAAATATGACGTAACCACCGATTCGGAAGGCAAAGCGCAAATGCGGGAAATAAAACCCGACAGTTACTATTTGTTCGCTATTACAAAAACGACAAACGGTTTCGCCATCTGGAGCGACCGGATTACCATCAATCCGGGACAAAATATTTTAAATCTCAGCCCCCAGAGAATGACCGAGGTTCAGGAGTAAAATGATTTTCAATTTTATAAAACGCCGTTTGAGATTACTTCGGGCGGCGTTTTTATTTCTCCCAATTCAACGATCTTTTGACCGCTTCAGTCCATCTGCTTTTTAGAATCTCTGCCCCGCGTTTGCCGATCTTCGGCTCGAAAATTTTGTCAATTTCCGAATGTTCGGCTAATTCATTTTTTTCGCTCCAGAAACCGACCGCCAAACCTGCCAGATATGCCGCCCCGAGCGCGGTCGTTTCGGTCATTTTCGGACGGATGACGGGAATCTGCAAAATATCTGCTTGAAACTGCAGCAGCGAATCGTTTTTTGTCGCGCCGCCGTCAACTCTCAGCTCCGGCAATTTTATTTTCGAATCGTCCTCGATCGCTTTGATCAGATCGGCTGTTTGAAAACAAATTGATTCAACCGCTGCGCGGGCGATATGTTCCTTTCCACTACCGCGCGTCAAACCGATTATCAAACCTCTTGCATTCTGATCCCAGAAGGGCGAACCTAGCCCCGCAAAAGCCGGAACAAAATAAACGCCGCCGTTGTCTTCGACCGAATTCGCCAGAGTTTCTACTTCGGAAGAATTTTTGATAATTTGCAGACTGTCTCTCAGCCATTGAATAACCGCGCCGCCGATAAAAACGCTTCCTTCCAGGGCATATTCCGTTTTATTGCCGATCTTCCACGCGACTGTCGTCAGCAAACGGTGTTCGGTTTTAACGGGATTTTCACCCGTGTTTTGAAGCAGAAAACAACCCGTCCCGTAAGTGCTTTTCGTCCGCCCTTTTTCAATACAAAGCTGACCGAACAGCGCGGCTTGTTGATCTCCGGCAAGCCCGGCGATTTTTATCCCGTTTAATTCTTTAACCGAATTTATTTCACCGAATATTTCCGATGAGGATTTTACTTCGGGCAGAATCTGTATCGGAATTTGAAAAATTTCCAGAAGTTCTTCATCCCATCCGAGCGTATTGATATTGAAAATCATCGTCCGCGATGCGTTTGAAACATCGGTCAGGTGTTTTTCGCCGCCCGTTAGTTTCCAGACCAGCCACGAATCAACCGTTCCGAAAGCCAGCTCTCCGTTTTCCGCCATTTCACGCGCGTTCCAAATGTTTTCCAGAATCCAGTTTATTTTACTTGCCGAAAAATAAGCGTCAGTTTCGAGTCCGGTTTTTTCTTTTACCAAAACGCCGTATTTGAGACGCATTTCATCGCAAAAAGCGGATGTCCGGCGGTCTTGCCAAACGATTGCATTGCAAATCGCTTCGCCCGTTTTTCTGTTCCAGATGATCGTCGTTTCTCTCTGATTCGTTACCCCGGCGGCGGCAATGTCTTTTGCCGAAAGTTTGGCTTTTTTTAAGGCGAGTTTTGCGGTTTCGATCTGAGTTTTTAAGATTTCACGCGGATCGTGTTCGACCCAACCGGATTTCGGGAAAATTTGTTTGAATTCTTTTTGTGCCAAAGAAACGATTTGACTGTCGGCATTAAAAATAATGGCGCGGCTGCTCGTCGTGCCTTGGTCAAAAGCTAAAATATATTTCATTTAATAATCAGGAATCTTTGAAAATTTTGAAATATTTTAAACTTGCCGGAGAATTTTAACAAAATCGTTTTCAAAAAATTCGCGGATTTCATCGCGCGTTTTTCTGAACGCCGATAGCCGCGTTTCCGCTTCGCCCGAAACTTCCGCCGGGTCTTCAAAAGCATGATGTATCAGGCGAGTTTTCGCCGGAAAATAAGGGCAGTTTTCTTTCGCGTTGTCGCAGACTGTCAAGACAAAATCTATTTCCTGATCTGAAAATTCATCAACCGATTTTGAACGGTTTCCAGAAATATCAATCCCGATTTCAGCTAAAGCTTTTATCGCTTCGGGTCTAACGAGCGAGGGATTTGTTCCCGCGCTGTTTATTTCAAATTCGTTTTGACAGATATGTTTTAATATTCCTTCCGCCATCTGACTTCTGGCAGAATTTCCGGTGCAAAGTATCAAAACTTTTTTTCTTTCAGACATTTTCCGTATTCTCTTTTAATAACCAATTAAAAATGAATGTTGCCGCAAACGCTCCGAGCAGTTGGGCAAGAACAAACATCGGCACATTTGAAGGATTGATTCCCGCAAACGTATTCGAGAGCGAGCGGGCGACCGTAACCGCAGGATTTGCAAAAGAAGTCGAAGCCGTAAACCAATAGGCGGACGTGATATAAACCGCGACCGCGAGAAAAACAAGTTTCGGACGAAATTTTGCGACCGATTGAATTACCGCGATCAAACCGAAAGTTGCCACAAATTCGCTCAAAAACTGAGAATTTCCGGCTCGAATTTTTGTCGAAGCGAAAAATACCGGAAGATCAAACATCAAATTCGCAAGCCCGACTCCGGCAAAAGCTCCTCCAATCTGTGCCGCCAAGTAAAATCCCGCTTCGTTCAGATCGAGTTTTCGACGCAGGTATTCCGTGATCGTAACCGCGGGATTAAAATGCGCTCCCGAAATATCCGCAAAACTCAGGATCAAAAACGCCAGCCCCGCTCCGGTCGCAATCGTGTTTGCCAAAAGCGCGATTGCCGTATTTCCGCCCGCGAGATTTTCTCCCATTATTCCCGAACCGACGACAACGGCGAGAAGTCCGGCAGTTCCCAAAAACTCGGCAGTCAATTTTCTTTGTAAATTCATTGATCAAATTTTTTTCAGAGCGTTTTCCAAATCGAAAATCAAATCATCGGTGTTCTCGATTCCGACCGACAGACGTATCAAACCGTCGGTTATGCCGGCTTTCAAGCGCTCCTCACGCGAAAGAACTGCATGCGTCATCGAAGCCGAATGCTGAATAATGGTTTCGACACCGCCGAGCGATGTGGCGAGCGTGCAAACTTTGACATTATTTACCAACGATTTTCCCGCTTCGATACTTCCGACATCAAAAGCGATCATTCCGCCGAAACCGTTCATTTGTTTTTTTGCGATTTGGTGATTCGGGTGATTTTCGAGTCCCGGATAAAAGGTTTCTTTTACTTTCGGATGATTCGATAACATATTCGCAATTGCAGATGCGTTTTTGTTATGTTTTTCCATCCGCAAAGCCAGAGTTTTGATTCCGCGCAAAACCAGCCACGCGACCTGCGGCGAGATGTTGCCGCCGTAGAGTTTTCCGACAATATGTCTGGTTTTTTCAACCAAATCTTTTTTCCCAACGATCAATCCGGCTGTCAGATCGCTGTGTCCGCCGAAATATTTCGTCGCGCTGTGAATAGCCAAATCCACGCCGAATTTTAAAGGCAGTTGGTTGTAAGGCGTGGCAAATGTGTTATCAATAACCGAAATGACCTGTTTTTCTTCAGCGATTCTCGCAACGGCTTCAATATCTGTAATTTTTAAAAGCGGATTCGAGGGAGTTTCGATCCAAAAAAGTTTCGTATTTTCCCGAACTTCTTCACGGTAATTTTCCGCATCGGTCGCGTCTATAAAACTCGTTTCGATACCGAATCTGTCGCGGATTTCTTTTAAGAAAAGCGTCGTCGTCGAATACATCGAATCGGGCGCGATGATATGATCGCCCGTTCTTACATTCGACAAAATCGCCGCCGAAACCGCCGCCATTCCTGAAGCTACGGCGTAAGCGGCTTCGGCATTTTCAAGCGTCGTTACAGCATTTTCCAAAGCGGATTGCGTCGGATTACCCAAACGCCCGTAAAAATATCCTTCCTTCTCATAGTTATGAATCGCCGCGCCTTCGTCGGCATCGGAAAAAGCGAAGACCGACGCATTATAGATCGGAACGGAAACCGAACCGTGATTCTGCGCTAAATCTTCGCCCGCGTGAACTGCCAAAGTATCGAATGAATTTTTGATCATTATTTATTCGTTTATGAAAGCTTTGCACAAAAACTATTGAAAAAGAGACAAAACGGTTTGTTTCTCTGTGAAAACCCTGTGTTCTTTGGTGTTTAAAGATTTTTCCTAAAACCCCAAAGAACACGGAGTTTTTCACGGAGAACCACGGAGAAAGCGGTTTATTATCAATAATATTTTTTCTTTCATTTTTATAGTTTTTGTGCAAAGCCGTTTATGAACATGAAATTTCTTTTGACCCGGTTATGCTAACCGTTTTGTCCACCGGAGCGCAACACGCCGACGCCGCATTTTCGATTCCTTCGGTATTTTCCAAAACCGTGAAAACTTCCCAGCGATTTCCGTCCGGGTCCTGCACCCAGCTTTTGTCCTGAAGTGCGTAGCAGCAATCGGTTTTCATTTCCTCTAATGTGCGTAAACCGCTTTCATTCCAACGCTTGGTTATTTCGAGAACTTCCTCCGTTGACTCGACCTGCAGACCGAGGTGCGAAAGCGAGCCGCCTCTCTCAAAAGGTATCTGCACCATAGATAAATTCAAAGGCGGATTCGCGACATCGAATTTCGCATAATCCGACTTTACTTTGAACGGACCTACACCGAGCATCTTTGAATAAAATTCGATACTTTCCTGTAAATTGCTGACATTTAACGAAACATGTGTTTTCATATTATTTCTCCATTTTTATCAAACTTCATATACGCCTTGACATATATGTTAAAGCGAATATATTCTCATTATTCCGTTTTGTCAAGACAAAATTCCAAAAAAATGTTATTTTTTTTATATGAATAGGGAAAACGATCTGTCGCAAATGGAAACATTATTTTTAGCACTTGCGGATAAAACCAGACTCAGGCTTTTGAATCTAATGCGTGAAGATGAGATTTGCGTTTGTTATTTCACAGAGGTTTTAGGCGAAAGTCAGCCGAAAATTTCGCGTCATCTGGCGTATTTGAGAAATGCCGGACTCGTTTCCGCACGGCGCGAAGGAAAATGGATGAACTACAGTATCGAGATGCCGGAAAATCCTTCCGCCGCCAAACTTCTACGCGACACGCTCGATTGGCTGGAAACGCAGGATGATTTACGGGCGGATTTTAAACGGCTTGAAAAAGTTTGCTGTGCGGTTGACGTTCCGCTTACGATTGCCCGCGCGCCAACACCGAAGACCTTTCTCGAACACGAACCGGTAAATAATCAACCGGAAGAATTGGAAACCTTTCTACTATAATCAGGCGTTTTTTTTTCATCGTAAGGACAATGACGGCAGCCATTTCCACAGCAGTAGCCGCGATTTTTTAGAAAATGCGCGGTCAAAACCATCAAGCCGTTTTCAAAATAATAATCTAGATTCTCGACAAGCTCACTGCTCTTTTCCGGCTTTCTCTCAATCTTTTTCATACAAACCAAGAAATTCCCTATTACCTTCCGCGCCGAGTAACGGCGAATCAATCAAGCCCGTATTTTTCAAACCGATTTGTCCGGCAAATTCGTTTATTTTAACTTTAACTGCCTGATGTTTTTTTTCGTCACGAATGATTCCGCCTTTACCAACCTCGCCTTTTCCAACTTCGAATTGCGGTTTGATCAACACGATCATTTTTCCGTTTTCCTTCAACAAATTAACAAGAGCTGGCAGTATCTTTGTTACCGAGATAAACGAAACGTCCATCACAATAAGGTGGAATTTTTCAGGAAAATCTTTCGGTTTTAGATTTCTCGCATTTACCCTTTCCCTGACTTCGACGCGGCTGTCGGTTCTTAACTTCCATTCAAGTTGGTTTGTTCCGACATCCACAGCATAAACTTTTTTCGCGCCGTTTTGAAGAAGACAATCGGTAAATCCGCCGGTTGACGACCCGACATCCAGACAGACATATCCGTTTGGGCGTATCTGAAACTCTTTCAGTGCTTTTTCTAACTTCAATCCGCCGCGACCGACATATTTTGACTCGTCGGAATTGCCTTTTATTCTGATCGAAACGTCGGACGAAAATTGTTCGGATGATTTTTCAACCCGTTTATTGTCTGCCAAAACCACGCCGGACATTACCATTGCTTGAGCCTTTGTGCGCGATTCGGCATAACCTAAATCAACAAGTAGTTTATCAATCCGTACTTTTTTCATTTAGCTGTAGGTTGGCAGAAATTTCGGTTTTCGACGCGCCTTTGTCGCCTGTTCGAAAGAATATGCGAGCTTCAGCAATGTCGGTTCGGAGTATGCACGACCGAAAAACGAAACGCCGATCGGTAATTCATTAATAAATCCGGCAGGAACGGTGATATTCGGATAACCGGCGACCGCCGCGAGCGACGAACTCGACACATAGCCGCTTCCACAATCGCCGTTGACCAGATCAATCATCCAGGTCGGTGCGTTTGACGGCGCAAAAACGGCATCGAGTTTGTCTTTGTCCATAATCGCGTCAATGCCTTTGTCCTGCGTCATAACCTTGCTTTGAAGGAGCGCGAGGCGATATGCGCGGTCTTCCAAACTTCCCTTTTCTTCGGCTTTTATAAAAATATCCTGACCGAAATAAGGCATTTCCTTATCTTTGTTTTTTTCGTTAAATTCGATCAAATCCTTCAAAGTTTTATACGGCGAATTTCTTTCAGCCAGATATTTGTTCAGGTCGGCTTTGAATTCGTAAAGCAGAACTTCAAATTCGGCATCGCCGAACTGCCGGAGCGTCGGAAAGTTTACATCTACGACGGTTGCGCCGTTGTCCTTTAATACCTGTATCTGCGTTTCCATCATTTTGTCAACGCGTTCATTTCGTCCGAAATACTGCCGCGCAACGCCGATCTTCGCGCCTTTTAGCCCGTCTTTCTGTAGAAATTTCGTGTAATCTTTTTCCGCTCTTTTCGCATTTTGAGCGGTTGCCGAATCGCGCCGGTCAACTGCCGTCAGAAAATTTAAAACTGTAGCCGCATCCGAAACCGAGCGCGTCATCGGTCCGGCTGTGTCTTGCGAATGGGCGATGGGAATAATCCCCGAACGCGAGACCAAACCGAGCGTCGGTTTCAAACCGACGATTCCGCAGACCGAAGACGGGCAGACGATCGAGCCGTCGGTTTCAGTCCCGATACCGACCGCCGCCAAGTTTGCCGCAATCGCCGCGCCGGTTCCCGAACTCGAACCGCACGGATTCCTGTCAAGTATATACGGATTTCTCGTCTGACCGCCGCGTCCCGACCAGCCGCTCGAAGAATCGTTCGAGCGGAAATTCGCCCATTCGCTCAGATTGGTTTTAGCAATGATGACCGCGCCGGCTCTACGCAGTTGTTCGGCGACCGATGCGTCCTGTTTCGGTGTCGGCGCGTCCAGAAGCGCGAGACTTCCTGCGGTCGTTTTCAACTTGTCGGCGGTATCAATATTGTCTTTCAGAACGACCGGAATGCCGTGCAATGCGCCGCGTATTTTTCCGGCTTTTCTTTCTTTATCCAAATCTTCGGCTATTTTTATTGCGTCCGGGTTTATCTCGATGATCGAATTTATTTTTTTATCCGCCGAACCGATTCTTTCGAGATATTTGCGCGTTATTTCGGCGGCGGACATTTTTCCGCTTTGCATCGCTGATTGCAGTTCGGAAACGGTCATTTCGTCGAGTTCAAAAGAATCCGAAACGGTCTGCGCCGCAGTTTTTTTCGTGTTTTTCATAATCAAAGCCGCGCCGCCGAGCGCGGTCGCTCCTAAAAATTTTCGTCGGTCTAGATTGGTCATTTTTCTCCTTTCGCTTTTTTCAGATTTTCTTCGGCTTGTTTGAAATCCGGTTTTAATTTCAGAGCCTTTTCAAACTGTTCCGCCGCTTTTTCCTTCTCGTTTTTTGCTAAAAGTATCAACCCGTAATTATTATAGCTGTCCGGCAAGTCGGGATTTTGTCGGATGGAATATTCGATTTGATTTTGCGCTTCATCGAGTTTTTTTAATTTATAAAGCGTCAATGCGTAATTGGCGCGAATGTCCGCTCTTTCCGGCGCTATTTGCAAAATCCGCGTATAGTTTTCCGCCGCGTTTTCAAACTTTTCCGCCTTTCCGTAAGCGGCGGCGAGATTGCTCAAAGTTTCAATCCAGACAACCGGATTTGCATTTGGCGGCGTAAAAACGATCGCTTTTGCTAACTGCTCTTCCGCTTCGACAGGCTTTCCACTCAATGAAAGCGCGTTCGAATAATTAAAATAAATTTCTTTGTAACCCGGAGCGATTTCGAGCGTTTTCCCGAAACTTTCGGCGGCTTCGGCATATTGTCCGCGTTTGAATTGAATGATACCGAGCGTATTGACCGCCTCGGCGTAGCGCGGTTTCACTTCGATTGAATCACGGCAAAGTTTCTCCGCTTCGTCGAGCCGGTCTTTGAGCATCAAAAAATGACAGTAATTTTGTAAGATCAAATAATTGTCTTGCGTAACCGAAAGCGAATGCGCGTAAAGCGTTTCGTCCGATTTCCAAAAGGAAGTTTGACGAAATGAAATAAAACTTAAAATTAATACTACAACAATTGATAAAAGCAATACCGCTTTTCGATTGATTTTCAAGTAATCGAACAATTCCGCTAACCCGCAGACGAGCATTATAAACAAACCGAAATAAGGAAGGTATGTGTATCGGTCAGCCATGGGCTGCGCCCCGACTTGCACCAAACCGATGACTGGAACAAGCGTGCCGAGAAACCAGAGCCAGCCGACGATCAGGTATTTTCTTTTTTTTACCTGCCAGAGACAAAACGCGGTTACGGCAATTAATAAAATAACTGAACCGGCAATTTCCAAAACGGAAAAGTTTTCATTATACGGATACCAGACACTTAAATTTACAGGATAAAAAAGCGAAATAATATATTTTGCATAAGCCGAAACCGCATTTATTATTCGTGTTTGAAAAGGAAGAGCTTCGAGATTTTGAATCGCACCGCTCGACTTTTGGGCAAGAATCGTGATGTAGCTGGAAGCCGCCGAAAGCACAAAAAACGGAATTTTTTCGATAATCAGAGGTTTTAAATCCTTTAAATTTTTTAGCCTTTCAAGCGACCAGTAATCCATTAAAAGCAGAACGAACGGCAAAGTAACGAGCATCGGTTTCGCCATCAAACCGAGAATAAAAAGCAAAATCGTCAGCAAATAACAATTTCGATTTTTTCCCTTCTCGACATAACCGAAATACGTCCACATCGTCAGCAGCCAGAACATAGTGCTGAGAACGTCCTTTCTTTCGGAAATCCATGCGACCGATTCGACGTGCATCGGGTGAACTGCGAAAAGCGCGGCGATGACTGCGCTTTTCCAGAAACTTTTCGTGTAGATTTGAAAAACGATAAAAGCGAGAATCGAATTTATCAGGTGAAAAATTACGTTTGTCGCGTGATGCGCCCCGGCATTCAGACCAAAAAGCGTCGCGTCGAGCTGATGAGAAAGCCAAGTCAGAGGATGCCAGTTTGCCGAATGAAATTCGGAAAACGCCCATTTAATTGTCGTCCAACTCAAACCGCTGAAAACGAACGGATTTTCATAGACGTATTGATTATCGTCAAAATTAATAAAACCGAAACCGACCGTCTGCCCGTAGATAAAAATCACCAACGCGGTCAAAACGGTAAAAACGATCAGTTCGGAATTTTGCCGGAAAAAAGTTTCTTTTTCTTCAGCCATTACGCTCGGAGTTTTATTTTAACGTGAGTTCGGGAGAAAGCTAAAGAGCCGCAAAAAAGCACAAAATTTACAAAAAGGGCGTTTTAAGAATTTTTGTGTTTTATGTGCCTTTTTGCGGCTATTTTCTTCCGCTTTTTCATTACCTGAACTGACGTTGTTTTAAGAAAATTAATCTTTATAAATTTCGACAACGGGTTTGCCTTCTCCGTTGATGTAGGCGCGATACATTCCTTCGGAATTGAACGAGATCGCCATATTTCCGAATTTATCTATCGCAATAATTCCGCCGTCGCCGCCCGCTTTTTGCAGTTTTTGTTTGATAACCAGATCGGCGGCTTGCTGAACCGGCAGAGCGCGGTATTCCATAAGCGCGGAAATGTCGCGCGCAACTCCGAGACGGATAAAAAATTCGCCCCAGCCGGTCGCCGAAACCGCGCAGGTGTCGTTATTCGCGTAAGTTCCCGCGCCGATGATCGGCACATCGCCGACCCGACCGTATTTTTTAAAAGTCATTCCGCCCGTCGAAGTTCCGGCGGCTAGATTGCCGTATTTATCAAGCGCGACCGCGCCGACCGTTCCGAATTTATTCGCGGGTTCTTCGCGCAGATTTATCGTTGATGTTTTGCCTTGTTCTTTTGCTTTGGCTTTTTCCTTTTCCTGCTGGATGATCTTTTGGAGAGAATCCCAGCGTTCCTGCGTCCAGAAATATTTTTCGTCCACGAGTTCGAGATTCATTTCTCTGGCAAAAGTTTCCGCGCCGTCGCCGATCATCATCACATGCGGCGATTTTTCCATCACGGCGCGCGCCAGCGTGATCGGATTTTTTACTTTGTGCAGACCGGCGACCGCGCCCGCCATCAAATTTTTTCCGTCCATTATCGCGGCATCGAGTTCGTTTTTCCCGTCGGCGGTAAAAACCGCGCCTTTTCCGGCGTTAAAAAGCGGCGAATCTTCCAGAATTTTGACGGCGATCTCCACCGCATCGAGACTCGTTTTTCCGTCCTGCAAAGCTTTGTATCCGGCAAGCGCGGCTTCTTCGAGTTTGGCGCGATACGCTTTTTCCTTTTCCGGCGTTAGCGAACCGCGCCGGATGACGCCCGCGCCGCCGTGGATCATAAATCCGAGCTTCGGATTTTGCGGCGACTGAAGTTGTTTGATTTCCGCCATCGAACCTTTTTGAGCGGAAATCGAAATCGGAAGAGAGAATAGAATCGTGATTAATAAAACCGTTAGTATTTTTTTCATTTTCGGACTCCAAGAAAAATTTGAAAAGGTAAATGAAAGATTACCATAAAAAATCAAATGCGATAAACCCTATTTATCCCGGTTTTAGAAGTGAGAAATGTGCAGTTTAAATACCAAAGCTACTTTAAACTTCTCGCCTCGAACCAGATTTTCGGGATTGAAATAAGTTTTTGTTTTTTTGTTGTTTGAGCGCGGCGCATGAAAACGTCATAGTTTTGTTTTTCAATCTCGTCCAAAATCTTCCCGTAAACCCGCGATGCCAGCAATACCGTGAAACGCGAATCTTTTTCCAGTAGTGAAATACCTCGTTCGCCTTTCTCGTAGAAACCGCGCGCGCGTTGGATTTGAAATTTCATCAAACGTTCGAAGTTTTTATCAAACCCGTTTTCAAAAATTTGTCTTTCCGAAACATCGAATATTTCCAGATCTTCACGCGGCAGGTAGATTCGTCCCATCGCCGCGTCTTCTTTCACGTCGCGCAGTATATTTGTGAGCTGCATTCCGATGCCCAACGCTTCCGCGTATTCCATTGCCATACCGTCCGAGTAACCGAGAATTTCAGAAGACATCAAACCGACGGTCGAAGCGACGCGGTAACAATAAACGTAAAGCTCCTCAAATGTTTTGTAGCGTTTGATCGTAGTGTCCATCAAAACGCCTTTTATCAATTCGAGCGGCAGATTTTGCGGAATTTTGTAATTTCTTAAAAGATCGCTCCAGGCGAGAAAGACGAGTTTTGAGTTTTGAGTTTTGAGTTTTGAGTTTTCGATTCCCGAATATAAATTTTCCAGATTTTCTTTCCATTTATTTACGGTTTCAACGGCTTTTTCTTCATTGCCGTCACCGATTTCATCAATCTCATCGTCAACATGACGGCAAAAAGCATAGATCGGAAAGACGGCTTTTTGTTTGTTCCGGGGAAGAAATTTCGCGGCGAAATAAAAACTTTTGGCGTGAAGCTTTGTAACGCTTTCGCAGTATTTATACGCTTTTTCCAAATCTAGCTGCTGTTGCTCATTCATTATTCAGGCTTTGTTTTAAATTTTTCTCACACAAAGATATTCCGTCAATTGGATCAAACATTTTCGGGCATTTCCCGGAGAAAATTGTTCGGTTAGGATGGTTTTCGCTTCTTTTATAAACGAATTTAATTTAAGTTTAGCCGATTCCCTTTCAGTAAGAGCGAAATGTTTTTCGACAAAAATTTCGCCGTCTTCTTCAAGATCAATCAGATCATCGGAAAGCTGATAGGCTTCGCCGAGCAGTTCGGCAAAGCGCGAAAGATTTTTTAATTCGATCTCATTCGCGCCCGCCAGAATCGCGCCGATTTTTAAACTCAGACGCATCAACGCGGAAGTTTTCAGATTTCTGACAGATTCAAAATCGGCACTTAAAAAATCATTTCCGCTTGCGCCGCGAGCCAATGCAAGATCAACCGATTGTCCGCCGATCATTCCCGCCGCGCCGACGCATTTGACGATTTCGGCGTGCGCCCGGATCGCCCGTTCCAAATTATTTTCCTGATTTACAAAAACCAAAACGTAAGCCTGATTCAAAAAACCGATAGCGACGAGAATCGCCAAACCTTCGCCGAATTTTTCATGCAGTGAAGTTTTCCCGCGCCGTTCGGAAGCGTTGTCCATCGAAGGCAAATCGTCAAAGATCAGCGAACTCGTATGAATAAATTCTCCGGCAACCGCCGCCGGAATTATACTTTCGGAATTTCCGCCGATGAGTTCTGCGCCGAGCAAAGTCAAAGCAGGTCGCAGACGTTTTCCGCCTGAAAAAAGAGCATATTGAGCGGCTTCATTAAACTGAGTTTCAATCTGTGGAGGCGCAAGCGGCAAAAATTCGCGCAAAGATTCTTCGATCCGCGAGCGATGCTTTTCGACGTATTGCCAAAGTTCGGCTTGAGTTTGGGTTTGATATTTCATTAACAACCAACGGTGGTAAATCTGGCTACTTCTTTCAATAATTCATTTTTGTTCGCCTCTGAAGAAAGCAAAAGCCGATTTTGAGAAGAGTTATAATGATTTGAAAGATTTAGATATAAATCTAATTTTCCATCTTGGTCTAAATCTCCAGCCCAGTAAATTCCCCAACCGCAATCATCACATATTTTCGGAAAATAAATTACTTGTTCAATTTTACCGTCGGAAAAAATAAGTTTCGATGTTTCGTCCAAATACTCACTTTTATCCGGTTTTGAGCTTTTTACAAATAATCGGTATTTTACATCGTTAAATACGATTGATTTATCCGTATTATTATTTAAATTAATTTGTTCGTATTCAAAGTTGTCGGCATCGAAAACGGTTTGTACCTTTCCTTGTTTTAACTGTTTGGCATTTTTAATAAGAAAAATTGGTTGTTTGTTCTCAATTGTTTTTACGCTTTTCCCTGTTTTTTGAAATGGTTTTTCATCAACAATCGGATCATGAACTTTTTTGATTTTCAATTTAGTCATTTTTAAATAATATTTGTCAGCATCCTTAAAAAGTCCAAGCCAAGTTTCGCCAGTCTTGGCTTTTACCTCATCACCGTGAAATCCTTCTCCTACTTCCAGAAGTTTTATTTTAAATTTTGATTCTTCTGTTTCCATCCAATCATAATTTTCATCGAGTTTTTCGGTCTCGTTTTCGACTGTTATAGTTTCCTTTATTTCGGATTTAGTTTGAGGTTCGATTTTTAATTGAGCCGTATTGTCGGCAACCGGTAAATTCTCAACTATAAAGAGTTCGTTAAATTTATAAAATAAAATAAAACTTGCTGTTCCGATAATGAAAGTAAAAACAAACAAAATGGCGAAAAGTTTTCCGGTTTTCATATTTTTTTACTCCTTAATCTGATTTTTCTTGAGTTAAAATCTCTTCATAAAATGACCTTGATCGCACGGCTAAATTTTGCGAAACCGTTACGCGAAACGGATGTTTGGCAACAAAACTCGGTAGTTTTATAACATTCGCGCCCAATTTTTCGAGATTTTCGGCGATCTCTTCGTCGGTCAATTCGCGGCTGTTAAAATGTTCGGCGGCGCGTTTGAACGCGCCGAGCAGACGGTCGAGCGCGAGTTCGCGGTCAACGAGTTCAAAACCGCGCTGTTGAAAATCGCCGAGCGCGAACAGCAAAATTTCTTCCGTTCGCGCCGTTTCCGATTTCGATTCAAAAAGTGTCGGCTGATTCATAAACTTTTCGCCATTTTATCACAGCTT
>JBGTSF010000067.1:0-26059 GCA_041940425.1 Pyrinomonadaceae bacterium
GAAAAAAACGACATTTGATTAATTGAAATGGTCTGTCATCGGCTTTAAGAATTTTTTCATAATAATACTTGAAAATTGAAGCGTCTCCATCTCCTTCAAAAACAAAATTAAAATTATGAACCGAAGCTACGTTTTCAGATAAATCAATTTCCAAACCGTCGAATAAAACTTCTTCCTGCATGAAGTATCCGATTCGGTCTTTTACTGCTTGTGTTATATCTGTTCTATCTTTGATTTTTTTGGATATAAGATGGCTACTGTAATCATTTTTATCTATCATGTGATTTGAATGAGTTGCATAAATCACAAGATTGTTTTTTGATATGTTTTTAAGTTCTTCAAGCATAAATCTTACGCCTGACGGGTGAAGATGATTTTCAGGTTCATCAAGTAGTAATATTGTGTCTTTTATTACACCTTTTTGGGCTTCTGCCCCAATTGTCAAGATAAATGAAATGAAAGTTTTGAATCCTTGACTTCTTTCTTCCATCTTATAAAAATTAGCGTTTTCCTCTCTTTCCGGGTCAAAAATTTCAACCCTTATTTGATGTTCTTCAAGTGAGATATTCAACTCTTGACTATAGTCCTTCCAAACATTTTTTATATATTTGTTGACTTCTTTATTCATCTTCTTTTGTGCTGAACTTCTATAGTCGCCTTCTTTGCTTATTTTTTGAAGTATAGATTTGAAGTCATCTAATGTTTTGACATCGAATGAAATTCGGAAAAGATTCATTAACGGTCTTGATATTGTGGATTCATTTTGAGCTTTCAATAAAGTTTCAATTTTAGTGGCGGATTTCAAGATATATTCGTCATCATTTTCCCAAAAAACTACTTTAGGAATTTCTCCTAGAATGTCGTCTTCTAAGAAATTTCTTATTAAATTATCAAACTCAGAAATATCTTGAGTATATTTATCTACAATTGAATACTGTGCGCTTTCTTTTTGATTTTCTAAATCCTCAATTTCATTTTCAAAAGTTCCAATCTCTTTTTTTAATTTGGTAATATTTTTTTCTATTTCAGTTTTCTTGGTTTCTTGAGTGGCATCCAAAATATCTAATTCTGTTAAAGCCTTTAGCTCTTTTTCTTTGGAGGTTATAAGATTTTCCTTTTCTTCCTTTTTTTCGTTTATTATTTCAATATCTGATTCAATGTCTTCAATTTTCGCCGATACATTAAATGTTATCCGTTCTTCAAGTTTTTTCTTATTCTTTTCTAAGCTTTCTATTTGAGACTTAACCTGATTAATTTCCGCAGAGTTAGATTCATTTTCAGTTTCTAAATCTTCAATACTTTCATATAGATCAAATATTTTTTCATTAATATCGTCTAGCTGAGAATTTAGTTCAATATTTTGAATTTCGGCTTGAAGTATTTTCTTTGGTATAACCAAGGCGTTTTTTAATGGAATATACTCATCATTGTGAAAAATTTGGTAATCGTCATCTTGATATTCCTGCTTTAGAAAATAAACATTTTCAGTTGCTTCAACGCCCTTTAAGTTTATGTATCTTAACTCTTCTTCATTTTCTATATCGAATTTTACATTATATTCAACATAAAGATTTGAATTGAACTTCGGCTTAAAATCTATTGTATGTTTATCACACCAAGTTTTGAGTTTATCTTCTATGTAATTTTTTTCATCAATTGAAAGTAAAAAGATGAAGGTTATATGAGGGTCGGTATTTACCATTTTTGGAGTGTCAGATTCTGTAAGGGGAAAATTTGTATCCAATGTGTTGATTGCTTTCAGAATGTTTGATTTACCAGATTCATTAATACCGACAATACCGATACAAGATTTGTTTAATTCTATTTCTAGATTAACCAAACTTTTATATGCATGAAATGAGATTTTTTCTAGCTTCATAGGAAAGTTAACTTATTCAAAAAACAGACTATATTGTTAAACGAAAAACACTAATAAAATACAAAAATTTATTAAAAAATCCAAATGTGTAGTAAACAAATTAAAGGATTCGTGGAAAGGTGATTACTTTTTGTGCTATTTTGAATTGTCTCATTTCGAAAATTACCGAAATTAAAAAAGGAAAAATTTAAAATTTATGAAGTTAGCATTTTTGTTGATTGTCACGATTTTGTCGGCTGGACTGACGATTTTCGGGCAGACGGAAACGGTTGAAAAAAAATCTTCGGCGGCGGTTTATGAATATGCCGCGCCGGAGAATATTTTGGATTTTATGAAAACGCTCAAGGATGCGGGCGCGCGCGGTTTTCGTCTGCATAAGATGACCGTGACGAATCAGACCAATCATTACGCTTCATCGGCGAAAAAGCAGGTCGGCAGGACTTTTCTGGCGGGTGTTTTGAAAAAGGACGACGAGGCGACGTTCGACTACAATTTCTTTTTCGCCGAGGGCGAGGACGACCCGGAAAAAACGCTGAACGAATTGGCGAAAAACGGCTGGTATTTCCGTGATGTGATCAGCGTTTACGGCGAGGGCGACAGCTCTTCGCTTCTGATCGAAGACATTTTCGCCAATCGTCTGCGGAGCATTCCGACAATCGGCAACATTTATATTCTCGAACGCCAGCCGAACGCGAAACAAAAGGTCGAACGAAATTACAAACTTCTAAAAGTCGGTGTCGGAACGGGAAGAAATCCGACTCCGAAAATGCAAGCTCTGCTCGACGAAGCGGTCAAGGAAGGTTTTCTGCCGGTGGCGAGTTATATGAGTATGCGGATGACGAGCATTATTTCGATTGATATGTTTAACGGCGTGATCGTCGAAAAAATTGCGGAAGCTGACGCGCCGGAAAACCGCGAATACAAATTCATTCGCGGCAATCGCAACAGCGGTTTGCAGACGGACATCACGGAATTTTCAAAGGACGGCTGGCGGATCGGGACTTTGAATTACAACACGGGCATTCTTTACCGTTCGAAAGGCGTTGAAAATCCGTCCGCTAAATATACCTGGCTCGAAACCGAAGAAAAAACTTACGCGGCGATGCGCGACCAGATCGTCGCCCGCAAACCGCAGTTTTTTTCGGCGGTCGTAACTGGTAATGATCTGCGTTTTAACAAAAACGCTTTGATCTTTGAAGAATCGGCGGAAAAAAATACCGCCGGTTTCAAGATCGTTACACTTTTGCCGAAAGTGCCGAAACAATTTAAGAAAAATCCCGCAGAATTTTATAAAACGATTGATAAACCCGAAGAGGTTTTCAGTAAAAATATTTCCGAAGGCTACGTTCCGCAGGATATTTTTGTGTCCGACAACGAAGGCTTGATGATGATTTTTGTCAATTAGATTTATAAAGGTGGAAACGCAACCGTTAGGGAGCGTGCAAAATCAAATTCGTGGCACGCTCCCCTGGCGGTCGCGTTTCTGCCTTTTCTATCACAACATGAAAATTGTCGAGCAAACCGAATTATCAAACGAACAAAAATCGAGAATTGTCGAGCTATGGAATGCCGAATATCCTTCGGCTCTGGCGCATTCGGGGATTGCGAGTTTTGACGATTATTTGAGTAATCTCGCAGACAAAAAACATTTTCTGGTTTTTGACGAAACGGGCGAGATTGCCGGTTGGACTTGCGTTTTCGGGCGCGATAATGCGCGTTGGTTTTCGATCATCATTGACGGCAAGGCGCAGGGAAAAGGTTTGGGCGTAATGCTCATTGACGCGCTCAAAGCAACCGAAAAACAATTTTTCGGCTGGGTGATCGTTAGCGAAGATTACGAAAAAGCGAACGGTGAAAAATACCGTTCGCCGCTCGGGTTTTATAAAAGGATCGGCTTTATCGTTCACGACGGCGAAAAACTCTTCAAAGAAAATATCTCCGGCGTGAAGATCGAATGGAATGCTTGATTTAAAAACGAAATCCTCTATCTTCCGAAAAATAAAAATTTAAAATTTCAATGACACTATTTTAAATCCGACTTTCGCGTTACGTGCGGAGGTTGATTTATGGCAACTAATGCTCGTGTTTTAAGACGACCGTCGGATCATAAAATGTTTTTTGCGGCGGCGGTTGTTTTTCCTTTGCTTATTTTGATCGGCTATTTCAAGTCGTATTATTTCAGCGCGTTTTTCGATGTTCCGGCGGCGGCAAATTCGCTCGTTCATCTGCACGGAGTTTTGATGTCGCTCTGGGTTATTTATTTCGCCGCGCAGATCGCTTTGATTCGGACGAAAAATTTCAAACTGCATATGACGCTCGGCATGTTCGGTGCCGCGCTTGCCGCGCTGGTCGTCGTCAGCGGTTTAGCGTTGGCATATGACGCGCACGTCGTTCGGCTGAAAGCACCGCCGGGATTGAATCCGCACGGATTTTTTCTGGTCGGCGTGGTTGATATGCTGTTGTTCATAATTTTTCTCGGCGGCGCGCTCTATTTCCGCAAGCGTCCGGCGGAACATAAGACTCTGATGCTGATGACGGCGATCAATTTTCTGCCCGCCGCGTTTGCGCGGATTCACCTCGTGCCGGAAAAATTTTCGATTCTCTGGGCGTGGGGAATGCCCGATCTTCTCGCCGTTATTTGTTTTGTCTGGTTTTCGATCAAACACCGGAAATTCAATAAAATTTTCGCTCTTGCGATTTTGCTTCTGATCGCTTCCCAGCCGTTCAGGATCGTTTTCGCCGGTTCGGAAATCTGGCTGAAATTCGTCGCTTGGATCGCGCCGTGATTCTGCATTCGAAAAAAATAAAATTTTCGTGATTCTTTTTAAATCAACTTTCCGCGTAATGATTTGGAGGTTGGTTTTATGGCAGTAAATGCAAATGTTTTACCGAAAAGACGACCGTCAGACCGCAATTTTTTCCTGTGGGCGGCGATTCTTTTTCCGCTGGTCGTGCTGATCGGTTATTTCAAAAGTTATTATTTTAGCGCATTTTTCGACGTGCCGTCGGTCGCCAACGCGCTCGTTCACGCGCACGGTATCGTAATGTCGGTTTGGGTGCTTTATTTTACGGCGCAGGTCGCTTTGATCCGCACGAAGAATGTCAAACTGCATATGACGATGGGATTGATCGGTATCGCGCTCGCCGCTCTGGTCGTGATCGTCGGGATGGCGACCGCATACGACGCGCAATTAGTCAGAAACGCCGCGCCGCCGGGAAACGACCCGCACGAATTTTTCATTCTGCCGGTCGGCGATATGTTTTTGTTCGTCCTGTTCTTTGCCGGAGCGATCTATTACCGCAAACGTCCGGCGGAACATAAATCTCTGATGTTGATGACGGCGATCAATTTCGCGCCCGCCGCGCTGTTTCGGCTTCCGGTCGTCGCGCCCGAAAATCAGCTTTTATTCGCCTTCGGAGTTCCGGGGATCGTAGCGATACTTTGTTTGCTTTGGTTTAAATTCAAGCACGGCAAATTCAACTTTATTTTTGCCGCCGCCGTCTTGCTCTACCTGTTCTTTCTTCCTTTCAGAATTTATTTTGCCGAAACCGCCGTCTGGCACGGCTTTACAAATTGGCTGGTAAGATAGTTGATTTAATGAAAAGAAAACACGCGCGAACTTGGTTTAAAGCCTGTTCGCGCGTGTTTTTTTGTTTTCAAACCAAATTCCGAATTGTTAATAAAGGCATAACTAAATCTGCCTCGCCTGAATCGGATGAAAAAATAAAAAATTTATTAAAAAAAAGTATGTAAGATTTTAACCAAAAAAATCATACATAGTTAGAGAGGTAATAATCTGATTCTTTAATAAAGATTAAAAAGCCGGATGCCTTGATCAGTCGGCATCCCGGGCAAGATCAGAAAGTAAACGGTAAGGGAAAAACTGTAAAAGGTATATGGTGAGGAAAATAATTTAACTAACCGAAAAAATGCTTGTAAATTCCGCCGCACCTGGAGTATTTTCTTACAATAAAGAAAACGTAAAAAATCCTTTCAAGCAAATTTTTTTTCCAAAATCTATTTACTTGAAGACGGCAGTTTTCCGGTTTCGTATCCAAGCTGATTTTTAATAATCAAGCGCGGATAAAGCGGGTTGTTTCTGGAAGATGGATTTTACATATCGTTTGGAAACCACCTTTATTATCTACCAATATCAGGACAAAAATTTAAAAACGGAGAGTAAATATGGCGAAAAAAAAGACAACTTCTGCGAAAAGCAGTAAACCCAGGAAAAACTCCAAAGAATTTATGGAGAGTCTTAAACAGTTTGTTCGAACACAAGGAATGGATTACTTAGAGAGAAACAACATAACTTCTGTCGGGATCGGCTACAAGAAAATTGACGGGAAACCGACCGATGAGATCTCGATCCAGTTTACCGTCGAAGAAAAAGCCGCGCCGGATGTTCTGGAATCGCTCAACACTCCTTTGATTCCAAACTCATTTGTAATTGACGGCGTTGAAGTTCCGACCGACGTTATCGAGCGCGACTTTAAACCCGATTACATGGTCGTAAGCGAAGTTACGCCGGACAGACGCAAAACGCGGCTCGATCCGGTCGAACCGGGTGCCAGCGTCGGAAATACGAAGATTTCCGCCGGGACAATCGGCTGTATCGTTTATGACCAGAAAAACGGAACGCCGTATATTCTGAGCAACTGGCACGTTTTGCACAGCCCGAAAGGCAATATCGGCGACGATATTGTCCAGCCCGGTCCGTTCGATGATAATCGGGTTAATTTAAATCGTATCGGGAAACTTATCCGCTCGCATCTCGGTGCCGCCGGTGATTGCGCCATCGCGACGGTCGAAGACAGAAAATTCAAGAAAGAAATTATGGATCTCGGTGTCGTAGTGGAACAGCTCGGCGAGCCGGAATTGGGCGACAAGGTGATAAAAAGCGGTCGGACGACAAGGGTAACGCACGGCACTGTTACGAGAATTCATACCATTGCTAAGCTCAATTACGGCGGCACGGTCGGAAATCAATTGATCGGCGGTTTCGAAATCGGACTCGATCCGAAGAATCTGCCGGATAACGGTGAGGTTAGTATGGGCGGCGATTCCGGTTCGATCTGGGTTTTCAAAGCCGGCAACGGAAAGCCTTCAAAGATAATGGCGGGCTTGCATTTTGCCGGCGAGGGAGAAAACGATCCCAACGAACATGCCGTCGCCTGTTATCCCAAATCGGTTTTTGAAAAACTTGAAATTTCACTAACACCACCGAAGACAGAAGCCGTCGTGCCGGTTCAGGGACTCGGATTTAACAGGGATTTTTTAGGCATCCATATTGACTTCCCAAAACTTTCCAATCCGCAAAGCGCGGACGCTTACAAGCTCGGCAACTCGAAAATTATCGACTACACGCATTTTTCCCTGACTTTAAGCAAAAAACGCCGCTTTGCTTACTGGGTCGCGTGGAATATTGACGGCGGAGATCTGAAGAGGCTGAGCCGGAAAGGCATTCCTTTTATTCTCGATCCGCGAATTCCCAAAAAATATCAGGTCGGTGACGCGCTTTACGCCGGAAACCGGCTCGACCGCGGTCATATCGCCCGCCGCGCCGACCTTTTATGGGGCGCGCTCGATGAAGCGAAAAAAGCCAATGTGGATTCGTTTTTCTTTACGAATATGACCCCGCAGATGGATAATTTCAATCAGAGTTCGAGGGGCGGTATCTGGGGAAAACTGGAAGATGCCGTGTTTGAAGATGCCGAGGTTGACAATTTTCGCGTCAGCGTTTTCGGCGGACCCATTTTTCAAAACGATGACCGGATTTACCGGGATATAAAAATTCCGCGCGAATTTTATAAAGTCATCGTCTATGTCGAAAACGGAAAGCTGAAATCGAAAGCGTTTCTCTTGTCTCAAAATCTCGTCCAGCTCGAGATTTTCGAATTGGACGAATTTAAAACCTTTCAGGTTAAGATCAGTGAAATCGAGGAAAGATGCGGTTTTGCTTTTCCGCAGAATATCAGTGAAGCCGACAGTTTTGCCGAATTTCTGGAAAGCCAGCCCGAAAGCCTCATCGCGCGCGGTCCAATAGAAAATCTCGATGAAATCGTCTGGTAAATCGGCACGAAAAAAGTTCGGAGTTTAAAATTTAATTTTGTTAAAACGAGGGCAAATTAAAACTCCGAACTTTTTTATTTTGATCAAACTCCCTTGTTGTATTTATTCCGGTAATCGAGCGGTGTCATTCCGGTCAATTTTTTAAAAATTCCGCGAAACGCTTTCGTGTCGGAATAGCCGACATCGAACATCACTTCTGTGATGTTTTTGCGCGAAGTTTCGAAACTCTTTTTGGCGGCTTCGATCTTTACTCTTTGAATATATTCGTTGACGGTGTTGTGGGTCGCTTTTTTAAATCTTCGTTCGAGAGAGCGGCGGCTGAGGGCGAATTTTTCGGAAAGCTCTTCGACCGTAAATTTTTCGCCGAAGTTGTTTTCGATAAATTTCTGCGCCTTTTTGATGTCTTCGTCCGTGTGCGTTCGCTGTCCTTTAAAGATGATAAATTGCGTCTGGCTGTCGCGCCGTATGTCAATCGCAAAAATTTTCGAGGTCAAAATCGCCGTTTCGCGGTCGGTAAATTTTTCGACCAGATATAAAAGCAGATTCCAATAACTGGTCGCGCCGCCGCTCGTATAAATCCCGTCCTGTTCGGTAATTATCTTGTCAGTTTGCAGATCAACCGCCGGAAACATCTCACGGAACTCGTCCGCCGCACGCCAGTGCGTCGAACATTTTTTGCCGTCGAGCAGACCGGTTTTCGCCAGCAGAAACGCGCCGACGCAGAGGCTGACAATTTCCGCGCCTTTTTTGTGCTGCCCGACGATCCAGGGAATAAAATCTTTGTTCGTTTCCAAAACCGTTTTCGTTTCACCGTCAAACGCCGGAATAAAAATCAAATCCGTATTTTTTATGTCATCCAAAAGCAAGTCCGTGTGAACGGAAAACGTACTGTCGTGCAATTTAACTTCCTTTCTTAATCCGACGAGTTTTATATCGAACGCGGGCTTTTTCCCGTCTTGTTCCCGCAGCGAATTGACCATCGAAAAAACGTGGCGCGGATCGTCAATCGCTGCCAGAACCGCCTGCTCGGGGACAAGTATGGAAATATGTTTCATAGCTTAAAATTACTCGAAAAAATTGTCGCAATCAACCCGCAAAATTGACGTTTTTACACCGCACAAAATTCGATTTTTGATGATAGGATAATACTATGTTTTATCTGTGAAACAAAAATACAAAGGAGCAATTAATTATGACAAAAGAAATCTGGATAAATCTTCCGGTCAAAGACCTGAATAAATCGAAAGAGTTTTTTACAGAGATCGGTTTTTCGCTTAACGAAAAACAATACAATGATCAAATGGTAGGTTTTACGGTCGGCGAAAAAGAAATGGCGGTTTTATTTATTGAGGAAGAAACATTTAAAGAGTTTACGAAAAATGAAACTTCCGATACGCGCAATAGTTCGGAAATTTTGATTTCGTTCGATGCGGAAAGCCGCGAAGAAGTGGACGAAACGGCGCGAAAAGTTTTCGAAGCGGGCGGGACGGTTTTCGCCGAACCTGACGAAATTCAAGGCTGGATGTATGGATTTGCGTTTGCCGACCCCGACGGTCATCGCTGGAATCAGGTATATATGGATTTCAGCAGAATGGAACAAACATAAGCGATTTAAAGACATTAGAAATTATAAGGAGAAGAAAAATGGGAAAATACATAGACGGATTTTTGATTCCGATAGCTAGGGACAAAGTTGAAGAATACCGGGAAATGGCGCAGAAAGCGGGCGAAGTTTGGATGGAACACGGCGCGTTGGCATTTTGCGAATGCGCCGGCGACGACCTGGAAGTCGAAGGAATGCTTTCTTTCAACAAATCGGCAGATGCTTTGGCGGACGAAACGGTGATTTTTTCGTGGATCGCGTTTGAATCGCGCGAGCACCGCGATAAAGTGAACGCCGCCGTGATGGAAGACGCGCGTCTCAAAGAGATGATGGACAAAGACAAGCAGATATTCGATTTCAAACGAATGGCTTACGGCGGTTTTAAAGCTATCGTTGAGTTTTAACGGCAATACGGAAGAAGCGTTTGTTTTTTACAAATCGGTTTTCGGCGGCGAATTTGCAGTTTAAGATTTATTTTAGCCGCCGAAAACCGATGGAAAATTTTATTTGATTTTAACTTTATTTCGGAGAAAATTATGAAAATCGCAGTTATAATCGTTCGCGTTTTAGTCGGTTTGTTGTTCTTATTCGCGTCAGTAACTTATTTTGTAAATGTTATTTTTAATATTTTCCCAACGCCGGAACATACGGGAAACGCTAAAATTTTTATGGACGGCTTGGAGGCTTCGGGTTATATTTTGCCGGTCGTCAAAGTTTTCGAACTTTTGTGCGGACTGGCTTTTGTAACCGGCAGATTCGTTCCGTTGGCGGTCGTTGTGATCTTTCCGATTGCCGTCAATATTTTGCTGACGCACGCCGTTCTTCTGCCCGAAGGTTTGCCGGTCGCAATTTTGCTTTTTTTGGCGATTTTGTTTCTGGCTTATGCCAACCGGGAAAAATACAAACCGCTTTTAGAGGCAAAATAAACGAAAAAATTATGAAATATAATTCTATCGAAGCATTCGTTCCTTCGGGGAAAGATTTTCAGATGTCGCGGCAGTTGTTTCTCGAACTCGGATTTAAGATCGTTTGGGAAAACGAAGATTTGGTCGGGTTTGAAAATAATAACTGCCGTTTTATTCTGCAGAATTACGACGTCAGAGAGTTTGCCGAAAATCTGATGATGCGCGTTACGGTTGATAATCTCGATGAATTCTGGCGGGAGATCGGCGAAAAGAATCTGCCTGAAAAATTCGGCGTGAAATTAAAAGAGCCGACCGATTTTCCGTGGGGCAGAGAAGTTAATATGATTGACATCGCCGGTGTCTGCTGGCATTTTGCGGAGGGCGAATGACTATTTCAAATATCGTTTTAACGATAACCGCTGTTCTGACCGCGCTCGTCGCCGGGCTTTTCTTCGCGTGGTCGGTTTCGATCACGCTCGGTTTACAGCGTGTTTCCGATGCGGAATATGTTTCGGTGATGCAGGCGGCGAATCGCGCGATTCAAAATCCGCTTTTTTTTGCCGCGTTTTTCGGCGCGCAGATTTTTCTGCTCGTTAGCGTTTTTTTGTTTTACGGGCAAACTTCACGGTTTGGGCTGATTCTTGCCGCCGCCGTGATTTATACCGTCGGAGTAATGGGCGTAACGATTTTCGGCAACGTCCCGATGAATAACGCGCTCGACCGTTTTGATTTACAGACGGCAACTCAAGAGGAAATTTCGGCGCAAAGAAAAAATTACGAAACGAGATGGAATAATCTGAACCATATCAGAGCGGTTTCTTCGACCGTTTCGCTAATTATTATCGTTATCGCTTGTCTCGATAAAAAATAATAATTTAAAATCCTAGAAATGAACAATCAGCAGGCTTACAACGCTTGGTCGGCAAGCTATGACACGGTCGAAAACAAAACGCGCGATACGGAAGCGCGGGCTTTGCGCGAAACCGTTGCGGGTGAAAATCTAACTATTTTGGAAATCGGCTGCGGAACGGGAAAGAACACGGAGTTTTTACAGACAAAGGCAAAACATCTCGTCGGCGCGGATTTTTCCAAAAAGATGCTGGCGAAAGCAAAAGAAAAAATTACCGCCGAAACGGTCGAATTCCGGCAGATGGATTTGCGCGAGGAATGGGATTTTGCGGAAAAATATTTTGATTTGATTACCTGTTCGCTCGTCCTCGAACATATCGAAAATCTCGATTTTGTATTTCAGCAGGCAAGCAAAGTTTTGAAAAACGGCGGGCGTTTTTATGTCGGCGAGCTTCATCCGTTCAAACAATACTTAGGCACAAAAGCGCGTTTTGATACCGCGTCGGGCGTGTTTGAACTCGAATGTTTCGTTCATCACGTTTCCGATTTTTTCGCGGCTGGAAAAAAAAACGGGTTTGTTTGTGTCGAGTTAAATGAATGGTTTGACAATGACGGCGAAGCGCAGATTCCGCGGCTTTTGACGCTCGTTTTTGAAAACAGCAAATAAATTTTCTGTTGCAAAAAACGTCTGAGCGGTGTTTTAAATTTCGTTATGCGAAGAGTCAGATTTTATTTTTTTATCGCAGTTATATTTTTTGTTTTTAATTTTCAAATCGCGGCTAAAAAGATTGATGTCAAAATCGTTTCCGACGAAGCGCGGAATGTTCTTGAAGTTCTGAAAAAGCGGAAAACGAATCAAACGATTACCGACGCGGATTGGCGGAAAATTTTTGAAAGCGAAGGTTATATCCGTTTGAAAAAACGCGAGCTTTCGCTGAACAGACCGTTTGAAGACGAAGAGTTTAAGAAATTCGTTTTGTCGGATGATCTTTTGAAAAGATATGAACTGCTCAAATCAACTCTTTTAAATTGGGAAAAAGCGAACGTCAAAAATTCGGCAATTGCGGCGTTGAATTATCTGCCGAAAGACGCCGTTATCCGCGCCAAAATTTATCCCGTAATAAAGCCGCGCGACAACAGTTTCGTTTTTGAGATCAAGGAAAATCCGGCGATCTTTCTGTATCTCGATCCTAATGTTACAAGAGCGCAGTTTGAAAACACGCTCGCGCACGAACTTCATCATATCGGTTTCGGCACAACTTGTCCGCGATCCGAAACCGAAGCGGACGTTAAAAAGCTAACGGAAGAAAAGCAAGCGGTTTTAAGATGGACGGGCGCGTTCGGCGAAGGTCTGGCGATGCTCGCGGCGGCGGGCGATGCCGACACGCATCCGCACCGGTTTAGTAAAGCAGAAGACCGAATGCGTTGGGACGCGGACGTGAAAAATTTCGATGAAAATCGGAAAAAAGTCGAAATGTTTTTTGAGGACGTTCTGGATAAAAAAATCACGGGCGATAAGATCACGGAAACCGCTTTTTCGTTTTTCGGCGTACAAGGCGCGTGGTATACGGTCGGCTGGAGAATGTCTTTTGTCATCGAAAAAATCTTCGGTCGCGAAAAACTGATCGAGGTTTTTTGCGATCAGCGAAAACTGTTGAAAACCTACAACGAAGCGGTGCGCAAATATAACGCGGAAACGGGCGAGAATCTGAGCCTTTGGTCGGAATCTCTGGCAAACGCGTTTTGAAATTCAAAAAAAGCCGGTTTCGCAATACCGGCTTTTTCGGTGTAAACTTTTTTTATGAGCGAAGAAAAGAAAGAAGAAAAAGTCGAACAGGAAAAAGTAAACCACACGAAGGAAAATCTCGAATCGGTCGGGCAGATGATCATCGGCGGCATCGAAATGGTCGGCGGCATTATCACGGCGGACGGCATCACGCGCGAGGAAGGCGATTTTAACATCGAGGTCGGCAGCGAGCATCAGGAAGTCAACAAAAATCTGACCGCGATTGACGAAGACGAAAAAGAGAAACGCAAAAAACAGGAATAAAAAAATTTCTTTAATCCCTAAAAACTAATTTTCAAACTCACCGAAAAGCTATCAAAAAATAGTTTTTTTTCGCCGCGTCAGCGGCATCTTGAATTTAGCCGTATAATAAATTACACGGCTAAACCCATAAAATCGCGGCGCGAAATAATTTTATTATTTTTGAGACGAATTATTTCGATTTCCCGGAAATCGAAATAAGTGGCAACTTTTTGCCGGATTGAAAAAACAAACAGACCTGAACGGTTGCTAAATTTTAGAAGTGGCGATGAGTAATTATCAGAAATTATTAGTGATTTTATTGCTGGCGGCGGTCGCCGTGTTTCTTCTCGTGTCGAGTTTTCTGGATACGAAGATCGTTTCCGGTCAGACCGCAAAGAGGGAAAATCCTGTCAAACCGTCCGTCAGCCTAAGAACTCCCGAATCAGATAAGACCAAATCTTCCGTTTTTAGCGGAGCGGCTTTAGCAAATACAAATCTAAAAAAATCTCTGCGCTGGACATTCGGAAAAAAAGCGCAGACGGGCTGGTATCTCTATGTTCCGCTGATACAGCACACGATCAAAACCGAAAGCGAGCCGGAATCGAATGAATTCGCGGTCGCGCTTTCCACCTGGCAAAATGAAAACGCGCTTCCGGCAAACGGGATTTTGGACGAGAAAACTCTTTTTGCGTTGATCAAAGTCTGGCAATCGCGGCGCATTCCGAAACTTTACGAGGCTGACGAAAAACTTCTTTTTAACGCGCCGATCGCGGATTTTTTTGATCCGACGCGCGAGCGTAATCTTTTGGATGTCGAACGCGAAGCTTACACGGCTTACAAAAAAATGGTCGCGGCGGCAGCGAAGGATTTGGGATTGAAAATCGAAAAAGGAAATTTAACCGGCGAAGATAAATTTTTGACGATAATCTCCGCGCATCGTTCACGCGCTTATCAGGAACAGCTTCGCAAAAAAGAACCGACCGCCGGACGCGCCCAGCTCGCCTTTTTCAGCCCGCATTTTACGGGACGCGCTTTGGACATCTACGTCGGCGGCGAACCCGTCACGACGAAAGACGAAAACCGCGCGGTTCAGGTCGAAACAAAAGTTTATAAATGGCTGGTGAAAAATGCCGAAGGCTTTGGTTTTTACAATTATTTCTACGAGCCCTGGCACTGGGAATATGTGCCGGAAAATTTAAGGTGATAGGCGAGCGATTGGCGAATTATCTTCGTTTTCTTCTGGTCGGCAGGGTTTTAGGGACTACCGGAAGAATTTTTCCGCCGGTGAAATTTCCGGCGCGAATTCTTTCCAGATCAATGACATACTGATTTTTACCCGAAGCGAGTTTGATCATTCGATTTAAGGATGCATCGGAAATTTCCTCTTCGTCAATGCCGTTCGCTTTTAATTCTTCGCGCAGAATTTCCAGATTGTTTTTCCGGTATTCGTAAATGTCGGGGTAAATATGAAGGTTGCCGGCTTCGACAACCATCGTGTCGTATGTGATCTCGACCGGAACCGCCTTTTCGAGTTCGGCGACGACCGTCTTTTTCGTTCGTTTGGCAAGCGCGATTTCCGACGGCGCGATTTCTGTTTCATACGCGGCGATGATCTTTTCCGCGAGATCGTAAAGATCGTCGCGCATCACGCGCACACAGCCATGCGAAACAAGACTGCCGAGATCGCCCGCGCCCTTCGCCTGATGCAGAAGATAACCGTAACCGAGCGGCATTTTCATTTTGCCCAGAGGATTTCGCGGATCGGTCGGCGGAATCGGAACACCGCGCAGACCTTCGGCAACCCATTCCGAATCGGGCGGAATCCATGTCGGATTCCAGATCAGCATATTTATCTCGCGCAGACCGATGATGATCGGGAATTCCTTCATCCCGACGCCGACCGGATAGGATTTTATTTCTTTTCCGTTCTGCCAGAGCGTCATCTGAAACGCCGGAACATTGATCGTGATTTTTATATCGCCGTCGCCCGCTTCGAGTTCGGTCTTCTCGATTCGCCCGCCCGTCCGCGTGTCCGAACGCGCTGATTCGCGTTTCATATCTTTGATATACGATTGGGAAAAAACCGGAAATGAAAATAAAACTGCGGCGCAAATTAATAAACAAAATCTAATATTCATAAAAATACTTTTGAAAATAAAAGCAAACAAATGTTTGTCGCAATGCCCGCCCTAAAAGTTGTCTTCGATAATTCAGTGTAGCCAAGAGCAAAAAAAACTCTGCGTCCCCAGCGAACTCTGCGTGAGAATTATTTTTTCACGCAAAACTCGCCGAGAACGCAGAGGAATTTTGATCGTTATACAACTTATTTTTTAAGACTCAATCCGGTTCCGCGCGGATAGCTGCCGACCGTTATCGGCAGTTTTCCTCTGAACTCGATTTTGCCCGCCATCGCGTCCGCTGACGCGCTTTGCAGGCTCGACATATCGCCGTATGCGACGATGTATGTTTTCATCTTCGGAAAGCCGCGCAAAAGATACGGATTACCGAACGCGATGCTGACGACCGGCGTGTCTTCCTTTAAAATTTTATTCAAAACTTTTTCGCCCGATTCGGGAATGCCGACCGAATTTTTCGCGCCCGAACGAATGCGTCCGAAAAGTCCGGCGATGACGACATCCGCTTTTTCCGCCTTTTCGATTGCCGCATCAATCTCTTTTTCGCTCGAACGTTCGTCAATCGCAATGCGTTCGACCTGCAAACCGTTTCTTGCCAGGGTTCGTGTCAAAGTATTGCCGACAAAATTTCGGTCTTCGCCGTTTGTGATGGCGAGAACGAGAGCTTTTTGTCCGGCTTTTAAAGGCAGCGCGTCGCTTTCGTTTTTAACTAAAGTAATGGCGTTTTGCGCGATTTCGTTGGAAAGTTTTTGTGTTTCTTGACTTGCCACAATGCGATCAATCGAATCGAGCGGCGTGTATTGTTTTTTTGTGAGACCTAATTTGTATTTCCACGCTAAAATTTTTCTGACCGATTCGTTGATTCTTTCTTCCGTGATTCTGCCCGATTTGACGGCTTCACGAAGTCCGCGAATCGGCGCGTCGGCGTTTGAAGGTTTCAGCAAAACGTCGTTTCCGGCAAGCACGGCGCGAACCGCCGCTTCGTCCTGATTGAAATAAAGCGTCAGACCGCTCATATCCATCGCGTCGGTTACAACCAGACCGTCAAATTTCATATCCTTTTTCAAAATATCCGTGACGATATTTTTGGAAAGCGTCGCCGGAATCGTCGAGGCTTCGGTGATAATTTCGGAATTGGTGTAAATCCCCTGATCGGGGCGTTTCAAAGGCTGAACTTTTTCGCCGTCGAGCTGCGGCATTGCGATGTGCGAGATCATCACCGATCCGACTCCAGCGTTTATCAATTGACGAAACGGGACGAATTCGATCTGTTCGAGCCGCTCGCGCGTGAAATTTATTTCCGGCAGACCGCGATGCGAATCAACCGCCGTGTCGCCGTGACCGGGAAAATGTTTCGCCGTCGCCAGAACATTTCCAGATTGCAGTCCTTCTGTAAAAGCGACTGAATATTTTGCGACTTCCTGTGGGTCTTCGCCGTAACTGCGGACGTTGATGACGGGATTGTCGGCGTTGTTGTTGACATCCGCGTCCGGCGCGAGATTCCAATGCACGCCGACCGCGCGGATTTCCTTCGCCATCATCGCGCCTTTGCGCCGCGCGAGTTCGGGATTGCCGGTCGCCGAGACAGCCATATTCCAAGGGAAATTTATCGTGTCGGTAAAACGCATCGCCACACCGGTTTCAAAATCGGCGGAGATCAGCAGAGGGATTTCGGCAAGCTCCTGCATCCGGTTGATAAAATGAACCGAATCGTATGTGCCGCCGACAAAAACGATGATACCGCCGATCTTGTTCTGCGTAACCTGCCGCTTAAACTCCTGAAACTTCGCGCTGTCCTGATTCATAAAATCGGCATTTACGCCGATATGAATCATCTGCCCGAGCTTTTCGTCAAGCGTCATTTTTTTGAGCATTTTGTCCGCCCATTTATACGCTTTGTCGTCGGGTTTAAAACTTTGCGAAGCGGAAACGGGTAACACGAAACTCATCGAAATCGAAAAAAGCAAAAATAAAGTTACAAAATTTTTCATATCAAATTTGTCAGAACCGGAAGCGACCGGCTTATTGTTAATCAAAAAAATCTCAATTATCACTATTTACACTGGCATTTCCGCTAATGACTTTACTAGACAAAAACGCGACCGTAAATGTCGTCAAACTGCCGATCAGCGCATACCACGTCCAGGCAATTTTTGTCCCGAGTAAGATGTAAATCATCAGACAGATGCTTGCCAGCATTCCCGTCAGCGCGTGAATTTCGCGCGCTTTTTTCAAAAAAGTTCCGACCAGAAAAACTCCGAGAATCGGACCGTTAATTAAAGACGCGACCGACAAGGCGAGATTCAAAGCCGAACTCGTCGTTTTCATAAAAGCGATGGCGATAACGACTTGAATTATTCCGACAATCACGGTCAGCCAGCCGGAAATTTTTAAATAATGCTTGTCCGATTTTTCTTTGGCGAACGGCTTATACAAATCGTTGACGGCGGTCGCCGCAATTGAATTAAGCGACGAAGAAAGTGCCGCCGCAAAGATCGCCGCGACGACCAAGCCCGAAAGTCCCGACGGCATAAATTTCGTGATGAAATCGGGAAAAACCTTGTCGCCGCCCGTAAACGGAAATGTCGGCGGAACTCCCGAACCGGCAACGCCCGCCTGCGCGTATTCGGGTGCGTTAAACGGCTGGTAAAAAGCGAACAGCAAGACGCCGATAAAAAGAAATCCGATAAACTGCGCCAGGATCACCGCGCCGCTGGAAAGCAGTGCGAGCGATGCGCGGCTCGGTTTGTCGGTGCAGAGATAACGCTGGACAAGATATTGATCCGTGCCGTGCGTGGACATCGTCAGAAAACAGCCGCCGAGCAGTCCCGCCCAGAATGTATAGGTTTTCGTAAAATCGAACGGCAGGGAAAAACTAATTCCTTCCGAACTGAAAGGAATCGAAAAAACATAATTCGTTTCACGAAATCCCCAATCAATCACGCTGAATTTATTGAACTGCTGTCCGATGGCGACCGCGCTCGAAAATCCGCCGTCAATCTGCTGAATCAAAACGACCGCCGCCGCAATCGCGCCGCCGATGTAAATGGCAAGCTGAACGACTTCCACCCAGATGATCGCTTCGATCCCGCCGTAAAACGTAAAGACGATCATCACCAGACCGAGCAGAATGATCGAACCGACGGCGACGATTTCGTAAGAAGTTTCCGGCTGAAACGCCGTGTAAACCGCCGCCAGAACAAACGCCGTCAGAAGCAGACGAATGCCGTCGGCGATATTCCGCATCACGACAAACAGCGCGGATGCGAGCATTTTTACTTTGTTTCCGAATCTTTCGCCGAGAAGCTGATAGACGGTTTGCAGTTCGCCTTTAAAATAAAGCGGAATGAACAAAAGCGAAATGACGACGCGCCCGCAGAGATAACCGAAAACGACCTGCAAAAATTCAAAATTGCCGTTGCGCGCAAACGCCACGCCCGGAACGGAAATAAACGTGATCGTCGAAGTTTCCGTCGCCACGATCGAAGCCGCAATCGCCCACCATGGAACATTCCGGTCGCCGACGAAATAATCCTCGGTCGTTTCCTGTTTTCCGGCGTAAATGATCCCGAATAAAGTAATGCCGATCAGATAGCCGAAAATGATGATCAAATCTAAAGTTTGCATTTTTTATCCTAATAGTTTTACAGCATTTTCAACCACAAAATCTGTTTCGTTTAAAGTTTGGAGAGCTTTTTCCGAATCAACATTCGCCTTTTGCATGACGAGCGCGACGCGCAGATCGCCGTTCGCTTTTTCCATCAAATCTTTTGCCGCCGCCGCGTCCAAACCGGTTTCCGCCATCAGAATACGCAAACTTCTTTCCCTGAGTTTTTCGTTCGCCGCTTTAACGTTCGTCATCCGGTTTCCTTTGACATAGCCGAGCCGGATCATCGTGATGGTCGAGATCATATTCAGAATCATTTTCTGCGCCGTTCCCGCTTTCATCCGCGTCGAACCGGTAATCGCTTCCGCGCCGACGACGGCGACAATCGGAATTTCAACCGCTTTTGTAATCAAAGAATCCGGCACGCACGTTATACAAGCCGTAAAACAACCGATTGATTTTGCGTATTCCAGCGCGCCGATCGTGTAAGGCGTTCTGCCCGAAGCGGCGAGTCCGATCACGGCATCTTTCGCCGTCACGTTGCGATTTTTCAAATCTTCCGCGCCTGCTTCGCGGTTGTCCTCGCTCGCCTCGGTCGCCTTGTAAAGCGCGTCATATCCGCCCGCGATGATTCCTTGAATCAGATCGTATGAAACGCCGAATGTCGGCGGAATCTCGCTCGCGTCCAGAACGCCGAGCCGTCCGCTCGTTCCCGTTCCGACATAAAAAAGCCGCCCGCCGCCGCTTATTCTTTCCACCGTTTTTTCAACCACTCCGGCGATTTCCGGCAAGGCTTTTTCGACCGCTCCGGCGACCGTTTGATCCTCGCTGTTGATCAGCCTTAAAGCTTCAAGAGTCGAAACCTCGTCAATGTTTCTGGTGTTCGGATTTTCCTGTTCGGTTACCGGCAGCATTTTGAGAATTAGAATGCCTTTATTTGCCTCGATTCGTCAAGAGAGGTGTCAGTAATTTTTATGGTTAATGAAAGAAGAGTAAGAAATTTATATGGCAAAAAACGAAAAAAAGTAAGGAATTTTTCAGTGAAAAGTCCTTACTTTTTTAACCCAAAAAAATTTTAATGCTCGATCTCGCGGTTTCTATTCCAGAGCGATAAAGCCAGCCCCGCGCCGAGCGCGACCGCCGCGCCCGTGATTACGGGATGCAGGCTCGCCTTCGTGTAGATACTGCTTTCCGCCACATAGCCTTTGTGGTCGCCTCTCTGGTTGAGGCGTTTGTCTCTAGATTCATGGAGACCGACACGCTGTGAGTCTTCAGCTCTTGCTTCAGAGGTCTGCATTTCCTTCATCGTGTATTCCATCACGATGTCGGTCGTTCGCGGCGCGAATTTGCCCATCAACGAGATCGCTTTGCCGCCTCCGCCGACAAACACGTCGCGCGTCGGATGTTCGGCGCAGTAGAGAATCGTTTCCGCGACCGTTTCCGGCGCATAGACGGGCGGCGGAATGTCCGGTTTGCCGTCGAGATAATTTTTGGCGTGTTCGATATACGGCGTATTGATCGCCGCCGGTTTGACGAGCGTTACCGAAACGGGCGCGCCGTCGGCTTCGAGTTCCATTCGAAACGCGTCGGTAAAACCTTTGACGGCGTGTTTCGATGCCGAATACATTCCCTGATACGGAATCGCGCGGTCGGACACAGTGCTTCCGACATTGATGATCGCGCCGCCCTTTTCGCGCAGATGTTCCGCCGCCGTCTGCGAACCGTAAACGACGCCCCAGAAATTCGTCTCAAAAAGACGGCGGTGATCTTCGGTCGGCACGTCCGTAATTTTTCCGTAGATCGAAACCCCGGCGTTATTAACCCATGTGTCGAAACCGCCGAATGCTTCGACGGCTCGGTCACTGATTCGCCTGATGTCTTCTTGTTTTCCGACATCGGCGGCGACCGCAACGGCTTCGCCGCCTTTGGCTCTTATCTCTTCGGTCAAAACACGCAGGGCTTCTTCGTTGCGAGCCGCGAGAACCAGTTTCGCTCCCATTTCAGCCGCCATCCGCGCGGTCGTCAGACCGATGCCGCTGGTCGCGCCGGTGATGACCATTACCTGTTCGTTGATCTTTTTTAACTTTACACTCACTATTTAAAACTCCTTTTTCTTTATAAAAATTCAAATTTACGATTTCTGCGCCGCCGATGAATTTGTCAGAGAATTCGGCGCGTTCAGATGCGCGTTTTCGTCAACGCCGACGCCCAATCTTTCGACCAATTCGCCGCCGAGCCATCCGCCGACCATCGCCAGTCCCGCTCCGGCAAATGATAGAATGTATGCCAGAGTTCCGGCTGCTTGCGGCGCGTCATGACGCAGCCACCAGCTTCCGATAAACAATAAAAGCACAACGACATTCGTCGCGCCGTGCCACAAGCCGACCGATTTGGCGCGTGTTCCCGAAGGAATCGCAAACCAATCTATCCAACCGAACGGCGCGGCTACGAAACCGCCGATAATGCCCGCCGCGATCATCCAATAAGCGACCGTCGCAAAGGTCGCGTTGCCGCCGAGCAAATAAATAATATCGAAAACGACGCCCGTCGCCAGCAGACCGAGCGGAAACACGATCAGGATCGGATGAATCGCATGACCCAATAATTTCGCTTTGCTTTCCATTTTTAAAACCTCCTTGAAAACAGGCTGAATTTAACCTGTCGTAAAATAGAACACCTGAGCTTAAGTAATTAAAGAAACGCAAAACCCGTGCCTCGCGCTATTGGCGGGCGGACTTAAATTGGACGGAAATAGTAACCGGCGAGATTTAAATTAAACAAATATCATGCAGCTTTATTAATAGATTCGGTCGGAGAAATATAAAGTTGAACTGCTCCGATTTATTAATTTACCGAATCAAAATTATTTACAATCAATAAATAACGAATGAAAAAACGATTACTTTTGTTACCGATACGGCTTGACCTTTGAATATCTGCGGCTCGAAGCGCATTTGTTTGGCGGCGGTGAGAGCGGAATTCGTCAGACCGAACGGGAGTTTTGAGATCGCAGTCGTCGAACCGATCGTGCCGTCTTTTAAAAATGTTGTCCGCATTCTGACAGTTCCGCTGATGTTGTAAAATCTTGCAAAATCAGTGTATTTCGGTTTCGGTTTTGAGGTAATATTTAACGCCTTGCTTACGAGATTTTCTTCAGTTGAAGAATTGATACTATCATTTCGGGCATTTCCCACTCCTGATCCATGACCACTGCCTCTTCCGAATCCCGATCCCGTTCCGGTGTCTTGATCGCTTTCGATACGATCAATTTTCCGAACTTCAAACTGTTGGTTGTCAGTAACGCTATTTTCCGTTTCCGTTTTCGGTTCATCGAAATCATTTGCCAAAGTTTGTTCGTTTATCTTTAGACTCTTGAAGAAACGTTTAACTGACGAATCATCTTCAAATTTACTGACAAGATGAAAAGCATATAAACGGTTTTGGGTTTTTGCCGTATAGATCGTGTGATAAAAATCTTCGTCATCGGAAAATGAAAATTTCATAACATCGGAATTTTTTTGTTTTTCCAATTCGGTTTTTTGATGGCTTTCGACAAATTTCAAAACGGTTTTGTATTGAAAATCTTCTTTTTTGGTATCTGAAAAAATATAAAAATACGTCCCGTCAATCAACGCCGTATAGCGGCGGTTTTCTTTTTTGAGGGTAAAACTTTCATCCGTAAAACTGCCGGGAACTTCGACAGAAAATTCTTCCAATTGAGGAACAAACACAAACCATTCTTTCTGTTTTTCAGTGTTGGTTTGAGAAAAAACAACAATCGGAATAAGTAAAAAAATCAAGAGCAATGCAAAAAAGTTTTTCATAATATTTTCTCCAACTGAATTCATTGTTAAAAACTTAACTTGAATTTGGTGAGCTCGCATAATTTGTTTGTGCAATTGTAAGCCCTTTTTTATAAAATTGGCAATATATTTATGAAAACAAAAAAACTTCACGAGTGGAATCTGTCGCCGCGAGAGGCGATCGAACTGCAAAAGCAGCTCGCCTTTGAGATAATCTCGGAAGACAAATTTGACGAACCCGTAAAAACCGTTGCGGGGATTGATCTCGGTTATGACGCGAATTCGAATACGAGCCGTGCCGTCGTCGTTGTTTTGAATTTTCCAGAATTGGAGCTGATCGAAACACAGGAAGCGAAAATGCCGATCCGTTTTCCGTATGTTCCGGGCTTGCTTTCTTTTCGTGAAACTCCGGCAGCGATTCTGGCTTTGGAAAAACTCGAAAACGCGCCGGATTTAATAATCTGCGACGGGCAGGGCTTGGCGCATCCGCGTAGTTTCGGCATCGCCTGTCATATCGGTCTGCTCGCCGATGTTCCGACGATCGGCGCGGCGAAATCGGTGCTGGTCGGAAAATTTGAAAATCTCGGGGAAAAACGCGGAAGCACTGCGCCGCTTATTTATAAAAATCGAGAGGTCGGCGCGGCTGTCCGAACGCGCGACAATATTCAGCCCGTATATGCTTCCGCCGGTCATCGCATTTCTCTGGAAACTGCCGTGAAATATGTTCTGGCTTGCGCGCCGAAATATCGTCTGCCGGAAACGACGCGGCTTGCCGATAAAATGGCGTCTTACAGAAAAACCTAATGCAGAATATATACACGACCGGATACGGCGGAAAAAATATCGCGGATCTAAAACCAATGCTCGACGCGCTCGACGCGGTGCTTGTAGATGTTCGTTTCGTGCCGCACAGCGAGATTCTGCACTGGCGGAAAACTTATCTGAAAGTTTTGCTCGATTGGAAATACCTGCACGTTCCGAATCTCGGCAACCGCACATTTAAAGAAGACAGGATCACGATCCAGAATTTAAAACTCGGCATCGAAACCGTTTTGAATTTGGAAAGAAATGCGGTTTTGATGTGCGGTTGTGAAAAATTAGAAAACTGCCATCGCTTGATGATCGCCGGAGAATTGATGAAACAGGGAATCGAAACGGAAGAGATTTCCGATTGGAAAAAATATTCGCTCAAAAACGGGAAAACTTACGGGATTTTTTAACCAGCTCAAGTTCGCAAAATAAAAAGCAAAAGGTAAATGAAAAAAATCTACCTTTTGCTTTTCACTTAATTTTTCTTCGGTCTTTCGTTCGCCTTTAAAACTCTTTTTCTCAGGCGAATTGATTTCGGCGTTACTTCGATCAACTCATCATCGGCGATAAACTCCAAGGCTCTTTCCAGAGACATTTCCCGAATGGGAACTAATCGAAGAGCTTCGTCAGCGGTCGAAGCGCGCATGTTTGTAAGTTTCTTTTCTTTGACCGCATTTACGTCCAAATCAACCGCTCGCGCATTTTCGCCGATGATCATTCCTTCATAGACTTTCGTCGGCGGTTTGACGAACAGCGTGCCGCGTTCCTGCAAATTGTAAAGCGCGTAAGTCGTAACTTCGCCCATCCGGTCAGCGACCAGCGAACCAGTTCCGCGTCCTTTCATTTCGCCCTGCCATTTGTCGAAACGTAAAAATAAAGTATTTAGAAGTCCCGTGCCTTTTGTTTCGGTCAAGAATTCGCCGCGAAAACCGATCAGACCGCGCGAGGGAACTTCGTATTCCAGACGAACGCGCCCCGAACCGTTGTTGATCATCTTTTTCATCTGACCTTTTCTGCGTCCCAACGCTTCGGTAACGACGCCGATGAATTCGTCGGGAACGTCAATCACGACGAGTTCGATAGGTTCTTGAAGTTCGCCGGTCGCTTCGTCTTTTTTCGTGATGACTTCGGGTTTTGAAACCTGAATCTCGTAACCTTCGCGGCGCATCATTTCGATCAGAATTGCCAATTGCAGTTCGCCGCGTCCCGATACGCGGAAGCTGTCTGCTGAATCCGTTTCGCTGACGCGAAGCGCGACGTTTCCGAGAAGTTCTTTTTCGAGACGTTCTTTGATCTGACGCGAAGTAACGAATTTTCCGTCAATGCCGGAAAACGGCGACGTGTTGACACCGAAGATCATCGAGATGGTCGGCTCGTCAACGGCGATGACGGGAAGAGGCTTCGGATTATCAACCAGCGTGATAGTTTCGCCGATATTGATGTCGTCGAATCCGGCGAGCGCGACGATTTCGCCGACTCCGGCTTTGTCAACCGTTTCGCGTTCCAAGCCTTCAAAAACATAAAGCTCGCGGACGCGCGTTTTCTGCGTCGAGCTGTCGCGTTTGGCGACAATGACTTCCTGATTTTTTGCAATTTCGCCCGAAAAAATTCTGCCGATGGCAAGCCGTCCGACAAACGGATTGTAATCAATATTCGCCACGAGCAATTGAAGCGAATCTTCACGAATCGCTTTCGGCGCGGGAACGGTTTCGATAATTTGTTCAAAAAGAGGTTTTAAACTTTTTCCTTCTTCAGCCAAATCTTTTTTGGCGATGCCGTCGCGTGAGATCGAATAGAGAATCGGAAATTCGATCTGATCGTCGTCCGCGTCGAGGTCAATGAATAGATCGTAAACCTCGTTGACGACTTCTTCGGGACGCGCGTCCTGACGGTCAATTTTGTTGACCAGAGCGATTGCCGGAAGTTCGAGTTCGAGTGCTTTCCGCAAAACAAAGCGCGTCTGCGGCAGACAGCCTTCCGCCGCGTCAACCAGCAGGACGATGCCGTCAACCATCTTTAAAACGCGCTCGACCTCGCCGCCGAAATCGGCGTGTCCGGGCGTGTCAACGATATTAATTTTGTAATCGCCGTAGCGGACGGATGTGTTTTTCGCCATGATCGTGATGCCGCGCTCGCGTTCCAAATCCATCACGCGGTCCTGCACTTCTTCATTCTCGCGGAACGTTCCCGACTGCTTAAGCATCGCGTCAACAAGCGTCGTTTTTCCATGGTCAACGTGCGCGATGATGGCGACGTTTCTAATTTTTTCTCTATCAATCATACTGCTAAATCCTCAACTAAAATAAAACGGAAATAATGACGGATTTGAAGGGAAAAGGCAAACGCACAAAATAAAACCGGACGGA
>JBGTSF010000068.1:0-25637 GCA_041940425.1 Pyrinomonadaceae bacterium
ATGGTATATCGCCCGACCGACCGGCGTTCCGGCACAGAATTTCGATGCAGTTCCGTTCGGTCAGACGGGCGATCTGCTTGTTCCGGCTGATTATGACGGCGACGCGAAAGACGATATTGCTGTCTTTCGACCGTCGAACGGGACTTGGTATATCCGCCAAACCGCAAACGGAAGTGTGAATTATATTCCTTTCGGAACTGCGGGCGACATTCCCGTTCCTGGCGATTATGACGGCGACGGTCGCGACGATCAGGCGGTTTATCGAAACGGAACTTGGTATCTGCGGCAAAGCACAAACGGATTTGCCGTTTTCCAATTCGGTCTGGCAACGGATGAGCCGATTCCGGCAGCTTATATTCCTTAATTTTTAGCAGTGAACTAAAAGTAATGAATTATAAATTGCCACTAGCTTTAGCTAGTGGAGAAAGTTGAAATCCAAGCGGCTTTAGCCGAACTTCTAAATTTAAAAAAATCCTTTTCTCTTTAGCGTAAATTAGGCTAAAGCCGAAAGGCTGTTTTATTTTTTCTTAAATTCGGCTAAAGCCTTGTTTCTTGATTTTGCCTGACCACTAGCTGAAGCTAGTGGCAATTTATTAAAGAATTTCAAATAGCATTACTTTTAGTTCACTACCAATTTAAAAAAACGAGAGATTCAATATAAAAATCTCTCGTTTTTCATTTTAAATTATTAAAAAAATTTCTATTTCCGATTGGTCATATAATTGAACGCCATCGAAGCCAGATCATCCATCGCCGAACCGTCGCCGTCGCGGTCGAGAATGCTATTTATTAAACTGCCCTGCGGCGCGTTTTGAATCTGTTCCTGCTGTGAGCCAAGCCAGTTTGACAGCTCGTCTGCGCCCATATTGTTTTGCTGTTTTTGTTTGCCGAGATAGCTCATCACGATTGGCGCGAGCGTGATGAGAAGCTGTGCGACCTGCGACATATTCAGTCCGGTGTTTTGGCTGACTTCCTGCGCGACCTGCGTCTGTCTGCCGCCGAAAATATGATCTAAAATTCCGCTCCCGTTGGTCTGCCGCGTCGTCTCCGCCGGAGCGGGAATGCCGCCGCCGAGATAGTCCATCACATTGTCGAGCAGACCGCCGCCCGCGTGATCCTGTTCGATCGCCTTGTCGAGATTTTGCGCTTCCTGCGGATTTTGCGCGTTCTTTGCCATCTTCCCTAAAATCGCCGGAAGCGCGATCTGGATCGCCGAATTGACGACCGATGAGTTAGCTCCCAAATTTTGGCTGATCTGTTCGACCGCCTGATTCCCTTTTTCCTGTCCGAGTAAATCCTCTAATGAAAACATCCCTTTTTCTCCTTTTACCTTGAAAATTTTTGTGTGATGATATTATCAAAATTCCTTTGCTAAATGAAACAACTCAATTCTAAAACAACAATTTCAATATTCGTTTTTCTTCTTATTTTTCACACGGCATTTTTCGTTTCCTGCAACCTGAAAAGCGAGCCGGAAAGAAAAGTCTGGACGGGCGTAAAGACTCTCGCCGGAACAAACCGCGAATTCGGCGAGCCGTTCGGCATTGCCGTCAAGGGCGAAGAAATTTATGTTTCCGACGGCGAGAACGGAAAGATTTTAAAAGTTTTCAAAGACGGGCGAACCGAAGTTTTAACCGACAAATTAGATACGCCTTCCGAAATCGCTTTTGATAAGAACGGCGATCTGATCGTCGCCGATTCGGGAACGCACACGATCAAAAAAGTAAAACCGACGGGCGAGATCGAACTTGTTGCCGGAACGGAAAACAAATCGGGCTTTCAGGACGGCGAAGCGAACACCGCGATGTTTAACGCGCCCATCGGAATCGCCGTTATTGAAAATAAAATTTTTGTCGCCGACACATACAACGACAAAATCCGCGTCATCGAAAACGGTCAGGTTTCAACCATTGCCGGAAGCGAAAAAGGTTTTGCGGACGATGCGGGCGGCGCGGCGAAATTTGACACGCCGTGCGGTCTGACGGTTTGGACGGACGGACGGATTTTGATCGCCGACACGGGCAATAAACGAATCCGCGTTCTGGAACAAAACGGGAAAGTCTGGACTTTGGCGGGAAACGGAAATTCAAATTTAACTGACGGTCTTTTGTCGGATGCGGAATTTGTCCAACCCTCGGCGGTCGCGTTTGACAAAAAAGGCGCGATCTATATTGCCGACGGCAATGCGATTCGGGCTATCGGCAGAAGCATTTTCGGTTTTGTCGAAACCTTTTCAAACGACCGTCGCGGTTTTTCCGACGGCGCGTTAAATAAATCGCGTTTCAATCGCCCGTCAGGTTTGGCGGTTGATGAAAACGGGAATCTTTTTGTCGCCGACAGCGAAAATCAAACCGTCAGAGTTTTTTCTGGCGAAGAGATCGGCTCGCAAATTGCCGAAGAACAAAAGAAAAATCTGCGTTTCACGCCTGAAGAATTCCGCGCTCTACAGCCGCCGCGCTGGACATTTGATCCGCCGGACGCGCCGCGCGATGTCGCCGGAACGCTGGGCGAGATTCGCGGAGAGGTTTCCGTTGAAAGCGAAAGACGCGCGCGGTTTCATAACGGTTTGGACATTGCAGGAAGCTACGGCGAAACGGCACGATTTATTCGCGCTGAAAAAGTCTTGCGTCCCGTCGCGGTCGAAAATTTCGAAACTCTGCGCGAGCTTATCCGAATGCCGACTATCGGCTATATTCACATACGAATCGGGCGCGACCGTGAAGCTAAAGTTTTCGATGACGCGCGCTTTCAATTCTCTTTTGATGATGCGGGAAAACCGGACGGCGTAAGAGTTCCGCGCGGCACGAAATTCGAAGCCGGGGACAAGATCGGAACGCTCAATTCATTCAATCACGTTCATCTTATAGCGGGCAGAAGCGGCGCGGAAATGAACGCGCTCGACGCGCTCGCGTTTCCGAATATCGAAGACAAGATCGCGCCCGTAATCGAAAGCGCGGAAGTTTTTGACGAAAATTGGAACCCGTTTGAAACCGAAAATTCAAACCCGCGTATTACACTCAGCGGAAAAACGCGCATTGTCCTGCAGGCATTCGATCAGATGAACGGCAATGCCGCTTATCGAAAACTCGGGGTTTACCGCGCCGGTTATCAAATTCTGAAACCGGACGAAACGCCGTTTGGTGAAATAAACTGGACGATCAATTTCGACCGGATGCCGGACGAAGAAGCGGTCGAATACGTTTATGCAAACGGCAGTCAATCCGGCTACAAACCGCAAACCGTTTTCCGCTACATCGCGTCAAACGAGGTCAGCGGCGATTCGTTTAGAGAAACTTTTTTCGACGCGAATCAACTGGAATCAGCCAATTACATTCTAAGAATTTTCGCGGCTGACTTTTTCGGCAACACGGCATCAAAAGACATTAATTTCGAGGTTATAAAATGAAACGAGCGACCGTATTTTTATCATTATTCATATTTTCAATAACGGCGATTCCCTTTCACGCCGAAACAAAAAATTCCGACCCGAACGCGATCCGCATCACGCCGCCCGCGCCCCGTTTTTCCGATGCGGAACGGCAGTCGGAACTTGCCCGACGGCGCAAAGGCGTTGCCGCAAAGATGAAAGATAATTCGGTTCTGATTCTCTTGAGCGGCGAGCCGAAACAATACGCGGGCGACGTTGATTTTATGTATCGTCAGGAAAACAATCTTTACTATCTGACAAATCTCAAACAAAACGGCGCGACTTTCGTGATGACGAAAACGGGCGGCGATGTGCGGGAATTTCTTTTTCTGCCGAAACGCAATCCGCAGTTTGAAACGTGGAACGGTCGGATGTATTCCAACGAAGACGCGGCGCGGATCTCCGGCGTAAATACGATCATAAATGCGGCTGAAAAAAATAAATTTCTCGAAGCCGTAAAAAAACAAACCTCGTTCATATCAGAAAACAAAACGACGATTCCGAACGCCAAAACTCTTTATCTTCTTCTGCCCGAAGATGCGGACGACAATGACGGACGGCGCGAATATCGTCAGGAAAACGAATTTTCCAAAACGCTTTCAAATTACGAGATCGAAAATGCCGTTCCTATTTTCGCCGAACTGCGCCTCATCAAATCGCCTTACGAAATTAAGCTGATGCGGCACGCGATTGACATCACCATCGAAGCGCAAATGCGCGCGATGGCGACCGCCGGACAGGTCGAACACGAATACGAAACGCAAGCCGAGATCGAATATGTTTTCCGCAAACGCAACGCCGATTACTGGGGCTACCCGTCAATCGTCGGCTGCGGTCCGAACGCGACGACACTGCATTACACCGAATCGCAGGGCGCGGTCAAACCGGGCGATGTTCTGCTGATGGATGTCGGCGCGGAATACGATCACTACACGGCGGACATCACGCGCTCGTTTCCCGTCAGCGGTAAATTTACGAAAGAGCAGAGCGAAATTTACCGGATAGTTTACGACGCGCAGGAAGCCGCCGCCGCGAAGATAAAACCCGGCGCGCGGATGAGCGAAGCGTCGCAGGCGGCGGCGAAAACCATCGAAGCCGGACTCGCCAAACTCGGTCTGATCGAATCGGTCGGCGCGTTCATTCCCGGCACGGAACGCGAAGTTCCCGACGGCAGAGGCGGCACGCGCAAAGCCGGCGTTCCACAGTATTCGATCTGGTATATGCACGGCTGGGGACACTGGCTCGGGATGAACGTCCACGATGTCGGCGATTACGCGACCGTTCTCAAACCCGGAATGATCATGACCAACGAACCCGGCATATACATCCGCGAAGACGCGCTCGATTATTTTCCCGACACGCCCGAAGCCCGGAAATTCGTCGCCAAAATTCGCCCGGTTTTCGAAAGATACAAAAACACCGGCATCCGCATCGAAGATGTCATGCTCGTCACGGAAAGCGGAACGGAATGGATGAGCAAAGCCCTGCCGCGCAAACTCGAAGAGGTCGAAGCGTTCATGGCGCGGACTTCGACGGAAAAAGCTCTGGCAATTCATCCGAAATACGAAAACCCGATTCCCGCCGTTTTCGATTTCAATACGAATTCGTTTTTAAATTATTCATTCGCGCTAAAACAGCAGAAGAGTGGTCAAACGATCCGCCGCGGCTTCACCGGCTCACAACACGCCGGACATTTTCACGCCGAATAGTTATGAAGATCAAACCACGAAACAACACGAAGCAACACGAAAACAAAATAAAAATGCGCGTGTAGTTTCGTGTTTTTTCGTGGTTAAAAATAAAAAATTAATTCCCGTATTTCCCCGCAAAAAAAAATCTAACTGCTTATCACTTTTGCCTTATGAATTGCCACTAGCTTTAGCTAGTGGATAAAATACACAACAAACATAAGGCTTTAGCCGAAATTTATTAAAAAAAACATCCTTTTTGCTTTAGCACAAATCAGGCTGAAGCCAAAAGGATTGGTGATTTTTCGAAGAAGTTTGGCTAAAGCCGTGGCTGTTGTTTACAAATCAGACCACTAGCTAAAGCCAGTGGCAATTTATTTAAATCACTCTCAAATAAAAGTAATAAACGGTCAGAAAAAAAATCTGTTGACACAAGCCTGTTTTTCATTTATATTTCCGCTCACGTTCATATTGTTTTTAGGAAATCGGATTTACCGAAAAATTACGGGAGAAAAGCAATGCTCCACTTTATAATGAGTTTTCTCATTGCGATTTTCCCGTGAACTCGCAGCACAAACCGTGAGCGGCAGATTTTCTCCTGAGACTTCTCAGAATCTTCGATCTCCTGAAAGGCAAAACCCTAAACTTTCGCAGAAAACTCTTCTACAAATATGGAACAAGGACATGCCCGAAATGTGGCAAATTTTGAAACAACCGTTATAGCTCTGACCGCCAAAGGCGCGGAATACGCGCCGCCGCAGGAAATGATCACGCTTCCCGAACTGCAGACGCATCTGACCGAGATCAAAGCGGCGGTCGCCGATGTTGATACAAAACAGGCGGCAAGAACCATCGCCAAAGACGAAGTGCAGGCGGAATTTAAAGACGCGAGACAATACGCCGTCAATATCAAACGGATGGCGGAAGTAATGCTGAACGACGCGGCTTTAACCAGCGATCTGCAAACCATCGTCAACAAATTTATGCCGCCCGGACGACAGACGGGCGTTCCCGACGACCCTTTAACGCCCGACGTGGACGAATCGAAAACGCCGTTTTCACAGTCGCAATTGAGCCGCGACAATCAGATCGCCTATCTCGCCGACATCTCGGCACTGCTCAAAGAACGCACCGATTACGACCCCGCCGGACGCGGAATATAAAACGACCGGAATTGATGCCAAGATCGCCTCGATGACGGCAAAAAACAACAATTCCAAAACGGCGGATGTCGCCTTCGACAACTCGCTCGAAACCCGCGATGCGCTTCTCTACGAAAACGACGACTGCACGCTCAACCGCGTCAAACTGATCAAAACCTACGTCGCCGTAAAATTCGGCAAAGACAGCGCACTCTACCAACAAATAAACGCGCTGGAGTTTAAGAGGTATTAACTTTCAAATTGAAGAATATATGGTTTTTACTCCATATATTCTTCAATTTGTTTCACCAATTTTATTTTCTCTAATTAAAGGAATTCATAATATGAATAAAGAATATTTATCTGTTTTACACAATAATTTATTTCCCAAAATTGAAAGTGGACAAGTGATTTTATTTCTAGGGGCAGGTGCTTCAGTTACAACCACCTCTAAGTTTTTAAGCTGGGAGATCATCAAAAACTATTCGCAGGCGGTTGGAGCTGATTTTGAAACTACTGACATCATTGAGTTCGTTGATATGCTGTCAGAAAACATTAAATATAGTCGGAACCATTTTGATAATTTTGTTCGTGAAATGCTGGAACGAATAAAACCAACAGATACACATAAAACTTTAGTCACTTTACCGTGGAAAGAAATAATAACTACTAATTTAGATTTGGTTATAGAAAAAGCATTTCTTGAGGTTCAACAAACTCCTCTTGCTAGATATAGAATTCACCCAATTCGGCAGTTAAAAGATGCTACGTATGTTCCCCAAAACGATGAAATACGATACGTAAAACTACACGGATGCATAAGTGATCCTTCAAATTACCCTTTTGTGTTTTCAACAGCTGACTTTAAAAGAACAAACAAGTTTTATCAAGAGATTTTATCTCGAATTAAAAATATTGGCACTAATGTTGAGTTACTGACGATCGGTTATTCTTTCACAGATGAGTTCGCTAAGAAAATGCTTGAGAAATTTGATTCACATGCTAGGACTTCTAGAAAATGGATTTATCACGTTGATCCATATATCCCGGAAGACAGAAAACCCTTTTTATTAAGAAACAAAATACAACCATTACCACTATCCTCTGAAGAGTTTTTTACAATATATAAAGTTTGGAAAGAGGAGCAAGATGTTGATGTTATAAATAGAAAGAAAATTGTATTTTATGATGTTGAAAATCATAAAATGACTATTCCTTCATATTTATTGTTGCAAATCGGTAATGATTTAAAACAACTAGACCCTAAACATAAAAATTCTTTTATAGACCCAAAAGAATTTTACAGGTATTCGGAACCAACGTATGAAGTGATTCAACAGGAATTAGATGTAGTTAGAACAGATTTATTGAATGATAGTATTAACGTTATCGAAAAGGCTCTTAATGATGATATTTTTGTTCCCATTATATTAATTACAGGTTCTTGGGGGCGAGGTAAATCAACTTTTATTTATAGACTGATAAATGAGGCTATTTCGAAACCAGAATGGAAGGCTATAGCTCTAGAAGTTGGAGACCCCCGAAGACTTACTCTTCCAATATTGGAAGAGTTTTTTACAAAAACTCAATCGAAAACTGTATTTCTTTTGATGGAAAAAATTGAAAGTGACAGCAGTTATAAATATTTTAGAGAGTTACAGGCTAGACTGTCTGTTGGTCAATTTGCTCAATTCAAGGTAGTTTTACTTGGTTCAATTAGAAGTAATATTTACGAGAAGTTTCACTCCAATAATCCATTACAAGATGTCTATGAGATTAATACAGACAAACCATTGACTGAATCCGAAGCCTTGAGTTTAATAACAAAATTAGAAAAATATAACCTAGTTAACTTTAAAGATGCACAAGAAAGAAATTCAAAAGTACGGACAATAATTTCTGATTACAAAGGTGACTTACTTGTATCCCTTATTTCGCTGGTTCCAGAAAGTGAACATAACAGGATAATTGATGACGCAGTAGAACAACTTCCAGCATCCGCAAAAAAAGCATTAATTTATATTGCACTTTTCTATAGGTATCAAATTAATATGCCAACGGGATTTTTACGAAGCCTAATGGGTATTGATTGGGATGATTTTGGGGAATCAGTCTTGTATGTTGACTTTAAGGGGATTGTTGATAGAGAAATTAGCAATCATCAGGGTATATCATCTGATGACAATCTTTTCATACGTCACCAAATAATTGCAGAACACATAGTTAACAGATTTCATACTAACGAAGATAGTCTTTTCAAACAATACAAAGAAATCATAAACAAGATTGAAAACAATTCAGAAAATTCATTATTAATTACTGATTTATTAAAAGCTATTCGACAATATTCGCACCTCAACCAAGAAAAGATTAATAAATTATTTGACATTGCTGCTCAAAAATTGGGTGATGATGCTCATTTTTGTTTGCATTACACGATGAATTTAGAAAGACGTGGCACGAAGCAAGCAATAGAAAAAGGTTTAAGGCAATTAATCTATGTCATTTCTCTAACAAATGATAATAATAACCACAGATTAATTCATCGAAGGGCTGCACTTACAGCTAGGCTTGGTCGAATTTTGTATAATGAGGATAAAAATTCTCACTTGGCGATGAGTTATTTCAGAGAGGCAGAAGCCTGGTTCGATAGAAAGCGAATACTAGATCCATATAGCCATTATAGTTATGAAAACTATTTGGAATTTGAAATATGGTGCCTTAAAAACCTCAAATTCTCTGAAGAGGAAATCCTTTATAGAAAGATTAAAATTCAAGATTTATTTGAACAATCTGAAAGTTTAATAACCACAACCCTTGATAGGGTTCACGAATTAAAGATCAATAATTCTTATTATCTTTATGGCTCACACGATGATGAAAATTATATTAAAGAAATAGAAAAAGGATGCAATAGTGAATCTCTTAAACCTCTCTCACTTACATTACAATTTTATTATTACTTTGCAAAAAGTGATTGGTTTTCCTGCGAACAAATAATTCAACTTTTGGAAGGGTTTACTGAGCATGATTATGTAGTAGATGCAGTTTTTCGTTATTATACGATAAAACTTTACAATCCTGATTTCAGAGTTAAGTTTTTAGAGTTGACTAAAAAGCATCCCGAATTAGAGAACAGACAAACCTTAAGATTTTTGTTCTATTTGTTTGTGGCATATATCTATAATTGGAATTTTAAAGACGCATTTGAAGTACATAAAATTCTAAACAAAAAATATAGATTTTTTAGAACTGAGTTGCATGAAGTTTGGAAAGATTCTGTAGGTACAACGAAAGTGTTTGAGGGTGTGATCGAAAAAAATAAAAAATTAACTGTATATTTACCTGATTTTCAAAAAAGTTTTCCTTTAAGACTAGGTAAAATCAATCAGGATATTAAAGACAATGAGTATTGTTTAGTTAATTTGTATATTCATCCTTATGGAATTAGAACTGTCTTAAAGGAAATTGTTAAAACGGAAAGCAACTAAGTTACCAGAATATTTTCAATTACGGTTCTTTTGCCAAGTTTAAACGGGCATCGGCGTAATTTAATTTGCCTTTGGCGCGGTTTAAACGAGCGTCGGCGGCATTTAATTTAACGCCCGCGCGGTTTAATTTGACACCGGCGCGGTTTAAAAAGCCTTTGGCGCGATTTAAAAAGATGTTGGCGGCATTTAAAAAAGGGTTGGCGCAAATTAATTAAGCGTCGGCGCGATTTAAAAAGGCGTTGGCGCAATTTAAAAAGGCGTTGGCGGAAAATTTTAAGCGGTCGGGTTTGTTTATTTATCTGTTGTAAGAAAAGAATTTACGGCAAAAACGCTTTATTTCATCGAAAGCCCGCCTCTCTTCGCTCTCCAAACACAACGGAAAACCGCCGGACTCATTGGAAAACCGGCAGAAGCCCGTGCGGCGGCAGGATCGGAGCTGTAATGTAGAGTATTCCGCTCTTGCTGACGCGCGGGCTTCGGCTGTTACTTTACTGATCCCGAAAAATAATTTATTTCACGGCATTTTGAATGAATTTGATCGCTTTTGAACGGGCTTTTTATCATTCTGAATAAAATTATTTCAATTTGAATGTTAAACATTGTAAATAATTGTTGACAGATTTTGTTAAGTATTGTAACTTCTAAAAGTGATGATTCTGAACTGAATCATTTCCCATCGTCACCTGATTGCAAAAAAAAACAAATCATAAGGGAGCGGCGACCGACGTTTCAAAACATTTCGAGTTGCACTTAGCGAATAAATTCAAAACGAGCAGGCAGTTTGGCTTTTGCCCCAAGTTAAGCCTACCAGTACAAAATTCCTGTCTTTGTGGCAATCCCGAAAGGTGACAAAAAAATTCTACAAAGAGCCGAATGCCTGAGTCGTTTATTAAAAAAAAGCAAAGAGATTTTCTGAATAAAAAAATTCGTGTTGGCGGAAAAGCCAAAGGAGTAAAGAGATAATGCTGTTCGGTAAAAAGAAGAGTACAGCCGGTTTGGACATCGGTTCGAGTTCGATCAAAGTCGTCGAACTCGACGGCAAGCTCAACAATCTGAGTCTTGTCAATCTCGGTTATGAAAACCTGCCCGACGACACCATCGTTGACGGACAGATCATGGAGATCAACGCGGTTTCCGAAGCCATCCAAAATTTGTGCAGTGAACAACAAGCGTCATTTAATAATGTCGTAACGAGCGTCAGCGGTCATTCGGTCATTATAAAGAATATCGTCCTGCCGCCGATGAGCCGCGAGGAACTCGAAGAATCTATTGACTGGCACGCCGAAGAACATATCCCGTATGATCTGGCGGATGTTAATCTCGATTATCACATCACGGGCGAAGACGCGGATTCAACTCAGGTTTTGATCGCCGCCTGCAAACGCGAAAGAATTGACTCCCTGCGGCAGTCAATCCAATTAGCCGGAAAAGCTCCGGTGGCGATTGATGTTGATACATTCGCACTGCAGAACTGCTACGAAGTAAATTATCAGCCCGACGAATCGCAGGTCGTAACGCTTCTCAATATCGGCGCGTCAACGATGAACGTCAATATCGTCAAGGGCGCGACTTCCCTTTTCACGCGCGACATTACCATCGGCGGAAGCCAGTTTACGGACATTCTGCAAAAAAATCTCGGCTTGAGTTTTCAGGAAGCCGAAGCCTTGAAACGCGGCGTGAACAGCGCGGCGGAAAACGTCGAGGAAAAAGCCATCGAGCCTTTGATGAATAACGTAACCGAAATGGTGGCGATGGAAATTCAGAAAACATTCGATTTTTACCGCGCGACGAACGAAAGCGACAACCTCGTCGTGCAGAAGATTTTGATCTCGGGCGGCGGCTCGAAACTTCAGGGGCTGGCGGAAGACCTCTCGGCGCGGCTCGAACTTCCCGTGGAAGTTCTCGACCCGTTCCGCCAGATCAAAGTAGATACGAAAAAGTTTGACCCCGATTATTTAAGTGAAATTATGCCCGAAATGGCGGTTGCCGTCGGTCTGGCAATCAGGGGGGTAGAATTAAGATGATTAGAGTAAACCTTTTAAATTCAGTAACGGAAAGACAAGGCGGCGCGGTCAGATCGGTCGAACGCAAGGTCGGCAGTCCGGCATCGCGCCTGATGCTGATGATGATCGCGGTCGGCGTGATGCTCGCGGCTCTGATCGGTTGGGACATTATCAGCACCAACCGCAACAAGGCGAATGCCGAAGCCGCGCTCGAAGAACAAAAGAAGATCGCCGCCGAACTCGAAGCCGTTCTGCAGGAACAGAAACAGCTCGAAGAAAATATCCAGAATATTGACGCGCGCATCGAAGCGATCAAAAAACTCCGCGCCTCGCAAGCCGGTCCGAGCGCGGTTCTCGAAGCGATCCGCGAGCGAATCGCCATGACGCCGGGATTATATCTGGAAAGTATCGAACAATCCGGCGAACAGCTGGTCGTGAAAGGGAATTCGCCCGACGAGCAAGCCGTTACGCAATTCGGTCGAAGTCTCGAATTTTCTGCCGGACTTTTTTCGAACCTGAGCATCGAAACCCAGAGAAAGGAAATCAGCCCGCAACAAACTTCGAGCGTGCCGGGAACGGAAAAACCGAAACTCGAAATCGTCAACTTTATCATCCGCTGCGCCTATACGCCTTCGAAAGCCGAGGCTTCAAAAAATTCGTCAACGACCGCGGCGAATCAGGGGCAGCCGAATAATGCCGGCGGTGGCAGTCAATCGGCAAATCCCGCGCAACAACCGCCGCAAATCGCTCAAAATCAGCAGTAACAACATCTCCGGTCAGTTAAAAATTTCAATTAATAAAGAAGGAAATCGAAATGTTAGAAAAATTCAAATCTCTTTCGTGGTATCTGCAACTTTTGATCTTAGTCGTAATCGCCGGTCTGCTCTTTTTCGGCGAGAGATATTTCGTCACCGACGCGACGCGGGCGGAAACCGAACAGATCAACGAGCAAGTCGTCCAATTGCAGGCGAAAAATCAAGCCGCGCAGATCGCCACCCAGCGCATCAACGAATTCCGCGCGCTCTATGCCAGCAAAATGCAGGAATACGACGAACTCAAAGTTCTTCTGCCGGAACAGCGCGAGATCACGAATGTTCTGCAGGGACTTCAGGACACGGCAGGCACGAGCCGTCTGACCGTTATGAGATTCGCGCCGCGCGAAGACGTTTCGCAGGACGGCATTATGTCGAAACCGGTCGAGGTCGAGGTGGACAGCAATTTCAACAGTCTGCGCGAATTTTTCGATCAGATGGCGAAACTGCCGCGTATCGTTTCCATTACCGATTTCAAAATAAATCAATTGGATAAACAAACGGCAGACAAAACACTGCACGCCCAGTTCCTGCTGACCGCGTATTACGCTTCGCCGGAAGACCTTGCCAATCTCGGCAAACCGCAGCCTTGCAAACCGGGCGAGAAGAAAACGAAAGACGGAAAACCCTGCCCGCCCGCCGACAAAAAACAGGCGGCGAAAGACGCTCAAAAACCTGCCGACAATCCGCCAGCCGCCAAATGATTTAGTTTTTCAAATTGAGAAAGAATTTAGAGAGATAAAGTTATGACCAACAAATCGAAAATGTTAAGAGTCTTGAGTTTAGCTTTAGCCGTAACGGGTTTCGTATTGCTGAGCGGCATTTCGTCCGAAATAACCGCGCAAAACCGCGATCCGTTCGCCAAGGCGGAATGGGCAAAATCGAAGAATAATAATCCCTCGCCGAGTTCGAGTTCATCGAAATCCTCGTCTTCGGAAAAGCCGAAACCGACCGGTCCGGTCGTCGTCGTGCCGCCGTCCATCGAAGCCAGAATCAATTATTACAAGCGGCTTCGTGAAGAAGCCGCGGCGGGCGGAATGGAATTGCCGAAGGTAACGAGCGTTTTGACCTTGGATGAAATGTCCGTTACCGGAATTTTCCGCACACCGCGCGGCTACGCGGCGATGGTCGAAGCCAAACCGATCAAACTTTCCTACACGATCTATCCGGGCGAAAAATTCTTCGACGGGCAGCTCGTCGCCATCGAGGAAAACCGGCTTGTTTTTCGCAAAGTTATAAAGATGAGCAACGGCAAATTTATCTCGTCGGTCGAAAACAAAGCTCTGCGTCAATACTCGGTGCAGGAGACCGTTCAGGGAACCGCTCCGGTTAATCCTGCAGCCACAACCGAAACTCCGGCGACTGAAACCGCCGTCGTGGAAACGCCCGAAAAGACCGAAGAAAGTAAAGATAAAAAGACCGAACCGACCGTTATCATTTCCCCGGTTGACGAAATGAACAAACAGCCCCAAGAGGACACCAAAGATGCCGCCAAGCAAAAAAACGGCAAAAAAAGCAAAAAGATTGCCAAAAACAAAAAGCAGTAATTCCAAAAAAATATGCGCGGCGCGAACCTTTTCCACTCTTTCGCGCCGCATTCCGATAAAAATCTATTTTTCGTAAAACGTCTCTTGAAAGAGATGAAATTTCTGTGGGAGGAAGCATGAATTTTCTTCAAAATAAAACCGACTTGTGTAAAAAAGTCATTTTCGCTTTAGTTCTTTTCTGTTGTTTTGCGGTTGTCGCCGCCGGTCAAACCGTTCCGGCACAGCAGCAAGGCAAAATGTACGGCGATCCCGGTTTTGTCGGCGAGCCGATCAATCTGAATGTCGTCAATGCCGATATCCGCGATATTCTTAATTATATTACCGAGCAATACGGCGTTAATTTCGTCATAGACAAATCGGTCGGCTCGATTCCCGTAACCGTCAACGTCAGCGACGTTCCCTGGAACACCGCGCTCGATTCGATCTTGCAGTCGCAGGAATTAGCCGTCCAGGTCAACGGACCGATTCTCAGAATCGCCACCAAAAAAACGCTTGCGGCGGAAGAAGAAATCAATGCCAAAATCCGCAGTCAGCAGCTCGATTCATCGCCACTCTACACGGAATTCATTCGTCTTAATTACGCCCGCGCCTCCGGCACACTTACGGGCGAAGCCGGTGGAAGCGGCGGTTTTTCTGGCGGCGTGGTCGGCGGCGGCGGCGGCGGCGGCGGCGGCGGTTCTGCCGATCAGGGCATTCTCGGTATTATCAAACGCCGTCTGTCGCGGCGCGGCTCGGTCGAAGTTGACGGTCGAAGCAACACTCTGATCATTACCGACGTTCGTGAAAATATTGACGCGATTCGCCAGCTTGTCGTCCTGCTCGACCAGCCCGAACCGCAAGTTGAAATCGAAACCAGAATCGTTGTCGCCCAGCGCAATTTCCTGCGCGATCTCGGCGTTTCGCTCGGTGTGAATATTTCCAATCCGTTCGGTCGCGGCGGTTTTATCAACGGCACGACGAATAATTCGACGTCGAGCGATAACGGTTTGCTGACCCTGACGACCGGAGCCTTCGGAACGGCGCAGATTACCGCCGCACTGAATCTCGGCGAAACCAAAGGGCAGTTAAAAACCATCGCCACGCCACGCGTTACCGCCCTCAACAATCGTCCGGCGCAGATCGAAAGCGGTTCGCAGATTCCGGTTACGACAGTTCAGCGCGACGAAGGCGACAATGCCGTTCCCATCGTTACCACGACATTTGTGAATGTGCCCCTGCGTCTTTCGGTTACACCGCAAATCAGCGATGCCGGCGTCGTAATCTTGCGCGTCGTCGCGGAAAACAATACGGTCAACAACGCTCTGTCGTCGGGTCTGACCGGAACGCCGGGTATTGATACGCAAAGAATGCAGACGGAAGTCTTAGTCCCGGACGGCGGCACGACCGTTGTCGGCGGAGTCGTTGTGGATCAGGAAACCGAATCGAGAAACAGCGTTCCCGGTTTTGCCAGTATTCCGCTTTTGAAGTATTTGTTCAAAAACAAATCAACCACGCGCAATACGGCTGAAATCCTGTTCTTTATCACGCCGCGCATTTATCGTTCGGACTATAACGGAAATCCGACCAGCGGAAAGATCAGCGACGGAAACCGGACGACGACGATCATCCAGCCCGTCCCGCTCGGCAACCCGCCTTCCAATTCGGAAATTCCCGGACAAAATCCGCAACTCCCGGTCGTTCCGGTAACGCCGGTCGCGCCGACGGCAAATCCGGTTCCGACGTCAAATATCGAAACCAAACCATAAGTAGCGGATCAGTTTACCTGTCGAAAAAGTTTTGTGTTTGATTTTTACCGGATGCAAAACTTTTTCGCCAACCGCCTCCGAGTGCGAAAACACGACTTCGTTCAGCTTTCTTTCATTCCCGTCAGACTGATTCCGGTCTGACGGGTTTTTTAACAACCTCCTTCCAACAAATTTCCCAATAAAATTTAATAAACATTGTTTTTTCTGAAATAACATAGTTATTTGACCTTTTGTGCAATAGGGAAAAAATTCCCGCACCGGGATTGAACACTCAAAATAATGATTGGAAACAGATTAAAAAGAGGTAAAACCGCTAGACAAAAAGGATTTAGCCTGCCCGAACTGGTTATAGTTTTACTGGTTTTGGCAATTCTGGTAACGCTCGCGCTTCCGCAGGTCATTTCATCGCGCCGTTTGTTTAGATTTTCCGCTCTGCAGAGACAGGTCGCCTCATCGCTTCGTGACGCGCGTCAGGATGCGATGGGACAGAGAACTCCGGTTACGTTTCAATACATTAACGGCACGAAAGAGGTCAGAATACACGGCGGCAAATACGGCGCGGCGGGCGATGCCAAAAATCTCGTATTGCAAATGTCCGGTTCGGGGCTCGATCCGGCTGATATATTTTACGGTCGCCCGTCGGGCGTTTCGACCGCCGCGCTCGGCGACGGCACCGATCTGTCAAATCTGACATCCGGCATCCTTGAAATCACGTTTCAACCCGACGGCTCGGTAGTTGACGCGGGCGGCAATCCGCAAAACAGTGCGATGTTTTTTTATCATGGCAAACACGCCGAGGAAACCGCGTTTGCCGTTTCCATTCTCGGCGCGGGCGGACGCGCAAAAGTCTGGCGTTACAGCAAGCAAACGAACAGTTATGTCGAATAAAAATACATTACAGATACAAAGTTCCCGGAAGCGGGGCGGCGAATCGGGCTTTACACTGCTCGAAGCGATTTTTGCAATTTTTATTTTGACCATCGGACTAGTCGGAACGGCGGCAGCCATCACATACGCGCTCCAACTCGGTGCGATCAGCAAAAATGTTACAAAATCCAAACTGCTCGTCGTCGCCTCGTTTGAAGAGATCGAATCGTTAAGAAATTCCCGCCGTCTCGATTTTAAACAGATCGCCAATGCCGGAAGCGTTGACAACACCGGTTCGGCAAATTTTTTCGGCGGTTTTAGGACGGGATTTAATCCGATTTCTTCAGAACCCGGTCTTGACGGCGTTTTCGGAACGGATGACGACTTGAGCATTTCGGCTGGACGCGACGGAGTTTTCGGAACGGCGGACGACGTAACCGATCCGGCGCGCATCCGCGACGGCTACACGCGCCAGATCACGATCACAAATATGAGCAAATCAATAAAAAAGGTCGAAATAAAAATCCGGTATCCGGGAAACGGCGGCACGATCGGTGAAATAACCGGCGTGTGTTACCTGAACGATGATGCCAGATTGACGAGATAAGACAGGCGGAGGACGAATAAATGTTTTTTGAAATTTCCAAAAACTGCGAACTAAAGACAAAACCCGACAAATCGGAAAAAGGCGCGGCTCTCGCCACTGCCGTTATAATTCTTGCCGTTTTATCCGTCATCGCCCTGACCGCTCTGGCTTTTTCATCCACCGAGGCGCGCATCGCCGGAAGCGATCTGCAGCGTTCGCAGACTTTCTATGCCGCCAGCGCGGGATTGGAAAAAATGACCAACGATTTCAGCAACCTGTTCCGCGAAAAGATGAATCCGACACCGCAGGATTTAGACCGTATCGAAGATGAGTATCCGGCGGAAATGGTTACGGAAGGATTTGACTTTAATCAGAATTTGGAACTCGATTCAGCAAAACTGACCGAACTCCGAACTACGCAGGGACTTCCGGCAAATGTGTTTCCGCGCGTCAATATTCCCGAAGGACCGTATGCAGGTCTTTATGCGAGCATCATTCCTTACAAAATGTCATCGGAAGCGACGATGCGGAACACCGGCGTACAGATCAAACTTGAAAGAGAATTTAATAATTATCTTGTTCCGCTTTTCCAGTTCGGCATCTTCAGCAACGAGGACATCGAAGTTTATCCCGGTCCGTTTATGACGTTTAACGGGCGCATTCACTCGAACGGCAATATTTACGCGATGCGAAACGTAAAATTTCTCAACCGTATCACGACCGCCGGAGAATGGATTCGTAATGCCAAACGGAGCGGTGAGACGAACGATTCAAGCGGTAACGATAACGTCTGGGTGCAGGTCAACAATATCAATGTCCAAAGCACGTTCGGAAGTATGAAACCCGGTTCGGGGACGATCGGCGGTCCGAATATTGTCGGCAGCCGTTCGGGACAGAGAGGTTTCTATCCGGGCAGTCCGAACGGAATTCCCAATACGAGTTGGGAAACCGAAACTGTGAAACCCGCCGCCAACAGCCGACCGAATCGTTTCGGGGGACAGGTTTTAACACGGACGACCGGTGCCAGCGAATTAAAACTCCCGATCGAAACCGACGGCACGAACGCCGCCGAACTGATCAAACGCTCGCTTCCGTCGGACGGCGAATTGCTTTCGACACAGCGATACCACAGCAAAGCGCAGGTCAGAATATTGATTGACGACGAAACCGCCGGAAGCGGTTCGGGCAATGTCGCGGGCATTCCCGCCGGAAAAGGATTAAAACTTTCGGCATTTACGCCTTCGGCTATCAACAATGTTCTGAAAAAAGTTTCCGACAGCGGCACGGTCAGCGGAAGCATCATCTGGCAAAAAGATAATTCGGGAGGAACAGCCGAAGCCAAAACGGTACGCGGCGTCAAAACCGCTCCCGAAACGGTCAATTCCAATTTCATTCCGCCGGGCGCGGGAATTCAGGGAAAAATTCTGATCGAAGTCATTGACGAAAACGGCACGGCGCATGACGTAACCCAGACGATTTTAAGCATGGGCATTACCGAAGGCGAACCGAACGGCATCGTTTATCTGCAACGACCGCTCTGGACGGCATTTGTTCAGGGAAGCCGCGACCGGCGCGGAGGCGGTTTCGATCTCGTTAATCTGACGCAAAACTACCAGCACGTCGCCGACGGCGAAATGACCGATCCTCCGGCAACCGCTTTTTACGCGAATCGCGGATTTCTCAATATGCTGCCCGGCGATGCCGACGAAGACTCGACCGCTAACGGCGGCACGGGACAAATCATACGCGAAGCGTTTCCCGTCAAAAACTACGACAAAATCGTCCCGATCAATGTCTATAACGTCCGCGAAGGCTGGTTTCGAAGCGAAATGGACGAATATGACATTTACGAGCGCGGCATCACGAGCGTGGTCGAGATCAATATGCGAAATCTCGCCCGGTGGCTCGACGGTGTTTACGATAACAATCTGCTTTCGGGAACAAACGCCGTCAGCGCGAATATCAAGAGCGAAGAAGGCTATGTCGTGTATATTTCAGACCGCCGCGGCGACAAGATCAAAGCCGAATATCTTAAAGACGGAACTTCTTTTGCCAGCACCAACGGCATTGTTGATAACGAGGATATATATGGTCCGAACAATGTTCTCGATACGGGCGAAGACGTTATTGATTTCGGCTGGGAAGCCGGCGGATTAACCAAAAAAGGGCGACTTCAGCGTGATCTGACGGAACTGCCGACGACCGGGATCGTCAAGGACGGCACGCTGAATCGTGAGGATCGCGCCAGGGAGGTTTTAAGCTGGTCATCTCTCAGCACTTCGACTTCGAGTTATTTTCGCCGTTCGGTTCGTCTGTTTGACGGCGAAAAATTAACCACGACCGGCGCGACCGATAAACTTTCCCCGACCAAAGGCATCACGATTTCCTCGGAAAATATGGTTTATATCTGGGGCAATTACAATACGACGGGCGTTAACACGATTCCTTCGGGCGGTTCGACATTGAACAACGGCGGCTACAACGGGGCGCAAGTTCCGGCTTCGATCGTCTGCGACGCGTTTTTCCCTCTTTCCAGAACGTGGTTTGACGCTTTGAGCGCGCTCTACCCGGAAGGCGGCGGCAATGCCCGCAATATGACCGGCGAACCTTACCGGCTTGCCGACGAAGGCGCGACCGTAACCCAAAGCACCGCTGTCCGCGCCGGGATCATCGCCGGAACGACGACTTCGAATATGACCGCCGCGCCCGGACGGGATGCCGCCGGATTAAAACGCAACGGCGGCATCGTCAATTATCCGAGATTTTTGGAACTGTGGAACGACGGCGCGACTTTTAGAACGTGGAGTTACGCAGGTTCGTTTATCCCGCTTTTCCGTTCAACGCAGGCGGTTTCGCAGTGGGAAAACGACACTTCGGTCATTTACCTGCCGCCGAACAGAAATTGGAGTTTTGACGAAACTTTCCTCACGCCGAACAAACTCCCGCCGGGAACCCCGTTTTTCCAATACGTTCAGGCGACCGGATTCAGACAGAGCATTTATTAAAAACCATTTTTTTGATAGGTCAGAATAATGAAACATAAATTACAAACGAGAAAACAAGCCGGCTTTTCATTGATGGAACTGCTCATCGTGCTGGTGCTGATGCTCGTTATTCTCGGCGCGGTATTTTCCCTTCTGCGCGGAACGATCATCACAGCCAACACTAATTATGAAATGACCTCAGCCGCGCAGGGGCTCAGAAACGCGCAGGAATTCATCAACCGCGATATTTTGACGCTCGGCGACGGCGCGAAAGGCTTATCGAATATCTGGCTTCCGACCCGGTTTGTAACGAGTTATCTGACCGCCCGAACCGCCGCCGATCTCGATCCTGCGAATACCGGTTATGTGATGGTCGGCGCGGTAATTTCGGATAACAATGTTCCCGCCGGAACAAATGTTCCGAACGCCAATCCGCCGACGACCGTTCTTCCGGCAACCGACCGCAGTTCGTTTCTCCGCGAAGACCGAACTTTTACCCCGATCCCATTAACCACATCCGCCGTCAATTACACGAACGGATATTTTACTGTTCCGGGCAGTCGGGTCGGTGATTTTAATGCCGGTGAGATTTACTTTATTTCAAACGGCGTGAGCGGGACGTTCGGTACGGTTACGTCCATTGATTCGGGAAGTAGAAATGTTTACTGGTCGGACGGCGACGCTCTCGGACTTAATCGAATCGGTTTAACCGGCAGTCTTGCCGCGATTCAGCGAGCCGGTCTCGGGATGAATCTGTTCAGAGTTCAGTTAATTCATTATTTTGTTGATGCTGACGGAAAACTGATACGCCGCGTTTTCGGTATCAAAAATCAATCGTTTGTTGACAGCGTTATCGCCGAACATCTGGTCAACCTGCAATTTCGATATGTTCTAAAACCATCTTCCGAAAATACGATATTTGAACAGCCCGTGGAGCAATTCAATTTGGAAGATGCCGCTTCGGTAAGAAGAATCGAGCCGTTTGTCGAGGTCGAAACAGCCTATGCACTACAGGATGGACAGAACCATCGCATCAACGGCGTAACCCAACTCGGCGTTAGAAATATACAGTTTTTAGAGGCGCCGGTACCATACGATAGTCAGGGCAATACAGACCTTCCATCGCCCGGACCAACTCCGAGAATTACGCCGACGCCAAGCCCGACACCCGTTCCGACCCCGACTCCGGTCAGAACTCCGACGCCTGTTCCGACGCCGACTCCGGTACGGACACCGACACCTTTCCCGACGGCAACGCCGGTGCGGACGCCGACTCCGAGACCGACGGCAACGCCGGTGCGGACGCCGACCCCGAGACCGACTCCGACTCCGACTCCGAAACCGACTCCGAAGAAAACTCCGAAACCGGGAGAGGGAGACGGTTAAACCGTAAAACACAAAAAGGCTAAATCATTTTATTTTGATTTAGCCTTTTTCTAAAACGTCGGACGGCGAGACTAATAGCAGCTACAAACTACCGATAATAAAATGGTTTCTTCCGTTAAGAGGCAAATTATTTAACATTTGCAGTCAACAAAAAAATCGGCAAGCCACAAATGAAAGTGAAATGCCGATAATTAATGGTCGGGACGACCTGATTTGAACAGGCGACCTCTCGCACCCCAAGCGAACGCGCTACCAGACTGCGCTACGTCCCGAAAAGACGAATTTTAAGAGTAAATTTCCCTGCCGACTTTTGTCAAATCAATACCTGCGCTGAAACTGCTTTTCCGAATCGGCGGCGCGGTTGTTTTTGAGCATTTCCCTGAGTTCGAGAAGCTGTGAAGCGAGCGTTTTTAGAGCTTCGCGGCGTTCGTCGTCAAACTCGAATTCAGTATCGTCAGCCGTCGACATTTCTTCGTTTTCGTCGTCAAAATCCGGTTCGTAATCTTCGATGTCCAAATCTTCCGTTTCGTCATCCGGCTCGGCGGTTTTGACGGCTTTCAGATGCGGTTCGGGCTTTTGCGGTTCGGGATGGACGATTTTCAGACGGCTCGCGTCGCGCAATTCCGCCTGCAGTTTCTTTTTCGCGCCGGCAATCGTGAACATATCATCATATAAAAGCTCTTTGATGCGAAGCGCGATCTCGACATCTCGGCGGCGGTAACTCCTTTGACCGGAACGGTTTTTCTGCGGCGAAAGCTGTGGAAACTCGGTTTCCCAGTAACGCAGAACGTGCGCCTGAACACCGACGATGTCGCAGACCTCGCCGATTTTGAAGAAAATTTTTTCCGGTATCGCAACTGCTGGTTGTCCCATTTTATCCTCTTTTTATGTTAAAGTTTTTTATAAAAACCGCCGTCGTTATTGTAAGAATTAAAGCGGGTTATGTCAATGTTTTTTATGAAAACCGAATTCGAGTTTATCAAAAGCCTCAAAGAAAAATATTCGCTGAATAAAATCGGCGACGACTGCGCCGTTTTGCCGAAAGACAGTAAGACAGATTTGGTTATCACAACCGATCTTTTGATCGAAGAAATTGATTTTCGATTGAATTGGTCGAAGCCGGATTTTCTCGGTCACAAAGCACTCGCGGTTTCCCTTTCCGATATTGCCGCGATGGGCGCAAAACCTGTTTGGTCAATGCTTTCTATCGGCGTTCCAGACAAAATCTGGAAAACCGATTTTGTCGAAAAATTTTACGACGGCTATCTGCAATTGGCGAAAAAATTCGATGTCGAACTCATCGGGGGCGACGTTTCAAGATCGCCCGACAAGATCGTCATTGATTCGATTGCCGCGGGCGAAACGAAAAAAGGAAAAGCCGTTTTACGCTCAACGGCGAAAGCCGGGGATTTGATTTTTGTAACCGGAAAGCTAGGCGGCGCGTCCGCCGGTCTGCGGCATTTGGAAGCTGGCGAAATTTACAAAAGTTCTAATTATAATAAACTGATCGAGCGGCAGCTGAAACCGAATCCGCAGACGAAAATCGGTCAAATTTTGGGAGAGAAAAATCTGGCGACTTCGATGATTGATCTGAGCGACGGTTTATCGAGCGATTTGTTTCATATCTGCGAATCGTCAAAAGTCGGAGCGACAATTTACGCCGATAAAATACCGATTGAATTACAAATTAAAAATTACAAATTGCAAAATTTAAGACTCAAAACTCAAAATTCAAAACTAGATTCAGCTTTAATCGGCGGCGAAGATTTCGAGTTGCTTTTCACCGTCAATCCGAAAAAAAAATTTCTACTTGAAAAAGAGCTGAAAAATCATAAAATTTCGCTGATCGGCGAAGTTACTGCAAATGCTGAAATAGTTGAACTTGTCAGCGAAGAAAAAATCGAGATTTTACAACCGAAAGGATTTCGTCATTTCTGAAAAAATTTTGCACGCCGGAAAATATTTTCAAAAAAATCTTGACAAATAAATTTTATTCGTGCTAAAACTTTCAACTGTTCGCCGAAAGTGCGAAAAAATTTTGGGAGATAAAATAGAGTGATTCAAACTTGGATACATACAAATCAGAAAACGACGGACTTTGCCGCCATTATCGGAATGCGGTTTAGCAGAAGTCTGTCGGTCGGTTTGTGTGCAAGCCTCGAAGGATCGAATTATCAACCGGCACCCGGCGGCTTAGACCGTCTGGAGAATCAGAGTTAGCAAAGCGGGAGCGGCATCGTTTCCGCTCCCGAAACATAAATTTTCAGAAAAGAGTTTTCAGTTAAAAACTCGAAAAAGTTTTAGGAGCGGTAACGCAAAAAGTTCTCGAAAGGAATTTTTAGTGTTACCGCTTTTTTCGTGTTTTTGAACGGATGTTTGACAACTGAATAACCGAAAAATGTTCGGATGAAGTTTTTTTTTGCTTGGCGAAGATGCGGCAGAAATAAATTTATCCGAACAAAATAAAAAGGCAGAGAGTTTTGGAAAGACTTTCAGTTTCGATAAAAACTTTGGCGAGTTCCCGAAAACTGAAAATCTTATGCGGTTCTTTTCGGCGCATTTTTGCGTCCGAAGTCTGCCGGTTCTCTGCCTTTTTTATTTTTACACAGAATTTTTGATTTAGAAAATTTCACGCATCGGTCGCCAATCGGCAAAGGCAGGCAGTCTGTAAAACTGTCGCGCGTTCGCGCTGTGAAAGTTCGAGTCTTTCCCGATGCACCAAACTCTAGGATGAAATTGGAACGCTGAACGATGAATCAATTTTTCTTCATCGTTCATCATTCCTACTTCAGCAATTCTTTCGTGAGCGAAACTCAAACAGGCTGAGTGCCGGTCTTCCAAACCGGATGTTGCGGGTTCAAATCCCGTCGCTCACTCCAAAATTAAAATGGTCTTGGTCTTTGGTTTTTGGTCTTTGGAATTTTTCCAATGTCTTTAATCGCAAATTAAATGCCAAAACCCAAAGACCAAAAACCAAAGACCATCTTCAGGGCGCGTAGTTTCAACCCGGCAAAATGCCGGTCTCCAAAACCGGAGTTTTCAGTTCAAATCTGAACGCGCCTGCCAGATAAAATTTTCCCCCGAAGAAGCGAAGAAAGACGTGATTTCTTCTTTCCTCACCTCTCCTCACTTTACAAACTTTAACCATCCGCTACCGCAGATGGTTCTGACAAATTTCGGAAGGCAAGCCAAATCGGTGTGGCAGCAGTCTTGAAAACTGCCGCGCGTTAAAGCGCATACGGGTTCGAGTCCTGTGCCTTCCGCCAAAACTCAGGTTTCATGTTTTTTAACTTTGAACTTTGAACCTTAAACCTTGAACTTAATTTTCGGGGACGTGGCGCAGCGGAATTAAAGCGCGGCTCTCTGCGACGGAGCAGGTCGGAGGTTCGAATCCTCCCGTTCCCGCCAAAATATTTTTTCCAGATTGCCGATTTAAACAAATCGCAAATCGGCAATCGCAAATCGAAAATCAAAACGGCTTCGTAGCTCAACGGAATCAGAGCGCAAGAATTCGACTCTTGAGGTTGCGGGTTCGAATCCTGCCGAAGTCTCCAATACCATTTCGGGTTCGTCTAATTGACAGGACGCATGACTTTGACTCATGAAATATAGGTTTGAATCCTCTACCCGAAGCCAAATTTATTTTTCTGGGCGTTCCAGCAGATGGCTATACGGGCTGGACTTGGAATCCAGTATTCGCAGGTTCGAATCCTGCCGCCCAGACCAATTTTTAATCTTAAATTTGAAATCTTCAATTTCATTTTTATTTGCCGACGTAGCCCAAATGGGGAGGCGGTTGTCTTAGAAACAATTTGATGTGAGTTCGAATCTCACCGTCGGTACCAATTTCTTTTATGTCGAAGTGGCGGAAAGGTAAGACAGACGCGCGAAGTTTTTTGATGCTGCTAAAACTTCGTGAGAATGTGACTCGTGCGGGTGAAAGTCCCGCCTTCGACACC
>JBGTSF010000069.1:0-25187 GCA_041940425.1 Pyrinomonadaceae bacterium
GCAACTATTCAAACAGAGATTCTTCCGCTAAATTTAACGATTTTTGTGCAAAGCCGTAAATTAGTGCGAAATTTTCGTTTTTGGAAATAAAAAAAGAGGCGAGAGCCGCGCGGCTCTTGCCTCGAAATATGAGTAAAGATTAGAGAGTGAGGTCAGTTGCCCAAACTTTTACCTCGCCGTCAAAATTATCGCGTGCGTAGACGACAACCTCGTCCGGCTTCCTCGATTATATTGGCAACGGCTGTGCCATTTATTTTGATTTTAATGAAAGTCCTATTTAATCGGGTGATTTTTAATTTTTGCGGATGATTGAGAAAAATCCGATTCAGTCAAAATGATTTGATTTATTAATTTGACCTGTCATTTTGAGCGAGCCGCTTTCTGACCGGGTTCTCGATCTTGAGGTTTATCTCGACCGGAACGACTCGCTTAAACTTAAAACCGAACTTTTTGAATTTGCCGAAAACGAAGACTCTGCCCGTAACCGTCCAATCTTTTTTCGAATCTTTCAATTCCCTGAACGCGCCGCGAAGGGTTTGTCCCGCGCCGATAAAAATTCTGACGGGTTTCGGCAAGATAATTTTTTCGTTCTTTTTAAATTCAAAAGATTCCGTATATTCTTCGATCTCGACATCCAGACCGTTGACCTTGAAATCTTCGAATGTCAGAAAATCAACCTTCCCGTTTTGTTCGATGCCTTCGATCCCGGCGGAAATTTCCAATGTGATTCCGGTCAGCGAAATATCGGCAAGTTCGGGGTCGCCGATTTTTACAATTGCCTCTGCGTCAGACTTTTCCGGTGTTTTTTCGTTTTCGGTTTTGACGAAAATCTTTGTCTTATAAACTTTGTAGCCGCGAATTTTGTCCGGGTAATCTTGCGAAAAAACGGGGGCGGAAAAAAGCAGGAGAAAAATGATCAAGAAAACTGAAATTTTTTTATAAAAAATCATCGGCGCGAATTTCCGGTTTTATGAATTCAAGGGCAGAAAAATTTCGAAGATTGTTCCCTTTCCTTTCTGGCTTTCGACGCTGATCGTGCCGCGCGCGTTGACCACTAAATTCTGCACCGTGTCGAGACCGACACCGCGCCCGGAAATTTCGGTAACTTTTTCGGCAGTCGAAAAACCGGGCAGAAAAATCAAATCGAGAATTTCCTGCTCGGACAGATGCGTATCGGGAAGAATCAGTTTCTGCTCGACGGCTTTCGCCCTGATGATGTAGGGATCAATGCCTTTGCCGTCATCCAACACCGTCAGATTTATCCAGTCGTCAGTTTCTTTCAGACGGATTTCGATAATTCCCGTTCGCTCGATGGAATGGTCAATGGCGTTTCTGACCAGATGCAGGAGAATCTCGAAAATTAGACTTAATTTTTTCCCGTCCAATTCGGGTTCGTCGGAGAGAATTTTAAATTTCGCTTTTTTACCCAGACCGTTTGCCCAGACCGTTCCCTGCGAAGCGATTTTTGATAAGACGCCGCTCAGGTCGTTGCTGAAAGCCGCGGGCGAAGTCAGTTGATTTATTTCGGCATCGAAATCTTTTATCGCGGATTCGAAAACTTCGATTTTTTCACTGCTCGAAAAAAATATCTGAAACCCGATTTCATTTTCTCCAAGCTCTTTTTCGCTCGGCAAGGTGAAAATTATAAAACCTGTTTTATTTAATGTATCTTGAAGTTCCTTTAATTTGCCGGTAAAATTTTCCGTCGCAAAAACCGCATCAACATAAAACAAACTGAGGTCTTTGCCGGTTGCCGCCTGAAGTTTCATTTTTTCAAATTCGGTCAACTGGTCGAAAATTTGCGGCGGAATCAGAGTGAGGTAAACATCCACCGGCGGCGAAGCCTTCGAGGAAAATTTTTCGATCTTTTTGATAAACGAATCGGGAATAATAAAATCCGGGTATTCGAGCGATAAAACGAGAAACCGAAATCCTTCGGCGAGTAAATCTTTACATTCTTTTTCCGGCTGCGGAGCATTCTCTAACCGTTCGATAATATTTTCCAGATCGTGCACCAGACTTGAAGAATTAGTCAAACCGAATGTCTGCGCCGAACCTTTTATCGTATGAATCCGGCGAAAAATTTCCCGTAAAAATTCTTTGGAAACTTCCCCGCTTTTTGCGAGTTCGGCTGATGATCGTTTTAGAAATTCGATTGATGTTTGTTGAAATTGTCGGCGTATGTCTTCCATCGGAAAAATTGTTAAATCAAGTTTAACTTGGAAAGAAACAGGCGGGCAACCGAAAAGATTTAAAATGAGAAAGCAGGTGAAGCGACGTGAAAGTGTACCGCACCTGCCAATTTGTGGTAACCGTCCTCACCCCAGCTACCACCTGAGACGGAGGCTCCACCTAACCGTCTCAATTGAATACAATATACATCTATAAAATTTGTTTGGCAAGTTTTACTTTAATTTTTCTTTAATTCCGGCGGGAACTGCAGAAAATCTTCAATCGCTTCCAGCCTGATTTCCGGCAGAGACTCTTCGACCGCTTCGCGCATCTTTTCCCTTGCCGGTAAATCAGGCGCATTTTCAAATGCTTTTTCCCGCGCTTCCGAAGATTTCCACTGTGCGTAAGCGTAAAACAAACCGTCTTCACCGCGATGCAGCCGTGATCCCCAGCCGCCTCGATTCTCGATGTAAAATCGCGTAACTTCCGCCCAGTTTTCGATAAATTGATTTTCGAGTTCCGGCTTGATCCGCCAGCGATAAATTACGCAAAACATTTTTCTAACCCAAACTTTTTCGAATAACCTCAGCCAGAGCATTAGCCTGCCGTTCGATCTCCGACTGATCTTTGCCCTCGATCATCACCCGCGCCAGATTTTCCGTTCCCGAATATCTCAAAAGCAAACGCCCGCTGCCGTCGAGTTGATTTTCCAATTCTTTTGAAGCCGTAACGATCTCGGCGACTTCTTCAAACGGGCGTTTTTCCGCGACCCTGACGTTGACAAGAATCTGCGGATAGCGGTTAAATCCGGCGGTCATTTCGGAAAATTTTTTCTTTTTTTCATAGACTGCTTCGAGCAAAAAAAGCGTCGTCATCATCCCGTCGCCGACCAGACTTTTTTGCGGAAAAATAATATGACCGGATTGCTCGCCGCCGATTGACGCGCCGGTTCTCAGAAGTTCCTGCAAAACGTATTTATCGCCGACCGCTGTTCTTAATAATTTTATTTTTTTCGATTTTAAAGCGAGTTCCAAACCGATATTGCTCATCACGGTCGCCACGACCGTATCGTTATACAATTTGCCGTGATCTTGAAGAAACTGCGCCATGATCCAGAGCGTCGCGTCGCCGTCAACCAGATTTCCCTTCTCGTCAACGAACAAAGCGCGATCCGCATCACCGTCAAACGCGACGCCGAAATCCGCTTTTTCGCTCAAAACATTTTCGCGCAATTTTTCGAGATGAAGCGAACCGCAATCACGATTGATATTTTTCCCGTCCGGCTGATCGTTTATTGCGATAACCTCCGCGCCGAACTTTTCAAAAAGCCGCGGCGCAAGCCTGCAAGCCGCGCCGTTCGCGCAGTCAACGACCATCTTAAAATTTTCAAGCGACAGATCGGGAAAACCGTCCGCTAAATATTTTAAATATGCATTCTGAAACTCAGCGGATTTTGAAGCATCAGTTTTGAATTTTGAATTTTGAATTTTGAATTTTGAATTTTCAAAAATATCGTTCTCGATTCCCTGTTCGGTCGCCTCGTCCGATTTTTTCCCGTCGGGTAGAAAGATTTTTATGCCGTTGTCCTCAAACGGATTGTGCGACGCGCTGATGACGATCCCGGCATCGAAATCGAAATGTTTTGTAACAAAAGCGAGTCCCGGCGTAGTGATAATTCCGGCAGATTCGCAAACGGCGTTTTCGGAAACCGCGCCCGCGCAAAACGCTTTTTCGATCCATTCGCCCGATTCGCGCGTGTCTCTGCCGACGACCAGCCGCACGTCTTTACCGAGTTTTTCCCGAAAAATCCGCGCCAGAGATTTTCCCGCCACCGCAATCGTATTTTCATCGAGCGGAAATTCTCCCGCCTTTCCGCGCATTCCGTCTGTTCCGAAAAGTTTCTTCATATTTAGTACAAAAAACCAGCCGCCCGCTATTAATCGTAAGCCGAACCGGAGCAAAATTTAATTTATACAGCAAATCGCCGGTTCGACCAAACGCAAATTATCCATAATGATTTTTTGTGGTATCCATAACGAATGCAAAAAGGATTTGACAACCTTTTATAAAATAAGCGAATCTTTATATACGCAGGGTTGAATAAATTCTGCCGGTCGAGAGATTCACCAAAAAACAAAATCGAATACCAACTCTTTCCGAAGTAAACAATTATGCAGAGAAGTTTTTTTGTTGCCCTTTTTATTTTCTTAATATCAACCGCTACTAGTTTCGCCCAGGAGATTCAGCCGAAACCGACGCCGAAACGCGAACGGATCGTCGTTGTCGGTCAGAATAATTCGGTCAATCCCGAAGCGACTCCGACACCTTCAAAAACGGTAGTCATCGAGGACAATACGCCGAAACCGCAGCCGACTCCGGTTCGCGCGCCGATCCCGGTTGATACGCCTGAAAAACCGCCGATCATCGTCGGCGATTCTCAGAAAACTCAAACTCCGGCGGCGATCGCCCCCGCCCAGCCGAGTCCGTTTCGGACATTGAGTTTCGGACAGATAAAGAGCAAGATCGCCGAAGCCAAACGCCAGATGCAGGCGCGACCTCTGCCGACCGGTCTGACCGACAGTTTTTTAATTACGGATGTTATCCGCATCGCTTTTCACGATTGGGATTCGGGAAAACTCGATTATGCAGTAATGACCAAAGAAGCTTTTTTGTCAAAAAATTCGGACGTGCAGACGACTTCTTCAAACGGTAAAGCGATCACAATCCGCACGATTCGCGGCAACGGAGTGAACACGCCGGTTTTGATCTTTGATGAAAACAACAAATCTCAGCTTCCGCTTCTCGTTCAGTACCCGATCGAAAAAGGCGGCAGGTATATCGAAACGGCGTATTACGTTTCGACGCATCCGGGCATCGTCAACCCGGAAGTCGTCAATGCCGGGGCGATGTATGTCCGCAACACGATTGACATCGCCCGCGAAAAACTGCGCGAAAAAGGATTTTTTATCCAGCCGCGCATCGCGGATATGGCGGAGAAACTGGCGACGGTCGAACACGTTGACCATTATCGTTTCCGCACGGAGTATCACCCGAATATCTACAACGACATTTTCACGCTCTACGCTCTAAACGAAGGTCAGACGTATCGCTACTCGGTCAGTTCGGCAGGCGCGGGCGGAATGGTGCAGATGATTCCCTCGACTTACCGAATGGTTCGGTCGCGTTTTTATCAGGTCGGTCTGATGCCCGATTTTGTCGAAGGAATGCGTGATCACGTCAACGCGGCGCAGGCGATGCTTCTGTATATGCAGATGACCTGGAACGATCTGATCGCCAGCCCGACCGTCTTCAAAGCACTCGAAGACGGCATCGCCACGGATGAACAATTGATGGCGGCGGGCTACAATTCGAATCCTGCGCGGCTTGCCGGCTACATCCGGCGAGGCGGCGCGGGCTGGACTCGTCTGATTCCGCGCGAAACGCAGATTTATCTGCAGATCACCGATTCATTAAATCGTTTCGTCCCGATCAAACCGCGAACGAGATAGTTTTTTAAACAGTAGGCAGCGGCAGTAGGCGGTAGGCAGTATAAAATTCCAGTAACTGCCTACCGCCTACTGCCGCTGCCTACTGATCTAGTCTTCCATTTCAAGAATCCGGTTCTCGATTTCGCTTTGAGATTCGGATATTTTTTTGAATTCGGTTTGGACATCGGCAAAATTTTTTCCGACCAGATTTCCGCCGGTAAAAAACTCTTCGCCGGTAACTTCCAAAACGGAAAATTTCGGCGGTTCAAAATCAATCAAATCTTTTTCCGTCTCGAATTCCGCTTTTGCCAGGATCAAGCCCCAGAGGTCGCCCAAAAAAAGATCAATCGAGAGCAGTTTTTCTTCATAATCTAAAAAATAACGGTTCTTGCGGGTTTCGTTGCTTTCGACCCGCTCGTTTTTTTGAATTTCCCTGCCCTCGAACGGTTCGAAAATCTGATGCTCGTTTTCGCTGAGATAAATTTCGGCGATTTTCCAGTGCGAAAGCTGTTCGTTGACAGGAAATTTTTGCTGTAAAATGAACGTCCATTCTTTTGTTTCGGGCGAGCGGACGGAACGGATTCTCAAGCGGGTGTTTTCGATGTAATTGTCAAAAATTTGCAGATGACTGCTCGATCTTTCGACCGGTTCGGGCAGATTTTGCAAAAGAAAAACGCGGCGGAATTCATCACGGTATGTTTTGTCCATTTTCGCTTTTTTGTTTATACTCTTTTTTCGATTTTAGAAAAGGAGATTATATATGAGATTTAATAAATTTTTAATTTTACTTTCCGTTTTCAGCTTTTTATTTTTAGCGGCGTGCGGCGGAAGCGAAACGCCGAACAAGGCAACCAATGTAAATTCGGTAAATACGACCAACACTAATTCCGCGCAAACAAACGCGGACAATCCGATTGCCGTGCAGACCGCCACGCCCGCGCAAACGACGAACAACGCCGAAACAATCCGTCCGGTCGTAATGGCTTACTACGAGGCTTTGAAGACGAAAAATGACGAGGCGTTAAAGAAAGTTTATTCGCGGGAAACTTTGATGTCGCTGGAAAAAGACGCGGCGGCGGAAGGCAAAAAATCACTCGTCGAATTTATTACCGAACTCGAACCCGTTCCGGCTCAACCGTTTGAAGTCAGAAACGAACAAATCAACGGCGATGTCGCCATTGCCGAAATGCGCGGCGGCGCGTATCCGAACGGCATCAAAATCAAATTCGTCAAAGAAAACGGCGAATGGAAAATGACCAACGAAAGCCCGGAGTTTCAGAAGAAGTAAGCGGAAATTTTAAGAAGTAGGCAGCGGCAGTAGGCGGTAGGCAAATAATATGAAAGTGCCTACTGCATACTGCCGCTGCCTACTTTCAAAATCACGCTTTTGCCGATTTATAAGCCGGAAGCGACACGCGCGCTTTCGGCTCTTTCTTTAAGCCCAAAGCCCAATCCGCCTGCATCAGCGTGTGTATGTCGCGCGTTCCCTCGTAGATGACGGCGGCTTTGCAGTTTCTCAAGTAACGTTCGACCGGATAATCGTTCGTGTAGCCGTTCGCGCCGTGAATTTCTATCGCCATCGAAGCCGCTTCTTCGCTTCTAACGGTCGCCTGCCACTTTGCCAGACTCGCGGCTTTCGCCGAATTTTCGCCGATGTTTTTGAGCCATCCCGCTTTTAACCAGAGCAGATGACACATTTCATAATCGGCTTGCATTTCGGCGATCTTTTGTTTGACAAGCTGAAAATTGGCAATCGTCTGCCCTTGAACTTCGCGCGTATTCGCATACGAAACCGAAGCATCACGCGCCGCGCGAATCACGCCCGTCGCGCCCGAAGCGACCGTGTAGCGACCGTTTTCGAGAGAAAACATCGCAATCTTAAAACCCTCGCCTTCCTTGCCGAGCATATTTTCCTGCCCGACACGAACATCCTGCAAAGTAAAATAACCCGTATCGCCCGCGCGGATTCCCATTTTTCCGTGCAGCGTTCCGCTTGAAAAACCTTCCATCGAGCGTTCGACGATAAAACAACTCATTCCCGAATGATCGCGGTTTTTGCGTTTTTCCTCGTCCGTCCAGCAAAAGAACAGAAAATGATCAGCGGTGTTTCCGAGTGAAATCCACATTTTCTCGCCGTTCAAAATCCAGTGGTCGCCGTCGCGTTTCGCTGATGAGCGCATCCCGACAACATCCGATCCGGCATTCGGTTCGGTCAAACCGAACGTCGCCAATTTTTCGCCCTTCGCCTGCGGCACGAGATATTTCTGTTTCTGCTCTTCCGTTCCCCAGGTCAAAAGACTCAAAGAATTCAGTCCGACGTGAACGCTCATCGCCACGCGCAAAAACGTATCGCACGCCTCCAATTCTTCGCACACCAGCCCGAGCGAAATATAATCAAATCCCGCGCCGCCGTATTCTTCGGGAATACAAACGCCCAAAAGCCCGAGTTCGCCCATCTTGTCAAAAACACTGCGCTCAAAATGCGCTTTCTCGTCCCATTCTTTGATATGCGGCGCGACCTCGCCGTCGCAAAATTCCTTTACGGTTTTTTGTAATGCAATATGTTCTTCAGTTAATTCAAAATCAATCACAAATAAAAAATCCTCTCAATAGAATATTTTAGTAAATATACTGCCAAGTCATTCTAGCATTGAAAAGATTTCCTTTCTAATCTTAATGTCCGCAAACGGTAGGTTTTGAGGCTTTCCAGATGACATTTCCGGTTTTGTCAATCGCCTTTGAATATAAAACGGCAACTCCATCAACAAAATCATTTGCGTTTTCAAATTCACTTTGCGGGTTAATAACGTATTTGCCTGCTTTGTCCACAAAGCCTATTTTCTCCCCGATATTGACCCAGACTAAACTATCGGAGAATTTTCCGGCACTTAAAAACTGCGGATTGATAACATACTTTCCGGTTTTGTCCACAAATCCGACTTTCGTTTCATCACCCGAAGTGAGCGAAACAGCGGCAAGCCCGTCGGAGAATTCATTAGCAAAATTGAATTGCGGATTTATCACGTATTTTCCGGTCTTGTCTATAAAACCGTATTTATCGCCTGTTTGGACGGCGGCTAAGCCTTCCTTAAAGCTTGCCGCGTAGTCGAATTGCGGATTGATAACAATTTTACCTTCCTTATCAATATAGCCGTATCGCTCGCCGATTCTGACGGAAGCCAAATTTTCGGAAAAATCCGCCGCCGTGTCGAACTGCGGATTTATTATGTATTTACCGTCTTTACCGATAAAGCCCGATTTTCCTCCGACATGCACTGCCGCCAAATCCTCGGAAAAATCGCCCGCGCCGTCAAACTGCGGATTGATAACATATTTACCCTCTCTGTCCACATATCCGCCTTTGCCGCCGCTCCAAACCATCGCCAAGCCGCCGGAAAATTTGCTCGCGCTATCGAATTGCGGATTGATCGCAAACTTGCCGTTGGTATCAATAAAGCCCATTTTTTCGCCGATGGAGACGGCAGCCAGGTTTTCTTCAAAATTGCCGCAGCTATCGAATTGCGGATTGATGACCACTTTTCCCGACCGGTCAATATATCCGCATTTGCAATCGTCATAAACCGGATACAAACCCGAATGTTTTTTTACAAACGGATTCGTCGGCGTAACCGCGCACGAAAGCGCGAACAGGAGACTAAAACAAAGCGTTGCGAAAAATATTTTTTTCATATTTTTACCTCCAAGTAAGAAATTATTAAATTTACACAACCCTTTGCCCGAATTTTGAAAACAGAAATCAGACTCAGTTCAACAAAACGACTTTCGCATTCACCCAGCCTTCATCGGCATCGTTTGGCGAGTTTTTCCCGCAACCCAAACTCGTGTCTTTGCTGCAGCCGTATTCGGTAACGCGGATTTTATACCAGGTCGTAACCATCCCGTCGCGCTCATAACTTGTTTCATCCAAGACTATGACCCTGGCATCTTTAAAATGAATTCCCAAACTTGCCGAATCTTTGTTCGCTTCGCTACGGATGTTCGCATCCGTCGTTAAACGTCCGGTTCTTTCTAATGTTGATGACGTATTGCTGACCGGCATATTGGTTGAGGTGTTGTTCATAGAAGCGTTTGAATTTGAATAAGTATTCGTATTTGTCTGCGGTTTCGGGGTTTCTCTCGTTTCGCGCCAGACAAATTTACCTTCTTTGTCTATATAAGCCATTCCCGACTCAGTTTCTACCAGCGCCAATCCTCCCCAAAATGAATATGCTCCGCGAAATTGCGGATTAATGACAATTTTGCCGGTTTTATCCACATATCCCATTTTGCTCGCGTTACCGCTTACACCGCCGATCATGATTGAAGCCAAGCCTTCTGAAAAATGTAATGTTTTAAATCTGAACTTTGGGAGAAAAAATATCTCCGAATGTGGTCCGCCTATTGTTCTTCCCTCAAATTGCGGATTAATAACGTAGTTTCCATCTTTGTCTATAAAACCGTATTTCCCACCGTTATCGAGATTAAATTCCCCGACCCCGACACACGCCAATCCGTCATCCGAAAAAGACAAAGCAAAATCAAACTGCGGATTAACAACATACTTTCCGGCTTTGTCTATATATCCGTATTTTTTGTCAACAGCGACTACAGCAAGTCCATTAATAAATGGAGTTGCCCCGTCAAATTGAGGATTTATAGAAATCTTGCCCTCTTTATCTACATAGCCGAATTTATTACCCATGCTGACCGCCGCTAATCCTTCCGAAAAAGGAAACGCATATTCAAATTGCGGATTAATGATGATTTTCCCGGACTTATCTATGTAACCGTATTTCCCGCCTATTCTTACGCTTGCCAACCCTTCGGAAAAAGCGCAGAGCAGCATCTGCGCCATTCCGCCCGGACCTTTGCCGTCCATATCAAATTGCGGATTGATTATGATTTTTCCGGTTTTGTCTATGTAGCCCGTTTTATTTTCTACGACAACCGCCGCTAAACCTTCCGAAAAGTCGCTAACCGACTCAAACTGCGGATTGATGACATATTTTCCGGTTTGGTCAATATAACCGCATTTGCCGGATTCAATACAAACAGCGGCTAATCCTTCCGAAAAAAAATGAATTCTACTACTAAATTGAGGTTGAATAACAACTTCGCCTTTACGATTGATATACCCCAATTTTCCGTTCTGTATAATCGGAAAGAGTTCCGGTGTGGCTTCGACAGATAGTGGACCCGGGATAAAACCGCATGACGTTATCAGAAGTAACGTCAAAACTATGATTATCGCCAAGAGCATTTTGATTTTCATAAAATTTCTCCTTCCCGGAAATTACCGCGCAGTGTTTAGCATTTGCGCTTTTTGCTGATCGGTTATCAAGGGCGAACCGTGAACGGCGGAATCGAGCGAAACCGACAAGTTTTTTCCCGATACGGTCAGGGCGATGCCCAACCCGTAGAACAATGCCCCGATAGCCGCGCCGATTGTAACCAAAATTAAAAAAACGACAAACGCGACACCTGCATCACGATAGGTTGAAACCAGAATTAACGTCAGCAGCAAACCGAGAAAACCGACAACTCCGGCTGAAACAAAACCGGCGATTTTAGCGATATTGCCAAACTTTACCGCGTTTTTCGACAACGCATAAGAGTCTCTATATTGATTTAATGTCAGTTCTTCGTTTGAATTTGTTTTTGATTCCATTGGCGCGGTAAAAGCGGCTTGAGCCGGTTGATCCTGCGTCGCTTCATTAATTATTGACATAATTGATTCTCCTGTTTCTTAAATCTTATTTCGAAATCGTCAAGGGAACATTGCGGAATTTCACTTCCAAACCGTAATCTTCTCCGACATCGTATTGCAGACGCAAAAGAGTAATTTTCTGCGCATTCGGTTCGATTCCTTCAAAAGCAATTATTGCTTTGGTCGTAACACCCGAAATAAAATCAATGCGTATGTTACTTCCATCCCTGTTGGCAAGCTGACCGTTTTTTCCTTCATAGCCGTTTCCCAATTCGTCGTATAGATTGCTTCGATAAATTACAAACCGAAATGGGCGATCTGCGCCTTTATTAGTAAACAAAAACTCGCAAGTTATCGAGCTTCCCGATTTGCGGCACTGCTGTAAGCTGAACAAAACGGAATGGTCTTCGGTCTTCATTATTACGGGAAGTTGTTTTTCAGCAGGAGTTTTGTCCGGCTGAACGGTAACGTCCGGTTCGTCCGCTACAATTGCGGAATTCGACTCGGCATTTGAAATTGAATTGTTTGAATTTGCCGCTTCGGGCGCGCTTGTCGGCATCGGCATCGGAGTTGCCGCAGGTATCGGCGCGGGCGTTTGAAAATTGGCTTGCGTATTTACCGCGGCTTGTCTATCATTATTGCCGCTTTCCCTAAAAAGCAAAATTCCGCCGACAACCGTTGCGGCAATCAGCAGCAATAGTCCTATCAAAATAAACCGAAGCTTGCTTCTTTTTCGCTGAAGAACCACGGTTTCCTGTGTGTTTGCAGCGGATTCGGTCATTAATGGCGTGCCATCTTCCAAACAAAACGATTGGGTATCATCGTAGTAACGATCACACTTAGGGCATTTTTTCACTCATTTCCTCCGAAATAAGCCCGACACTTTATAAAGCGCATTTTTTTGATTTCCTGGCTTGTTTAAACAATCCAACGAGCGAAATGCAAAAGAGATTTTTTTCGCTTTTCGGGCAATGAATTTTTTGTGTAATGCTTAGATGCAAGCATCTTAACACTTTTTGGAAAATTTGCATAGAAAAATATTCGACTGTTTTTGAAACAAAAATCATTTACGGTTTTTATATTTTTAACGGTTATAAGTTTCAATTCTCTCGATCAATTCTTCGAGATGCGAAATCGGGACGGTCAGAAGACTGACGGCATCACGGTCGAATGTCGGCGAACCGACGCGGCGATTGAGAAAATCGAGAGAATCGGCTAACTCTTTTGTATTTCTTTCAATTCTCGATGAGCGAATTTCCAAAATCTCCGGCAGATTGCGGTAAAACGCTCCTTTTTCCGCGACAAACCCGGTAAACTCTTGCGCCAACTCATCGTTCTTCAAACTAAAAAGCCGCTTGTAATATTCCTTGAGATAATCCAAATCGCTTCGTAAAACGTCCAGATAATAAGTGATTTCGACGCGTTGATCTTCTTCGAGTTTTTCGATCCTGAGTTTTATCTCGTTCGCGTCGGTCGGAACTGAAACCAAACTAAGATATTGATTGTAATTTTCGACCGCGCACTTGTAGCGTTCGGTAGCTTCGCAGACCAAAGCCAGATTATAAAATCCGTTCGCGTCGGTCGGATTTTTTTTGACGTATATAGTCCAGATTTGCAAAGCGTTTTCAAAATCCTGTTCGAGAATCGGGCGGATGCCGCTTTCCGATTCGGCTTCGCCGGAAATTTTCGGCGCGTAGATGCGGATCACTTTTTGAAAAACGCGGTTCAGTTGAACGGCATTGCGCGCCGGAAAATATTTTCCGCCCGAAGCCGAAGCCAGATATTGCAGATCGCGTTCTTCTTTCGAACCGGGCGGTATATCGAACCCGATACAATAAAATTTGACTTTCTGATAGACGATATTTCGGCTTTGACTATACACGCCGCGCGGACGAATCTGGTCTGAACAAGTATTTAACCCGTCAGTTAACACGACGATCCGGGCTTCTCTGAGATGAGAACGCGAAGCGAGATAATTGGTCATTTCGTCAACTGAAAGGTCAATCGCCGTAAAAAGCGGCGTTAAACCGGCGGGACGCGGAATTCCCCGCCGGAATGTATTTTCGGCTTGGCTCAGATTATTTGTGAGGGGCATTAACCGTTTGATGCTGCTTGGACTGCACTCGCCGCCGAATGTCCAAACCGCAACACTCGTATTATCCTGCCCGCGACGGCGATTTTCCTGCATCTCAACGACCGCTTCCAACCCGGCGTTTTTCGCCTGCCCGATCTTGTTGTTCTGGTTCATACTGTCCGAGATGTCGAGCAAAAAGAGCGTCGGTATTTCGAGAATCGCAGGTATTTTAACGGTTCTCAAATCGCCGCCGATTTCTTTTAAATCTTTTACGACATAGTTTAAGACAACCGGATTTTTCAACATATCCAGATGGTCAAAACCTCTCGGAGAACGGAAAATACTGAGTGTTTTAGTATCGGGATATTGAGTTTTAGGAATTTCACTTCCCTGACCGTTCTCAAAACGCCTCACTCTCGAAGGGCTTTTGCAGATATAGTTTTTCGGCTTTTGCGTAACGGGTTGGTTCGGTGCGGAAATGACCTGTTCGGAATCGCAAAATAACGCGCTTTTCACAGGAACCATACCGTCAGTTTCGCCGAAATTTTCATTCAATCCGTAAAATAAAGCGGAATTTGCTAATTCGAGTCTTCTGTGATCTCTGGCATCATCCGATGTTTCGACCGTGATCGCCCATTTTCCTATTTCTTCTAAAAGTTTATCTGCCGTATTAAGTTTGGAACTGTTCAGATAACCCGAATAAGCGATCAGTTTTGCGGCATATTTTCTGAATAAAAGATTTCGGTTGAATAGTTTTTTATTCAAATCACCGCTGAAAGAATCCAATTTAAAATCGTAATTATCCCAACGCAGATCGGAACGGTTTGGCAAACCGGAATTTTCGACCGCCGGATGAGATTTTCCCAAACTGCCGCTCCAATAGATTTTATTAGCCGCCTTGTAAGCGTTTTTCCAACCTAATCTGAATAAATTTTCGAGCGTATCCGGCGAATTCGCTCCGGGCGTTCCGTGATGAGGCGTTGCCAGCGTAATTAACCCGATTGTCGTGTCGCCGCCGGTTTTATTTTTCCAGGCTCCCTTCAAATGAACGGTTTCGACCATATAAGATTTCGCCACCAAACCGCCCATACTGTGCGCGAGTATGACGTGATTTCTATCGGATAGATTTCCGTCTATCAAATCCCGCAATTCCAGAGAAATTTCAGGAATTTCGACCAGATTACTGCAATACTGAAAAACATAAATCGAAAACTTATTTTTTAAGGTTTGATCTTTGCCGAAAACCAATCTGAAATCATTCCAATAAGAATTCAGACTTGTTTTATCCGCGCAATTTCTCGTGCCGTTTATGCCGTGAATCAAAATAAGCGGAATTTTATTTCCACTGTCATCACTTAATCGAATCAGCGCGCTGTTATTTTTTTGCCAATGGTTGCTTTGTGCTGAAATATTTAAATGCAGAACAGCCGCAATCAATCCGATTGATAAAAAAATTTCGATAGTGATAAATGAAAAACGATTTTTCATTAAAAACAGGATTTTTTTTACAGAATTTATTTGTAAAACTTCAAACTAATCACCCAAAAGGGCTGTCCAATACCAGTTTCCGTCGGCATCTTTTTCAAACATAATTTCCATTTTGTATCTTGCGGAAGACCAAACTCTATAACCGGCGCGATTATTGCAATATGGCTGTTTGCATTTAACCGGGGTTCTCAGAACGGAATTTCTCAACCCTGCCCAAAGTTTCATTTCATCAAGCAGTTTGAATGCTTCATCACGCGAAATGTAACCGTCTAATGCCCATTCAAATCTGGGCGACATCATATTTTTTATTGCTGTCCGGTTGTTAGCAGTAACTGCTTTCTTAAACTTTGCAAAGAAAATTTTAAACCCGTCGCCGACATTTGCGGTTTTATTCTTGACCGGACTTTTTTGCGTTTTAGTAGGAATTTTCTTGTTCGATTTATTTGAATTGTTTGCTTGAACGACGGTAGGTTTTTGTTTCGGCTGAATCCAGCCGAAATAAACTCCGACAGCCTCGACAAATCTTTCACGCCCGACGATGGTTTCTCTGAAATCAGCATCGCCGTAATTCAAGATCACCTCGCGCCGCATATCCTTCAGACGATCCAGCATTGCCGGATGGTCGGAGTATAAAATACTTCCGGTTACGCCCTCGCGGTAGCTGCCGATCACTTTCCGCCAGAGGTTCGTTGACTCGCGCACATCGTAACCGGCATCGTATGCGTAAAAAAGTCCGACGCGATCAGCCTGTTCTTCCAGATCGTTAGAAAATTTGTTGGACATCAACGTATAACTCAATTTTCCGATCAAGAGCGCGGTTTGTTCGCCCAAAACGCTCGCGCCCGCCGCGATCATTCCCGCCCAAAACGCTTGATTCTGCTGGGCTTCAAAACGGCGGCGAACATGCTCGTTGGTAACGTGCGCGATCTCGTGTCCGAGAATGATCGCAAGTTGCGCTTCGTTTTCCAGACGTTTTAACAATCCCGTGCTGATAAAAACCGAACCGTCCGAAAAAGCGGCGGCATTCGGCGTTTCGTCTTCGAGAACATAAAAGCGGAAAACAACTTTGTTCGGGTCTTCGGGCGGCAGCATCCGCAGAAATTTCGGCACGACGCGCATCCCGACTTTGTTGACATACGTATTGACATCCAAATCTTCGACGACCTTGTATGTCAGATTTCCGATTCTCACGCCCGCGCCGGGTTTGTCCGGCGGCGGCAAGCTCAAACCTTGTTTGACCGTTTCGACGAGTTTGGCTTCGAGCGGCGTAAAAAGATTCGGACGGACTTCGCCCCGCGTAACCACGATAACCCGATTTTTTTGCCGTATGCCTTTCAGATTGACGAGCGAGCCGAGCGGGATTTCACCGAATGATTTAAAAACTTTTCCCTTCCAATCTTTTGTTCCCAGGAGAATAGTATTCGGCGCAAGTTCGACAACTCTGCCTTCGACCATCGCCCGGCTGTCTTCCACACGGTCGAGATAGCCGTCAATTTCCTCTTTTCTTTCTTCCAAATTCGTGCGGAGTTTGATTTGCGAAGCGGTCAGCCGCGTAAAATTCGTTTTATCGAGTTCGATTTCGATTTCCATTCCGGCGCGAATCGCATCCGGCGTAACCGGTTTGCCTTTGTGATTTTTCAGCCTCGTCTGCGCGGTGATAAAAATTTCCGCCGATTCGGGATTCGGCATATTTTTCTCATTCGTCTGAATCACGATCCGTTCAAACGGCGCGGCAAATTCAAGCACAAAACCGTCCTCGATTTTCGACGGCAATTTCTTCTGCGCCGATACGGAGGATGCAGTCAACAGAATTATCAATAATACAAAAAAGAGTATTTTTTTTTCTCTCATACTTTGCTACTCCGTTTTCAAAAAATTCGTGTTTTTATTGAATTAATCATTAAAAAACGACCGTCTGAATATAGAAATATCCCGAATAAGCGCATTGTATAATCTTAGTCAACTCCGAAATCGTAAAAAGTTTGTCCCAAAATAACCAAAGCATATTCATCCGGCATAAGCGGACTTACCAAATCTATTTGATATAACTTATAACCTGAAACACCTGCACTATTATCTATCTCCTTGAGAGTAAGCGGCATTAAACTTTTCTTGGATAATCCGGTCGTAGATTTGACACCTAAAACTCCCGCAGATGCTCTGGCAAAAGTTATTTCTCTACGATCTTTTTTTGTATCCAGTTTGGCAATAGAAACATAATCGGAAGGATTCACATTCGCAGGTATCAGAAGCTGGAATGTTGGTGAATTATTTTTAACTCTCAAATTTGATTGACTTCCGTCAAAAACAAATTTAATCTTTGCACCCGTTATTATATTTCCGCCACCTGATCCTTTTGGCACGCTGTACTGCATTGTTATGCGGTTTGATCCGTCAATTAAAACTACGCCGTCAACAAAATTGACTTCTGTATCTTTATCCGCAGAGTTTTCATTTGAAGCTGTCGAATTACCATTTATTCCAAAACAGAAAACTTCATTTGAAGCCTCATTAGGAGTTGATAAACAATACTCTCCGGCAATGAGATTTTGTGTGGGGGAAATTTTGTAAGAGTTTTCTCCGAAGTTCGAAATATTTATCCTAAATTTTCCGGGACTGTTCGAGGCTTTTGCTTCAACCGGATAGGCAAAATTTCCCGAAGCAAAAATTGGAACAGCCCGATTTCCGTCCTTTAAAAACATCCTAAATAAATCAATTTTGTCGGGACTAACTCCTTTAGGAAGGCGAATTATAAAATTTTGTTTTTGACTCGACTCAAGCCGAAAGGATGAATTGCTTCCTTTTAATAAAAAGTAACCATTTGCTCCAACCGTTTGCTGTGCCTGTCCCGAAATTCGTTCAAGTTCCGTTAGTTTCCCGCTATCATCTTGAAAGTAAAATATATTCAGATTTTCAGGTTCTTTGTTATTAGTCTTGGTCTGATCTTTTGACCCGACTTGCAACATTACATTGATAATGTTTGCACTCACCTCTTGTTTTTTCAGTTGGATCAATGCCTGTGCGGAAGTATCAAAGTTTGTGGCAGATTGCCGGATAGCTAATATTACAGTTTCTTCGGGCAATCCGGCTTTTACCATTTCAATTACTTTTGCATTGGTTAAAACTTCATTTTTGTTTTGAGCATTTGTGGAAACTACAAATCCACAAATCAATACAAAAATAATTGATTTTCTTATGTAATCAACACCGAAATTTTTCTTTGTCATAATTTGTCCTTCCAGAATTTTTTATTTAAAACTAATTTACTCAATTGAAGGCATTTCGGAACACCTAATTTCATAAGGTTCAGAGGGTTCAACCTCCCATTTTCCTTTAACTCTCTTAATTCCTTTTGACCAAGAACTTTCATGATCCTCTCGCCAAGGTCCCCACGTTTTTTCGTCAATTACATACCTTCTGTTTACCTCAAACTCAATCCCCATTCTCCCTTCCCATTCAATTGGCAACGGGTCAACATTATTTAGAACATCAGCCTTCGATAATTCTTTTGGCATTAATCGTTTTCCATTCATTGAATATTGAGGATCACCTTTAAATTGAAAAATCAACGATCTGTTTGGTTTAAAAAAATATGAGCCATCACACTTTATGAAATATTTTTTTATATAATTTTCAGCTATATTGTCAGCTTCTTCACGATATTGTTGCTCTAAATCAGGAGTAGGAGACTCCTCACTATCTATCATAGTCAATGAATTTGTGTTGTTTGTATTAATACCTGGATTTGCCTGACTTGTATTAACATCAAGATTGGCTTGTGAATTATTGGTTACTGACTCTTTCTGAAATGTACAGTCAATCAAGAAAACACTCAAAATAATGATTAAAATCTTATACATCCTTTTTCCTCAAAGATTTCAGCTAATCTGCCATTCCAAATTTATTTTCAATTTGCCGAAAGTCTTATGTAATCAACACCGATTGAATTTGTGTTCGTGCCGCCTTTGCTGCATATATTCTTAACAATATTTGCAATTTATTTTATCCATCGTTTTATTATTTGAATTAATTGGCTTCTTTTTGTTTTCTATATTGTGAGATTTTTCCTTCTATAACTAAAATCTGAGTCACATTATTTTCGGAATCTTTTGATTCATTTAACTCCAGTATCATTATCACTCGAGGCACCTCTTCTTGGGGCGGACAATCAATTTTTAGTCTGTTTTCATTTATCACAACATACTGACAAACTAAATTGTATCCTCTTCCCTCTTTGCTAGATTTCCACAGGACATCATCATTTTGAAGAAATTCCAGAGTATTTCCGCGATCTTCCCATTTTCCGAGAAGTTTGCTTTTCAAATCAGCCTTACAGGATAAGGTAAGAAAACTTACAATGAATATATATAGAACAAGTAGTTTGTGTTTCATAGAAATCCTCCTAAATTTTAAGACTATAAGTTTAGTTATCTTGCGCTTAATAAAAGCGTTAAAGCGATTCAAATCAGCAATCGCACTAAAAAAAGGATCAAAAGAAGATTATCTGGAAAAGATAAATTTTTGCATTTACTTCCATCCTTGTTTGAAACAACCATTTATACTATTCAATCCGACACAGATTTTTATCTTTTCCTCGATTTTGATTTTTTGACTTCGACAATCTTTGTTGCCCGCACTTCGTTCCCTTTAATTCTCGTATAGTAAATCCTGACGGTTTTCCCTGCTTCTTCGACGTTCCCTATTATTTTGGGCGTAGGTGCGACTTCTTGTTTCGGGTCTGCGGGCGCGGCAACAGAAAATGTTTGAATGAAATATTCTTTTTTGCCGACTTTAACGACAATGCCTCCCCATCTATTTCCGCCTTCATAGCGAACAACAGTGCCTATCATAGTTTTCGTTTGAGCGTTGGAAAGCCCGACGAAAAACAACATTAACACTAAACAAATCACGATTTTTTTCATTTTGTTTTTTCCTCGCAGTAATTTATTCAATCGAGCAAGGCTTAGTTTCCGGGTTAACGCGCCCCGTAAAAGTAACCGATACCGCCCAATTAACTTCTCCATCCGTTTTGTATTTGATTACATATTCCGCGCCTATTTTTTTGGAATTCTTTTTATCGAATCCGAAATATTTCACGGAATTGATATGTTCCGAGTATTCAAATACGCGCTTTCCAACTCTGACACCCGAATAAACAAAGGCGTTTCCGCCCGAACTCATTCCGCAAAAATTACCTTTTACAGTTTTTGTTTGCGCGTGGATAAAACTCGAAATCAAAAACAATGCAAAGATAGATAAAGTAATTTTCTTCATTTTATTTCTAAATAATTCAGCGAATTTCAATTGTTCCCTTGACACCTGTATCAAAACCCCAGCGAACTTCTTTCAAAACCCAGCGTCCGTCGTTGTAGCGGGAAAGAATTGCCTTGCCGTCTTTTGAATAGACGGCTTTGCGCTGCGGAAACATTTCGTCCATTGCGGGCATCCGGTCAATGCCCTGCGGCATCGGTTTCGGTTTAAAATCTTTCGCTTTGACAAGTCCGCCCTCGAAAGTCGTGCCGTATTCAAAACCGTTAAACTGCAAATCGGCAACCGCCGCGTTTTGTTGCGGTAATTCCTGAATGCCTTTAACGCTCACGCTTCCGCCCAAACGCCAGTCCGAAAGCATCGAATTGACGGCGGTCTCGACCTTCGCATCGGTCAGCCCTTCATTTCTGTTTGGTGTTTGAGAAGAAACGGTAGAACTACCGGAACTATTCGTCGATTGGAAATCGCCGCTTGTCGAATTCTTGCAGGCGATAAACTGCATTGCCGCCGCCCAAACCAAACAAAATGTAAAAAAATATTTCATTTCGATCTTTGAATAATTTAATCGCCGAAGCCAAGCACGACCTGCATCTTTCGGATATTCGCGTCGGAAAATCCTTTCGCTTTTACCATTTTCAAAAATGCGTTTGCCCCGGTTTGCGTTTCGCCCGCATAAACCGCCAAAACCGGCAATAGAAATAAGACACAAAAAAACACTTTGTTTTTCATTTCATATCCGCTCGATAAAAATTTACGGTCGCCAAAACGCTTTAACAGTCGTAACTCTGACGGTTCGGCGGCTTACTTGGTTAAACTTTTGAGTAACGGCACATTTTCTTTCCTCGGCATTCGAGGATAAGCGTCCCCAATTCATCTCGCTGATTTCTATCTCATACGGTTTGTCCGTGTTGCGCTCATAAATTACTCTTTCAATGACGGCGACATGCCCCCACGGGGCTGGCGAGCTAAAAATTGCAACGTCGCCCGGTCTGATTTCTTTGATATTTCTAATATTTCCACTCCACGTTCCTGCATCTCCGCTTTGCTTTTTGCCGGTTCTCTGCTTGATATAATCGGTGCAGTATCCTTTTCCAAAATACTTTCTGCAATCCTGTCCATTCGTTACAAACGCGAACAAAAGTGTAACTACGCTTAAAAAAACCAGTTTTTTCATTTATTTCCTCCGTTTTTTATTTAACTTTAACGCCGATATAAGTCGTAAATTCCGATTAGAAATCCAGCATAAAAAACAACCGTGGTTTGTTTTCATAAATTATCCGGCACGGCATCGGGCGTTCCCTTTGGAACATCGGTTCGACAAGAGTTGATGCGACTGTAAGTTAGCATCAAGCCCGTCCGAATACCGTGCTTCCGCACCGCTTCAATCGAATAATCGGAACAGGTCGGAGCGTATCGGCACTCGATCCATTGATTCATCAGAGGTCTTCCGACAACCTGATAAATTCTCACCGCGCCGATATAGAGCCGTCCCGTGAATTGACTTTCGGGACTGCGAAACGTATCGGCAAACAAAAAAATCAAAGTCAAAAATAAAATTGCCAGATACGTTTCCGGTCGTTTCAGGCATTTCCGCACGTCGGGCATTTTGCGCTTGTACGAAGTCTTTTGTTTCCACAATGCTGACATTGAACTAATTCTCCCTGCGGACGCGAAAAAACATAAATAATCAATCCGATAACGCTCGTGAACAACACCAATGCCATCCACAAAATCGCGCTATCCATCCCTCGCGCCTTTGCATCGCGCGCAACCCAAACGAGCAGAGCGATATTCAGAGCAAAAATGATTATCGGGATAAGAATCATTGCACCCATCCCCGCACCGCACACAGCACAGGCGGCACCTGCTTCGGCATCTTGATTACGGCGTTGCGCCAAAATAATGACACTGTTCAAAAGCAACATGACCAAACCCGGACCAAAGAAATAGATTTTCCTCACTGTTTCGTATTCTCCTTTTTTATTTGAGATTTATAACTGCATTAAATAAAAACTACACTTTGTCGCTTCCGCCCTGATCTCAAGCAATATGGAGTCTTTTGTCAGTTAAAAAGCGAGCAAGATTTTTCGGATCCTTATCGATTCTTCAGATACACTCGACCTTGCCGGTTCCGCCTCACACTTGGCATTTGTCCGTTTCCGATTCTTGAATTTACTTTCAAATGATTAAAAAATCCGCCTAAATTCTTTTGAGAATGTTCAAAATCCTTGAGAACAACCGTTTTTAGAGTTTTTGGGAGTAAATCTTATTGATACTTTCGATAAACGGATGTTATATTAGTCCTACTTTTTTACGGACGTTCGGTTGACGGCTTTCGCAAGTCGTTTCAAACAAAATCGGGGGCTTATCGGAAAACCCTGTCAGATCAAACGTATTTGTCGCAGAAGAAATTTTTGACCTGATTTTCCAACCGAACTTTTTTAATTTTTTTTCTTCTGCTTCGAGTTTAGTGATTTTCGGATTGAAGTCTATGAATTTAATTTGAAGAATTTTTGAAATTTTCGTTAAACCCTGAAAATTTCTCATAAAAATATGAATAATTTCCCTAATAAACGCTTCGCCTTTGATAATTTTTTATTTGACGCGGAAAAGCTCGCGCTTTTTTACCATAATGAACTTATCCGAAAAACCGAAAGGAAATGCCTGGAAGTTTTAGCCGTTCTGCTTGAAAACGCCAATCAGCCTTCGTCTCACGAAGAGATAATTAATCGCGTCTGGCAGGATGATCCGTTCGGCAAAACTTCGCTCAATACCGCACAATGCGTCCGCAAACTGCGGAAACTGCTCGCCGAATACGCGCCGGACAAAAATTACATCGAAACGATAAAGGGAAGCGGTTATATGTTTGTCGGCGAGGTTTCGTGCGATGAATCGGATTTTCCGGTAAATATCAATCGAGAGCTTTTTGAGTCTATTCCGGTTTTGCCAAAAACCGAACAGGAAACCGAAAAAAGCAGCTCTTCGTTCTTGCCTGCAAAAACCGCTTTTGTTTTTCTCGCTATTATCACGATTTTGCCGCTGACTTTACTGGGCTGGACTTGGTTTTCCGACAATAACGAAGAGGAGATCGAGCGCGTGGTTAAAGAATCCCAGCTATACGAATCGCTGGTCATCTACAAAAACCCTTCAGCATTTGACGAATCCGCTCTGGATAAATACTGGACTGCCGAACTCGACATAAATTCGAACTACGACCGGCAAAGAATCCGCGAAGCCGTGCAGAAACTGAATGCCGAAGGCAGACGATACGGCGACGAAACAAAATGCGAGCAATTCGAGTTTCAATCCGTCGAAATTAACCGCGATGAAAATTTCGCCGTTGTAAAAACTCTGGAAAAATGGTTTATCTCGGTCTATTTCGATGACGGCAGTCTGCAGAAAAACAAAACGGTCGGTCCGTATTTCGTCAGCTATATTCTCCGCAAGATTGACGGAAAATGGCTGATCGAAAAATCAACCACCGCCCGTGTCAATCGTCCCACGCCGCGTCTTTCGGAAATAGCGGCAACAACGGAAATTAAATCCAGGCAGCAATTTTTTGTAAAAATTACCGGACAGGATTTCGAGCCGGAAACCGTTTTTATCGAAGTTACGGGCGAAGGCTGTCCCGAAAGCAGACCTTGTAAAGTCCCGAACAGCGCACTGCGGGAAAACTCGAAATTGTCGGAAACCGCTTTGGAAAATGTTCCGCTCACTCTGGCATCCGGCACTTTTCGAATCACCGTCCGAAACGGTGATTCCCAAGCTTCAAACGCGTTGGATTTAAATGTGCCGTAGAGAGAAATCGCAGTTTGCCCTTTGACGACCGATCCCGTTAATTCGATAAAATTTGATTTATCGGCATTTCATTTTTCGAATTAATCGTATTCTTAAATTTTATGAAAAATACAGCTATATTTTCACTTTGCATATGTTTGATTTTGCTTTTTCTGCAAACTGATTTTACATTCGCTCAAAACAAGTCGAACGAAAAAATTCCGCCGATGCCGCGCCTTTTGACCCAGCGCGAGCAGATGGATATCCGCGAAATGTGGCTCAAAAAGCGGCTCGACACGCTACTTTTGCCGATGATGCGAAAGCACGATGTTTCGATGTGGGTCGTCGTCAACGAGGAATTTAACAACGATCCGGCGACCGAATATCTCGTGCCGCCGATGCCGATTGTCGGAAGCCGCGATTTTTTTATTTTTGTTGATACGGGCGAGAAGTTGGAGAAAATTGCGATCGTCCGTTATGCGGAAGAGCGACTGAAAAATCATTACGAAATGAAAAGCGTTTCGCGTGATAAATTAGCCGACGCTCTGCGCGAAACGATTGCGAAATACGAGCCGAAAACGATCGCGTTAAATACCGGCGGCTCCCGCGGTCAGCAGAACGGGCTGTCGCACGCTTCATACAAAATGCTCGCGGAAACTCTGGGCGCGGAAACTGAAAAAAAATTCGTTCCGGCAACTGATTTTTTGTCGGATTTTTTCGACACGCGCCTGCCCGAAGAATTGGAGCATTACCGCACAGCCGTTCTCGTTACGGACATCCTGACGCGCCGCGCTTTTTCCAATGAAGTCATCACGCCGGGAAAAACGACGGTCGGCGATGTGCGCTGGTGGTTTTTACAGCAGATAAATAATCTCGGCTTGACGACCTGGTTTCAGCCCGATATTCGCGTTCAGCGGCAGGCGAAATCAGCGGAAACAAATCAGCAGTTTTTATCGGTCGCCGGTGAAGCGACCGTTTTACAGCGCGGCGATCTGATTCATATTGACTGCGGGTTGATTTATATGGGACTTTCGACCGACTGGCAGAAACACGCTTATATTTTGAAAAAAGGCGAACGCGACGCGCCCGCAGGAATGAAACACGCGCTCAAAAATACGAACGCTTTGCAGGACGCGATTTTCGATGTGGCGCGTGCCGGAATGACCGGCGCGGAAGTTTACGAAGCGGCAATGGCGGAAATGAAGCGGCGAAA
>JBGTSF010000070.1:0-24910 GCA_041940425.1 Pyrinomonadaceae bacterium
AAAAGCTGCACAATTTTTCTCTGCGTTCTTTGCGTCCTCCGCGTGAAATTATTTTTTTACCACGCAGGGAGCGCAAAGAACGCAGAGGAAGATTTCTTGAAAATCCACCGTTTGATACTTCTGAAAACGCAGTAAAATTTGTTTCATTTATTTTCTTCTTTACGCTTTTATTAACCAACTCCTGCCGCACGCAAAACGAAGTCAATCCGAATCTTTCAAACGAAATGCCGTTGAAGATTCTGTGGGCTTGGGAGCGACCGGAAGATCTGATGTTTTTGGAAACCGACAAATTCGGTGTCGCGTTTCTCGCGCAAACGCTCGTTCTGCAAAACGAGGACGTTTTGTTTCGCCCGCGCCGTCAGCCTTTGGAAATTCCCGCCGGAACTTATCTGATTGCCGTAACGAGAATCGAAACGGTGAAAGAACATAACAAACGCCCGCCGCTTTCGGACGAACAAAAAAAGGAAATCATCTCGCTCATCAAAAAAACGCTCCAATTGCCTGACGTTCGAGCCGTTCAGATTGATTTCGATGTGGTCGTTTCGGAGAGAGATTTTTATCGAAGTCTCGTTAATGATTTAAAAACTAATCTGCCGGAAAATATGCCGTTGACGATCACATCGCTGGCTTCGTGGTGTGTCGGCGATTCGTGGTTTAACGATTTTCCGATTGATGAAGCCGTTCCGATGGCGTTTCGAATGGGCGCGGACGATGAGCGAATCCGCTCGTTTTTGTCGAACGGCAACGACTGGCGCGAACCTCTGTGTAAAGGCAGTTACGGAATCTCTCTGGACGAACCGTTAAAAATGAGTTTCAAATCAAACCGGCGTTTTTATTATTTCAACGCTAAATCGTGGAAAAAATCCGATCTCGAAAACCTATGAAAAAGACTATTCAAATTTTAATTTCGACAATTTTAATTTTCGCTTTTTGCATCAGCATTTTTCCGTGCGGTCCGGCGTATATCACTCCGCTTTTCGATTACAAATCCGCACCCGAAAATCCGTATCAAAATTTCGCCGCCGGAAAAATCGGGATTTTAAAGCCGACGTATCATCGTTCGGTTTTGTATGCGGCGTATCGCTATTTTAACGGCGGTAGTTTTTCGGCGGCGGAACAGAAAGCACTCGTCGAAGTCTGGGATGCCGATTTTAATAATAAAAATTATATAGACGACGATGTTTCCGAAGCGGTCAAGAATTGGGTTGAAGCGAGAAAATCAGTCGTCGAAAATGAAGAAAAAAAGCCTGAAATCTACGTCGAGCGCGAATACGGCGGTTATGATTTTTTCCCGAACTGCACAAAGAGCGCGTTCGAAACCGCGACCGAAACTTTGAAAAGCAGAACTGCCTCTTACGGCTCAAGCGACAAAGACGTAAAAGATTGGCTCGCGGCGCAGGACAAAGTTTTTACAAATTGTTCGAGCGGTCGGCAGATTCCCGACGAAGCAAATCCTTCGATGCCGGAATGGCTGCAAAAAGACCGCGCTTATCAGATAGCGGCGGCTTCGTTCTACGCGCTCGATTACGATGACGCGAAACGCCGTTTTGCCGAGATCGCGCAGGATTTTCAATCGCCGTGGCAGGAAACGGCTGATTATCTCGTCGGTCGGACGCTGATTCGTCAGGCGAGTCTTTCCAAAAACGAACAAGCCGCCAACCGTTTTTACGCCGAAGCCGAAGATTATCTTTATCGCCTTTCGGTCAGCGGTAACAAATACAGAGATTCGGCGGAAAGGCTTTTGGGATTAGTCAAATTCCGTCTGCATCCCGAACAGCGCGTCCGGGAACTCGCGCAAAATTTGAGTTATCAAACGGGCGGCGAAAATTTCCGGCAGAATTTGATTGATTACACATGGCTTTTGGATAAGTTTGAAAAAGAAGCCTTGGAATTGGAAGAAAAACGCAAGGAAGCATTAAAGCCGAAAGATGCGAACGGATTGATCTCAAACGAAATTACAAATTCGTTTCCGATGCCTGACAATTCGGAAACTAATTCCACTTTTAATGATGCCGAACGGGAAAAACTCGAAAGCAAACTTCAAATTTATCTTTCAAACGACGATACCCAGGAATTTTGGACGATCTATCTCGAACCCGACGTGACCGACGAAGAAGCGATTGCCGAAGCCGAAAGAGTCGTCGGTTATCCTTTGACTGACAAAATGAAGGAATCGGTCAAAGACAGTCGAAAAATTGCTTATTCGGTCAGATATTCCCAAAGCCGGCAGAGCGGTTATCCGGGCAGATATTACGGTGAAGAAACGCTTTCGCTGTCGCTGTTCCCCGAATTTATCCGCTCCGACGATCTGACCGATTGGCTTTACACATTCCAGATAAATAATGCCGAATCGTATCTCTATTCCCTCAACAGATTTAAACGACACAATTCCGATATTTGGCTGGCAACGGCAATCTCAAAGGCGGATAAATCTTCGACCGAACTCAACCGCCTTTTTGAAGCCGCGAATAAGTTACCGCGCTTTTCGCCCGCGTTTCCGACCGTTGTTTATCACCAATCGCGTCTGCTCATCGAACTGAAAAAAACGGACGAAGCCAGAAAATTACTGGACGGAATCTTAAATTCGACCATCGAAATGCCGATTTCCTCACGCAATCAGTTTCTTGAAATGCGTTTTAAGTTATCGCAGACGCTCGAAGAGTTTTTGACCTTTGCTCAGCGTAAACCATTCGCCTTCGGTTTTGAAGGTCGTGGAAAAACAGTTGATGAGATCATTGAAGAAAGAAAACAATGGTATGACCCGAAATACGACACGATGACGCGGGAAGAATATAACGCGGATGTCGAAAAGGAATACGCCGAATATCGTCTGTGGCAGGATCGAATGATGTTCGACGACCGGACGATGGAAATTATCAATGAGCATTTTCCGTCTGAAGTTCTGATTCAGGCTTCAAAATCGGCGGCTTTGCCCGATTATTTGCGGGATCGTTTCGTAATATCGGCATTCGTTCGCGCATTACTTTTGAATAATACCGCGACCGCGCAAAAACTCGCGCCCGAAGTTGTAAAAATCAAGCCCGAATTGCTTGACTTGACCAATCAATATCTTGCCGCCGTGCCGAGAGAAAAAGAACGCGCCGCATTGTTTTTGATTTTGAGGAACGAATCTCTGACACCTTACGTTCCGGGCGGATTCGGTGAATCACACGAGCAGACTTCCTACGCTTCGCGCTGGTGGTGTGCGCCGTATGACGAATATTATGACGAAACGACCGGACAATCCCTGCCGCGAACCGCGATTCACAAACCGTCTTTTTTAACTTTAGCCCAAAACCGCGCGGCACAAGCCGAGTTGAAACGTCTCAAAGAGATCGGCGACGCGCCGAAATACTTAGCCGAAAAAGTTCTCGAATGGTCGCGCCTGTTCCCGCGCGACCGGCGCGTTCCCGAAAGCCTCTTTATCGTCTATGAAGCAAACAACTGGGACAAATACGGTTGCGGCGGAAATCAGGAATTGCGAAAAGAAGCGGCGAACGTCTTGAAAACCAAATATCCGCGAACCGAATGGGCGGGCAAGGTCGAGATCGAGCCGGAACAGTAGTTTTTCTTATTCCGATTCAAAACAGATTTGACGTAATGATTCGAGATTTATCAATTATCCTTTATCAACTATCAATTATTTCAGAAGTGGTCAATCTTTCAGCAAAAAAACAACCTCTGAAATAATGGAGAATGGACAATTGATATTTGAGAAATGCGTCTTTCTCGATTTTGTTTCGGTATTAGATTGAAATTTCTTTTGAATTAATATGTCGCATTTGCCGCCGAAACAACTTTGTCAGCCGCGTCTTTCATTCCGTTGGCGACGATAAAATTCATTCCCGAATCGGCGATCACGCGGTTTCCCTCTTCGACGTTCGTGCCTTCGAGACGGACGACTATCGGGATGGAAACGCCTAAGTTTCTTCCCGCCGCAACTACACCGCGGGCGACCATATCCGTTCGGACGATGCCACCGAAAATATTGACCAGTACGGCTTTGACATTATCGTCCGCGAGAAGAATGCGGAATGCGTCTTCGACTCGTTCCTGCGACGCGCCGCCACCGACATCTAAGAAGTTTGCCGGTTCGCCGCCCGCGAGCTTGATGATGTCCATCGTCGCCATCGCCAACCCCGCGCCGTTGACCATACAGCCGATATTGCCGTCTAGTTTGATATAGTTCAAATCCGATTTCGACGCTTCGATCTCCAGCGGTTCTTCTTCGTTCAAATCGCGCAGTTCGGCATAATCTTTATGTCTGAACAGCGCGTTCGAATCGAAATTGACTTTCGCGTCGAGTGCGATCAGGCGATTGTCTTTGGTCAAAAGGAACGGATTGATCTCAACGATGGTCGCGTCCATTTTTTGATAAGCCTCGTAAAGCGACAGCATAAATTTTGCCGCTTGATTGACAAGTTCCGCCGGAATGTCGAGACCGAACGCGAGTTTTCTCGCTTGGAACGGTCGCAAACCGACTGCCGGATCAATCGTTTCCTTGAGAATTTTTTCGGGCGTTTCGGCGGCGACCTTTTCGATGTCCATTCCGCCCGCGCTCGAAGCCATAAAGACATCTCTGCCGCTTGCTCGGTCGAGCGTGATGCCGAGATAAAATTCGCGGTCAATCGGCAGACCTTCCTCAATGAGCAAAGTTTTGACTTCGCGCCCTTCCGGTCCGGTCTGATGCGTAACGAGCATCATTCCGAGCATTTCTTCGGCTAATGCCCGTGCTTCTTCCGGCGATTTGGCGAGCTTTACGCCGCCGCCTTTGCCGCGTCCGCCGGCGTGAATCTGCGCTTTGACGACGACCACGTCAGTTCCCAATTCTTTCGCCGCCTGTTCGGCTTCTTCCGCATTTCGCGCCACGATCCCGCGCGGCACGGGAACGCCGTAATTTTTCAGCAGTTCTTTCCCTTGATATTCGTGTATCTTCATAAATTTTTGTTTGAAATCTGATTGTAAAAAACACAAAAAGTTTATCTTTACTCAAAATAAAAAGCAAAAGCAGTTCTCCTGCGAACTGCTTTTGCTCTTCGTGTCGGATATGTGAAATCTATCTTCTCGTATCAACGCGAATACTGATGAGTTTCCATTCGTCGTCTTCGTTGATATATTCCATTTCGAAACGCGTCGGAAGCGGCGACGTATCGTATCTTCCTTTGGCTTCCAAAACTTTATATCCGCTTTTTCTTTTAACGGTCGGCTGGGGATCGAACGTGGCGGTTTTGCCCTTGATGTTGCTGATGTCAATTTTCTTATCTATAAATTCGCTGAAACCTTGATTGAATTTCTCCGGCGAAGCCGTTCGTTTCCAAACTTTCGAAATTTTGCTGTGAAAATCGGTAAAATCGCCTTTCTGCACGGCATCGTTAAAATCGAGTAAGGTCGCTTTAACGAGTTTTTCCATCTCGCGTTCCGAGGGAACGTCGCCGCGCGGCGTGTCGGGAAGCCGGTCTTCCGGGCTGGTCGGTTCGGGTGTGGATTCGGTGTTGACAACCGTCCGGTTCGTTTCGCTGTTTTTTCCGATATTCGCCAAATCGCCGCATTTACAGCCTAAAGCGATGGCGGAAACTGCGGCTAAAGCTATGATTCCATTCAGAACATTATTTTTTCCTAACAAAAACTCTTTGATCAATCTTCTCATTTTGTCTCCTGTTTCTTTTTAATTTGTAAAGCTTAAATTATTTTTTTCTCCAAGGTGAAAGTAAACCGCTCCAACTATTCGCGGTGCGGTCGTATTCCGACGGACAGCGGACGGCTCGTTCTTCGGGAAGAAAACCTTTTTCAACGATATTCGCATATTTGTCGGGATTCGAGCCGTAAACCATACACAGCGAATTAAAAAATCTCTGTTCCTGCAAAAGATGTTCGTCCGCCATATCTCTTTCGGTGTTTTTTTTCATTCGCGATTCGATCCGCATCGCGTCCGCCGCGGCTAAAATCGCCCGGACGCCGTCGTCGCCAAGTTCTTCAATACAAACGAACGATGAAAGTCTGTCAGCCGCGTCTTCTTCATTTGCCGTAACCGGAAGATCGTATTGGTCAACGAGCGCGTGTCCCATTTCGTGAAGAAAAACAAACGTGATGGCATCGAACATACTGTCGTAAGCTTTCTGATCGCTGTCGCCGACACCACGAAATAATTTGTAGAAACGTTCCATCAACTCGTAGCAAATCGTGATGGAAACATCCTGCGGATTGTAAAACGCGTTTGCCTGACCGCAATCTTTTGTTCTCAAATAAATATCGTTCGGCAAAATCAAAGAACGATTCAGCCGGTCGGCGGCTTTTTCCAGAGTTTTGTCCGTTTTGATTTGACGGTCTAATTCATCGTAACGCGGATTCTGCACGTCCAGGTGTTCGACAATAAAATCGCCCCGGTCTTCTTTTTTATTTTTGTTCGTTTCTGATGAATTCGTATTACTCAGTGAAACCGGCGCGTCATTCGTTTGGGTGTTTCCAGAAGTAGAATTGTTTCTGTCGGATTGACAGACGCAAGCCGTGATGAACATCAATACCGCCGAAATAAAAATCAGATTCAGCAAGTTGTTTTTGAAATTTCCTGCGGGGGATTTTCGTTTCATAAATTTTTTGACGTTCCGTTTGAATTCGTTTTTGCGTTTGGTTTAGACAAGATTTTAGCATTACTGTCAATTTCGGGCAAAACTATTTTTTGTTCGATGATTTTTGCGCTATTATTAAAAAACTTTACAAAATGCTTGAAGTTTTCCGAAAAAATTAACATAATCAGACGGAAAGTCTTTCAAACAAATTTTTTGTGGAGAAATAAATGAACGGTTCGGCTGGAATGGAAAAATTCTCGCATCTCGAAGATAAAATTTACTTGACTATCGAATTCGCCAAAAAAATGCGCGAGGAAAAAGATCGTCTCGAACAGGAAATGAAATCGCTTCGCCACGAGGTCGGTTCGCTTCTCGAAGAAAAAACGCGGCTCGAGGAAAAGGTCGAAGATTTGATGAGCGAACGCGACGCCATTCAACTGAAGATCGAAGCGATGCTCGACGCGATCACCGTCATCGAACCGGAAGTAAGTCAGGTAGTTCAGAGATAATTTTTTATGCCCGACAGCAAAGACAGAAACGGCGGTTCAGAACAATCAATCCGCGTCGAAATCTATAATCAGACATATAATATCCGTTCGGACGGCGACAATGATTACATTCTCTCGCTCGCCGAATACGTTGATTCTAAAATGCGCGAGATTTCTTCCGGCACTCTGACGGTTGATTCGCTGAAAGTCGCGATTTTAGCCGCGCTCCACATCGCCGACGAATTTCACCAACTTAAAAAAACGCAGGCGCAGACCGATGCCCAACTCGCTTCGCGCAGTGCTGAATGCGCCGAAATGCTCGACCGCGTTCTCAAGCATAAAGACCCCGTTCCGCAGGAAGTAGAAACCGAACAATAAATCCCGAACAATTTTTTTTGAGATTTTTTCTGTTTTCCCGTATTTAATTTTCCGTTATCCAGACACGATGTGTTACAATGCTTCAAAGGCGAAAGTTCACACTGCGCTGTTTGTCAGCAGGCGACACAATAATTGAGCCAACATTTGAATTTCGGGAGGCTAACGCCGGTATTCAGTGCGATTTTCCGAGGCTGAAAATTGCCGGAGAAACCGGCTCTGATGTTTTCAATAAAAACAGAAAGCCGCCCACCTGTAGAGAAACAGGTTCAATTCAGACGTTTGCAACGGCTGTGCGGTTTCTTTCGCCTTTTACTCTTTTTGACCTTGCTTCGCTTTTCCTACTATCCTAAAAATATGAAAGTATTGATGATCGCCGATGTCGTGGCGCGTCCCGGTCGGATGGCGGTTTTAAACAAACTAAAGCAAATCCGCGAAGAATACGAAATTGATTTTGCGACGATGAATGCCGAAAATGTCGCGGGCGGTTTTTCGATCACGCCGCCGATTGCCGACGAGCTTTTTGAAAAAGGAATTGACGTGATGACATCGGGTAATCACATTTTCGACAAAAGCGAAATCATCCCGTATCTCGACAAAAACAACCGACTGCTTCGTCCGGCAAACTATCCGCCGACTTCGGCGGGTAAGGGTTTATTTATCGGCGAGATCAACGGTTACAAGATCGCCGTTCTTAATCTGTTGGGCAGAGTTTTTATGCCGCCGGTTGACGACCCGTTTCGCGCCGCCACGGAATGCGTCAATGCGATTCCCGATGACGTGAAAATTCGGCTGGTGGATATGCACTGCGAAGCGACTTCGGAAAAATACGCGATGGGCTGGTATCTCGACGGTCGCGTTTCGGCGGTTGTCGGCTCGCACACGCACGTCCAGACCGCCGACGAAAGAATCCTACCGGGCGGAACGGCTTATATTACCGATGTCGGAATGACCGGCAGTTATTCCGGCGTGATCGGTATGAACAAAGATCACGTTCTGGAAAGATTTACAAAGGTTCCGGCGCGGCGAGCCGATCATTCGAAAGGCAATGTCTGGATTTGCGCCGTCGTCATCGAAATTGACGATACAACGGGAAAAGCTCTGAAAATCGAGAGATTAAAAATTGAAATGAATGATTGATGATTCAATCATTTCAGCAACTTATCGGTCTCGTTTTCGAGTTCCCTTCTGATCTCTTCTTCCATTTTCGCGGCTTCGAGGGCAAGCGGAAGTTCGGCTTGACGCGCCGAAAGTTTTTTCAAAGCGAGTTCAGAATCTACGAGGTCGGTTCCGCGCATCGCCGCCGCTTCGATCATCTGCAGCCGGCTTTCGGCTTCGATCTTCATCTGTTCGGCTTCCGATTTGATGCCGCTCAGTTTATCAATATCGTTTTTTATTTCCTGCAAAAAATTCTCTGAATTTTCCGCCTTGAGATATTTGAGTTTGCTTTCCCTGCGCTGGGCGTAGGCGAGTTCTTTTCTTGAAGATTTGATTATCCGCGAAGCCGTTAGACGCGAGGCGAGAGTTTCACGGTAAGCATCGGCGAGCAGTAGATTTTTTGATTTGATTTCCTTGAGCGCGTTTTTTTCGGCTGAAGTCAATTCGTTCTTAAACCATTCGACCTCATCGGCGCGAATGCCGTCAACCGCCATCCGGTCGCGGATTTTTTTCAGCCATTCATTATATCTGTATGCGAAAACCGCCGAAATTATCAAACCGATGACAAAGCCGATGATTCCCGAAATTATACCGAGAAAGAAAAGCATCGCGGCGACCGGAGGGCTTGAACCAAAAACAAGAAACAGGAGAAAAAATAAAAAGAACGGAATGAAAGAAAGCGCAAGCGGAGCCGTAATGGCGGTGATCTTCATTCGCCTGCCTTTTGCCAAATCCTTTTTCGTTACCTCGTATCGAGGTTCTATTTCGTTCATATTTACGGAATTTACTCTACCTAGAATGCAAACTTTATTCAAATTTCCCGCATCATAAAATTTCAACAAACAAATTTTAAGCAGTTATTAATTTGGACAATCGGTTTGCTATACTAATAAACAGAGCCTGTTATGAAGAATATTAAAATTTCCGCTGCGATTTTCCTTTTTATTTTGGCGATTACGGCGGTTTCCTCCGCTCAGCCGCCAGCCGAAGAAACCAAAAAAAGAAATAGTAATGAACGAATCCGTGTCGTAACCATCCCGATCTCGATCTATACAAAAAAAGAATTAAAAGAAAATCAAGCTGAGGAATTTTTGCAGGCAGACCGCATCTCGGTCGAGGAAAATCAGGAAGAAAAAACCATTCTTTCGATACGCAGCGTCAGCGATAATCCATTATCTATTGCCGTTTTGATTCAGGACGATCTCGGAACGAACGTCAATCTCGAACTGAAAAATCTGGGAAATTTCATCAGGAAACTGCCCGCCGGTTCGAGGGTAATGGTCGCTTATCTGACGGGCGGTTCGATTCAAATCCGGCAAAAATTTACCGATGATCTGGAAAAAGCCGCTGATGCCATCAGAATCGTCCGCGGCTCTGCCGCCGCCGCGCCGCGCAATCCGTATGACAGCATCATTGATGTTTTAAACAGATTCGACGCGCAGCCGAACGGTCGAAGAGCGATTCTCCTTGTCTCGGACGGTTTGGATATTTCCGGCGGTGTCGCCGGTTCTTCACCAGGTCTGAGCCTCGATCTCGACCGTGCGATCTTGAGAGCGCAGCGTCGCGGGGTAGCGATCTATTCATTTTATTCACCGGCGACTTTGACGGAAAACGGCAATTCGTTTTTGGTTTTGAATGCCCAGAGTTCTCTGCAAAAACTTTCCGAAGAAACCGGCGGGCGGGCGTTTTTCTCCGGCACGGGCGCGCCGGTCAGTTTCGCTCCTTTTTTTCAGGATTTAGTAATTTTGCTGAATCGGCAGTTCGCCGTCACATATCTTTCGGATAATTTCAAAAAAGGGTTTTACAAAGTAAAAGTTACCAGCACCAACCCGGAAATCAAGATCGAACACCCGAAAGGATATTATTACCGTTAAAATTTTTTTTGTATTCGATCTAACTGTGTCTGTATTGACAAATCGGACAAACGGCGACATCTTCCTTTATCAAAAGTCCGATCCAAAATAGCGGAAAAATCGTAACCAGCAAAACGGCAAAAACAATCCAGCCGGCGTTAGAAATTTTTCTTTCGATGCGCGGCGCAAGCTGGCTGTTACAGCGCGGACAGCTGTGATTTTTGGCGATTCCGTAAGGTTTTTGATAAACAAGCTGGTGAGTTTGAAATGGGTGATTCTGCGCCGGAGCGGTGTTTCCCATTGATTCATTAAACCGGATTTCCTCGGTCTTTCTCTGTTTTGCCCTCGAAATCTCGAATTCGTCTGTCTTCCAGGCATACGGTCGCGGCGGAGCGACATCGTAATCCGTTTCCTGTTCCATCTGCGCGAATCGCGCTCCGCAAAAACGGCAAAAATTACTCTGTCCTGTATTCGCCTGTCCGCAAGCGTGACACTGAATCATTTCTACTTTTTAAAATCTTATACGGTTTCCCGTTTTTATCGCCTCATAAACCGATTCGACGAGTTCGACCGATTTGAAACCGTCGAGCGCGGTAACGGGCGGCGCGTTTCCTTCGATTATAGCATCAATGAACGCTTTGTCTTCCTGAACATAGCCCCAACGCTCTTCTTTTTCGGTCATCGCCCACGAAAGCGTCTCGAAATTCGCATCCATCCCGCGCGAATCAATCAGATGCTCCATTTCCTGCGTCAAGATGGTTCGATGATGACAAAAAACCTCTATTCTCTCAAACGGAAAAAGCCAGCTCGCGTCCGAAGACGAAGCGAACGTGCAGTGAAAACCGTTTTTGAATTTAAAGATACAGGAAAATTCGTCCAATTCGGGATATTCGTGCTGTGAGCCGTAAGCAACGAGTTCGGCGACTTCGCCGAATTGAAACCGCATCATGTCAAAAAGATGAATCGTCGTTTCATACAAAAATCCGCCCGTAACACCGACATCACCCGTCCAGACCGGATTTTTCAGTTCACCGCGGTTCATCTTGATATGCGCTGAATGCGCCGCGTCTTCATTTAACAAATCTTTCAATTTCGCGTAAACCGGCGCGAAGCGGCGGTTATGACCGACCTGAAAAATTTTATTTGAACTTTCTGCAACATCAAGTAATTTTTTCGCGTCTTCCAGCCCGATCGAAAAAGGTTTTTCGCAAAAAACATGCTTTACCGCCGCCACTGCATCCGAAGCGATTTCCGTGTGCGTTTTGTTCGGCGCGCAGACCAGAACGGCATCGCAGTTTTCCAAAAGTTCTTCGCGCGAAGCGCAGACTTTTCCGCCGATGACGCGCGCCGTTCGTTCGGCTTTTTCCGGCACGATGTCGAATAGAGCGGAAATCTCGGCGCGCTCGTCACGCGAATAAATCCGCCCGTGAACATTGCCGATATAGCCCGTTCCGATGATTCCGATTTTTATTTTGTCCATTTTTTTACAGCCGCAAAAAAGCACAAAAATTACAAAAGAAAAATTAATCTTTTTAATCCTTTGATTTTTTGTACTTTTGTGCATTTTTGCGGCTAATTATCTTACCAGTTTCCACCTGCCGCCGAGTTTTCCAGTCCTAGAACTTCAACCGTTGCTTTCCGAGCTTTTCGCGCGACTTCAAATGGGTCTTGATTCCAATATTCCGGTCGGAAAATCTCGATCGAAACCATGCGGTTGTAACCGATCTTATCAAAACGCGCTTTTATTTCTTTGATCGGCAAAATCCCTTCGCCCGGATAAAGCCGGTGCGCGTCGGTCAGATTTTCTTTCGGCAGATTTTCCGCATCGTTGATGTGAAAAATAAAAAGTTTCTCCGGGTTTAGTCCTTCGATCGCTTCAAACGTCGAATTTCCGGCGTAAAAATGAAATGTGTCAATCACTAAACCGACATTTTTTCGATTTACTTTCTCAACAATCTCCTTGCAAAAATCCAGCGTCTGCACCGAACAATCGGTCTGCCCTAAAAACTCGAAAGCGAGCGAGACATTATGCTTTTCCGCAATATCTGCGAGTTCATTTAAAACTTTTACTGATTCGTCAAGAATTTCTTCTTTAGTTGCATTTTCCGGCAATTTTCCCGGCACGACGACGACATACGGGCAATTGATTTCGCCCGCGATCCGCGAAAGTTCTTCACATTCGGCTTTTATCTTTTCGTAATCTTCCGCCGTTCGAAACGTGATATGTTCTATCGAATTTATGCTGTAAGGCTTGAGATTCGCCTCATCCAGTAGGTTTTTCAGATCGTCCGTCGTCTTTGTTTTTAAAAATTCACGCAGTTTTGCCGCCCAGATTTCAATCAGATCGTAACCCGCTTCGCTTGCGGCTTTTATGTCGGTTTCCAGTCCGGCATGCATCGTTGTCGCGCCGTTTAATGCGATTTTCATAAAAATATTCTCCAAAATGTATTTTTTTTTAAAATTTTATGTAAGATTTTTCAATTTTTTGTCATTAGTATATGAAGCCTAATTTTTTACGCTTCAAATTAAACGAAGTCCGGTCAATTGTCCTCGTGTCGTCGGTTGCTGAAATTGACCGGATCAAAGGTTAACCCACCAACCCTCACCTCACACCAAAATCATGAGGTAAGTTCGCCCCCGTGCTTACCTCTTGTTTTTCGTCAACCGATATAAAATCTTTGAAAGTATCGCCTGATTTGAATAATAAATCGAATTTTTTATCTTCCAAATACAGCGTAACCAAATTAATCTGCTCGGCAAAACTTTCAAAAAATATCTTGTTTTGCAGTTTTAAATTTTCATAATTCTCGATATTCGGGATTTCGACAAAAACGGTAGTCAAATCCACGTTTATCTCCTTCCCGATCCAGACAAGCTTTTTTTGCAAACCGTCCGCGTTCTTGATGACGAATGTTTCACCGAGATATTCGAGCAAAATTTTGTCAACGTCCTTCGATTTTTCAATATCAACGGGTTTTTTATATTTCGCTTCGAGAACTTTTTCCAGATCGTGATTAAAAAGATTGATCTCGATTTCGAGACTTTTCGCCTTTTTATTGTAATCAATCCGCGTCAGACTCGTATGATAATTATGCGCCACAGAAGAAGTAACAAACGCCGCCGCGATTAAAAAAACTATACCGCTAAATTTAGAAATAAATTTCATTTCCTTATCTTTGATTTCTATCTTTAAAAACCTGAAACCGCGATTTTGACGGACGGCGCGGGAAAAAGTTGTTCGACAGATCGGCATCGGCAGTTTCCAGATTCGGGTCTAAAACGATTGATTTGACTTCTTTTTTCGTAACGATCAATTTTGAAACTTCCTTATAGTTATACCGCCAGATCTCGACCGGAATCGTAATTTTCTCGCTTGTTCCGTCCACGTATTCGAGCCGAAAAATCACGGGCATCACCAGTCCCCCGATATTTTTGAGATCAATCACATAAAAATAATTTCCCGCAGTTATCAACTGCCGCTCGCTTTCCGTCAAACGCGATAAAAACTCCTCATAAGCCTTGCGGTCCTGATCAGTAACGGCGAATCGGTCGAAATCGTTGTAATAATCGCGCAAAGAAGGATACTGGTCAATCCGTTTAGGCAAAGCCTTGCTTCTCTGCTGTGAAAGCGTTTCGGGCTGTTCGGCGGCTTCTTTCCGGGAAATCGGTTTTTCGATATTCGGATCGCGCGTATCAATCTGATAAAGCCGGACGTTTTCGATAGAAATATCAACGTGGTCGGTAGAATAAAACCAGCCGCGCCAGAACCAATCGAGATCAACGCCCGAAGCGTCTTCCATAGTGCGGAAAAAATCAGCCGGTTCGGGACGCTTGAATTTCCAGCGCCGCGCGTATTCCTTGAAAGCGAAATCGAAAAGTTCCCTGCCGAGAATTGTTTCGCGCAAAATATTCAATGCCGTCGCCGGTTTACCGTATGCGTTATTTCCGAACTGCAAAACCGATTCGGAATTGGTCATGATCGGAACTTGATTTTCGCTCAGCATATAATCGGTAATATTTTTCGGTTCGCCGCGCCTCGAAGGATAATTTTCCTCCCATTCCTGCTCCGCCAAAAACTGCGTAAAGCTGTTCAATCCTTCGTCCATCCAGGTCCATTGGCGTTCGTCCGAATTGACGATCATCGGAAAATAATTATGCCCGACCTCGTGAATAATGACCGAAATCAAACCGTATTTCGTCCGCGCCGAATACGTTCCGTCGGGATTCGGTCGCGGTCCGTTAAAACAGATCATCGGATATTCCATCCCGCCGACCGGACCGTTGACCGAGATCGCCACCGGATACGGATAAGTAAATGTATAGCGCGAATAGACGTTCAGAGTATGAATAATGGCGTGCGTCGAATATTTTTCCCAGAGCGGATTTCCCTCGTTCGGATAAAACGACATCGCCATCACCTTGTTGCCTTCGACGTTATGACCCTGCGCGTCCCAGATAAATTTTCTTGACGATGCGAAAGCGAAATCGCGCACCTCATCCGCTTTGAAAATCCAGGTTTTTTTGCCCGTCGGTTTGCTTTGTTCGTTGGCTTTCGCTTCTTCGTTGGTTACGATCTTGATCGGCTCTTTGGCGGTTTCGGCTTGTTTTAATCTCTGCCGCCATTCGGGTTTTAAAACTTCGTTCGGATTTTGCAAAACGCCCGTCGAGGCTACGACATGGTCGTTCGGCACGGTGATTCGAACCGTGTAATCGCCGAATTCCAGAGTAAATTCGCCGCTTCCCAAAAACTGCTTGTGCTGCCAGCCGTTGACATCCGTGTAAGCCGCCATCCGCGGAAACCATTGAGCGATCTCATACAGATAATTCTTGTCGCGCTCGAAATATTCAAAGCCTCCGCGCCCGCCGAAAACTCTCTGGTTATTGATCGCGTGATTCCATTCGACCGAAAAAACAAAAGTTCCGTTCGGCGCGAGCGGCTGCGGCAGATCAATCCGCATCATCGTTTTGACAACTGTGTAGCGCAGATTATTTCCGCGCGCGTCTTTAACGGAAGTGATATTGACGCGCCCGTCGTAAGTCCGCGCAGCGAGCTGTTCGACCGCCGAGATAGGCAGACCGTTTGCGGTATCATCGAGATTCGGCGCGGTTCGCGTCGTGATATTGTCGGAATCTTTGGCGAAAATATTCTGATCGAGCTGAAGCCAGATGTAATTCAGAGTATCGGGCGAAAGATTTTTGTATGTAACCGTTTCCCTGCCGGTCAATCTCTGATTCACGTCGTCGAGTTCGACATCAATCACATAATCAGCTCGCTGCTGCCAGTATTTATAACCCGGCGCGCCCGATGCGGTGCGGTATTCGTTCGGCGTCGGGAGAATTTCTTCCAACTGCCGGAATTTATCGGTCGGATCGGTTTTCGATTGCGCGGGAAGTATAATAAAAAGCGAAAAAATAAGGACGATTGCGGAAACGGTTCGCAAATACATCAGCATTCACCTCTTGTTCTGTTTAAATTTTGGTAAAAAATGCAGATTTTTAACATTTGTTACAGGTATCAGTTTCAGTGAATTGAAAACAAAAATCAAATACACAGTTTTTATCCGACGTTTTTTTGTTTGCCGAAAAAATTTATGTAAGATAAAAATTATGAAATGGATTGGCGGAGTGTTTATTTTCGGCGCGTTTGCCGCGCTCACTTATTTTGAAAGAAAAAGACCGCTCAGAAAACAGGTCGAACCGAAGTGGCTGAACTTTTCGCGCGATCTCGCCATCGCCTCTACTTCGGCGGCGGCGATCAATTTTCTCGAAAAACCCGTTACCGGTAAATTGACGAAGTTTGTCGAAAGAAAAAATTTCGGTTTATTAAAAATTTTTCGGCTTCCGAAATTTGTCGAAACCGCGCTCGCCGTCATCCTGCTCGACTACACGCTTTATTTTTGGCATGTTCTGACTCACAAGATTCCGTTTTTATGGCGTTTCCACAAGATCCATCACGCCGATCTCGATCTGACCGCCGCGACCGCGATCCGTTTTCATTTCGCCGAAATGACGATGTCCATACCGATTCGCGCCGGACAAATCTTATTTATCGGAGTGTCGCCGAAAGCATTTGAACTCTGGCAAAATCTTTTATTTTTAAGCATTTTCTTTCATCATTCGAATGTTAATTTGCCGAAAGATTTCGAGCGAAAGCTGCAAAAAATAGTCACCACACCGCGGCTTCACGGCATTCATCATTCGGCAAAAGAATCTGAAATGAATTCAAACTGGTCGAGCGGTTTGACCGTTTGGGATTATCTTCACAGAACTTTTCGGGATGATGTTCCGCAAGATGAAATTACAATCGGTATTGAAAATCACCAGAGCGTTGAAAGCGTAAGACTACCGAAAATGCTGGGTGAACCATTGGTTATGTGATATGTGATACGTAATACGTAATTCGTTATTTTTTCATATCACGTAATACGTATTACGTTTCAAGCCGCTCTAGTTTCGCCGCCTAACAATGTCAAAATCTCGCCCGTGATATAGCTCGAATCGGCATCCGATGCAAAAAATACATACGCGGGCGCGACTTCTTCGGGCTGACCGGGACGCTGCATCGGCGTATCCGCCCCGTGTTCGGCAACGTCTTTCGGTTTTTTATCCGCGACATTAAGCGGCGTCCAGATCGGACCGGGCGAAACGCAGTTGGCGCGGATACCTTTCTCAACCAAAATCTGCGCCAGCGATTTTGTAAAAGCGTGAATCGCGCCTTTGGTCGAAGAATATGCAAGTAAGTCCTTATTGCCTTCAAGCCCGGTGATCGAGCCGGTATTGATAATCACGCCGCCTTTTTTCAAATGCTTGAGCGCGGCTTTGACCATGTAAAAATAGCCGTAAATATTAACTTTGAAAGTTTTGTCCCAGTCTTCTTCGGTAACTTCTTCAATCGAATCCTGGTGTTTCTGGAAAGCCGCGTTATTGACGAGAATATCGAGTTTACCGAATTTTTTGACGGTTTTATCAATCGCTTTTTTACAAAATGTCGAATCCGAAACATCGCCCGGCAGTAAAAGCGACCGTCCGCCTTCCTTTTCGACCTGCGCGGCGGTTTCCTCGGCATCGCGCTTTTCCTGTTTGAGATAGACGATGGCGACATCCGCGCCTTCACGCGCAAATAAAACGGCAACGGCGCGACCGATACCCGAATCGCCGCCCGTAATGATCGCCGATTTCCCCTTTAACTTTCCCGAACCTTTGTAATTCGGCGCGAGATATTTCGGACGCGGCGACATTTTCGCTTCGATGCCCGGTCGTTTTTGATCTTGTTTCGGCATCGGGGATTTCGGCTTTCTTTCCTGATTTTTTTTTGTATCGTTTTTCGGCATAATTTCCTCCCTTGTTCGTTAAAATAAAAATGGAAAGCGCAACAATATAATATCTGCTGTGCTTTCCCAAAAAATAAAATTAAAAACTAAAATTTCTTCGCGGAAGATTTTTTTCTTCCAAACCTATCTTTTATTATGCCGTAATTATAATTTACGGCAGTCAGATAGGTTTTTGATGCGTAAAACCCCTTTATTCCCCTTGTCATAACTGCCCTTGGATTATGAATTAAAAAATGCTTGCCGAACGCCGGCGAATGCTTTTTCTGAACCGCGCGAATCTTTTATTGATATCAACTTTCAGTACTCTCTTTTTTACTTCAACAACTTCGGTTTCTGTTTCTTTTGATAAAACTTCCTCATCCGATTTTACCGGATACAGAACCACATCAGTTTCAAATACCTTTACATCACCCTGTGTCATAACTTCTTCCCCCTAATATAAAACCCTTGTTTTAAGTGATAGTAATACCTTAAATTTACTAAAACTACAAAATTTTCCGAAGTTCTAGGATGGCATAAACGGGGGAAAAAATAAAGCGATTTTCAGAAAACTTTGTGTTAAACTTCGGCTGATTTTTTGTTGACACCCGATAAGTCTTTTAGTAGCCTCAAATGTATCTTAAAAATTATTTTATAAGGTAACGGTTAAAAAATTTGAGCGAAACAAAAAGAATCGAACTTCCGCCCCGCGCCATCGAAACGCTTTTCGGGGTCCGCGATGAAAACATAAAGTATCTCGAATCAATCCTCGCCGTCCGCGTCAATCCGCGCGGTCAAGACCTGATGATAGACGGCGATCCGCAGGACGTTAAAACGGTCGAAAAAATCCTCCAGGATTTCGGAACGCTTTTTTCCGAAGGCAATACTTTTACCGACAAGGAACTCCGCGACGCATTCAAACAAATCGCCGAAGACCGCGCCTACAGCTTAAAAGATTATTTTACAAAAGCGCGTTTTAACCCTTCGGGCAAAAAACAGGTCGCTCCGAAAACCGCCAACCAGCGAAAATATATCGAAGCGATGAACGACAATGATCTCGTTTTCGGAATCGGACCGGCGGGAACTGGCAAAAGTTTTCTGGCGGTTGCGATGGCGGTCAACGCGCTTTTTCAAAAACAGGTTGACCGGATAATTTTAACCCGTCCGGCAGTCGAAGCGGGCGAGAGATTGGGATTTTTGCCCGGTGATCTCCAGGACAAAGTTGATCCTTACCTGCGCCCCCTTTACGATGCGCTCTTCGATCTGGTTGATGCCGAACGTGTTACGAAAATGCTGGAAAAACGGATCATCGAAATCGCGCCGCTGGCATTCATGCGCGGTCGCTCGCAACCGCTTGACAGTCTTTTGATGACACCAAACGGCTGGCGAAAAATGGGCGAAATCAAGATCGGTGATTTGGTAATCGGTGCGGACGGGAAACCAACGGAAGTTATCGGTGTATTTCCACAAGGAAAAAAACCAGTCTATCGCTTAACAATGACAGATAATTCGACGGTTCTCGCCTGTTCCGAACATTTATGGCAGGTAAAAACGATGGAAGATAAACGCCGAAACAAACCGGCGCGGGTTTTGGAAACACGGGAAATGCTTTCAAATTTTCGACGCAATCATCAATACAGATACGAATTGCCATTGCTGTCCGCACCCGTAGAATTTGAATTTCAAAATGTTCCGATCGAGCCTTACGCACTAGGACTGCTTCTAGGCGACGGCTGTATTTCAGACAAAACATCGCCGAGTTTTACTACTTCTGATAAAGAATTGGTAACGTATCTAGAAAATTCCTTATCAGGTTTAAATGTGAGTGTCAGGCAAAAGACTTCGATTGATTATGTAATTTCAAATCCGGGAGCAGAAAAAGGCGGAAATAAATTTTACCCGTTCAAAAATCTTTTAAGGCAATCATTAAGAAACCTAAATCTTGCGGGAACGGTTTCTTCAACCAAATTTATTCCCGATAATTATTTATATAACTCGTCGGAAATTCGCATTGCGGTTTTGCAAGGTCTTCTCGATACCGACGGCGGACCCGTTACGCAAATAGGAAGAACCTGCCGGATTCAGTATTCAACGACTTCCGAAAAGTTGAAAGACGATGTGATTTTTATCGTTCGCTCACTTGGCGGCGTTGCCTATTGTCGAAAACGTATAGCAGAAGGAAGAAAGTCCGGTTTTGCAAACGGCAGACCTGTTCCCTTTAAAACCGACTCTTACGTTCTGGACATACGGCTTCCTCAAAATATAAATCCGTTTCGTTTGAAAAGAAAAGCGGAAATTTTTGAAAAATTCGGCGGCGGTCGTCCGATGCGTTTTATCAAAAACATCGAATACATCGGTGAAATGGAAACGCAGTGTATCAGTGTTGACGCGCTCGATTCGCTCTATCTGACAGATGATTTTATTTTAACTCATAACACGCTATCAAATTCTTTTATCATTCTCGATGAAGCGCAAAATACGACAAGCGAGCAGATGAAAATGTTTCTGACGCGCATCGGTTTCGGCTCGAAAGCCGTCGTTACCGGCGATAAAACGCAGATTGATCTGCCGCGCGGACAGAAAAGCGGCATCAAGGAAGCTGAAAAAGTTTTGGCGAATATCGAAGGCATCGAATTTATACAGTTTAACGATAAAGATGTCGTCCGTCACAAACTCGTCCAGATGATCGTCAAGGCTTACGAAGCGCATACGATAAGTCAGGAAAATAGGATTGACAACGAACGCGCCGCAAATGATTGAAATCTTTGATAATCAGCGCAAAATCAAACTCGACAAAAATATTTTTCAAAAATTTGCCGAGCAAATCTCCACACAGACCGAAGAGGTAAATTGTAAAACTTTCACTGTCGCCTTTGTCTCCGACACCAAAATGCGCCTGCTTAATAAACAATTTCGCGGTCAAAGTAAAACAACCGACGTACTTTCATTTCCTTTTGAACCCGACGAATTTGAAACCGAACAAAACTATCTCGGCGACATCGTAATTTCCGCCGAACAAGCCGAACGTCAGGCAAACGAAAACAATTTAGCTTTCGAACGCGAGATCAAACAGTTAATTCTGCACGGCGTTTTGCATCTCTGCGGTTACGACCACGAAACCGATTCGGGAGAGATGAATGAGCGTGAATTGGAACTTCGTGATAAACTTTCGATTTAGTCATTAGTCCTTTGTCCTTAGTCCTTTGCGATTTGAGCAAAAAATTATGATTATCATTTACATTCAATAAACAAAGGACCAAGGACTAATGACAAAGGACAAACCTATGACCGAACCGCAAAAACAAGCCGATCCATGCACGATGATCATTTTCGGCGCGACGGGCGATTTGACGAAGCGCAAACTTTTTCCCGCGCTGTATAATCTGGCAAAAAAAGGTTATCTGCCCGACAGTTTCGCCATCGTCGGTGTCGGTCGGCAGGAAATGACGAGCGCGGATTTCCGGTCTAAAATAAAAGGCGACCTGCACGAATTTGTCGGCAAGGACATTGATAAAAAGCTTCTCAAATGGTTTGATGAGCGGACGCATTACACGGGCGGCGATTTCGCGCATAAAAAAACTTTTAACGATCTGAAAAAACTGCTCAAGGATTTGGATAAACAGTTCGATATTCCCGAAAATTATTTTTTTTATCTCGCCACGCCGCCGTCGCTTTTCGCGCCCGTTACCCAACAAACCTGCGACATCGAATTGTGCGAAGAAAAGAACGGTTGGCGCAGATTTATTTTTGAAAAACCTTTCGGACACGATCTCGAATCCGCTAAAAAGTTAAATTCGGAACTTTTAAAAATTCTCAAAGAATCGCAGATTTACCGGATTGACCATTATCTCGGAAAAGAAACCGTCCAGAATATTTTGGTTTTCCGTTTCGGCAATTCGATCTTTGAGCCGATCTGGAATCGAAATTTTGTTGACCACGTTCAGATCACGGTCGCGGAAAAACTCGGCGTTGAAGGTCGCGGCGGTTATTACGAAAAAGCCGGCGCGTTGCGCGATATGATCCCGAATCATATTTTTCAGCTTGTAACTTTAACGGCGATGGAGCCGCCCGTTTCTTTTGAAGCCGATGCCGTCAGAAACGAACAGACGAAAATTCTGCACGCGATCCAGCCGTTTTCGCCCGAAGACGTTTTGCAGTCAACCGTGCGCGGGCAATACGGCGAAGGCGTGATCGAGAGGAAAAAAGTTCCGGCTTACCGCTCGGAAGAAAATGTTGACCCGCATTCGAACACGGAAACTTATGCCGCTTTGAAATTAAAAATTGACAACTGGCGTTGGGCGGACGTGCCGTTTTATATACGCACCGGAAAGAGGCTTCCGGGGAAACATACGGAGATCGTCGTGCAATTTAAGAAAGCCCCGTTTATGCTTTTCCGCGAAACTTCGATCGAAAAATTGACGACCAACCGGATCGTCATACATATTCAACCCGACGAAGGAATCACGCTTCATTTCGGCGCGAAAATTCCCGGTCCGATTGTCAATATGGGCGCGGTTGATATGGATTTTAACTATGTCGAGCATTTCGGCGAACAGATTTCGACCGGTTATGAAAGACTTTTGTTCGATTGTATGACGGGTGACGCGACGCTTTTTCAGCGCGCCGATATGGTCGAAGCGAGCTGGCAGATCGTTTCGCCGATTCTCGACGTTTGGGAAGCGATTCCGGCGCGGGATTTTCCGAACTACGAAGCCGGAAGCTGGGGACCCGATGAAGCCGATAATCTGATAAAAACTTGCGGCGCGAAATGGCGGAATCAGATTGACTAAGTATTATGAATATAAAAATTTTTCAAACAGTTGAAGAATTAAATCAATTCGCCGCCGAAAAATTTATCGAGATTGGAAATGCGGCGATTGAAGAACGAAACGAATTTATCGTCGCTCTTGCCGGAGGTTCGACACCGAAAGCTCTTTATCAATTGCTGGCAAGCGAAAATTATAAAAATAAAATTGATTGGTCGAAAGTATTTTTCTTTTTCGGAGACGAGCGAAATGTTCCGCTGGATGATGCGGAGAGCAATTTTCGGATGGCGAATGAAACTCTTTTTGAGCCGCTAGAAATTTCTGAATTTAATATAAATCGTTGGAATACGGAAGAAAATGATCTAAATAAAATTGCTGAAAGCTATGAAGATAGATTGATTATCGGGTTTTCGTATGCTGCAAGCAATGAAGAATTAAAACCCAAATCTTTTAATTTGAATGAAGAAAATATCGAGTTTCCGCGTTTTGATTTAATCCTGCTCGGAATGGGAACGGACGGACACACGGCATCGTTATTTCCCTTTACTCCTGCTTTGAACGAAACTAAAAAAACCGCTGTTGCAAATTATGTTGAAAAATTGAACTCTTGGCGTTTTACGCTGACATTTCCCGTGATAAACAACGCCGCGAATATTATTTTTCTGGTCAAAGGCGAAGACAAAGCCGGGACTTTGAAAAAAGTCTTGGAAGGCGAATTCGAGCCGCAAAAATTCCCTTCCCAGAATGTAAGACCGTCGGACGGAAATCTTTTTTGGCTGGCTGATTCGTCCGCCGCCGGTTTTTTGAGCGGCGCAAAAAATGTCTGATGTCTTTACCGAAAACATATAAAAGTCTAAAATTGACGTAAAAAATGGGTTTAGAGATCGCCATCGCCGTTTTTCTGCTTATCATTCTTGCTTTTCTGGCAACGATTGATATGGCGTTTTCACAGCTTTCCGATGTCAGTCTCAGACGCATCGCGTCGGAAGCCGAGGAATTGGAGAAAAAAAGCTCGGCGGAATTTCTGCACGAGATTCTCGAAAACCGTCCGCATTTTCGTTTCGCGCTGTCGGCGGCGATTCAGATTCTGCTCGTCGCTTTCGCGGTTTTCGTCGCGCTGATCGTTTTTCGTTTTTATCCCACAGCCCGCGAGATTCTGCTTTATTCACTGCTGATCGCGCTTTCGATGTCGGTTGTTTTTCGTCAACTTATTCCGCGTATTATTACAGGCAAAAATCCCGAAACGAAACTTTTGATTCTTCTGCCGCTCGTGCGTCCGCTCTACCGCGTTTGGTCTTTGGTTGCCGAACCGTTTTCCGCCATTTTCGGAAAACGTAAAAAACGCGAAGTCGAAGCGACGATCGTCCCGGACGGCGCGGACGAAATTTATGAAGACGATTCGGATGATATTCAGGCGTTGATCGAGGTCGGTGAAGCCGAAGGCATCATCGAGGTCGAAGAACGAGAATTAATCGAGCGGATGATCGAGTTCAGCGACACGGAAGTTGACGAAATTATGACGCCGCGCACCGAGATCGTCGCCCTGCCGATTGACGCGACCGTCAAAAGCACGCGCGATCTGATCATCGAGCAGAAATATTCGCGCCTGCCCGTTTACAGGGACAACATAGACAATATCGAAGGCGTAATATATGTCCGCGACCTTCTGCTCGCCTGGGCTGAGGGTAAAGAAAACGAAACGATTAAAACATTTCTGCGTCCGGCGTATTTTGTTCCAGAAACAAAATCCGCCGCCCAGCTTTTAAAGATTCTGCAAACAAATCATTTTCAGATCGCCATCGTGATAGACGAATACGGCGGCGTTGCCGGACTCGTTACGGTCGAAGACATTCTCGAAGAGATCGTCGGCGAGATCGAAGACGAGGACATCGAAGAGGAAGAGATCATCGAGATCATCGAAGGCGATGACGGTTATTTCGATGTTCTCGGTTCGGTCGAGATCGGCAAGATCGAACGGCTTTTCGAAATGGAGATCGAGGACGACGATTTTACAACCATTGCCGGACTCGTTACAAGTCAGATCGGATATGTTCCGAAAACGGGAGAAAAACTTCATTTTCGCGGTCTCGAAGTAGAAATCCTGCGTGCTGATGAAAAGAAAATCAGACTTTTGCGTCTGCGGCGGTCGGACGAAGAGGAAACGGATAATTCTAATTCAGTCGAAATTCAGGTCAAACCTTGACATTCATTACTCTAAGGTATAACTAATAAACATAAAGACGAAATTGTTCATCTTCAAAAGACAAATTAAACAAAAGGAGTAAAAAATTATGGCTATCAGACTTGGTGACGACGCGCCGAATTTTACGGCGGAAACGACCGAAGGAACAATCAATTTCCACGAATGGCTGGGCGACAGTTGGGGCGTTTTAT
>JBGTSF010000071.1:0-24647 GCA_041940425.1 Pyrinomonadaceae bacterium
ACGGAAATGCGAGAAAGATGTAATTTAAGATTCAAGATTTAAGGATTAAATCTTGAATCTTAAATCTTGAATCTTAAATTTTTTAGAAAGATGGGCGCACATCACACACATTCACACAGCCGCGAAAGACGCTCGGCAAAGAGTTTGCGAAATTTGAAGATCGCGCTCATACTGACGGGCGCGTATATGTTTGCCGAGGCGATCGGCGGATGGCTGACCAATTCGCTCGCACTACTCGCCGATGCCGGACATATGCTGACGGATGTCGCCGCGCTCGCTCTGACGCTTGCCGCCATCTGGTTCGCATCGCGTCCCGCTACATCGAAAAAAACTTACGGTTATTACCGCTATGAAATTCTCGCGGCGTTTATCAACGGCATCGCGCTCGTTTTGATCTCGCTTTTCGTGATCTATGAAGCCTACGAACGCTGGAATTCACCGCCCGAAATTCAAGGGCTGGGCTTGACGGCGATTGCGGTCGGCGGACTTCTGGTAAATCTGACCGCCGCCTATCTTCTGCACGGCGACCACACGCACGACCTGAATATGCGCGGCGCGTGGCTGCACGTGATGGGCGACGCGCTCGGTTCGGTCATGGCGATCGCGGCGGGCGTTCTGATAATGGCTTACAACTGGGTTTGGGCTGACGCGGTCGGTTCTGTTCTGATAAGTTTGATAATCATTTTCGGCGCGTGGCGGCTGATCCGCGATTCGGTCAACGTGCTTTTGGAAGGAACGCCTTCGCACATCAATCTGACGGCGGTCGAAGAAACGATCCGCGAAACCGAATCGGTCGAAGACGTTCACGACCTTCACGTCTGGACGATAACTTCGGGAATGGAAGCATTGAGCGTTCACGTCGTCCATCGTGAAACCATTCCGCAAACACGTCTGTTAAATAATATCCGTGAAAAACTGCACGATGAATACGGCATTGACCATTTGACGATTCAACTCGAAACGCCGGAAGAAGAAGCGTCGAACCTTCACCAGTGTTTCTCCGGCGCGAACTGTTTTGAACCCGCTGCCAGAATGAAAATCTCAAACAATTAAATTGCGTGATTTTCGAATAGAGCTGCGATTTTCAATTAGGGAATCGCAATTCCCGAGACGGGAATTGCGATCCGGAAGTCGGGGATTGCGATACGAAGGTCACGGATTGTGATTCTCAAAGCAAAATTCGTAAACCCAAAGCCTGATTTTGCGGATTCTGCGCCATCATTTACAATTTTGAAACGAAAAAAACTCATTTATTATGCAGACTATTCAGCTTCGATACGGTAAACGGCAAATCCCGCTCGGCATAGATGAAAACCGTTTTGAAGTGTTGGGAAAGGAAGGACGCGCCGCGCCGCTCTCCGATGTCGGGATCAACGAAAAACTCGCCGCGCCGGTTGATTCCCGAACGGTCGAAGAAATCATCAAACCGAACGAGACGGTTTTGATCGTCGTGCCGGACGCGACGCGAAAAAGCGCGAGCGGGCAGATCACAAATCTGCTCGTCCGGCGTTTGATCGCCAACGGGACGATGCCGTTTGATATTTCGATAATCTTTGCGACCGGAATCCACCGCGCGGTTACGGAAGACGAAAAACGCGAAATTCTCACGCCGTTTATCGCGCAGAGAATCAAGACGCTCGGTCACAACGCCCGCGATCTGATGCAGTTTGTCCGGCTCGGAGAAACTTCGGGCGGCATTCCGGTCGAACTCAACCGTGCTTTGACGGAACACGATCACACGATAATTATCGGCGCGGTAAATTTTCATTACTTCGCCGGATTTACGGGCGGGCGAAAATTGATCTGTCCGGGACTTGCTTCGTCGCGGACGATTTCCGAAACGCATAAACTGGCTTTCGACTGCGAAAAAAAAGCGCGGCGCGAAGGCGTTGATACGGGAATTCTAAACGGAAACGCGGTTCACGAAGCGTTTATTGAAGCCGTCTCGAAACGTCCGCCGTCGTTTGCGGTCAATACTTTTGTCAACGACGCGGGTGAATTGACTGGTCTGATCTGCGGCGATTGGAAAACGTCGCATGAAAACGCGTGTGAACACTATTCCGAAACTCATACAATCGAAGTTTCGGAAAAACGCGATTTGGTAATTGTTTCTGCCGGCGGTTTTCCGTTCGATCTGAATATGATTCAGGCGCATAAAGCTTTGGACGCGGCTTCGAGAATCTGCGCGGACGGCGGAACGATCATCTTTCTTGCCGAATGCGCCGACGGTCCGGGCAGAAAAGATTTCCCCGATTGGTTCGAAGCGAAAACCTCGAAAAAACTCGCCGAAAGATTGTGCGAAAATTATCAGGTCAACGGGCAGACGGCGTGGAATCTTCTGCGGATTGCCGAGAGATTTAACGTTAAAATTCTGACATCTCTGTCCGAAAATGAAACCCGAAAAATGCGCCTCGAAAAACTCGCTTCTCCAGATGAAGTTCAAACGGCGATTGATACGAATAAAAAAGGTTTTATTGTTCCATTCGGCGCGAAGTTTTTATTTAGAACGGATCAAACTTGAGTCTGCGGCTTTATTAAAAATTACAAATTACAAATTGAAAAAGAAGCGTTTTTGTAATCTGTAATACTTAATTTTCAATTGATTTTAATAAAGCCGTATAGCTGATCTTAAATACTTCACAAAACAAAAGAAGCCGGCAATTATTCACCGGCTTTTTTAATTTTATTTATTCTAAATTTTTTTTTACTTGAGTTTGAAGGTTCTGGCGATCAGATCGGTTTCGTTGCGGATGCTGCGGAGCGTGTCGCGGTAGCCCGCAAAGCGCAGGACGTAAACGGTCGCATCATTGACCTTTAAGAAATAGTATCTGCCGCTCATATTGCGCGACGATTTGACGTATTCGAAATTGAAAATCCTGCCGTCATATGCGCCTCTGAAATTTTCCTCTTTTCCGGCGACATAACCGGGCAGGAATTGAAGTTTCTGTTCTTCACTGCGGATGATCTCCGACATCATTTCGCCGGATTTTACCGTCAGTTTGCGGACTTCGAAATGACCGTCTTTTTTGTCGCCGTAAACATATTCGACATTCGGGCTTTTATTGGTCATAATCCAGTTCGCTTCGGGAATCTCGAAAGTATATTCGACATTCGGCTCGGAAAAGGTCGTGTTTTGAGCCGAAACCGAAAGGCTCAGAAACAATCCGGCGGCGATCATCATGACGAACGAAAATCTGTTTAACTTCATAATTTTATACAATTCCTTCTAAAGTGAACTCTTTTCCGGCTATTCTAACTCATTTTTTATGAGATTTCGATTTTTTAGATGTGAAAAACGACGAAAGCGGTTGTCTTTTGAAAGGTTAGAACAATATTAGTTCGGAATAAAACAGAGAATAGCCGCAAAAAAGCACAGAAAACACAAAAGAAACATTTCCTTAAATCGCTTTTTTTGTAAATTTTGTCCCTTTTTGCGGCTATTTCTGTTTCGCCTTCTTCTTAAAACAAAGCGGGTTTTGCCAAATAAATCTTTTAACGATAAAACATTTATAAGCGGATTATGAAGATTTTGATTACCGGAGCAAACGGAATGGTCGCTCAGGCGGCAATTGATTATTGTCTCGCAAAAGGCGACGAGGTATTGACTTTTACGCGGGAAACTCTGGATATTTCCAACCAGAAGAAGGTTTTGGCGGCTTTACAAAAACAAAAGCCCGATGCCGTTATCAACTGTGCGGCTTACACGGACGTGGACGGAAGCGAAACGAATATCAACCGTTGTTATGCCGCCAATGCGCGCGGCGTGGAAAATCTCGCGCTAGCGGCGCGGGCGGTTGATGCCGGATTCGTAACGATCTCGACCGATTATGTTTTCGACGGCGCGAAAGAAGGGTTTTATACCCAGCGCGACACGCCGAATCCGCAGAGCGTCTATGCCAAGGCGAAACTCGAAGGCGAGATTTTAGCGCGAAACGCCTACGCGCGTTCGATCATCGTCCGCACGGGCTGGATTTACGGCAAAAGCGGGACGAATTTTTTGAGCGTGATGAACCGTCTGCTCAGCAAAGGTCAGCCGGTTACGGCGATTTCCGATTCTTACGGAACGCCGACATTTGCGAAAGATTTAGCACGGAGACTGCGCGAACTCGCCGAACTCGATCTGCCCGGCATTTATCACATAACAAATACCGGCGGCGGTACGAGCTACGCGGATTTTGCGCGAAAGGTCTGCGATCTGAAAGGCTTCGACCGCAGTCTGATCGAAGGCGTTTCATACGAAAATCTGAAACGCCCCGCGCCGCGTCCGGTTAATTCGAAACTCGCCTGTCTGTTCAGCAAAAAAATAGGACTCTCGCCGATGCAGAACTGGAAAAAGGCTCTCGCGGAGTTTTTAGAGGAATAAAGTAAAAAAGACGGAAGACATTTTATCTGCTTCCGCCTTTTTTTACTTTTAATTTTTAATTCTTCAGTCCTTCGTTTTGTTTATCGAAAGCACATCTTCCCATTCTTCCATGCGCGGAGTCGAATCGTCGTCCTCGCTTTCCGAATAATAATTATAAGTATAGCCGTAGCCGTAATAACCGTATTCGACCGAATCGGCTTTCAGCCCGTTGAGAACCACGCCGTAAACGCGCGCGCCGATATTTGCCAGACGATGTTTGAAGCGGCGCATCAGGTGAATCGAACTCTTGCCCGCCATTGCTACCAGAACAACGCCGTCAACCAGCGTCGAGAGAATCGCCGCGTCGGTAAACGAGATCGCGGGCGGCGAATCAATTACGACATGCTGGTAATTGCCCTTCAAGAACTGCAGGAGATTTTTCATCTCGTTCGAGCTCAAAAGTTCCGCCGGATTCGGCGGGATCGGACCGCTCGTAATGACTTTCAAATTCGGCAGATCGGCAAACGTCTTCATCAGATTCTGCGTGTTTTTCTCGCCCGAAAGATAATTGGTTAAGCCGGTCGTATTCTGCAGGTCGAAGTGATTATGCAGACGCGGGCGGCGCAGATCGCAGTCAATAATGACGACATCCGCGCCCGATTGAGCGAGTGTGATCGCTGTATTGATGGCGGTCGTCGTTTTGCCTTCCGCGGGCTGCGAAGACGTAACCAGAATCGTTTGCGGCGGTTTTCCGGCGGACGAGAATAAAAGCGATGTCCGCAGGTGACGATAGGCTTCCGCTATTGCCGAGCGTTTGTCCGAAAGCGAAATGAGCGCCATCGAATTAACCGCGCCGTTGCCGTTTTTAGCCGCGAGCAGTCCTTTCCGCTTTTCGATACCGCTCTGATACGGGATGAGCGCGAGCGTCGGCAAGCCGAGATGTCTGCCGACATCGTCCGAAGTCCGGATCGAATCATCGAGATAATCCATCAGAAACGCCAGACCGATTCCGGCGGCGAGCGAAACCATAAAAGCGATCAGGATATTGCGTTCGCGATTCGGACCATACGGCGCGGTCGGAGTTTGCGCCTCCGCCGAAACCTTAATATTATCCGGTCGGCTGCTGCTGATTTCGAGTTCTCTCTGCTTTTGCTGTTGGATATAGCTGTCAAGCAGTGAGCGGTTGGTTTCGATTTCGCGCTTCAAGGTCGTCAGACGGGTTTGATTCTGTCCGTCAACATTTGCCTTCGAAACTTCTTGTTCGTAGCTGGCACGCGCTTGCGATTCGCGGTTTATAGCGGAATTGAGTTGTGATTTTAATGAAACCAACGCGCCGCTCACGGCTTCGCGTTCGAGTTTTTTCTGACCTTCTTCGAGTGAGGTTGTAATTTCTTTTTCGGCAATTTGTTTGTTCTCTTTTAATTTATCAATCTGCGCCTGAACGGTCGTAACCTTCGGGTGAGCGGGCGTATATCTGACAAGCAGTTCGGCTTTATTGGTTTCGGCATCGCTGATCTGTTTTTCATAATCGCGGATGCGGTCTTGCAGTTTCGCCTTTTTTTCCTCGTTGATCCTGACCGTTTCCTGATAAATTTTGCTTTCGGTCAGATCGGGAATATTTTTACCTTCGCCTCTCGCATTGGCTTGGACGGCGGCATTGTAGCGGGCTTCGAGTTCGCGTTTTTTATCCGTCGCCGCCATTAGCTGATTGCTCAGTTCCTGCAGTCTCGCCGCCGATAATTCCTGTCCTTTTTCGGCAAGCGGCAAACCGCTGTCCCGCATATAATTGATAAGTTCCAGTTCCTGACCGGTAATTTGCGACTTCAATTCCTCGATTGACTTGCTTAAATCTTCGTAATCTTTTTTCGCGCCCTGCGTTTCGCGGACAATGTCCTGTTCGATAAATATCTTCGCCACCGTATTGGAAACTTTTGCCGCCAGTTCCGGGTTCGTGCTGCGGACGCTCAAATATACGATGTCGGTCTGTTCGAGCGGTTCGACGGTCATACCGCCGAGCAAAACTCCGGCATAGTTTTCGGCAATCTCCCGTTCTTCGGGACTCAAAACTGCCAATTCGCTGTTTGCCGCGTCCGGCGCGGTTTCGGTCAGCATCGGGAGAGAAGATTCTTTGCTCGCTTCGGTTTTATCGCCTGAAAACATCGAGCGCAGAGTCGAAAGTATGCCGCGGTTTTGATTATTCAGGAGATTAGGATCGCGGTGCAGTCCGAGACGGACGACCACGTCGCGCATCAAATCGGAGTTTTGGAGAAGTTTTAACTGCGTGTTGTAATACTGCGTATCGTTTGTAAAATTGATGTTGATCGAATCTTTCGCCTGCGGCTTGGGCTTGCGCGGTTCGATGATCATTTCCGTCGTTGCCAGATACATTGACGGCTGGCGATACATATAGAGCGCGACGACCGCCGTCGTTAAGATTGTCAAAGCGAGAATCAGCGGAAGACGCTTATAGACAATATTCAAATACTCACGAATCGAGCGTCGGCTCTCAAATGTCTCCTCATCATAAAAAGGCGAATAAACGGGCGGGTATTCGTGATTATTATTATTTGTCTGTAAAACTTCCGTTTTGGGTAAAGGCAAAAGTCGTTCGTCTTGTTCCATACTTCTATATAAAAACCCTATTTCATCAAAATTTACGTCTGAAGCGAATCTTTTTTATAACATATTTTCCGCCGATTTTCCTATCTATTCCGATGTAAAATCCCGAAACCGCTCGTAAAAGCGCGAAACTTATTGAAAAATATACTCTTTTTTACTGCCAAGAGCAAAATTCCCTTTTCTTCGAATTGACGCGCTTTTGTTTCTTCCGACAGGCAAATGATATATTTTCCTTTTGCAAAATATTTATTTTATATTCGATTTATAACTATATGATTGGCATTTCCGAAAAAGAAAATACTTTAACAGAAAATCACGATTTCGAACTCGGCATTCCCGGTTTTCATTATTCAGACCTCTATGATGCGGTTCGGCTGAGAGAGTTGGCAGAAAAATTTTACGCCGAAATAGAAGAAGAAGACGCGCTTTTATACGAAGCTTTGACACAGTATGTCGAAGCGCGGGGCGCAAATTACGAATCGCGCGTCGAATCGAAAATCCTCACCGATGCCGCGCCGTATCTTTCAAATTTCATCGCGCGAATGTTCGGCATCACGCGCGAAAGAGCGAATTTAAAACGCGAGATCAATGAGCAAGACCCGATCTGGAAATACAAATTTTTCGTTCAGCGCCGCGCCATCAAAAAATTTAAAGCCGAAGATTTGGTTGAGTTAAATGAACAAGAATTATCCGAAGCCTTGCGCGAATTAAAATTTACCGCCTTCGATGAGGTTTTAATTTATGACGAGGAATTGCAGATTTCATACATCACCGCAAAACTCGTCGAAGCGGAAGAAGTCTTGCAGAAAGACCTCGAAATCACCGCCGGGATTCAGGAAACGATCAATAAAATCCATCTGGCTTACGACAAACTAAAAGACAAAACATTCGGCAGAGTCTTTTCGCGTTTCGTTACCGAACTCGAAGGCGCGGGCGATCTTCTGCAAATTCAAGCTGTTCTTCATCTTCTGGAAGCGTGGTCGGCGATCCAGTTTTTCGGCAAAAAGAAAAACTGGCATTCATTTAAAACGCCGCACGGTCTCGATTATCAAAATCTCGTCCGCATCACGCGACCGAGTGAAAAAGTTCACGAAATAATTCAGGGCGCGGAAGAAGAACTCCGCCGCCGCGACGGTTTTAAATTGACCGACGACCGCGGCACGCAGCGCGACGCGCTTTACGAAATTGACTATTGCCTGATCTGCCACGAGCGCGATAAAGACTCTTGCTCGAAAGGCTTGCACGACCGCGAAGGCAATGTGCAGAGAAATCCGCTCGGAATAAAAACGGCGGGCTGTCCGCTCGACGAAAAAATTTCGGAAATGCACCTGATGAAAAAGCACGGCGATTCGATCGCCTCGCTCGCATTGGTAACGATTGACAATCCGATGTGCGCCGGAACGGGACACCGCATCTGCAATGATTGTATGAAAGGCTGTATTTTCCAGAAACAAGAACCCGTAAATATTCCGCTCGCGGAAACTTCCGTCCTGACCGACGTTCTCGATCTGCCTTACGGTTTCGAGATTTACAATCTTCTGACGCGCTGGAATCCTTTGAACGCGAAGCGTCCTTATCCGCTGCCGTATAACGGGAAAAATGTTCTGGTCGTCGGGCTCGGTCCGGCGGGCTACACGCTTGCGCATTATCTTTTGAACGAAGGCTTCGGCGTGATCGGTTTTGACGGTTTAAAGATCGAACCTCTGCCGTCGGAATGGACGGGAGATTTCGGAAAGCGAACGCCGAAACCGATCAAAAACGTCGAGGAAATAAAAGACGACTTGGACGAAAGAATTCTGTCGGGCTTCGGCGGCGTTTCCGAATACGGAATCACCGTGCGCTGGGACAAAAATTTTCTGACGATGCTTCAGTTAATTTTGTCCAGACGCAAGCGTTTCCGCGCTTACGGCGGCATTCGTTTCGGCGGAACTTTGACCATCGAAGACGCTTGGAATTTCGGTTTCGATCACATTGCGATTGCGACCGGCGCGGGACGACCGACGATTGTCAAGATGAAAAACAATCTGATTCGCGGCATTCGTCAGGCTTCGGATTTTCTGATGGCGTTGCAATTAACCGGCGCGTTTAAAAAAGATACGCTCTCGAATTTGCAGGTCAGACTTCCGGCGGTCGTTATCGGCGGCGGACTCACGGGAATTGATACGGCGACCGAACTTTTCGCTTATTATCCGGTTCAGGTCGAAAAAATGCTCGAAAAATTCGAAGCGATTGCCGAAAGTATCGGCGAAGAAGCGGTCTGGGCGGCGTTTGACGAAGAAGAGAAAAAAGTTCTGGGCGAATTTATCGTTCACGGAAAAGCGATTCGTGAAGAACGCGCACGAGCCGCCGAAGCCGGAGAAGATCCGAATTTCGTTCCGCTTATCCAAAGCTGGGGCGGCGTGTCCTTAGTTTACAGAAAGCGTCTGCAGGATTCGCCCGCCTATCGTCTCAATCACGAGGAAGTGCAGAAAGCCCTCGAAGAAGGCATCAATTTTATCGAACTGATGACGCCGACCGAAGCCGTGCCGGACGAACACAATGCGGTCAAAGCGATCGTTTTTGAGAAAGTCGGTTACACGGAAGAAACCGGAAAATTCGAGAACACCGGCGAGACTATTACGCTTCCGGCGCGAACGGTTTGTGTTGCGGCAGGAACCGCGCCGAACGTGATTTACGAAAAAGAATTTCCCGGCACGTTCAAACTCGACGAATGGCGGCAGTTTTTCGAACCGCACGAAGTTTCGCGCAACGGCGACGGAAATCTGCACGTTCACGAATCGAAAACCGGATTTTTTACTTCATATGAAAAAGACGGAAAATTCATTTCCTATTACGGCGACAATCACCCGCAATACGCCGGAAACGTCGTCAAAGCGATGGCTTCGGCAAAAGACGGCTATCCGAAAGTTGTCGAACTTTTCGCCGACGAACTGGCGGAAAGAGGCGATCTGCCGCAGGCGGAAAAAGACGCGATCTTCGATAAATTGGAAGCCGAATTGGATGAACAACTTCGCGCATACGTCGTCAGAGTCGAGCGTTTAACGCCGACAATTGTTGATGTCGTCGTTAAAGCACCTTTGCAGGCGCGAAAATTCGAGCCGGGACAGTTTTACCGCTTGCAGAATTTTGAAACGAACGCGCCGATTGCGGGCGGCAAGCGTCTGATGATGGAAGGACTCGCGCTCACGGGCGCGTGGGTGGACGAGGAAAAAGGCTTGCTTTCGATGATCGTTCTCGAAATGGGAACGAGTTCGCGGCTTTGCTCGCTTTTGAAAGAAGGCGAAGAGGTCGTCGTCATGGGACCGACCGGAACGCCGACCGAAATTCCCGAAAATGAAACCGTTCTGCTCGCGGGCGGCGGTCTCGGCAACGCCGTTCTGTTCTCGATTGCGCGCGCTTTGCGCGAAAATAACAACGATGTGATCTACTTTGCCGGCTACAAAAACGGCGCAGACCTTTTCAAACGCGAAGAGATCGAAAACGCGACCGACAAGGTCGTCTGGGCGACCGATTTCGGCGACGAGATCGCGCCGAATCGCCCGCAGGACGCGCATTTTCGCGGCAATATCGTCGAGGCGATGGTTGCCTACGCCGAGGGCAAACTGGGAGAAAAATCGGTTGACTTGAAAAATGTTGACCGCATCATCGCCATCGGTTCGGACAGAATGATGAACGGCGTCAAAGAAGCGCGTTTCGATTCGCTCGAACCTTATCTGAAAAAACAGCACACGGCGATCGGTTCGATCAATAGCCCAATGCAGTGCATGATGAAAGAAGTCTGCGCCCAATGTCTGCAACGCCACGTCAACCCGCACACGGGCGAAGAAGTTTTCGTCTTTTCGTGCTTTAATCAGGACCAGCATCTCGATTTTGTTGATTTTAAAAATTTGAACGACCGTCTGAGAGCGAATTCGATTCAGGAAAAACTTTCGAATATGTGGCTCGATAAGATTTTTAAGGATAAAATAAACGTATGATCGAACGACCGAGTAAAGAAAGATTGGAAAATATCAGACGGAATCGATCTGACTTTGACGCTCAGACAATTGAGAAAAACACCGCTAGAAAGAGCGGATGATTTACAAAGCGCGATGAGAGGTTTGGAAGAATTCAGACGGACAGGAGAAAAGTTGAGAAAACGAAAACATGGTTGAGTTCGAGACTGCAATTATTGACAAAAGCCGGTTTATCAATAAATATTTTACAAACCCTAAATAAAAAAATTCGAGGTTAATAAATGGCAACACAAATCAAAAAATGTCAGAACTGCGGAACGGAAAATTCCGGTTTTGAATCGTTCTGCCGCAATTGCGGGACGATGCTTTCCGCTTCTTATCAAAATCAGCAGATGCAGCAGCCTGCCGGAGCGGGAATGCAGAAACAGCAGATTCCCGGCGCGGATAAAAAAATCCTCGCGGGAATTTTGGGCATTTTGCTCGGCGGGCTCGGAATTCATAAATTCGTTCTCGGCTATACGACCGAAGGCGTAATAATGCTTGTCGTCTGGCTGGTCGGCGCGGTTTTGTTATGCGGAATTCCGTCGGCTGTCATTTCGGTTATCGGAATCATCGAAGGAATTATGTATCTGACAAAATCAGATGAGGAGTTTGTCAATACTTATATCCGCGGTAAAAAAGCCTGGTTTTAGAATCAATTACGAATTTCAAATTACGAATTTTACTTTATCAATTCGTAATTTGAAATTCGTAATTCGCAATTGATTTTGTGTTTACCGGAATCATCGAGGAACTCGGAAAAATCTCTTCGCTCGAAAAACACGCGGGCGGCGCGAAAATAACAATCGCGGCGCGAATCGTTACCGGCGAAACAAAAGAGGGCGATTCGATTGCCGTCAACGGCGTTTGCCTAACGGCTTTGTACGTCGAAAAAGATTCTTTTACGGCAGATGTCTCACAGGAAACTTTGAATCGTTCGACGCTCGGAAATCTGAAAAACGGTTCGCTCGTAAATTTGGAAAGAGCGGTTACGCCCGCGGCTCGGCTCGGCGGTCATATCGTGCAGGGGCATGTTGACGCGCGCGGAGAGTTTTTAAATGCAACGGCAAGCGGCGATTTCTGGACTGTCCGCATCGCTTTTCCGGCGGAGATCGGACAATATTTCGTTTATAAAGGCTCGGTCGCGGTCGAAGGAATTTCGCTGACGATTGCGAATCTGGCGGACGATTATTTTGAAATCGCCGTTATTCCGAAAACCTGGGAATTGACCAATCTGCAGAGCTTAAAACCGGGCGATGATGTCAATCTCGAAGCCGACGTGATCGCCAAATATGTCGAGCGGATTCTGACTTATAAACAAGAAAAAACCGGAAATTTAACGGTGGAAAAACTGCAAAAGCTGGGATTTATCAAATAATTTATAGTTTGTAATTTGTAATTTTTCTTCAACAAAAGTGAGTCAAAAAATCGAAATTATCCAAGCCGAAACATTTGAGCAGATCGGACAGGCGCGAACGCTTTTTCGTGAATACGAAGCGTGGTTCGGCTTAAAACTCTGTTTTCAGAATTTCGATGAAGAGGTGGAAAATCTTCCCGGCAAATACGCGAAGCCCGACGGACGGCTCTTTTTGGCTTTGGCGGACGAAAAACTCGCGGGCTGTATCGCGCTCAGAAAACTGGAAGCGAATATTTGCGAGATGAAGCGGCTTTTTGTGCGGGAAGATTTTCGCGGCGCGGGGATCGGAAAGATTTTAATCGAAAAATTAATCGCGGAAGCACGGGAAATAGGCTATGAAAAAATGCGGCTCGACACCTATCCGCCGAAAATGTCGAAAGCCGTCGCGCTCTATAAATCTTACGGTTTTTACGAGATAAAACCTTATTATCACAATCCTTACGGCGACACTTTGTTTATGGAAGCGGACATAAAAAAAGCTCTGACCGCCGAGGAGGGGTAGCAGTCAGAGCGTCTATTAGTCCAAATAACAGCTTCTTCAATTGGTCGCTTTGCACTTGCAATTTTCAGAAGCACCCTTTGGATGCCTATACTTTTAAGAATCGTTGCTCACGAAAATTAAAAGTATAGGTTTTTTTGCCGGAAGAGCGGTTTTTGCAAGTTGACTCTTCCGGCAAAAACTTTGTTTAGCGCGAACTCGTCGGAACGTCGCCGTTCACACCGAACTGCACCGCGTTGAATCCGCCGTCCGTGCTTCGCAAGATATACCAGGCACCGGTTGACGGGCGGAAGACCGCGATGTCGGTTTTATTGTCGCCGTCATAATATCCGGCAACCGGAATATCTTCGCTGAGTCCGAAATGCATCGCAAAGAACGAATTATCCGAACTGCGCTGGATATACCAGATACCTGTTGACGGTCGGAACACGGCGTAATCGGCTTTTCCGTCGCCGTCGAAATCACCGCGGACGGGAATGTCTTCGGCTAATCCGAACTGCACGGCTTGGAAACCATTGTCCGTGCTTCGGCGGACATACCAGACTCCGGTTGACGGGCGATAAACCGCGATGTCGGTTCTGCCGTCGCCGTCGAAATCGGTAGCGACCGGTTTATCCGTGCTGAGTCCCCAGTTGATTGACTGGAAACTGCCGTCCGAACTGCGCGCGATATACCAGACACCGTTTGACGGGCGGAACACGGCGAAATCGTTGCGTCCGTCGCCGTCATAGTCGCCGCGCACCGGAATATCGTCGCCGAGACCGAAATGGTAGCCGGTAAAGCCGTTGTCCGAACTGCGCTGGACATACCAGATGCCCGCTCCGCCTTGATTGCGGAATACTGTCGCATCCGTTCTGCCGTCGCCGTCGTAATCGCCCGAAACGACCTCATCGCCGGGCAGTCCCCACGTCGTCGTCGAAACGCCCGAATTATTCTGTGAATACCAGACTCCGGTTGATGGGCGGAATAATGCCAGATCGTTGCGTCCGTCGCCGTCGAAATCACTGCCGTTGTTGCGCTGGAACAGTGTTCCGCTCAGCTCGCCGCCCGGATTATTCACGGTCGCCACGGTTGCCGTCCAGAAGCCGGCGCGAAGCTGTGCAACCTGTTCGGGCGTTACATTGACCGTAACGGCTTGGAAACTGCCGTTCGTGCCGCCGACCGCGCCGAAATTGTGAATCGTCGTAACCGCGCCGCCGACATTTACCTGAATAAACGCGCCGGTTTGATTGCTCGACAGATTACGGAATGTTCCCATAAGCGTAGCCTCGGTTTCCACCGAATTGAGAAAGACCTTGAAATCGCTGCTCGGATCATTCGCGCCGAGCGCGGCGACGGCTTGACCGCCGGTCGCATTCGCTCCGAAGAATCTGCCCAGACCGCTCGGTGTCGGACTCGGATTCGGCGTTCCCGATGCTCCGAACGTGCCGGAAAGAATCGTCGCGCCGCCGTTGCGGATTTGAATTGTCGAACCGGGCGTTACGACCGGAACATTGTCGCCGCGGTCACTGCGAAGTCTCGAACGGGCTTCGCGGTCGCTTTCTACGACCATCTGACCGACCGTGCCGCCGTTGATGACGATCGTCAAAACCGTTCCGGCAGGCAGATTGACCTGACGAACGCGCGTTTCGAGTTCCGTGCGGCTGCTGTGAATTTCATACTCCGAATAACCGAACGCCATCACACCGTTGACCGTTCCGCTTAGAGCCGCGAATCTTTCGTTCGCATTCGGCGAAGGCGAAGGCGATGCGGACGGCGAAGGACTAGGGCTGGCGGTCGGAGACGCGCTGGGCGAAGCGGTCGGACTCGCGCTGGGCGAAGCGGTCGGACTGGCACTCGGTGATGCCGTCGGCGATGCGCTCGGTGATGCCGTCGGACTGGCGGTCGGAGACGCTGTTGGAGACGCGCTCGGAGATGCGGTCGGCGATGCGCTCGGGCTTGCTGTCGGCGAAGCCGAAGGGCTTGCCGTCGGGCTTGCGCTGGGCGAAGCGGTCGGACTTGCTGACGGGCTGGCACTCGGGCTTGCCGTCGGTGAACCGCTCGGCGACGCGCTCGGGCTAGCCGTTGGCGAGCCTGACGGCGACGGCGACGGCGAACCGCTTACAATACCGAATGTGCCGGACAAAACGACACTGTTGTTATTTCTGAGTTCAATCGGATTTCCCTGATTGATAAACGGCACATTTTGACCGTTGTTCGTATCGAGATCGAGAAATGCGTTGCGGTTTACGTCAACCGTCATCGGCGCGACAAACGCATTGTTGACAAAAACCTGCAAAACCGTTCCCGCCGGGAGATTGACCGATGACGCAAATCCTTCCAGACGGCGTCTGCCCTGATCGTCTAATCTGTATTCCATAAATCCTGACGGAGTTACGCCGCCAATCGGCGCACCCGACAGTGAAGCCTGATGCCGCGTATCGCTCAAAGATTCGGCGTTGACCATCTTGCCGTTGAGGATAAACGGGAGCAGAACCCACAATCCCATCAACGTCAAAACACTGCCGATTCTCAGCAAATTGCGTTTTATAGTCGTATCTTTCATATTTCTTTAACCTTCCTGAATTTCGTTTCTCTCGTTTAAGTAAAAAGCTGTTTCAAGTTGCCTTTTTCAGTAATACAGTGCGGACAAGTTTTGAGAAAAGACAAAGTTTTAAATATTTTTTCACAAAAAAAAGCCAACCGTTTCCGATTGGCTTTTGAAAATTGATTTATCGAAACTTTATTCCGGGCAGACTGTGCGGTCGAGGGGAAAACATGCCTGATTGTTCGTTACCGCGCAGAATGCGTCAACGCGGCTGGTTTCCATATTGATGCCTCTCGACTGAACCGTGCATTCCCATTCGTAGCCGCTTTCTTCAACCCGCTCGACCAGTTCTTCAAGCGTGATTGACGGATTAACCGATCTGACCAGAGCGGCGATACCGGAGACTATCGGCGCCGCCATCGAAGTTCCCGACCACATACCATAACGTCCGCCCGGCATCGCGCTGATGATGTCTTCGCCCGGCGCGACCGTCCGCACCCAGCGGTCAGTGCCGCGGTTAACGACGTGCGCCATCGTCGAAAACGAAGCCAGCCGGTCGTATCTGGTGCTTGCGCCGACGCTCAGCAGATTATCGTCAATATCATTGACACCGCCGCGCTCGGCAGCAGGATAAATTCGTCCCGCACCGTTGCCGATCTGTCCGCCGTTGCCCGCCGCCGCAACGATCAGCATTCTTTGATCGCTGAGTTCGGGAAACTGCTGTTCGCCCGGAATGACCACGTCATCACAGCCGTTAAACAAATCGTGTATAAACGTATTACTTTGCGGCGTTAGATCAGGCGGATAGCCGAAACTCATATTGAGGACGATCGTGTTGCCGGGAAACGGGTTATGATTTGCCGCCCAAACCATCGCTTCCTTGATTCGCCACAGATTTCCGACACCGTTCGAATCCAGAATCCTCAAAGGCATAATTTTGGCGTTCGGCGCGGTCAGGGCGATGATTCCGGCGACGTGCGTGCCGTGTCCGTAAACCGGATTTTGATGCAGAACGCCGACCTCGCCCGGGTCGTTGTCATTGTCAACAAAATCGTATCCGGGAACCAGTCTTCCCGCAAAAGCCGGGTGATTTAGATCAATTCCCGTATCCAAAACCGCCACCGTAATATTTTGTCCGGTCGAAGTCGCGTGAGCCTGATTAAGCCTGATCAGATCGGGAAACCATTGCTTGTTAAATCCTTTTGAACTTCCGCCGACCGACCACGACCGACCGACCGACCATGAACGTCCCTGTGTCCAGCTGCGTTCAAATCCTTCGACATAGTGAACATTCCGGTTGGTTTCCGCCTCTCTGATCCGCGCGTCGCTCTGCATCGCCGACGCGACCTGACACGGTGTCTGAGAGTTTGTGATCCGCATCCGGTAAGTCGGCGGCACGCCGACCTGACCGAGCGGTGTCGGATTTAAGCTGTATTGCGCGGCGACCGCCGGCAGATCGTTTTGATTTACCAGATCAATTAAAATCTCGCCCGGCACCGCATCGCAGGTAGTTTGCCCGAAACCGTTTCCGGTGAAGATAAACAGCGCAAGTAAAATAAACGCCGATCTTAAAAAATTATTGAATAAAAATTTTGTCATTAATCCCCTCAAAATAAATGCAGAAAATTTTTTACCGAAAATACAGTGCGCCCTGTTTTGAGAAAAAGACACGCTCCGGCTAATTTTTCGCGGTTAAATTCGGATTATAAGATTTTTTCGTTTCCCGGAAAAGTTATTTTCCGATCAAGACAAACGGCGACCAGTAATAAGGATGCGCGTTTTCCGTGATAAATTCCCTCTGTGCTTGAGCTAGAGATGCGCTGATCGAGCAGTTAAGTTGCAGGTTTTTATAGAAATTCTTCATCAAGCGCGTCGTCGCTTCGTCGCTCACCGTCCATAAACTCAGAACGAGCGAACTCGCTCCGGCAGTGAGAAAACCGCGCGCCAAGCCTAAAATTTCGTCGCCCGCGAAAATCTTGTTCAAGCCCGTTTCGCACGCGCTCAGGGTTACGAGTTCCGCGCTGAGTTTCTGCGCGCAAATGTCGCGCACCGTGATCCAGCCGTCCGCCAGATGCAAACTCGAAAACATCGGATTTTCGGGACGAAACTGCCCGTGACAGGCAAGATGCAGAATGTCGAATCCGGCGGCGTTTTCCGTAAAAGCGGAAAAGCGGGCATTCTTTCCCGTGAAGATTTTCGAATCGTCAAAGATTTTTTGCAGAGCTTTTATCTCGCGGTTGACCAGCGGAATGCGTTCGTCGGCAAAACCGATGAGGAGCGCGTTTCCCGATTTTCCGTTTCGCTTTTCCTGCAAATGATTCCAGACGGTCGCGCTCGGCGCGTAGGAAATCTCGCGCGTTTCGATGAGATATTTTTCACCGTCGTAAAGCGCGTGAAACGGAACATAATGAAGCGCGGCGGTCGGGACGATCACCAGATCGCTCCCGCCCGCAAATTTTTCCAGCCGCGCGAAAAGTTTTTCGTAGATTTTTTCGAGATAACGGTCGGCGCGTTTTTTCAGTTCGCCGGCAAAACTTTTCAGATGCTTCGCGCCGTATCGAAGCGCGCCGAACTGAAAGCGCAAACCTTCGAGCAGAGAAATTATTTCATCTTCTTTGGCAAGTTCGGCGGCAAACTCGATTTTTTTGTCCGTAACGACAAACGCCGAAAACACGCCGTCAAAACAGATAAATTCAATCAACGCTTTTTTGTTTCCGAGATTGTTTTGCAGTTTTTCAAAATCCGAAATGCCCGACAGAATCTTTTTGTTCTCATCATTCACGGTGCGCGTCCGCGTGCTTTCGATCTGGCGCATGACATCGGCGATCTGCCGTTCGCGCCGTTTCGCCTGCGCCTGCAAATCGGCGATTTCGTCTTCTTCGGCGCGGCTGATGCGGCTGTAAAACCAGTTCAGTTCTTCGCGCAAGTCTTTTAATTTTTGCTTGAGTTTCGCCGGAGCTTTTCCCGCCGAATTATTTGCCGGATCGCCGCCGACCGTTTCCGCCAGAGCGCGGGCGCGCGAGCTTTCGATCATCAGAAACGCTTTTTTCAGCTTGTTCTGTCCGAGATAAATTTTCGCCAAGTTTTCATACGGCGCGAGTTTGTCCGCCAAATAAGCCATGCGAAATTCTTCCGCCGCGAGCGGCGCGCGCAGGCTTTCGATCAGACGGATCGCCTTTTTAAAATTAGCTTCCGCCTTTTTCGCATCGCCCGCATCCTGAAATAATTTTCCGAGCGAATTAAGAGAAATCTGCGCGAGATTTTTCTGTTCCTGTTTGATTGATTGGGAAAATATGTCGGAAAGAAGCCTTTCCGCCCGCGCCCTTTTTCCGAGATTTCTGAAGGCTTCGGCTTTAAGCCATTTGAGCATCAACTTTTGCCGCGAGTTCGCGCTTTTTTTCAAAAGCTTTTCCGTTTCTTTAATGGTTTCAAGCGCGTTTTCAAATTTTTTTTCGGAGATTTCGAGATTTGCCTGCGAGAGTTTAACATTCGACGCGCCGACCGGATTTTTTTCGAGTTCATAGAGCCGCGCCGATCTTTTCAATTCTTTCTGCGCCAACGCAACGTCCTTCAAAGCGGCGGCGACGCGACCGAAATTGGCGCGCGCGCGCGCTTCTTCGCCGCGCAGTTTCAGCCGTTTCAGTGTCTCAGAAACCCGCTCGTAAATCTCGCAGGCTTCCTTTGCGAGATTGAGTTCCGCGTAAATGTCGGCGATCTCCAATTCGGCAATCGCCGTCTGGTGCGGCATTCCGAGCGTTTCGTATTTTTGCCGCGAAAGTTCGAGAAAGCGCAGAGCCTCGCCGTATCGCCCGCGAAAAAGCGCGAGATTTCCCATACTCGCCTCGATCTCCGCTTCGGTAACGCGCATCCGCGCCCCGCGCGCGTTTTCCAGCGCCTCGGCGTAAAATTTTTCCGCTTTTTGAAAATTGTTCAGCTCGGCATAGGTGTTCGCCAGACTGTTGTCGCTCATCGTCAGTTCGGCAATATCGCCGAGCCGGATAAATCTTTCCCGTGCCGCAAGATAAAATTTTTCCGCCAGTTTTTCGTCGCCCTGCCGCGCGGCGATGTTGCCCAAGTTTTTCTCGATCTTTCCGGCGGCGAGTTCGTCGTCGAATTTTTCAAAAATTTTCAGCGTGGTTTTTCCCGTCTCGAACGCTTCGTCGTATCTGCCGAGCATAGCGAGCGCGATGAGCTTGGCGACCTGCGTCTGCGCGGCGTTGTGTTCCTGTTTTATTTCACGAAAAATTTTCGCGGCGGCATCCAAATCCTTGACGGATTTTTGCAGTTTTCCTTCCGTGAGATCGGCGATTCCGGCAACCCAGAAAGCGAGCGCGCGGTATTCGTCGCCGCCGACAAGCTCCGCCATCGCCTTGAGCGCGGTCGCCGCATTGCGCGTTTTATACGGCTCTTTCGTCCACGATTCGTAATATGTGTCTTTTAGTTTTCGCGCGAGATCGAGGTCGAGCAAACGAGCGTTTTCCTTCAAAATCGAAAGATGCGCGCTCTTTTGCTTTGTCTCAAGTAATTCGGCAATGAGTTTTTTACGCTTCATTTATCGTTTGCCCGTGTGAATAATGAAAAAAGACGAAAAGCATTATAACCTTTCGTCTTTTGTTTTTGCCTCTTTCCCCCTTGATAAAAATTTAGTTCAGATTCAGATTTTCGACAACGATTTCCGCGTCGTCGGTTTGGAAAATCAGATCATAGTTTCCGGCGGGAATGTCCGTAAATTTAAATTCGCTCAGGTCGTTCGCTTCGGTTTCGTATTCGCCGAGTTTGACCGTCGAACCGGCGAACCCCGCGCCGAGAATCTGACCTTGTATATTTAACGAATCCTTTTCGGTTTGCATGATTCGCAGATCAATACTGTTTTCGCCCGCGCCGAAAAGCATCTGACGCGCTTCCGCCGCCGAAGCCGAACGCTCGCCGAACGCCGCTTTGTCCGGCGACAAGTCCATCTGCAGAACGGCTAGAACTTTTTGCGCAAACGACGGTTTCGCTTTAAAGGCGCGGGCGCGGAAAATATTTTTCGCCCATTTGACCGCATCCCCCGGCGCGTCTTCCGATTTATCGGTCTGCATCAGGTGAACGATCCTGTTCAGGAAATCTTCGTTTGAATTTTTATTGCTCATTAATCTCATTTCGGCTCTCTTGCCCTCTCGAAATAACAGTGCGGATTATTTGCGGAAAAAGACATTGACAGCAGAAAAAATTTACATCGTTAAATCAATTTCAATCATTTGAATAAATTAACCGGAGAATTTAACAGGAATGAATAGGATAGACAGGATAAAAAACAATATTTTTATAAACATTTTGTTCGGTTCATTCTGTCCATGCTCGGTTAAATTTTCCTCTCATTTCTCCAAAATCTTCGCCAGTTTTTTCAGACAGCGCGAACGCATCGGGCTGATGCTCGTTTCGCCGACACCGATCTCACCCGCGACTTCCGCGTAACTTGCTGAAGGCTCGGTTAAATAGAGCATTGAAAGAATTGTCCGGCAACGCTCTTCCAATTCTTTCAAAGCCGTGCGGATCAGATGCTGTTCTTCGAGTTGAATCAAAACGTCTTCCGCCAATGGCGCATCGTCCCGAAGGCTCGCCATTTCATATTCCATTTCCTCTTCGGTCGCCGGCGAATAGAAACCCTTTTCACTGCGGACGGTTCCCCAGGTTTTAAATTTCGCCGTCGTGACAAGCCACGAACGCACTTTTTCCGGCTGTTCGATCTCGTCCAATTTTTCAAAAAGCGTCAAAAAAACTTCCTGAAAAACGTCCGAAGCCTGTTCTTCCGAAAGACCGGCTCGGCGCGGAACGGCGTAAACAAGCCGCTGGTAACGGTCAACAAGCGCGTTCCACGCCGCTTCATCGCCATTGCGGCACGATTTTACGAGTTCGGCATCGGATTTTTCCAGACCCTTTCCAGAAAATTCGATTTCTGTTTTTTCGGTTGCGATTGCGTCCACTTAAGTTAAGGAATTTTATACGACTTGCATAATCTCTTCAAGCGATTTTCGCCTTATATTAGGCACTTTCGCGTTTTCCGCCGGAAGCCCGACCGGAATCAAGACGAACGGAATTTCGTTTTTCGGACGTTCGAGAATTTCCTGTAAAAACCGCATCGGCGAAGGCGTATGCGTCAGCGTGGCGAGTCCCGCGTTATGAAGCGCGACGAGAAGCATTCCGACGGCGATGCCGACCGATTCCTGCGAGTAATAGGTCGGTTCGGTTTCGCCGTCCTCGGTTATCGAATTGATGCGGAAAACGACGATCAGATAAGGCGCGATTTCCAAAAAAGGCTTGTTCTCGTCCGTTCCGAGCGGCGCGAGACGGCGAAGCCATTTCTCGCTCATTCGCCCGTGATAACTATCGTATTCTTCCTTTTCGGCGGCTTCGCGTATCTTTCGTTTTATTTCTTTGTCTTTGACAACGACAAACCGCCACGGCTGCATATTCGCGCCCGACGGTGCTGTCCCGGCGGCGCGTATCGCGTTTTCGATAATTTCAAAAGGAAATACTTCATCCGAAAAATCGCGCACCGTCCGGCGGCGGTCGAGCATTTCGTAAAATTTTCCGGCTCTTATTAACTGCTCTTCGGTCGTGATTTTTTGGAAATTTAACGGGATAAAATTCGGTTCGGCTGCTGTTTGACTCATTGTTTTGAAAAATTTTTTCTGACCGTCATAGTTTAACATCTGCGGTTTGATGACGAAAATTTCCTGTGCTAATTTTAATAAATACCTGCGGATTTAATTTTATTTCACATAATAAAAGTTTTTCTGAAAACGCGGAAGTCTTCGTGTAAATTTTTGGAGTTCATAAATTATGGAACACAGCGCAACCGTCTTAAACCTGGCTTCGATCATCGAGCATCACGCGCGGCTTTCGCCCGAAAAGGAAGCCGTTATCTGTCATGATGTTCGGATGACTTACGGCGAGCTAAACGCTTTTTCAAACCGCGTAGCGAACGCATTAAAAGAAATGAGTATCGGACACGGCGACAAGGTCGCGCTTGTCTGCCCGAATCTGCCTTATTTTCCGATTGTTTATTACGGCATTATGAAGGCGGGCGCGGCGGTCGTCCCGCTCAATGTTCTGTTCAAACCGCGCGAAATTGCTTATCATCTCAAGGATTCGGACGCGAAAGCCGTTTTCGTTTTTGAAGGCACGCCGGAACTGCCGATGGCAAAATGCGTCAAAGAAGCATTCGACCAAGTTGAAACGTGCGAAAACTTGGTCGTCATCACGCTCGATCAAACGGCGAAAAGCCCGTTCGAAGAACATAAAACTCTCGCTCAGATCATTCACGACAAATCCGCCGAATTTGAAATTTACCCGACCGCGCCGGATGACACTTGCGCGATTCTCTACACTTCCGGCACGACCGGACATCCGAAAGGCGCGGAGCTGACGCATTCGAATATTTACTTTAACGCCATCGTCGCTTTCAATCTGCACGTTCCCGGACTGAATTACAAAGACGGCAAACAAAAAACCTGTCTGGTAACTTTGCCGCTTTTTCACACGACCGGGCAAACGGCGCAGATGAACGCGCAGTTGTTTGGGGGACATAAAATAGTTCTGCTTCCGCGCTTCGAGCCGCCAGCCGTTCTCGACGCGATCAAAAAAGAAGGCGTAAATTTCTGGACGGGCGTGCCGACGATGTATTGGGCGATCTTAAAATACGCCGAAGAAAATAATATTGACACCGCGCCGTATGCCGAAACGATGGAGATCGCCAGTTCGGGCGGCGCGGCGATGCCGGTCGAGGTAATGAAAAAATTCGAGGAGGTTTTCAAAGTAAAAATCTTGGAAGGCTACGGCTTGTCGGAGACTTCGCCGATCGCCACATTCAATCATCCGGGCGTAGATTCAAAACCCGGCACGGTCGGTCAGCCGATCTTCGGTGTCGAAGTAAAATGCTTTGACGAAAACGACCAGGAGGTAAAACGAGGCGAGCGCGGCGAAGTTGTCATTCGCGGTCATAACGTGATGAAAGGTTATTATAAACGTCCCGAAGCGACCGCCGAGGCGTTTAAGAACGGATGGTTTCACACGGGCGACATCGGCATTATGGACGAAGACGGTTTTCTCTCGATAGTTGACCGCAAAAAAGAAATGATCCTGCGCGGCGGCTACAACATCTATCCGCGCGAACTCGAAGAAGTAATTATGACGCATCCGGCGGTTTCGCTCGTCGCCGTTCTCGGCGTGCCGGATGAAAAGTTGGGCGAGGAAGTAAAAGCCTTCGTTGTCAAAAAACAAGGCGCGGAACTGACGGAAGAAGAATTCATCAATTGGTGCAAAGAACAATTCGCCGCCAACAAATACCCGCGCCACGTCGAATTCCGCGACGAACTTCCGATCGGCGGGACGGGCAAGATTCTAAAACGCGCTTTGAAAGAAGAGATCGAAAAAAATTGAAATATGCGTGATTTTTCTGTATTTTGAAATCTGTAAAAATCAAAAATGGAAACGCAAAAACTTCTCAGCATCAAAGAAGCCAGCCGTTGGGCAAGCCGATACATCGGCAAAGATGTTACGCCGTCCAACATTACCTATCTCATCAATTACGGCAGAATCTTAAAAACCGAAAAAAACGGCACGACCTTGATTCCCAAACAAGAACTGATTGACTATTACGAAAACTATCAGCGCGAAGCCGTTTACAAGAAAAAACTCGGCGATGATTTGAATTGGCATTTGTCTTTCGATCAATACAAGGAATCGGAAACGACCAAGCACGTTCACCGACTTCATCCTTACAAAGGTAAATTCATTCCGCAACTTGTCGAATATTTTCTCGACGAGCATACAGACAAATTCAAAACCGAAACATTTTTCAAAAAGGGCGACATCGTTCTCGATCCTTTCTGCGGAAGCGGAACAACGCTTGTTCAGGCGAATGAGTTAGGCATCAATGCAATTGGAATTGATATTTCGGAATTCAACGCTTTAATTTCCAATATCAAAGTTAAAAAAATAAATCTTATAGAACTGCAAACCGAAATAAATAAAGTTTCCAATTGGCTCAAAGCATTTACATTTGAACAATACAACATCGAGTTCGAAGAAAAACTGAATGATTATCTGAAAAGGTATAACGATAAATTTTTCCCTTCGCCGGATTTCAAAATATGGGTTCGGAAAAAAGAAATTGACGAAAAATCTTACGCCGCGAAACACCAAGCGATTGTTTTGAAAAAATATCTCGAAGAAGTCGAGCGTTTCGGTATCAAGCTCGAACA
>JBGTSF010000072.1:0-24501 GCA_041940425.1 Pyrinomonadaceae bacterium
TTATATGAGATAACTGCATTTACCGGTTTTTCATAATTATTTTCCCAGTACACAATCCCATTAATATGATCAATACTATCAGCATTTGTCAGCTTACCATTAATTGTAATTTGTATTGATACTGGAGGAATAAAATTATTTGTTAGATTATATCGATTTTTATTCTTTTGCAAACGTAAAGTATCTTGAACAGATATAGTTTGTGAAAAAAGTAATTGGACCATAGTTAGTCCTATTAAAATTATCCAACTATTGAAACTGTGCATTTAAAATCAAAATATGGTCTTTTGATAATACAGCTACAGATCTGTTCATACTTTTTATATCTAATATCGGAATACTAACCTCAGGTATTTCTAGCATATTATTTAAAAACAAAGATAACCCTTCTCCATTCTTATTAAATACAAGCCAGTCATTTCTTAATGGCACTAGAAATTCAGCAGACACTATATCAGGATAGTATGAATTCTTATACTCTCCATGTCTTGAAAAAATATGAACGCTATTATCACATCCTAGCAAACCAATATTGCCCTCTTGAATGAGATCTAAGAATTGAAGGCCGCGGTTGGTATATTTTTTCGCAATCGAAACGACGAGCCGCAAGTTGGCTTCGACGAGTTCGCGTTTTGCCTGTCCGGCTTCCTGTTCGCCAATCAAAATGGTTTGCAGAGAGCGTTTGACCTCGATCGGCTGAATGTGAAACTTGGTCTCGACATTTTCGAGATAATCTTTCGCTTCCGAGATTTTATTCCTTAAATCCTTTTTCTCTTCGTTCGTCAGTTTTTTCAAATCTTTCAAACGCTCTTCAAATTTTTTGATGTTCGTTTCGGATTTACGAACTTCATCATTTACTTTGCGGATCGCCTTTATCAAGCGTTTTTGGGCGCGATCGGTCATATCGAGCCGCCGCATTTCCTGCGAGATTTCAAGACGCAAACGGGCGATCTGACGTTTCAGCTTCATCAGCTTTTTCGTATTTTTGCCCTTCGATTTTTTCTGCTCGTCCGCAAGCTGGGGCAAAACTTTCAGAGCCTTGGCGTAATTTTTACGGATCATTTCGATGCCGTCGAGCGTCCAGCGCAGATATTCGTCAACCTTGTCTTCTTCGCCCGAAAGTTCGGCTTGTTCGGAAAAATTGACGATCTCGCGGATGCTGATCTTGCCTTCTTCGAGCTTCGCGCCGATTTTGAGAAGCTCTTCGACGGCGATCGGCGAACGCGAAATCGCTTTTGCGGTTTTGAGCTGTCCGCGTTCGATGCGTTGAGCGATTGCGACTTCGCCTTCACGCGTCAGAAGCGGAACGACGCCCATTTCGCGCAGGTAAAGGCGAACGGGATCGTTCGATTTATCGAGCGCGCCGGCTGACAGATCCAGATCCAGATCCTCTTCGTCGTCCGAGTCTTCGTCATCGAGAAGCAGTTGAGCGGCTTGTTCGAGCATCTGCGCATCGGATTCGGCGACCGAGATATTCGCGCCTTCGAGACGGCTCAAAACGTCCTCGATGTCGTCGGGCGACATCATATTATCGGGGATTTCCTTATTTAATTCGTCAAAACTGAGGAACTTTTTACGCTTGCCCATTGCCAGCAGGCGGTCCATCAAATCCTCTTTATCATCGTAATCACTCATAATTTTAAAAAACGCTTTTAATAAAAATTTTGATTATATCACAAGGTAATACGTTGTGTGCAAAATAGGATTAAAACGTTTGAAAAACGTAAAAGTTTCAATGTATCAAAACCATCTGAGGTAGCGAATGGGTAAATTTTGCAATTCAACCGTCAGCGTCTAACTCACCCGCTACTGCAGGTAGTTCTGACTAATAGCTCCGGTCATCGAAATTTCGGTTTTCCAGGTTTCGTTTCATCCGCGCGAGTTCGATCTGCTCGTTGACGAGCGCGTTTCTGAGATCAATGTCCTGATTTTGCTCGGCGAAAACCAATTCCTGACTGATCTCTAAAATCCGCCGCGAGATCGCCATTGCCCGAAGTGCCGCCAGACAATTTTCCGCTTCATTTAAAACCTCGTCAATCGCTTCGTCCGGCTCGCGTGCCGGTTCGCTCATCAGCAGAACGGGAACGAAATCGGCGGCGAGTTCGTCCGGTTCGACAAGTTCGAGAAGATTTTTGTTTGTAACTTCCAGTCCGTTTTGGTGTATGACAAAAAGCGCGCGAAATACGGAAGCGGTCGCTAAGGCTTCAAAATCGTGTTCGTCTATCTGCGGCAGAATAGCTTCGCGCAGTTCCGAATCGTAGATCAGCAATTCCAGCAAATGCTGTTCGGCGACGGTCATTTTCGCCTGCGTCGCGCGGGCGACCTGCTGTTTGACCGTTTCGGTTTCGATCCGCGCTCCGAGTTTGAGATTTTTCCAAAGATCGCGCCTTAAAATCTGGTCGTCAACACGCAGAAAATTCATCGCCTGATCGAACGAATCGCGTTTTTGGATCGGATTTTTGACCGCCGACAAAACGGGCAGAATATCCTCGATCGCCTCGGCTTTTGCCTTAGGCAGTGCGAGATTCCGCTCACGCACCGCGTTTTCTAAAACGAATTGGAGAAAGGGGAAGGCTTGTCCTCTTAGATTGTTGTAGCTTTCCGCGCCGTTTGCTTTGAGATAATCGTCCGGGTCTGCACCGTCGGGCAGTATTAAAATCTTTATTTCAAAATCGTCAAGCAACAGCGTTTCTATAGCTCTTCGCGCCGCCTTCACGCCCGCCTTGTCTCCATCATAATTGACAACCACTTTTCGCGCAAACCGACCAAGAAGTTTCGATTGTTCGGGCGTAAAAGCCGTTCCGAGACTTGCCGCCGTGTTCTTGATTCCGTATTGATAAAGCGCGATCAAATCCAAGTAACCTTCGACCAGAATCGCAAATTTTTTCTTGCGAATTTCATCTTTATTTTGAAAAAGTCCGTAGAGATGCTCGCCTTTGATATAGGCGGGCGTTTCGGGCGAATTGAGATATTTCGGCTCGCCCTGATCGAGAATTCTCGCGCCGAACGCGACCGGATTTCCTTTTATATCCAAAACCGGAAAAATTATCCGCCCGCGAAAACGGTCGTAAATGCGGTTTTTTTCTTCGTTCTTTGAAACCAGACCGCTCTGTTCGATAAGTTTTTCATCCGCGCCTTTTTCCCTTAAAAGTGTCAAAACCGCATCCCAACTGTCGGGCGCGAAACCGATGTGAAAAGCCTTCTGCGTTTCTGGCGAAATCTCGCGTTTTTCTAAATATTCTCTGGCGGCTTTGGAATGCGGGTTGTTTTCCTGTAAATGATTTTCCCAGAATTCGAGCGCGATCTTATTGAGTTCGATAACCTCGTCGGAAATTTTCTTTTGTTCTTCGCGCCGCTTTTTCGATTTTTGAAACTGCTTGTCGTCAACCGGTTCGGGCAAAGGAACGCCGGAGATTTCGGCAACGCGGCGGATGGCTTCGGGAAAGTTCAAGCCTTCCATTTCCATCACGAAATTGAAAGCCGAACCTCCCTTCCCGCAACCGAAACATTTATAGAAACCTTTCGACGGATTAACGGAAAACGACGGCGTTTTTTCCTGGTGAAAAGGGCAGCAGCCCATCCAGTTCGCGCCTTTTTTCTTGAGCGGCGCGTAAGGCTCGATGATCCGAATCAGATCGGCTCGGTTTTTCAGTTCGTCAATAAAATGTTGCGGATAGAGCATCGAAAAAGCCGAAAGAGACGGAAAAATATTTTAAATTTACGAATTTCGCCGCGCGTCAACAAACGATTTGACCGCCAGAATGATAAATATCAGACAGACCACGGCGGTTGCGAATTGGGCGACGACCGCCGCCGGACGTTCGGCAGTTCCGGCAAACAAAGCGGGGAGTTTGAAAAAACTGCTGACCGTTCCGAGCAAACCGAGCAGAGCGATCAGAACGGCGGCGTGCATCAGATGTTTCCGCAGATTTTCCTTGGATTTTGCGACAAAGCCGAGCAATGCCAGTAGAATACCGAAAATCGCCGGGATCATTGCTGTAAGGCTCGCCGCACCGTTCATCATTCCATAGACGTAGCCGATAACACCGACCAGAATCAATAAAACGCCGAACATTATTGCAGTTGTAGGCATAAATTTTTCACCTCTTTTTTAGAATATAGTATTTTCTAAAAATTATCAGATTTTGTATCGAAATATAAACGCCCAATGATGAAAAAAGCTGAAATACAAAATCGCCGGTTCTAATTTTTCGTCAGCGAATTTATTTCACCCCTTTTTTGTAATAAAATTAATCACAATAATTAATTTCAAATGAGCCAAGCCGTCCGACAAAAAGAGCCGTTTTTATTTCTCGCCGGATCGTGGTTTGCGGCGGTGTTTTCGATTCCGGTCGCGCTCTTCTGGTATGAATCGGACAAATCGGCGATCATGTTTTTGTTTTTCGTCGCGCCGCCGATGCTCGTTTCTTTTCTCTGCGGCGAAGCGTTCGGTTCGGATATTCTCGATTCCGGCGATGTTCAAACTTCGCGGCAGGCTCTCATCAAAGGCTTTGAAACGTCGCTTTTGACCTACCTGTTTTTCGTTCCGGTTTTTACGATTATCTTTGCCGTCTATCTCTGCATTTTCCAACACGACCCGCACGAATGGCTGACGATCCAATTTCTAAAAAATATTTTTGTCGGTTTGTTTTACGTCGGAGTCGTCGGCACGCTGGTCGTCGGCTGGCTTTTGGCGATTCTCGGCGCGTTGGCGGGCTGGACGCTTTTTAAATTCAGATTGATAAATGAAAGACCTTGAAAAAAACTGTTTCAAAATTTCTTCCGTTAAAGTAAAATAAATACGGCATTCACAGGCTGACACGAGCCGAAAATTTAGAACTTTCCAGAAAAAACTCATGCGAAAAAAATGCGTTTCCTGCGGATTGATAGCTTTTGCGACTGATGAAATTTGCAGGCGTTGCGGTTCGGACAAACTTTTCAAATCTATCACGCCCGATGATCTCTCGGAAACTGCCGCTAAATCAAAAAATAATTTGTCAGCCCGGGCTTTCCTTTTTTGTTTTATCTTTTCCTGCGTTTTCGAGTTCATAATAATCTATCCGATTTTGGCTAATCTCGGATGGAATCATTCTTCGGCAGGTCATTCGGAATCTTCCGACCTCGAAAAAATTTATGTGTTATTCACAATGGTTTCACACCTGCCGGCAATTTTTGTCGGCGGTCTGCTCTCGTTTGTAATAGGCGAATTAGGATATTTACTTATACCTTTCCTGCAATCAATAATTTGGACTTTTTTGTTGCTGTTGGTTTGGAAAATGATAAAAAACAAATTGCGCTGAAACTTTATTTTCGCATTTCGACAATTATTTCGGAGAACTCATTTTTTTAATGTGTAGTAACAGTTGCCAGCTTCTTATTTTCTAACTAAATATTCGCTATACATATAGCCAATCTTGCCCTTAAAGCGAACCTTGCTCCATTGTTCTCCAAATTCCAGAACTATGACCTTGTCATCATTATAAGCCGACTCGATGACCGCACTGTCAATTGACGGTTGCTCTCTTAAATTTAGGTAGCCGTCTTTTATGCCGCGAATTGTTACGACCTTTCCTTTTTCTGGTCCGACGGTTCTAGTTTCAGTTTGAATGTTTGTATTGGTATTATTGTTTGCCGGTTGATTAGATAATAACAGTCCGGCGGTTTGAACGCTGTCAGATTTGTTCGAATTACTGCTCTGCCAAAGAGTCATTATCGACGTAATACTCCCAATTAATACGCCAATAGTAGCAAGTGTTACAATATAGGGATGGTCTCCCCAATTTCTCCACCCGCTTTTTTCTTCCGCCATATAATTAACACCTCCAACTAAGAGATTCTAATTGAATGAGACTCTTTGAAATTAGGATTGTTTTTAGCGCATCTTTAAAATAAAAATTTAATAAAAATTGATGCTATTTAGGGTATTGAATAAATTTGCTATTTTAGATAATAAAAATCCGAAAACGGAAGTTAAACTATCGAAATAAAATATACCTTTTAATCGTGTGTGAAATATATTTACTCCGATTATCAAACCAAGTCAAGTTTTTGTAAACAATTTTAACTAGCTCAGTACCACAAGTTGTAAGTATTTCTATATCCGCATCCCGTCAATCATTTTGGCAATCTCCGATTTCAAATGCGCGGTAACGATCTCATATTTCCGCTCATCCGAATGCTGATTGCCGACTTCTGTCTGCTGTTTGCTCAATACGTCTTTCGCATAAAACGGCTCGCCAAACCGGACTTTTACTTTCGCCGGACGGATGCGCCACGAACGGCGCGCCCAGACTTTGTAAACGCCGTCAATCGCAACGGGCAGAATCGGCAAATCTAATTCGGTGGCGAGAATCGCCGCGCCTTTTTTAAATTCGTGAAGCTCGCCGTCAAATGCGCGTTCGCCTTCCGGGTAAATATTTAAAACTTTGCCGTGTTTCAAACCGATTGCGCCCGCTTTCATCGCTTTCATTAATTGTGTGTCGGGATCAATCGGCACGACATTTAAAAGACGCGCCACCCAAAGCATAAATCCCGTTCGGAAAAACATAGCCGCGCCGACGTGAAAAATGTGTTTATAAATGCGGAACGGATAATTCGCCGTGATGATGAACGGGTCGAGAAAGCTCTGGTGATTCGGGCAGATGAGAAACGGGCGTTCCATCTTTTCAAAAACTTCCTCGTTCGCAACTTCGAGCCGCATAAAAATGCGGTTGAATGTTTTGAATGCTTTGTAAGCCGTGTAAGCGATAGCGGGAAAGAATGTGCGGTCGCGCAAAACGTACTGCACTTCCGGCACGTTTTCCGCTTTTTCGCGGACGATCTGAGACCAGCGGAGATCGGTCGAGATCATCTGATCTTCGCTGACATTTCCGGCGTGTTTTTTGACAAGCCCGATCACGTCTTCGACCTTTAGAGCCTGCGCCGCTTCTTCGCCTTCAAATTCGGTTTGAAAGGCTTGTTCGAGCGCGGCGAAAACTTCGGCGCGTCCGAGAGAATCGAGTCCGAGGTCAATCTCCAGATTCATCTGCGGGTGAATTACGTCCGCCTCTTTAGCGTTTTGTCTGATTGCCGACGCGACTGCCTGACCGATGTTCGATTCGATCAGTTTTTTATCTTCATCAGTAAAAGTCCAGACCTTTTCCTTTTTCGCATCGCCGACCGCGATCTTTCCGGTTTCGATCTCTTTCTTTAATTCAAAGCGTTTAATTTTGCGCGTCGCCGTTCGCGGAAGCGGTTCGGCGCGGATGATGTAATCGCGCACTCTCTGATATTCGGGCAGTTCGCGCCCCAGATTGTCCAATGCGTAACGAATCGCTTCTTTTGAATTGGAAGTTTTCGTCTGCTTTAAATAGTCGAAATCGGGAACAACGACCGCCGCCAGTTTTTCCGCTCCGGCGCGTCCGGCGGATTTGTCTTCTACACCGAGAATCGCCATTTCCTCAACGAGCGGCGATTTCAAATAGTGAACTTCCAAATCTTCCGGGTGAACATTTTTGCCCGAAGGCAAAACGATGACATCTTTGGCGCGACCGACGATGTAGAGATGACCGTCTTTGTCGAATTTTCCAAGATCGCCACTGCGAAACCAGCCGTCTTCGGTAAATGCTTCGGCGGTCGCCTGCGGATTTTTGTAATAACCTTTGAAAACCATCGCGCCGCGAATCATGACCTCTCCGATGCCTTCGGCGTTTTTGTTGTCCAATTTTACTTCCGCATTAAAAAACGGCTTGCCGACCGAACCGACTCGGTTATCTGATTCATAAGTCGCCGTCGCCGCGCCCGAAGTTTCGGTTAAACCGTAACCTTGAATGATCGTAAAACCTAATTTATAAAAATCTTCGGCGACCGCTTCGTCAAAACGCGAACCGGCTGTAACTGAAAATCTGAGATTACTGCCGAACGATTCGTGAACTTTGCCGAAAAATTTTGTGCCGAGATTGATTTTAAAAGTGTCGCGCATAAAACCGTTCGTCGTCAGCATCGCCCGAAAAAGCATCTGCACGGGTTTCGGTTTGTCCAAAACGGCATCGAAGATTTTTTTATGAAACAGATACCACAGGCGCGGCACGGTCGTTAAAAGCGTCGGCTTGAAAGTTTTTAGAGATTTGGAAAGCTCGTCAGGCGTGAGTTCCTTCAAATACGCGGCTTCCGCGCCGTAGGTTGTCGCCACCCAGAGATTGACGATTTGCAGGTATGCGTGAAACAGCGGCAGAAGGCTCAAGATTTTTTCGTTTTCAGTCAGATTCAAAACCTTTCTGATACCGTCGAGTTCCGCCGTGATATTGCCGTGCGTGAGCGGGACGCCTTTCGGCGTTCCCGTTGTGCCTGATGTGTAGATCAAAAGAGCGGTGTCATCGTCTTTCGCGGGTGTTTCCTGTTTCGGAAACGATTCGGGAAATTCTGCTTTTGCCCAATCGTCAAAAGATTGAAAACCATTTTGATTGGTTTCAATTTTCTCCGCTTCTCCGCTTCTCCTCTTCTTTTCTTCTCCATTCCGCCAGACGACAGCCGGAATACTCCGACCGAGCTTTTCTTCGATCTGCCGGAATTTTTCCGTTACGTCGGGCGCGAGAAACGCGAGTTTGGTTTCCGAGTTTTCTAAGAAATTAGTGATCGTTTCGATCTCGCCGTGCGGGTCAATCGGCACACAAACCGCGCCGCGAAAAAGTGTTCCGAGATAAGCGATTGCCCAGCACGGATGATTTTCGCCGATTAACGCCACGCGGTCGCCGAATTCGATTTTTTCTTCGGAAATTCTGTAGGAAATCGAACGGATTTGTTTCAACATTTCGCCGTATGTGTAAACTTCCGTGTCATCACCGACAATTCGCATCGCTGTTTTCGCGGAATGTTTTTCGCACGATTCGATTACTCGCTGGCAAAATGTTTTATTATTTTCCATTTAGTTCTTCGGAACTCTGATTTTAAGCGCGTTCGGTAAAATTTCAAATACGGCAGGCAGTTTTCCCGGCAGTTCGCCGTCGGTTTCGATGTGAATTTCCTGATTTCCAACCGGCGAAACTTCGATGCGTTTTGCGAGCGACGCTTTTACTTCTTCCAGACCGAGATGCGTTCCGCGATACAGCGTATGCGCGTTCAGAAGGATTTTTAGAGTTTTAATGTCGCCGATATTGACGACATCGAAAAAGCCGTCGGCGAGTTTGGCATCGGGCGCGATCTTCATTCCGCCGCCGAAAAATCTCGCGTTGCAGATGCAGAAATTCAAAGTATTTAATGAACGCTCTTCTTTATCGTCCATCTTGACGCGCACCGTTAAATAACTTGTGTCCAATACTTTTTCGAGTGTGGAAAGCGCGTATTTCGCCTTGCCGCGCAGAGCGTCAATCGGCAGCCATTTAAGAAAATCTTTTTCCTTGACCTTCTCGTTGATCGCCGCGCTCAATCCGAACGACGCGACATTGAGAAAATATCTCGTAACGGTTTCATTTTTGAAATTTTGAAACGTCACGCGCCCGACATCAATCTGTTTTGTTTCGCCCGTTTGCAAAACGCGCGCGGCGTCGCGCGTTTCCTGCGGAATATTAATTGTTTTACGAAAATCGCCGCCCGTTCCCGACGGCAGGATTCCCATCTCCACGTCTTTTCCGCTTTGCAAAATCCCGTTGGCGACCTCGTTGATCGTGCCGTCGCCGCCGCAGGCGATGATAAAACGTCTGCCGTTTTCCGAATGCCGTTTGGCGAGTTCGATGCCGTCGCCCGCGCGTTTTGTAAAAGCGACCTGAAACGCTCCGAAATGCGCTCTGAGGTCGGCGGCTTTCGATGCCCAGGCGTCTTTTGTCGAACCGCCCGCCGATTTCGGATTGACGATGACGAGCGGTAAGGATTGATTATTAGTTTCGTTTGACACAATTAAGAAAGGCGGAAACGCGACCGCAAGGGAGCGTGTTTGATTCTACATTTACGACACGCTCCCTTGCGGTCGCGTTTCCGCCTGTATTATTTAATTTAGACTTTTTTTCGTTTATGTCAATTGAAATAAACTTTGAGCGTTTTGTGAAAATTAGGAAAATTTCTCGAAAAGCTCTCGAAGTCGGTCGTGATAATTGCGGCTTAGAGTGAGTTCGGTGTTGTCTTGCAAAATGACGAGATAATCGCCGTTGAAAAGCGGGTTCAATTCTTTGATGCGGTCTATGTTGACGAGGCTCGAACGGTGAATCCGCAGAAATTTTTCGGGGTTGAGCTTGGCTTCCGTGTTGTTCATCGTTTCTCGCAAAAGATGCGCGTCCTTGCCGATGTGAAGCTTGACGTAATTTCCGGCGGCTTCGATCCAGTCAATGTCCGATGTTTTTATAAAAAAGACACGACCGGCTGTTTTTAAGACGAGCCTCTGCGGATAATCTTTTTCCGCCTTTAGATCGGACAAAAGCGAGATCAGTTTTTCGTCAATTTCGCCGTAACTTTTTGTTTCCAACTGCTCGCGGACGCGGGTTAACGCCGATTTCAGACGGTCGTAATCGAAAGGTTTCAGAAGATAATCGAGCGCGTGAACTTCAAACGCTTTGATCGCATATTTGTCGTAAGCCGTAACGAAAATGACGGCGGGCATCGCGCCGTTTTTGATCGCTTTGATAACTTCGAAACCGTTCATTTCCGGCATTTGTATGTCGAGAAAAACGAGGTCGGGTTTTTCCGCCTGGATCATCTCGACCGCCTCCTCGCCGCTGACGGCTTCGCCGATGATCTCGAAGTCGTTTTCATTGCGAAGAAGGCGGCGAATCTTTTCGCGCGCCAGAGGTTCGTCGTCAACTATCAAAGCGGTGATTTTCATAAAATACTCATATGCTGATTTTCCAAAACTTTCGGTTTTTCGGTTTTGAACGGAATTTTTAATTTGACTGACAAACCCTGCCCTTTGTTCGATTCGATCTCCATACTCTGATTATTTTTATACAGATGAATCAGACGCGCTTTGGTATTTGCCAGACCGATGCCTTTGATCAGATTCTTGGCGTTGCCTGTGCCGATGCCGATGCCGTCGTCGGAAATTTTTAAAAGCAGATGCCCGTTTTTTTTCATTGATTCGAGTTCGATCGTGCCGCCGCGCTTTAAGGGCGTGATGCCGTGTTTGACGGCATTTTCGATCAGCGGCTGGAGAAGCATATTCGGCACGACCGCGTCCAGAGTTTCCGGCGCGATGTTCATCTTAAATTGCAGGCGTTCCTGAAAACGCGTCTGTTCGATCTCGACGTATTTTTTTAGAAATTCGAGTTCCTGTTCGAGCGGAACTTCTTCGACATCGAGTTTTTCGAGCGAGATTCTCAAAAGGTCGCTCAGATTCGTCAAAATTTTTTCCGCCGCGTCCGGGTCTTTGTGTATTAGTTCGGAAATCGCGTTGTGCGTGTTGAAAAGAAAATGCGGGTGAAGCTGCATTTTTAAAACCTGAAGTCTCGCCCGTGCCAGATTCGATTCCAACTGCGCCGTGCGAAGCTCGCGCTCGCGGAATTTCCGGTAATAGCGCGTTACAAAGATCGTTCCCAAAACCGTGAAATAGATCAGCAGACTCCACGGGAAATTCGTCAGAAACATAAAACGGTAAGCGTCGAAATACGTTTCGAATCTGCGGTAAGGCGGAAAGCCGAGCGGCGGCAGAATCAGCGCATTGACCGCCAGTTGAAGCAGGATGACGAACATTCCGGTCGAGATCAGAATTGACAGGTTGCGGTGAAACATTTCGCCTTCGGGCGAGAATTTTCTTGTCAGCCAGAGAATTAGAGGCGTCAGCGCGAGCCAGCCGTAACTCGACGCTAATTGCCAGCGCAGGATCGAAAAAAAAGAGATCGGATTTTCCGAAAAATAATTTTGCAGGGTTTGATGACTGGCGAGAAATACGGCGGCAAATGTCCAACCGCCGAAAATCAGAAGCCATTTGTTGATTGATTTCCGCAATTGATGATCTATTTTCATCGGTCTTCGATTGTTTAAACGCCGCCAAAAGCAAATTTGTTTTTGTTGGAAAAAATATTCGACTGTTAAATTCGATGTGAGCGACGAATCCTCTGTTGTATTCGACGGAAAATAATTCAAAAGAGGCGCGGATAAAAATTTCTGCGCCTCTTTTTCAAACGGTTAATGCGGTTTTTAATTCAAAGCCTTCTTCAAATCGTCGGCATTGACCACATATTTTTTCCAAAACTGCCTTCTCAACTGCTGCGCCAGTTCGAAATCGGTCTTTTCCAGCAGCCGAAGCTGATCGTCGGCTTTTTGCCGGTCGTCGAGTTCGAAAAAGTTGACCGCCAGATTATAACGGGCATCGGCGTATTCGGGTTTCAATTGTAAAGCCCGTTGGAAATATTTTTGAGCATCCTTTCGTTTGCCCAACGCCGAAAGCGTTACGCCGATATTATTTTCGATTTCGGCAATATCCGGTTTCATTTTTTCAGCCTGCCGGAAATCCGACAGCGCGTCTTTCAGACGACCGAGCGTAAAAAGCGTTACGCCGCGGTTGCTGAAGGCTTCGACCAGTGCGGGATTAAACTTTATTGCCTGATCGAAACTTTTTCGCGCTTCTTCATATTTTTCCAATTTATGAAGCGCGATACCGAGATTGCATAACGTGATCGCGTCCTTCGGTTTGGCAGTCAGCCCCTTCCGGTAAGACGCGGCGCTTTCTTCGTATCGGTTTTTGTTGAGATACGCATCGCCGAGAATCGAAAAAGCGTTCCCGTAATCGGGTTTGTCCCTGACAAGTTTAGTTAAAAGTTCAATGGCTTCATCAAAATTTCCGAGTTCGATCAAGGCTCTGCCCAAATTATAGCGGCAGATAAAACATCCGGGAGCTAGACCGGCGGCTTGGCTGAAAAATTCTTTCGCCTTACGGTAATCTTTTTCCTTCAGAGCCGCGTTGACACCGTTTTGATTAAGCGTGACGACTTCTTCGGGAAGTTCCGCCGCGCTTTTTTCATTAGCGGCGGAAGATGTTTGCTTTTCGATTTCAAACTCGAGGCTTTTTGATTTTATTTGCGCATTAACGGTTAATGACAGCGAAATGATTACGAAAAAATAGAATATTTGCCTCATATTTTTTACTCCTTAAAGCAAACGTGATTTACGTTTGTTTGAATTGTGATTTCAAAGAACTGCCGAAATTTGAAAAGTTTTTTTCACGAAAAACTTTCCTAGCTCAAAACCTCAGCCTTCGCCCGTGCGGGTGGTTTGTCTTCGTGCAGAACGGGCGCGTCCACACGAACATTCGGGGAAATGTCGAGCCGTTTGAGTTTGTTGTGGAGCGTCGTCAGATTGATGCCGAGCAGTTTGGCGGCGCGTGTCTGATGTCCGCCCGTGCGTTCTAACGCCGATTGGATCAGGTGAATCTCAAAATGCCGCAATTCGTCCGGCAGATTAATGCCGCGCCGGATATTGACCGAACGGACGAATTCGAGCGATTCGAGTTCTTCAACGAGCGCGAGCGCGATTTCTTTCAGAACGTCGAGCCTGCGCTTTAAAACCTGCGCGTCGTATTCTTCATACAAACTCAAAGAGTCGAGAATTTTCAATTTGTTTTTCAGGTGATTTGATTGATACATAAAAATCTTTATCTCCTTTTTATTCAGGCTGTGTTTGCCTGCGTGTCGTCGTTCCTGCCGTTGGCGGGAATGTGATAGCGTTTGATCTTGCTGTGCAGGGTCGTGTGTTTGAGATTCAGAATCCGCGCCGCCCGCAATTGACTACCGCCCGTGCGGTTCAATGCGCGTTCGATCAGATATATTTCAAACCGTTTGACCTCTTCGTTAAAATTTATCCTGTCCTGAAACTCAACCCGTTTCGGCGAACCGAGAGATTTCACCTCTTCGAGCAGGGAAGTCGTGATTTCCCGCAGAGAGTCGAGTTTGTCATTCATATTATGGCGATTGTTTTGCATATAAATTTACCTCTCAAAAATTCGAATATTTCGGGATAAGTTTAATTTTATGAATTGTCGCGGGATATTAAAACGCTTTTGTGATGAACCGTATCAATTGACTGATAAGCCGTTTCAGTCAAGTTGTGTAGTTGGTTTTTGTCTTAATGAAAATTCCAAATTTTCAGAGGAAAATTCAAAATTCTTAAATCGCTAGGCGATTGTTCGTATTGCTGATTTTTTACAATTTAGCTTGCAAAAAAAAGCGGATGCCTTTTGAGCATCCGCTTGAAGTTTGAGGAGGTGCAAATTAGAAATCAGAAATTTCTAAAATTCAAAACGCGCGCCGAACTGGAGAATGCGCGGCGAAAAAGTGCCGGTGATTCGTCCGAACGTCGTGCTGTTGATATTGAAGATGTTGCTGTTTTCGCCCGTCGCGCCGTCCGCCGGTCCCGAAGGAGCGAAGAAGTTCGCGCGGTTGAAAACATTAAACGCTTCGGCTCTGAGCTGGAGACCGAACCGTTCGGTGAAACGGAAACGCTTGCTCAAACCGAGATCAACCGTTAAGAAATCCGGTCCGTTGATAAACGCGCGTTCCAGATTTCCGGTTTGTCCGGGCTGGGCGTTGAAGAAGACCTGTCCCGGAAACGCCGGATTATTCGGAGTCGCCTGCGGATTGCTTCCCGTCGCCGTGCCGTCGGGCGCGATGACGCTCGGATTGATAAAGAATACTCCGTTCGGAGTGCGGAAAATCCCGATCAAATCCTTGATCTGATCCTTGGTCAGATTCGAAAACGCCGTTTGTCTTCCCGACCGACCGACGCGATTCAAAGTTCCGCGCGGGTCGCGGATCGAGAGCGGCGCGCCGGTCGCGTATTGAACGATCGAAGTCAATTGCAGACCGCCGAACAATGCATCAACCCAGCCGCCTCGATTAAGGAAGCGTTTGCCTTTGCCGAACGGCAGTTCGTAAATGGCGTTGAAGTTGATCGCGTGCGTCCGGTCAAGATCGGAACGCGATTTTTCCAGACTCGGATTGGCTATGTCGAGAAACGGGTCGAAGCGGTTCTGGTCTTCTTCCGGCACATCCGTCAGAGATTTCTGGAATGTGTAGTTGCCCTGGAAATAAAGACCGTCGGCAAATCTGCGGCGAATTTCGACCTGCAGAGCGTTGTAATCGAAAAAGCCCTCATTGGCGACAAAATCAACCGGACCGGCATTCGGATTTAAGCGGAAGTTTACGCCGCCGCCCGCGCCGTCAATGTCCAGACCGTTGGTAATATAGAGAACCGCCAGATCAGCCGGAGTTCCGTTTTGAAGCTGCGTAATGACGAGCGAATTATTTAAAAACGCGCCGAACGGCAGCATTGCAAAAACGGGAAGCGGCTGACTGCCCGGTATGTTCGGGTTAAAGTTCGCATCCGTACAGTTCAAGCCGGTCTGATTGATGGTCGCGGCTTGCAGACGGCAGTTGTTCTGCGCCCGCAGAAAATCGGCGACAAATCCCGTGTCGCGGATGTTGACCTGATTAAAGTCGAAAGCGCGGACGAGCGAATTGCTCTTTCCGCCGACATAACGGATTTCGAGAGCCGTATCAAAACCGAGTTCGCGCTGAATACCGAAGTTGTATTCGTGAATGCGCGGGGTTTGCAGATTCGGATCGGCTACAAAAACCGTATTGAAAAATGTTCCGTCCGCGGCGTTTGCCTGTGCAAAGGTAAATGGCGGCTGTAAAAAGACAGGCGCGGGGAAACCCGAACCGGACACATTTTGCAGACGGCGGTTAAGATTCGGAGTCGGTGTGCCGTTGACGATGTCAACCGCGTTGACCGTTACGCTCAAACCGTCGTTGCCGCGATATGCGTTGAGGACGGATTTGAGATATTCGTCGTTGATATAGGTCAGACGGTACCCGCCGCGAATGGTCGTGCCTTCGCCCAAAAACTTCGGCGACCACGCGAAACTCGCCTGCGGACCGAAATTGTTTTTATCGCCTTTAAAGAATTGTCCCGGCTTGCCGATGCTCGTGCCGACGATGTCGTAACTTCCGTTCGGATTAAGAATCGTGGCGATCGGGTCTGCGCCTTCAGGAATGACGGGTTCGAGAAATATCTGATCGGGGTTGCGAAGGGGGGTGAAATAATCGTAACGCACACCCAAATTCAGCGTAAAATTCGGACTGATGCGCCATTGGTCGCCGACATACAAACCGATATTCTTAAACCGCAAATCCTCGATCAGGGTCGCGCCCGTTACCGGACCGGAAGTGCCGGATGTCGGATTCGCCAGAACCGCGCCCGTGCCGATGATGCCGCCGAGAAAATATCTGAGCGTATCGGCTCGCGTTCGTTGCGCCGCGCTGATGCCGCCCGGGAATAGCTGTGCGGCAAGACGCGGAGTTCGCGGATTGGCAGTCGTGCTGAAGAAGAACGTCGGAGTCGTGCCGCCCGAATTCGCCGAGACGATCTCATGAGATTCAAACTGTCCGCCGAAACGCAGAGAATGATTGCCCCAGACATAGACGGCATCGTCGCGAAATGTCCAGAGATTTGTGTTGCGTCCCTGATCCTCGAACGTCGGTTCGGGATTCGTGATGTTAAACGGCAAGGTCGCGTCTTCGATCAGAAAGTCCGAACTGAGACGCGGGTCTTGATTGAAGAACGGTTTTGATTCGGTGTAGCCGACGCGAAAGACGTTGGTCATATTCGCCCCGATGATCGTCCGATACGCGCCCGTAAACAACTGCGTCGTGTCGTCTTGAAGAACAAACGGCAGGAGTTCGAAACCGAGATTCGCGTCGGGACGGTCAACGACATCCTTCAAATACCGGTAAACGAAATTTACCGAATTTTCCGCGTTGAAATCGTAGTCAATGCGCGTTACGAATGAATCGCGGTCGCGGTTACTGCGGACGTTCTGCCGGAAAAGCTGTGTCAGATTGTTGTTGGTCGGCAGACCGATATTTCCGACGGTCGGAATACCGCTTAAGATACGGCTCTGCACTATCGGATCAACTCCCAGAACGCCGCCTGCCGTATTAAACGCGGTTTGATTCGCCTGCGTCGAAAGATCGAGTCCCGCGCCGGTTAGGATGTTAACCGTTCGCAGATTTCCGCTGTTGTCGGTGTAAGTAAATGTTCCGTCGCGCGCCGTGCCGAGCAAAACCGTGTTGGTTGCCGAAGCCTGCTGGCGGAGGAACAATCTTTCATACGCGGCGAAGAAAAACGCTTTGTCTTTGTCAATGATCGGACCGCCTTCGCCGAAATGCAGGAAGGGAAGCGGACCGCTGATTTTTCCGCCGAGCTGATTGCGATTCAAGAACGGCTGCGGCGTATTGCTCGCATTGTTAAAAAAGTTATTGGCGGAAAATTCCGAGTTGCGGTTAAAGATAAAAGCCGCGCCGTGAAATTCGTTTCCGCCGCGCGGCGTAACGAGCTGGATTTGCGACGAACCGCCGCCGCCCTGATCCGCGCCCGCATTCTGCGTCGTAACGGTAAATTCGCCCGTGTCGTCAACCGTCGGCTGATCCTGAACGAATGTTCCCGTGCGGATAAAATTGTCCTGCACGTTCACGCCGTCGCGCGTTACGTTGATGGCGGTCGAACGCTGTCCGTTGATCGCGTTGCTCGTCGCGTTCGCGCCGGGCTGAAGGCTGACCAGCGCGAGCGGATTGCGCCCGTTGATCGGCAGGTCAACGACCTGACGCGGGCTGACCGTGTTGCTCAGTTCGGCGTTCGAAGCATTGATAATGTCCGCGCCCGCCGAAACCGTGACGGTTTCTTCGATGCCGCCGACTTCCAGTGCCGGATTCAAAGTGTATTCGCGCCCGGTGTCAATTTTCAGATCGTTTGCCGTGTAGGTTTTAAATCCGGTTGCGGTAACGGTAACGGTATAAGTTCCGAATTCCAGTTGCGGAATGCTGAAACTGCCGTCGCCGCTTGCCTGAACGGTCAATTCCCGTCCAGTTTGGTTGTCTCTGACGACGATGGTCGCGCCGGGAATCGCGCCGTCGGGTCCGGCGACCGTTCCGGTAAGCCGTCCGGTCGTCTGCGCCAAAGCCAAAACCGAGAACGTCAAAACGGCAAATATAATGGCTGTTACTCTCATAAATTTTTACTCCTTGTATGAATTTTTCGACTTTCGTTTTCGGACTCAGGTTTTTCGATTTTTAGAAATCTTCACAAATCTGAAGTTTCCGTCTTGATAAAATCAAAGAACTTTCCGAAACGAGGTCTGTAATAGTAAAAATGCGAGAGTTATGCCGTGGAGATTTTGTATAAACGGTAAAAAGAAAGAAAGTTATTTGTTCGGATTAGATGAAAGCTTAGTTTTTGAGGAATTTGAAACATTTGGAAATTCAATAAAAAAATATCGGATTTATAGCAAAATTCGTTAAAAATCCAATTTCTCCAATTTCACAATTTGGAAGATTATAGAATCGGTCTTGTAAATTTTCTAAGGATAATTTCACCGCAAAGACGCGGAGACACAGAATTTTTAAAGTAAAAAAGCAAGACTAGAGATTATAATTTCTCCTTAAATCTTTTCCTTTTCTCTGCGTCTCCGCGTCTTCGGAGGTTCAAAAAATTATGGTATCGCTACAATGCTCGGTTTCGCGGGATTTTCGATCAAAGGTATATCGCCTGCCAATCCGAAATTTCTGACTTCCGTCTGACCGTTCGCCGTATTGAAAATAAACCATTGCCCATTGCGGAAAACTGCAAGATCGGTTTTGCCGTCGCCGGTGTAATCCGCCGGAACGGGCATGTCGCTTGCCAAACCGAAATAATAAAACAAAACGCTCCGGTCTTCGCTTTTTTGAATAAACCAGTTTCCGTCCCGATAGACGGCGATGTCCGCCCTGCCGTCGCCCGTGTAGTCCGCCGGAACAAGCAGATCGGAACCCGCCAGACCGAACTCGAAAGTTTTCCAATTTCCGCTTTCGCTTTCAAAGATATACCAGCGGTTTTCGGTCGAACGCCAGACGGCGAAATCCGTTTTATGGTCGCCGTCGTAATCCGCCGGAACGGGCATATCGCCCAATTTTCCCCACTGAAAAATTTTCGCGCGGTCGGGATCATAGCCTTTTGAAGATTCGAGAACATACCAAACGCCGTTCGCCGGTCGCCAGACGGCGAAGTCCGCTTTTTTGTCTCCGTCGTAGTCGGCGGGAAGGGGAATGTCGGGCAAAAATCCCGGCGGAAATGACGAAACCGTTCCCCAACGGACGGCAAAAAGTGTCCGGTTGCGGCTTTGCAAAACATACCACATCCCGTTTTCCGGTCGCCAAACCGCAAAATCTGTCAAACCGTCGTTGTCGTAATCAGCCGGAACGAGAACATCTGAGTTAAGTCCCCACGGCGCACCGAAAAAGTTTTGCGTTTGACTCGACAAACCATACCAATTCAGATTAGACGGGCGAAAAACCATCAGATCGGCTTTGCCGTCGTGATCGAAATTTACGGCGAGTGAAATGTTTGAAAATGAGAATATAATAAGAAAAATCAATAAAAAATATTTCATCAAAATCTCTGTTCGACTTTATCTAAATTATTCTGCAAGAAAGCGTTGCCGAAAAGACGCGGAGCGTCTGCTCCTTTTGCAAAGTCTTTCGCAGTTTGTAAAAAATGTTTGTCTTTTTGATACTGCCAATTTAACAGGATTTCCTGTAAAATCCAAGAAATATATGACAGCAAAAATTTTAAGCGGCAGGGAAGTTGCCGATTCGATCAAACAAAAAGTTGCGGAAGAAGTTAAAAATCTGGAAGCCGAACACGGTTTTCGCCCGTGTCTCGTCGCCGTCCGCGTCGGCGATGACGCGGCTTCCGCCGTCTATGTCGGCAATAAAGTAAAAACGAGCCGGGAACTCGGTCTTGTTTCGGAACACAGACATCTTTCGGAAACGACCACTCAGGAAGAGCTTCTAGATTTGGTTGAAGACCTAAACAGGCGCGATGATGTTGACGGAATTCTGGTTCAGCTTCCTTTGCCGAAACATATTGACGAAAATTTGATTTTAGAAAACATAAATCCCGAAAAGGACGTTGACGGTTTTCACGCGATCAATGTCGGCAAATTGTCGCAAGGCGTTCCCGCGCTCGTGCCATGCACGCCGGCGGGCGTGATCGAGATTTTGAGATTTTATGAAATTCCGATTGCCGGAAAACACGCGGTCGTTATCGGCAGAAGCAACATCGTCGGCAAACCGATGGCGCAATTGCTTCTGGCGGAAAACGCGACCGTGACGATCTGTCATTCGCGGACGGAAAATATTTCTGAAATTTGTTCGCAAGGCGATATTTTAGTCGCCGCGGTCGGACGCGCCGGATTCGTGCGGGAAAGTTTTATAAAACCGGGCGCGACCGTCATTGATGTCGGTATTAATTCGGTTTCGGAAATTGAAAAAGCAAAAGAATTATTCGGTGAAGACGAACTCGAAAAACGGTTCAACACAATCGAAAAACGCGGCGCGACTCTGGTCGGCGATGTCAACCCGAAAGAAGCGAAAGAAAAAGCCGGGAATTTTACGCCCGTTCCCGGCGGTGTCGGGCTTTTGACGGTAGCAATGCTGATGAAAAATACCCTCGAAGCGGCAAAAATGCGGCGTTTGGAAAAATAAAATTTATCGAATTTGACCGAATAAGTTAAAATAAACGCAGGTGAAAAAATTATGTCGGCAGTAATCAGTTCTGTAAAAAAAGAAAAACAAAAATTTAAAATTTCGGAAGATTTCGCGCTCGAATTTCCCGAACCGTTTTTCTTTATCGTCAAAGTTCCCGGTCGCAAATTTACCGACGAGGAACTTTTTGCGATTGATGCGGCAAACGAGGATTTACGCATCGAAACCAATGCGGACGGAGATTTAGAAATTATGCCGCCACCATTTCCCGAAACTAGCAGAAAAAATATAGCGATTGACGCACAACTTTACATTTGGGCGAAAAAGGACAAAACCGGCGTTTGTTTTGAATCTTCCGCCAAATTCACACTGCCGAACGGCGCGAAGCGAATGCCGGACGCGGCTTGGATCTTAAAGGAAAGGTATTTTGCCCGTTCGGAAAAAGAGCGCACGGAAAATTTTACGCGAATCGCGCCGGATTTTGTCATCGAATTGCGTTCAAAATCCGATCGTCTGCCGATTCTCAAAAGAAAAATGCGCGAATATATCGAAAACGATGTTCGACTTGGCTGGCTGATTGACCCGTTTCAAAAGAAAGTTCACATCTATCGCGCGAACGGCGAGATCGAGATTTTGGAAAATCCGGCGAAAGTTTCGGGCGAAGATGTTTTGAGTGGTTTTGAATTGGATTTGACGGAAATTTTTTAGAAAAGGAGTTTTTTATGTTCAAAATTCTATTTTTAATTTTGGTCGCGGCGTGTTCGACGGTTTTTTCTCAGGAAGTCGGCAGTCAAAATTACGAGGCTCAAAAAATTGACGAATTCGGACCGCTTGCTAATTGCGATTTGGGAGCGAGACTGGATTATCTGTTGATGGAATTGATGAAAAGCGAAGGCGCGACCGGCTATGTAATTATCTATCAGGGAACGGATGTTCTGCCGGCTAATTACGAGTCGAATCCGAGAGAAAGATTTTTTAGAAATCAAATAATGTTCAGAAAATTTGACGCTTCCAGAATTGTTTTTATAAACGGCGGTTTTCGTGAAGAATTGGCGACCGAATTATGGATAGTTCCGAAAGGCGCGGATGTTCCGAAACCGACCGCGACGATTCCGAAACCGAAAATCTCGCTTGCTAAAACGTTTCTTTACGACCGAGGCTCTTTAGATTTCGAGTATTCCGATTTTTTAAATGAATTTCTTTTGCCCGAGAAAAAAGCCGAACTTGAACGGGAAAGAGCAGAACTCGAAAAAGAATTTCAAACTGATGAAAAAAGCGTTGAAGAAATCGAGGATGAACCAGTCATTGAAAATATTGAAATCGAAAAGCCGTCTGCCGAAGAAATCGAAAACGAAAAATTTCAATGGCTAAGTGAAAAATTCGGCGAGTTTTTAAAGAAAAACGAAAAAGTAAAGGGCGTGATAATTTTTTACGCCGACGACCTCGAATATGACACGGGAAAACTTTGGAATCTGGTTGAAGAAGGAAGAAAGAAAATTTCCAAACAATCGAAACTTTCGCCCGATAGGATTCAGATTCTTTACGGCGGATACCGTCCGTTTGTTGAAATGGAATTTTATGTAATGCCTGAAAACGGTGAGTTTCCAATGCCGAAACCCGAAGAAAGAATTGTCGAAGAGGAAACGGAAGAACAATAGTTTTTGATGAACGCCCGCCCAAATAAATATGAACGAATTAGACATTGATTACCCGAACGCGAAACTCGCTTATACGATCATCCAATCTCTGCTCAAAAATCAGGAAGCCTTGAGCGATCTGCTCGTCCTGATGTCGCACGCGCTGGACGAAGATGTCGTCAAGGCTCTGACCAACACGAACGAATGGGAAAAATATCTCGAAGCGAAACGCGAACTCGACAACACGAAATTGCAAATAGAAAAATTTACCGAAGAACTTAAGAAAATGGAAAATGGAAAATGGAAAATGGAAAATGGAGAAGAAATATTAGGAAACTAGATATTTATGGAGGGCAGGGAAAATGTTTTGAAAGACAAATCTTATCAATTCGCTTTGCGGATTGTGAAACTTTACAAGCATTTGGCTTATGAAAAGAAAGAATTTGTTTTATCAAAACAGGTTTTGCGCTCAGGCACTTCGATTGGCGCAAATATTTGCGAAGGAAATCAAGCGCAATCGAAACCTGATTTTATTCATAAACTTTCGATTGCTCATAAAGAATCTTTTGAAACTGAATACTGGCTTTGTCTTTTGCGTGACGGCGACTTTATTACTGAAAAACAAGCAGGCTCATTATTGGATGATTGCAAAGAATTACAAAAAATTCTCACAACTTCAATCAAAACCGCAAAGAACATCAAATAATCATTTTCCATTTTCCATTTTCCGTTTTACATTTAAGAAATGTTTGATTTACTAATAATCGGCGCAGGTCCCGCAGGAATATCAGCCGCGTGGGAAGCGCAAAAATCGAATTTGAATTATCTCGTTTTGGAGAAAGGTTTGATCGGGAATACGATTTATAATTATCCGATTGGGCTGACGGTTTTTTCGACCGTCAATGAACTCGAATTCCGCGAAGGCGATCTCGAACCGGCGCGGGAAAAGCCTACTCGTGAAGAACTGCTTTCTTATTACACGCGGTTTGTTTTGGAAAACGATCTGAATATTCAATGGGAAGAAAAAGTTTTGAGCGTTGAAAAATCGGGCGAAAATCATTTTTTAGTGAAAAGCGAAAAGGGCGTTTATGAAACGATGAATGTTTTGTTCGCGTTCGGCGCGATGGATTATCCGAGAAGATTGAATGTGCCGGGTGAGGATTTGCCGAAAGTTCATCATCTTTTTCGGGAAACTTATCCGTGGGTGAAAAAAAATGCGATGGTCATCGGCGGCGGGAATTCTGCCGGAGAAGCCGCGCTTTTTCTTTCGCAGGAAGGCGCGAACGCGATTTTGGCGATCTTCCGCGAGGATTGGGAAAACAACGATCCGAAACAGGGCTGTATCAAATACTGGGTGAAACAGCCGCTCGAAGATCAGCTTAAAAAAGATTGTCTGAATGTTTATTTTCTGAATCGCGTTGTCGAGATCAGGGAAAATGAAATCGTTTTGGAAAACGAATCGGGCGAGATCGAAACTTTTGCAAATGATGTCGTTTTTATTTTGATCGGTTCGGACGCGGATTTGACGATGCTCAAAGATTTGGGCGTGGAAACCAAAAATTCGAAATACGGCGAAGTTCCGGTTTACGACAAGGAAACATTTGAAACGAATGTCGCGGGCGTTTACGTCGTCGGGCATTTTACCGAAGAACGCCACATCGCCGGAGCGATCAAGATGCCGCGAAAAATTATTCCGAAATTAGCGGAAAAACTGGGAGCGCAGGCAACTTTGCCTGCAACGGCGCGAAGCGGCGTAGAAACGTCCGATTAAAATCGAGTTGGATCTTCGCCTAAACGATTTGAACGCTATCGCGTTCATGCAGGCAAGGCTGCCTGCGCTCCCGAAGAAAATATGATTTCGATTAGAAAAGCCGAAGAAAAAGACAGAGACGAGATTTGGCAAATCATCGAATATGTCATTGCGAAAGGCGATACGTTTACTTACGTGCCCGACACTTTGCGTGAGGATGCGCTGGCGGATTGGTTTAGTTCTGAAAAGCACGTTTTTGTCGCGGTTGACGACGGCGGAAAAATTCTCGGCACGTTTTATATCAAAGCGAATCAGATTGGCTTAGGTTCGCACATCGCCAACGGAAGTTATATGGTTTCGCCCGACGCGCGGGGCAAAGGCGTGGGAAGAAAAATGTGCGAATATTCTTTGGAAGAAGCGCGGCGTTTGGGGTTTTACGCGATGCAGTTTAATTTTGTCGTTAAATCGAATGAAAAGGCGGTCAATCTTTGGAAAAGTCTCGGCTTTGAAATCATCGGCGAGATTCCCGACGCTTACCGCCATCTTGAAAACGGTCTGACGAACGCTTACATTATGTATCGAAAATTATAAAATAACTCTTTGTAATGAATATCAAACTCGCACAGGAAATTCTCAA
>JBGTSF010000073.1:0-24396 GCA_041940425.1 Pyrinomonadaceae bacterium
ATGGAACGTCGTTAGTTCTTAGACTCATTACTTGGGGGTAATAAAATGGCGTCGAATTCCGCCGAATTTTAAAACTAAAATATAAACATATGAGCGTAAAACAAATATTTTTAATATCGTCCATCATATCGGTTCTGACAATTTTGCTGCTCGGCTTGATCAATTCCTACTTTTTTCTGGGTTATATGATAGTCGCGCCGGTAATTCTGGTCGGTTTGATCGATATGATTCAAAAGCGGCAGACCATTCGCCGAAACTTTCCCGTCATCGGAAACTTCCGGTATATGCTCGAAAAAGTTCGACCCGAGATAATGCAGTATTTCGTCGAAACGGACACCGAAGGAAAACCGATCAACCGTCTGTTTCGTTCGGTAATTTATCAGCGGGCGAAAAAGGAAACCTCCACGAGTCCGTTCGGGACGCAGTGGGACGTATATCGCCCCGGCTACGAGTGGATAGATCATTCCGTCTATGCCGCGAATCCGGCTGATCTCGAACAGGAACAGAGAGTCCTTGTCGGCGGCAAGGATTGCGGAAAACCTTACCTGGCAAGCCGTTTGAACATTTCGGGAATGAGTTTCGGTTCTTTGAGCCAGAATGCCGTTTTAGCGATGAATAAAGGCGCGAAAATCGGCAATTTCGCGCAAAATACCGGTGAAGGCGGAATAAGCCCGTATCACCTGCGGCACGGCGGCGATTTGATCTGGCAAATCGGGACGGGTTATTTCGGCTGCCGCACGGAAAACGGAGAATTCAGCCCGGAACTTTTCAGGCAAAAAGCAACGCTCGATAATGTGAAGATGATCGAAATAAAACTTTCACAGGGCGCGAAACCCGGTCACGGAGGAATTCTTCCCGCGTCTAAAAATACGGAAGAAATCGCCGCCATCCGTCATATAAAACCCTTTACAACCGTCAATTCGCCTGCCGCGCACACGGCTTTTAACAATGCAGAGGGATTGATGCGTTTTGTCAGACAACTGAGAGATTTATCCGGCGGCAAACCCGTCGGCTTTAAATTATGCATCGGGAAAAAGGCGGAATTCGCGGAGATCTGCGAAGCGATGATCACCACCGGCATCAAGCCTGATTTTATCGCCATTGACGGCGGCGAAGGCGGAACGGGAGCGTCGCCGATCGAGTTCGCCGATTCGATCGGAATGCCACTCAGAGACGGTCTCTCGTTTGCGGTTGATACATTAAACGGCTACGACCTGAAAAAGGACATCAAAGTTATCGCCACCGGAAAAGTTTTCAACGGTTTTCATATCGCACGGTTGATTGCCATCGGCGCGGATATGGTCAGTATGGCAAGAGCGATGATGCTGGCAACCGGCTGTATTCAGGCGCTGCAATGCCATTTGAACACTTGTCCGACCGGCGTCGCCACGCAGGATAAAAGTTTGATGAAAGGTTTGGTCGTTGAAGACAAGGCGCAGAGAGTTGCAAATTTACACGAAGCGACGATCAAAAGTTTCATCGAACTGCTGGCTGCCTCGGGCGTCGTTTCCGCCGAAGAATTGAGCCGCGAACACATCAACCGAAGGATCGGGGCGACTCAGATAATGAAATACAGCGAAATCTACCCGGAAGTTCCGGTCGGGAAATATCTGAAACAGGCGCAAACTAAACTCAGTCAAAACGGAGCCGGAAAAAGAGTTTTGTCTTAACGGAAAAAATATTTTTAATAGCCGAATTATTTACTATCTTTTTTAAAAAATTTCATTTCGAGGCGTGTGCTCAGATGCAATTCGCGTGGCGGCAGACGATTGTCCATACGGTTAGAAAACAGAAGAAATTGGCGGATGAATTAACCCTTGAAATGGGTAGTTATTCATATCCCTTTCAAATTTCCGCACAATTTCCAATGCAGACGCAACTGTATGATCTATTCTTAAATCGAAAAATCATAATTTATTTCTTCTTTCTTTTAAGAGATAAATCCGGCAATCTCTGCCTTTTCAGGGTTTTCCGTTTTTACCAGCGCCCGCCTGGACACGGGTATCATCGCTAAATTATCTACACTTTTTTCCAGAACGTTTTTTGAAAAATCTGTTTCGGAAAAATTTGCGTAATAAACCTCTCGTATCACTTTTTTCTCTTCGCTCGTGCCGATCTTTGATTCGAGAGCGGCAAATTCAGCATAAATATCCGGGACGGCACGCTTGATTTTTCTCAAAAAGGTCGAAGCCGTTCCGATCATTACGGAACTGTTTATAAAGAACTTGCCGCTCTCGAATTTGTCTTCCGGGAAAACCGAAGGATTATGCCAAAAGTTGAGTATTCGCCAAAGTTTAAAGCCCGGATCAACTGATTTACTTTGGTCAATTTCGATCCAGTCAAACTGTGAATTGGAAGTCTCAGGCTCAACTCCCATCAGGATTAACTGCGGTTTCCGGCGGACGACAAAACAGGCAGATTCTACTTGTGAAAAAAATGCCTTGTCATCCGAAGTAGAAAAATCCATCGGGAAAAAGGCGATAACAGCATGCGGATCCACTTTTGCCAGACTCATTGCCGCATAGAGAATCTCGAAAACCGTCCCGTCATTCTGCGGCTGCACGATCAGATTTCGCGGCGGTACATCAGCGAGAATGTCTTCATAATACCGGGAATGTGATTCCGTAAGAGTCAAAAAAATCTTGTCTGACGGAAAAGCCTCTGCGATCCGTTTCCGCGTTTGATTGATTAGAAAATCTTCGTCCGCTCGTCGTAGAAATTGAGGAGGTCTTTGACCACGAAGCCGTTTTGGAACAAACATTTGTTTCTCTAAGCCGTCTCCGCCCGCTAAAATTACGGCAAAACAATTTGATACATTAAATTTAGGGTTATGATTCGTTTGCCGGTTTTCTTTTATTTCCGAGTTCCTCGTTTGAATTTTCATAATTTCGTACCTCTCTTTTTTTCCTGAAGATATTTTTTGAAATAATTACACTTGATAAAACAAAAAGTGCTTTTCAATTTCAATTCTAGCCGTAAATGACTGCATAACACGAGAGTGATAACACCCGATAATAACAAGCATTTACCCTCATGATTGAGGTTGGCGAAGTTTGTGAGGATTAAATCGAAGTCATCCGTTGAAAACCTTCTCCGAAAGTCTGCTCGAGCGTTTATAATTGCATCTCCTCAGCGTCCGTCAAAAGCTTTCCCGCACCGTATTCGTCGCGCAGGTAAAGATAGTGAAGCGCGAGTTCCTCGTCATTCATCCGGTCGCTCAAGTAAGTATCGCGCGGCGGCAGGCGGCTCGCGTGGCGGCGAAGCGACCAGCGTAAAAACTGCCGGATGGACTGCCCTTGATGAGGATAATCCTCAGCATCGCATTCCAACTGGCGAACGATTTCAAGTGCGCTTCTGCCGTGGTAATTCTTCTTTTTAGTTTGAAAAATCATTCGATAACCTTGTTTATTAAAATCCGTTGTTAAAGCAGCGCTCGTTTACACCCCGAAACCTGCGGCGCACGCGAGCGGAGCGTCTCGTGTTACAGTGCTTTCCGAAATTTTGGCAATCGCTGGCGGCTCAATTCCGATGGCACTTTTAAGCGTTGCCGGGACGGGCGCGACCAGCAGTTTTTCCGCCGATTTTTCCAGCACGTCGCGCGAAAAATCCGTGTAGGCATACTGCGAATAATACGCCGCCCGAACCGCTCTCTGCTCGCTCGCCGTTCCGATCCGCTCTGCCGCGAGACTGAACCGCTCATAAATGTCCGGCGCGGCGCGGCGAATTTTTCTCAGAAAAGTCGAAGGCGTTCCGACCATAACCGAACTGTTCACCAACGCGCCGTTCTTCTTCAGCTTATCCGTTTGAGCCTTTGTCGCCCGCGATAAAAAGCGGCGCACGCGCCAAACATTGAGGTTTTTATCAACCGGCGCGGACGGGTCGGGTTCGATCCATTCATCTTCCGTTTCCGCGTCATCGCGCCTTAGCCCAAGCAGAATCAGATGCGGCTCTTGGCAGACAAAGGCGCAGGCTGATTCGACCCGGCGCATAAATTCATCCGTATCTTTAGCGTGAAAATCCGCCGGAAAGAACGTCAGAATCGCCGACGGATTCGTAATCGCCATCCTCAGCGCGGCGTATAAGATTGCCATCGTCGTTCCGTCATCCTGCGGCTGAACTATTAAGTTTTCCGCGCTCACATCCGGGAGAACTTCTTCGTAATATCGCTTATGATCTTTGGTTACGACGAACATTATGTCTTCGGGCGAGAAGTGTTTTTCGATTTGCTTTCTCGCTCTGTTAATTACGATTTCGCTTCCCGGCGTTCGGCTGAAATGCCTTGGACGCTGCATACGAAGCCCTGCCGGAATCAAGCCGCCGGAAGAAAAATCGTTTCCCCCGGCTAAAACGATTGCCCGGCAATTTTCAGTTTTCGGCGGTTTCGCCCAGTTTGTTAGATTCGTAGATTCAACCTCTGATTTATAGTCGTTAAAATTCATAATTCTAAGTACCTCGATTCGCTTAAAAATTTGATCGGCGGGAAATTTTTATATCATTCCGCTGTTTCGATCTGATCAGTCTTTATCTTAGAAAATTTGCCGCTTGGCTAACGAGAGTATTAACACGCGAAAGATACAGGTGTTTACTCTTGTGATTAACGCCGCTTGGTTTGTTATACTTCGGATTGAAAGCGAGCTGGTTATGCCGAAAATTTTTTTGTAAAAGTTTAGAACGATGCCGAAAAATACAATCGAGCGTTTGCGCCTGTTAAAGTCAGCCGCCGATGAATACGGCGAGAGGGATTTTTCCGCCCGCGTCGTCGTCGAAGAACGGGATGAACTCGGCGAACTCGAAACGAGCTTTAACCGGATGGCGGAACGTCTGGAAAAAAGAGGCGAGAGATTCAGGGAAATTGACACTCTGAAATCGGATTTCGTCAGCTCGGTGTCGCACGAGCTGCGCACGCCCTTGACGACTATTAAGGCTCTGACCAAACTCTTGATGCGCGGCGAACTGACGGAAGAAAAAAGGCGCGAATATCTTGAAACGATCTCCGTCGAATGCGACCGGCAGATTGATCTGGTGCTTAATTTGCTGGATTTGTCGCGCATCGAAGGCGGCGTTTTTCGCCTGAACTACGAGCGCGTAGAGCCGCGCGAAATTATCGAATCGTGCATAAAATCCGAGATGACCTCCGCCGAAAAACGTCGGCATAACTTGCGCGTCGAGCCTTTCGCGGAAGTTCCGCCGATTTGCGCCGACCCGAAGGCTTTACGGCGCGTAGTCAGCAACCTAATCGAAAATTCCATCAAATACACGCCCGACGGCGGCTTGATCACGGTTTCCGCCGCCCGCGACGAGGAAGACGAAAACTTTGTTCTGATCAGCGTTACAGACAACGGTCGCGGCATTCCGCCGGAAGACCTTCCCGTGCTTTTCGATAAATTTCACCGGGGGAAACCGGCGCCGCATTCTCAGGCGATGCGTGAGGCGACCGAGGAGGCGGAATTTTTGGAAGACGCGGACGTTTCCGGCGTCGGATTGGGGCTTTATTTAGGAAAAACAGTGATTGAGCAGATGGGCGGTTCGATTACGCTCGACACGGAAGTCGGGCGCGGAAGCACTTTTTATCTGCATCTGCCGGTTTGGAAACAATCCGAGTGCGGAAAACTAGCGAGCAAAGAAGAGGTAAAAGAATATGGCGAAACGATTGCTGGTCGTTGACGACGATCCGGGTTTATTGTTGGCAGTGTCCGAAACCCTGCGGGCTGAAGGATATGATGTAAAAACGGCGCGGCGCGGCGCGGAGGCGATGATGATCGTCGCGCAATCTCTGCCCGATCTGATCATCTCAGACATTCGGATGCCTGGTATGGACGGCTATCAATTAGTGCGGAATTTGCGTTCGAACACGCGGACACGGCTCGTGCCGATCGTTTTTCTGACTGCTAAAGATGAAATCGCCGACCGCATCACCGGCTTTCGCACCGGCGTTGACGCATATTTAACAAAGCCGTTCGAGCCGGAGGAACTTGCGGCAATTGTCCGCGCTATATTGCAGCGCGTCGAGCGCACTCATTCGGATCTGGCGCGGATGTTCGGCGAAAAAGAGGAAGAACGCGAGTTTATCCGCGACGAGGAACTGACCAATGCCGAATGGCGCGTGGCGGAAGCCGTCGCTCGCGGTTTGAGCAACAAGGAAATCGCCGCTGAACTGAATTTAAGCCTCAGAACCATCGAGGGACATATCAGCCGAATCCTTGACAAAAAACATTTAAACAACCGCGTGGAACTCGCCCTTCACGTCGCTGCCGCGCGCAAGCCGCCGGAGTAAACGGTTGCTGCAAATCAAATTCGGTTAAGTTCGACCAACCCCGTTTTACGCCTTTTCAGTCCGCGCGGCACTTATTTTGCAGCCAGATCCACACGCCGAGCAAAACCTATCCGCCGCCCGCGATTTGCGGGAAATTCCGGTTTTCTCCAAAAAATAAAACGGCGGACACAAGGGCGATTATCGGTTACAACAGCAAATTTATAAAAACCGGACAGTAGGTGAGAAAGCGTCAATTTTCAACGATTAATATTCCAAAATCGCGATAAAAATTTATTGATTTGAATAATCAGCATTCGCCGCTTGTCTGCTTTAGAAAACAGCAAGCGGCGAATAGAACGAACAACGTTCGGTTTTTGACTTACTTTTAGATCACTTTTACGCGCTAATTATTAACCCGCATCCGTCAAAAGCCTTTGGCGATCTTTTTTACGTTTTCGCTTTGGCGGCGGATGATACTCTTTCGATTTTTTTCCGGCGGCGGAAAGTCCTTCGCCTTCGGTTTCTCGTCCGTTCAGAGCTTTTTTCTTAAGTTTTTTTCTCGAAATATAATCAGGCATTGTTTTTGTCTCCTTTTATAAAATTTTTACCGCTTTTTTTTAACCTTCCGGGCGGCTGGGAAGCGATGCCCACGCCAGCCAGAATATTTTAGTCGCGCGTTTCAACCGGCGGGCGAACGACCTCGACCGAGCAGTGCGCGTTTGTCACGACGTGCGTCGAAACGCTTCCCATACGGAATTTTTCTAAAAAGTTGTCGAAGCTGCGCGTGCCGACAAAAATACAATCGGCGTTCCAGTTTTTCGCTTCGCTGACCAGAATCTTTTTCGGGTCGCCTTTCCGCGTCCAGATTGACGGTTTCATTCCGATAATCTTCAGCTCTTTCGCGCCCCATTCCAGAATCGAACGCACCCTCAAAGGAACGGACTGTTTGTAACTGTCAATCATTTCATCAGTCGGCGTAAATTCGCCGTCAATTCGATTTGTCGAATCGTTTTCATCAACGGCGATCAGGCGCACTTCGGTTCCTTCCTGCCAGACGCGCTTTCCAACCGAGAGAATCGCTTCAATGGCGGTCGGCGAATCGTTCACGCCGATGATAATGCGCCGCGGCGCGTCCTTATCCTTTTTAGCGTCGAACCGGGCGACGCGCACCGAGCAATCTGCGTCTTCACTGATTTGTTTCGACACGCTGCCTAAAAATAAGCGACCGATTGCCGAGCGTCCCTGCGAGCCGACAACGATCAAGTCGGCATTAAAACGGTTTGCCGCCTCGATTATTTCCAAAGCGGGCGTTCCTGTTCTCGCTTCACTGCGGACAGTCCATTCGGGAAACTGCAATATCAAGCGAAGCGCGGCGTGCTCGGCGAAATCCTCCGCCTCCTTAATGACACGCTCGCCGTAAGTCATGGTTTGTTTCAGTCTTACCGCCGCCGCGCTCCCCGAAGGAAACACCTGCGCCGCCATTTCCCGAATCGGTGGATTACTCATAACCAGATCAGCGACCGAAACCACTAAGGCTTCCGTATCGCGCGGAAGTCCCGCATGTTTCAAATCATCTACAATCGCATCGGCACTCGCCGAGCCGTCGTGTCCAATTAAAATTCTCATAAAATATCACCTCGCTTTTAATAATTTGGGATAAAAATAAATCGCTCGATTTCTTTCATTATCCGCATAAACATTGAAAAATTTTTTATATTTTCTCTTCAATATATTTTAATTTTAGCCGCTTACTTCACTTGAAAAAAGAGAGTTAATACCCGAAAACAACAAGTGTTTTCACGCGACAATAATTTGCCGGCTGTTTCGTGTTAATCGAATTGTTCCGCAATCGTTTCCGGCGGGCGGACGATTTCAACCGAGCAGTTTGCATTGGTCACGACGGCGGTCGAAACGCTTCCCAGACGAAATCTTTCAAAAGCACTTTTGATGTCGCGCGTTCCGACGAAAATCGAATCGGCGTTCCATTTTTCTGCTTCGGCGAGCAGAACAGTTTTCGGGTCGCCCTTCTCGCGCAAAATTGATGTTTTCAGACCAATATTTTTAAACTCTTCCGTCGCCCATTCGAGCATTGCGTTTACACGCGATTTTCTGGTTTGAAAATAACTGTTGATCATCGCAGAAGCCTGAGGCAGAAGAGCGATACTAGCAGGCGATGCGGCATCATCCACCGCTACGAAACGAACTTCCGTTCCGTCCTGCCAGACTCTCTGACCGACCGCGTATATCGCTTGTTCGGCGGCGGGTGAGCCGTCCACCCCGATAATGATGCGCGGCGGAGCATTTTTATCTTTTTTAAAGCCCGCCCGCCCGACGCGCACCGAGCAGCGAGCATTGGTTGCGATCTTCCTTGAAACGCTGCCCAAAAACAGCCGTCCGATTGCCGAGCGTCCCTTAGATCCGACGACGATCAAATCGGCATTAAAATTATCAGCCGCATCGATCAAAACCCACGCGGGCGATCCTGAAAAAACTTCGGAACGAACACACCAATCGGGAAAGAGTTCCCGAACGCGTTTCTTACCCTGTTTAGCTAATTCCGTCGTTTCTTCAATTACTTTCGCTGTGTGTTCTTCCATTTTTTTTAACGCGGAAGCGATTCTTTGCGAAGGAACTACCGATTCATAACCCAATTGAATTGACTGATCTAGCATCAGTAAATCGCCGACTGAAGCGACTATCGCCTCAGTATCAGACGGCAATCCGGCTCGTTTCAAATCCGCAAAAACCGCGTCCGCGCTTTCCGAACCGTCATATCCGATTAAAACTTTCATTTATTTTTCACCTCGCTTTTCTTGATTTTTTGAACGGCGTAAACCGCTCGCGCCGTTTTTGCCATTAATATAATTTTCACCGCAAAAGCCGGTTAAAGAAAGAGAGTTATCACGCGAACGGCGCGAGTGTTTACACCCGCGCCCAAATCTCACGCATGCCGTAAATCATTTATTCATCGCTGCTTACTGTCTTGACGGGTGAAAACACTTGCGCTTTTCGGGTGTTAATACCGTTTCGCGCATCGCGCCCGCAGGCTAGATTTAAAGTAACGACAAATTAATTTGTTGGACACGAAAACAAGTATTAAAAGGAGTTAAAGTGATGGAAAATTTTTACATTTCAGCCTGGGTTCTATTGGCAGTGGCGGCTTTCGTTTCCCTTGCAACGGGAACGGCAAACTGGGCGGCACTGGTGATTTACAGCCTCATCGCGCTGGCTCTCGTTCACGCGCTGATGTTGTGGACGCTCTTTGACAACACCCGCGAATACAAGACCGGTTAGGAAATATATGGATTTTTAGCAAAGAAAGGAGAACAAAAGATGCTAACAAAAATTTATATCGGAATTTGGGTATTTACCTGGGCAGTAGCTTTGACGGTTTATTTTACCGGCTATCTGAACGCCTTTACGGTGATCGGCTTGGGAATCATTTTTCAGGCACTCGTTTTTATCGGCATGATCGCGGTGGTGCCGTCAATGTACGCACACAAACCGACCAGCAAATTTAAAAACCGGAAGATTTAGAAAAAAGCCGGAGGAACTTTCTTTTTTGACAAGGTATTAACAATGAAAAACTTATCAAACGAAAAATTAGCGCAGCATTTAGACGAATTGGCGGGTTTCGAGCCGAACGGCTTTCCTTTTACAAGTCTTTATCTGAACGCGCAAGCTGATCAGCACGGGCGCGATAATTTCGCGCCGTTCGTCCGCAAGGAATTGGCGAGCCGCGCCAAAACCTTCGCTGAAGGATCGCGCGAGCGGGAATATTTTGAACGCGACGCGGGACGCATCATTCGTTACCTGATTGATGATCTCGAACCTTCGGCAAACGGCGCGGCGATCTTCGCCTCGACGGGAGCGGGCGGTTTTTTTAAGACGATTCAATTAGATGCGCCGTTTCACACAAACCGTCTGTATGTTTCAGACCGCCCGCATATCTACCCGCTGGCGCGGCTGATCGAGCGGAATCCCGTCTATGTCGTTCTGCTGGCGGACATGAAGGCGGCGCGGATTTTCGTCTTCGATCTCGGGCGCGTCAAAAGGCGGGAGGAATTTTCGGCGGGCGTTAAAGATTTCGCCTCAGTCGGCGAGCATTCGCAGATGCGCTACCGCCGCCGGGTTGAAAACAACCAGCATCTGCACGCCAAGGAAACGATGGAAATGTTGGAGCGCGTCGTGGCGGAAGAAAAAGCCGGGCGCGTCATTCTGGCGGGCGACGAGATCATTATCGCGTTGCTCCGGCAGAGAATGCCCGCTGAGATCGCTGACAAGGTGATTGACATTTTGCGGCTCGACATCCGCACGCCGGAGCATGAAATTTTGCAGGCGACCATCGAGTCCTTGCGCGAAGACAATTTGCAAACGGACGCGGAAAAGGTGCGCGATCTGTTCGATCAGTTCCGCGCCGACTCTCTGGCGACGGTCGGCTTGGAGAAGACGATGTATGCGCTCGTCAACGGACAGGCTGACGAGCTGCTTCTAAGCGCGTCGCCCGACGACATTCTGACGGATAAAGAATCGGCGGCAGTTTTATCTCCCGCTCCGCAGCAGCAGGCGGCGGTCGGCACAATCGCTAACCCCGCCAACGAACTGAGCCGGAAGATGATCGCCGACGCGCTCGTCTCGCTCGCCCGAAAAAGCGGCGCGGCGATAACTTTTATCGAAGACAGAAATCTGTTAGCCGATGTCGGCGGTGTCGGCGCGTTTTTAAGATACAAAGTTTGAATGAACAGGAATTTTTGATGGTTGAGGTGATGGAAAATGCTCGGATTTTTACAACGAAAATTTAACGGCTGGCGCAGGCGGCGGAATCTGGCGCTGATCAGGCGGAAGTTTGCCGAAAGCGGTCATCCTTTGGACGATCTGGATGATTTGAACATCGAGACGGCTTTAAGGCTGAATGACAGCCGATTCGAACCGGCGCATTTGACCGCCAAATCAATCTATTTCGCGCTGCGGAAGCTTTCTGAACAACGAAAAAACTCGGGTTAAAGAGAGAAAATTAAAGGCTGTGAATTAAAAAAAGAAAAATTTTGGAGGAATGATTTTATGGATTTGAGCGCGATTATCGTAGTGATCGTCGGGACGGCACTGTTTTTCGGTTTTACCGGTTTAATGGCGGTTGTTTCGAGAAGACAAAGCCGGGAGAAAATGCTGATGGAACGACCGGAGATAAATTTTTCCGATGTCAGGAAAAAGAACGCCCAATGGTTTGAAAATTAAAACGGGCGGGTCCGCGCCTTAAAAATCAGGTGAAAACACCTGTCAGTTTCAGGCGCAAACACGCTATTTCCGAAATTGCTTTTCGGATAAATTTGAAGTTGTGAGGGCAAGCGGGGCAGGTAAATCTCCCGCAAAAGCGACGCGGCTTGCGGGCTGGATAAACTGTGATAAGCCCGCGAGCCGCATCGCACCGATTTTTATTTTATTTAACGATTTATTTTTTCTGAGAAAAATGAAAGTTCTAATTCCATACGACGGCACGCCGGAGGCAGAAAATGCACTGCTCGAACTCGAAAACGCGGGATTCGGCACAGAGGACGAATTTTTGATCGTCATCACGGACGTTTTTCTGCCCGAATCAAAGGAAGAACTTTTCAAAGCCAAGAATGAACGTTACCGGAATCTGGAAAAATCCGGCACCTGTTCATACGTTCCGGCGCGGAGAAAACTCGAAGAAGAAAAATTCTTTGCCCGCCGGATCCGCGAGCGGTTATCGGATTTTCCGCTTGCCAATATCAAGATCGAAACCCTTCCTGGCGCAAGTCTCGCGGCAGGCGAGATTCTGGAAAAAGCCGCGCGGTATCAAGCCGATCTGATCATACTCGGCACAAAGGAAAATAAAACCGATGCCGCAACAAACGCTTATAAATCGAGTTTGCGGCGGATTCTGTCAGAGGCTCGCTGCCCGGTGCGGCTCGCGTTCGGAGCGAAACGGAAAAGTTTTGAAACAAATACGAATTCGCTGAAGCGATTTTTTATTGTCTCTAACGCTCCGGCTGAAAAACAATCTTTAGGAAATCAGACGGTTTCAAACGCTCTTGCACGGATGCTTTTCGATCAGCCGAAAAATTCAATCGAGGTCATTCGTTCTGCCGAAAAAACCGAACAAATTCCGAAGGCTGCGGCGCGGCGGCAAAATAAATCGCCCGGCAAAATAAAACATTTTGCGACTACAGCCGCCGTCTCTGTTTAAGGAATTTACAAACAAACTGTAGAAGTTTGTAAAAATTTAGGAAAAAAAGCGCACTTCCGGCGAAAATCTTTTCCGGCGCGGCTTTTTTTTCTTAATTTTTACAAAACTTTTCCGATTTTAAAGAAATTAATTTAGGAGAAAGAAAAACTATGACAAAAGAAAGAACGATTTACACGACGGAAATTGACCGCCAGCGACTCGGACACTTGATCGAGCGCGTCCGCAACCAGGGCGATAGGGAAAATTTTTCCTACATCAACAATCTGGAAGAAAAACTTGAATTCGCCGAGGCGGTTACGCCCGAACAAATTCCACCGGATGTGGTGACAATGCGCTCGAAGGTCAGCTTGAAGGATTTAGATACGAATGAAGAATATACGTATTCGATAGTTTTTCCTTCGGAAGCCGACTCCGAGAAAGGAAGAATCTCGATTCTCGCACCGCTTGCCACCGCTCTTCTCGGCTATAAGTGCGGCGACACGGTTGAATTCGAAGCACCGGCGCGGCTGCGCAGATTAAAAATCGAAGAAATTCTGTATCAACCGGAGTCTGCCGGCGATCTTAATTTATAACCGCGACTTAACTTTTAAACGCGAGATAGATTCGAGCGTTCGGCTGGGGCGCAGTGAGAAATCACTCACACTCGTTATTTGCCGCCTCCGGCAAGTGAGAACACGCATCGATTTCGAGTGTTAATACGCTATTTTGCGGCGCGTTAGAGCGATAAAATTAAAGTATCAACAAAAATGATTGTTGATACTTTAATTTTTTAAAAGGAGAGTAAAACGAATGAAAAAATTATATGTTTCAGCCTGGTTTTTATTGGCGGCGGCAGTTCTCGTGGCGGTTTTGACCCATGCGTTGACCCCGGTTTCGCTGTTTATTTTCAGTCTGGTTGCTCTCGCGCTGGTTTATGCGCTGGCGCTGTGGTCGGTCGTCACTAACACGCGGAACTTGAAGACCGACTCAATAAACGGAAATTATAAATAAATTTTTAAGAAGGAGAAAAAAATTATGTGGGCAGCAAAAATTTACGCGCTTGTCTGGCTTTTGACGGCGGCAGTCGCCGGAATCACTTATCTTGCGGGCTTTATCAACGAGATCACGACGGTCATTTTCGGATTCGTTTTTTCGACGCTCATTTCTATAGGAATCGTAGCGGTGCTTCCGTCCGTGGTTGACGAGCATTATGCGCCGAAATATTGACGGAAACGTTCAATGGCGACACGGTCGTTACAAATATTCGGAAAAACTGAAAACTATTGACGAATCGCTCTAAGCGGTAAGAAACATTGAATAAAATTACAACTGACACTTGTTATAACAAGCTTGGTGATAACAGAAAAAGAAATTTTAATTTTGGAGAATAAATAAAATGAGCATAACAAAAAACATTAAAAACGCTATTCTAGCAATAATTTTAGCGGCATTTGTCGCGCTGCCGTTTGCCGGAAATGTGAACCTGCTGTGGACGGCGCAGGCGCAGACAAAAACGGAAAAGGTTAATTACATGCCGGTTCCGACAGGCACATACGATCTCGATCCGGCGCACAGCCTGATCGGTTTTGCCGTCGAGCATCTGGAAATTAACTGGGTCGAAGGACGCTTTAAGGATTTTGTGGGAACGATCAACTACAACGACCGCGACGCGACGAAATCAACGGTCGAATTTTCGGCGAAAATCAACAGTATTGACACGGAAGTTGCGCCGCGCGACGAGCATCTCAGGTCGGCGGATTTTTTCGATGCCGCGAAATTTCCTGAAATGACATTCAAAAGCACAAAGATCGAAAAGGGCGGAAAGGACGGATACGTTCTGCACGGCGATCTGACGATCAAAGGCGTAACAAAAAGGATCGAATTTCCTTTTACTTTTACCGGCGCGATCAAAGACCCGTGGGGCGGTACGCGCTTCGGCATCGAAGCCCAAACGAAGATCAACCGGCGCGATTTCGGAATCAATTACGGCAACGCGCTTCCCGCGGGCGGCTTTGATGTCGGCAACGAAGTAACAATCAATCTGCGGCTCGAAGCGGTCAAACAGGAACCGAAAACGACCGCCGCTATCAAAGGCAAATAAGAAACCGAAAACTCGATTTTCGAGCTTTTATCAATCGGAAGACCGACGACACCGCTCGCGGTTGCCGTTGCCGAAATGCTCGAACAGTCTGCCAAAACCGCGCGGATTTAAGAGTTGAAAGAAAAGATTGAAAAATAGAACAAATTAAATTTTGAAAGGGGGTTATAATTATGACGATAGTAAGAATATATGGTTTGATGTGGATTTTAGTGGCGGCAACCGCCGGGATATTATATTTAACCGATTCTTTCACCTTTGCGGCGGTAATGGTTTTAGGCTTTATCGCTTCGGTTCTAACGGGCGCGGGAATGCTGACGGTTTATCCGGCGATGATGAAGGAAGATGTTTCTTCGGGGCACTAAACTTTTTCAATGAAAGCAAATGACAAAAACCTGTCGGCTGGCTAACTGCAAAAAGCCGCCAATAAGCCGGCGGATTCGCGTCCGTTAAGAATTCAAGCGGCTGATCATTTTAATTATTTGCTTTCGCCTTTAAGGAGAAAACAATTATGGAAGCGCAAATCAAACTCTTTCGTATTTATGGAATTCAGATCGGTCTGCATTACAGCTGGCTGCTCATCGCCCTGCTGGTCGGGTTTTCGCTCGCCGCGAATTTTCAGGCGACGAACCCGGAATGGGGATCGGGCGTCGCCTGGGCGACGGCGATCGTAACCGCGCTGCTATTTTTCGCGGCGATTCTCGTCCACGAGCTGTCGCACGCGCTGGTGGCGCGTTTGCGCGGTCTGCCCGTCCGCTCGATCACCTTGTTTGCCCTGGGCGGCGTTGCCCGGATCGAGCGCGAGGCGGCGGACGCGAAAACCGAATTTTGGATGGGAATCATCGGACCGATTACGAGCGCCGTGATCGGTTTTATTTGTCTGGCGATCGCTTTCGCGCTCGGCTGGTCTCCGGATCAAGGAATGATGACGGCGGGAACTCCGGTTCTGACGATGCTCGTCTGGCTCGGTTACATCAACATTATTCTTGCCGTTTTTAATATGATACCGGGCTTTCCGCTCGACGGCGGGCGCGTTTTAAGAGCGATCGTCTGGTGGACGACGGGCGATGCGGGACGCTCGACGCGCATCGCGGCTCGTGTCGGACAGTTTATCGCCATCCTGTTTATCGTTTCGGGCATTTTTCAATTTTTCAGCGGCGGCGGCTTCGGCGGTCTGTGGCTTGCCTTTATCGGCTGGTTCTTACTCGACGCGGCGCGTTCTTCCTATGCGCACGAACAAATAACCCGGACGCTGACGGGCGTGAAGGTTTCTGACGTGATGACGCAGGATTGTCCGACGGTTGACGGCAATACAAATTTGCAGACTTTCTCCGACGAATACCTGCTCCGAACCGGCAGGCGTTGTTTTGTCGTCACCGAGCAGGGGCGCGTCAAAGGGCTGGTCACGCCTCATGAAATCAAAGAGGTCGAACGCGAAAAATGGACTTTGACGACTCTTGACAACGTGATGCGCCCGCTCGAAAGTCTGCGCACGGTTACGCCCGATACGCCCGTGACGGAAGCTCTTGAGTTGATGGGACGCGAAGATTTAAACCAGTTGCCGGTAGTGCGCGGCGGCGGCGAATTTCAGCTTGCGGGTGTTATTTCCCGCGCCCACGTTTTGCAGCTCATTCAAACCCGTGCCGAATTGAATATGTAGTCGTAGAGGCGGAAAAAAAAAGATTTTGACTTAAAAGCGCGAACCGGTTCGCGCTTTTTTTTAAAGCGACGGTCAAAACGCCGCAGAAACGTAATCTTCGAAAGGCGGAAGTTTGAAGGATAAACGGTTTACTCTCTGCATTAACCGGCGCGCACCACTTCGACCGAGCAGGAAGCGCGTTCGGCGACTGCCGCCGAGACGCTGCCCAAAACGAAGCGTTCAAACCGATTGGCGAATCTGTTCGCACCCGCAAAAATCGAATCCGCGCCGAACTCAGCCGCATGCCGGACGAGCAAATCCGCCGCGTCGCCGCCGGTCAGAACCGACGATGTTAGCGTAATATTTTCATCATCCAGAACCCGGCGCAATTCTTCCACTCCGTGAGCCGCAATTTTCCGCATCTCGCTCGCTATGTCTTCGTTAAATTCACTAACGTATTCGCGCACAGGAGGAATGACGCTGGCAATCAGAGAGGCTTTCAGCGGTTCATTAGTGGTGACGACGCGCACTTCGCTGCCCGGCGACCAGTCGCGTGAGGCGAGCGCTTGCGCCGCCGCCTTCGATCCTTCCGTGCCGTCGTAAGCCAGTATGATACGCTGTGCCGACGTTCCCGAGCCAATTCTCCGGCGGGCAACGCGGACGGAAGTCTGCGCTTCAGCTAAAACCTTTTGCGACACGCTTCCCAAAAACATTTTTCCCAGCGTCGTATGATCGTGCGAACCGACGACGATTAAATCCGGCTGCCAATCGGCGGCGTATTTCAGGATTTCTTCGGCGGGATTACCGGCGATTGCATCGGGGAGTATCGTCCAATCGGGAAAAATCCGTTGAAGTCGGTCAACGCCGCGACGGGCGGTTTCGTCAGCTTCTTCCAGCTTTTGTGCCGTGCGACGGCGCGACCATTTGGCACCCGCTCCGTATCGCACCGGAAAAGCGTCTTCGAGAAACTTGTTTTCTGCCGGAGGCGAATCCCAAACTTCCGCAACCGACAAAACGATCGCTTTGGCTTCCGCCGGCAAGCCCGCCCGCCGCAATTCGTCAATTCCAACATTACTGCCTTGTGTGCCGTCACAAGCAATTAAAATTTTCATATAATTTCCTCCTTATTTTTTATTTGCCGCGACATTTCTTCGTTGTTTGGCGGCATCGTAATCTATCTTTATTCTTTCATTTCCCGAAGGCGAAAAAAACGGTGGTTCTACCCGTTTTATGGGAGTGTTTTTACGCTAAAATGCGGCGATTTTAGGACAATTCTCAAGTCTGTCATCTTTCCCGGCAATGTTTCCGCGCCGCGCCTTAAAGAGATTGTTCATTATCAAAAAAAATTCGAAGACGAATGCCGGAAAAAGTCCTCCGTCAAATGCCGAATGAGAGCGTAAAAACACCTGTCAAAAACGGGTAGAATCACTGTTTCGCCGGCGGCTCATTTTCTTTAACCTGTTAATTAATGAAGCGAATTTTTGAAAAGGATTTGATCATTATGAACGAACTGGAAACATCAACGGGAAAAACAAATCGGCGACCGAAAGTAATCGTTGCCGGCGGCGGAAAACCGCCCGTTCCTGTGATACCGGCTTAATTTTTATTTTTTCAGGAGGTGAGCGGATGACTTAAGAAATGAACGCGAAAAAATTTTATTGAGGTAAAAGAGATAAGCTGTTTTCAGATGTCTGAACGGACAGGGAAAACGACCAATTGCAGATTAAAACTATCACTGCGGGAATTTGCCATACGGTTATGGTCGCCCGCGATAAGGTTTATGAAGTAAGAGTATTAACAAAAATATTAATGAGAAAAGGAGATAGAAAATGAAAAGATTAGAAAATAAAACAGCCGTCATTACAGGCGGCGCGGGCAGTATTGGAAAAGCGACGGCGAAACTGTTTTTGGACGAAGGCGCGCGCGTCGTGCTGGTGGATCTGAAAGAAGATGGCTTGCGCGAAGCGGTCGAAGAATTGGGCGGAGGCGAAAACTTAACTTACGTTGCGGCGGACGTAACGCGTTCCGAAGACGTGAAAAATTACGTTAAGAAATCGGTCGAAGCGTTCGGAAAAATTGATGTTTTCTTTAATAACGCCGGCATCGAGGGAGTCGTCAAGCCGCTTGCCGAATACCCGGAAGAAATGTTCGATCAGGTGATGGCGGTCAACGTGCGCGGCGTCTGGCTCGGCACTAAATATGTGCTGCCGGAAATGAACGACGGCGGCAGCATCATTATCACCTCGTCTGTTTCCGGTCTTATCGCCAGTCCCGACTTAACTGCGTATATCACGAGCAAACATGCCGTTGTGGGCATTATGCGTGCGGTCGCGTATGAGGCTGCGCCGCGCGGAATTCGCGTCAATACAGTTCACCCGTCGCCGGTTGACAACCGGATGATGCGCTCTTTGGAAGAAGGCTTCTCGCCCGGACAAGCCGAAAAAGCGAAAAAGAATTTGGAAAAACTGATACCTTTGGGACGCTACGCTCAACCGGAGGAAATCGGCAAACTCGTTCTCTTTCTGGGAAGCGATGAAAGCCAATTTATCACCGGCACAAAGCAGGTCATTGACGGCGGGCAAACCGTCGCTTGAAAGCCGCCGCGAAGTTTAACGACGGCGGAGGCGCGGCGGGAGAATATTCTTCCGCCGTAAAATCCGCGCGCCCATCGCCTGTAGTCTAGAGCGGATTTTGAATCAGTGTAAGGAATAGCCACAACTTGCAAACCACCCTTTTGCATCTTCTGCCGTGATTGTTAAAAGTGCTTGTTTCATCGCTTCCAACAAAGCGTCTTAAGTTCTGGCTTTGACCGCTCTCAAATAGGTTTTGATTTTCGACCAGCACTTTTCAATCGGATTCAAATCCGGCGAATAAGGCGGCAAATAAATCAGCCGCGCTCGACATCCTTCGATCAACTCGCGCACCATCTTGACCTTGTGCGCCGGAAGATTGTCCATCACCACGACATCGCCTTCCGAGAGCGTCGGGCATAATACCTCTTTCAGATACGCCACAAAGACAAGTCCGTCAACCGCTCCCCGAATAGTCATCGGCGCACTCACTCCGTCAACCGATAAAGCGGCTAACATCGAAACATTCTCACCGTAATTTTGCGGCACTGTGTTAACCACACGCTCGCCCGGCACGGCGCGTCCTCTGGTGCGCGTCATCGCCAGGTTACTGCCCGCTTCGTCCAAAAATTTGAACCGCCCGATCTCGAGCGCGGAACTTTGTGCGCTATATTCTTCTCTTTTTCTACGATAATAGTTAAGTCTCAAATACTATGTACTTTAATTCGCACGTTTTTCTTGCAACCAGTAATTTGGGTATTACAATACATTCAGAGTAATAAAAGCATAATTAAAAGGTTTTTAGTTGTAATGATAATATTTATATCTGTTAAGTAAATTTCACGATTCAACAAATCTAAAAATTTCTAACCTACCAGTTCAAATCTGACACATAATAACTGTCTATCAAGTTAAAGTTAATTTTTAAACAATTCCATTATAAAGAAGGTCTAACATAGCTTATGATAATAAGAATTATAGAAAGTTATTTACAAAGGGGAGGCAGTTATGTTATTTTGAGTGAGTTTTGAATTTTTTGTTGAAAATTCATTTTTGAAAGTTTTCTGAAGAAATTTTCTGGGAAATTACTTTTTGTTTCTTTCTACTTCGATCATCTCGATCCAAAGTCGAAGAGTTAAATCTTCTCGTTCGGGAATGCCGAGCGCGGGACGAAGTTCTTTGAAATATCTTTCACGGAGAATTTCTAAATCGAACGGAACGGTTTCGGCTAAAAATTTTACGTCTTCGCGGTCGCGGTCGATATTGCGTTCGATCTTGGCGAGCGCGATGTCATACGGGTCAAGAGCGAAAAGTTTGAGAAATTGAAATTCACCGGCGAAGATTTCCGTAAGCCGGTCTTCATAATTTTCCGGCAATGCGGCGACACCAACGCGGTCGAGATAGATGCCGTGCTTTTTGTGAAGCGGTGAGCCTTCGCCGGCATGTTCGATGAGATTTCTGGTTGCGGTATTCGGCGTGAACAAAACGATGTCCACATCGGCGGTTGTGCGCGGTGCGCCATAGATGAGTGTGATAACAAAACCGCCTAGAATTTCCAGACGGATTTCTTCTTCGAGCGATTTATCAATCTCGGCAAAGAATGATTTCCACGGTTCGGGAACAATTGACATATATATAATGTAACGATTTTTGAAAACCCAAACTCTTGATAAAGATTCTGACTTGGCTAGAAAGATAGATCATCAATCGTCAGATTTGTCAGCACGCGCCAAAAACGTGCCTGCTTCGATCTGTTTTTCTTGAGCCATTTTTTTTCAGTGTTCGTTAGCGAAGTTCTTCTATAAGAATCTTCTTCGTAAAGTCTGGATTTTTCTAAACTCGATAATAGTTCTTTGAAGATTTGTTTTTTATTTTCTGCATTCGATTGTCCGGCTTTTTCATGAGCCAGGCTTATCAAAAATCCGAGCCGGTTTTGAGCCTCGGAAAGTTTCGCTTCTCTGATAATCGTTTTCCAGTTCATTTCCGCGAAATTGAAAATCAGCCACGGCAATGCTTCCAAACTGCGACTGTCCAAATCATCTTTTTGAAGTGCTGTAATTAACACGACCGCCGGATTTACTTTTTTTAACTTTTTGTTCTTTTTCAGATGCGAAAATTTCGGATAACCGAGCGCGGCGAGCTGTAGATCAAGCTGTTCATTATCTTTTGTTTTTGCTTTCGGAAGCGTTTGATTTGTATCGAACGGCAAAACGGTCGGCGGCAACTTGAAAACGCGAACTGCGCGGCGGGCAAGCCGCTCGGTAACGGGACGCTTCCCTGCTTCGAGAAGCGAAAGATAAGATTGCGACACTTTGAGCTTTTCTGCCGTTTCGATCTGTTCCCAGTTTTTATTTAATCTAGCGTTTAATAACTGTTGTCCGTTCATTACGTTTTGAAAATGCTTTTCATTATTAGTCTGTGTATATTACAAACTTTGTAATATAATTCCATTCTACAATATTTGTTGGAAATACCAAAAGAAAATTTATTGGAAAAATGGCTGAAGAAACCCTGATAGTTAAACCGAAATTAAATTCGCAGGAAAAGAAAATTATCGAAATGGTGGTTGACGCACTTCCCTCCGAGAATTCCCGCCGGGCGTATCAGCGGCACTTGGAAGAATTCTTTTTCTGGCATCAATCGGAAAACCGACCGGAACTGAATAAGTCTCTGATCAACCGCTATGTGAAATTCCTGCGTTCTCAAAAACATTCTTCGTCAAACATCAATCAAAAACTTTCCGCCATTCGAAAACTCGCCTCCGAAGCCGAAGACAATAACCTTCTTGATTCAAAAATCGCCAACGGCATCCGCGCCGTTAAAGGCGTGCCGCAGCGCGGGCGGCGAACCGGCAATTGGCTGACCCGTGAAGAAGCGCAAGTTTGGCTGAACGCACCGGATATAAAAACTCTTAAAGGCACTCGTGATCGCGCGATTCTGTCCGTCTTGATCGGTTGCGGATTACGGCGAGCGGAAGCGGCGATTCTTTCCGTTCATCACATTCAGCAAAGAGAAGGACGCTGGGCAATTGTTGATATTGTCGGAAAACGCGACAAGAACCGCACCGTGCCGATGCCGTCGTGGGCGAAATCGGCGATTGATGCATGGACTTATGCGGCTCATATTGAAGAAGGATTTATTTTCCGGCGAGTTAATAAAGGCGACAATCTGATGGGCGAAAGTTTGACCGAACAAGCGATCTATAATGTGGTTGTTTACTATGCGGAAAAACTGAAAAACCAGGGCATCGCACCGCACGATTTACGAAGAACGTTTGCCAAACTCGCGCACAAGGGCGGTTCGCCAATTGATCAGATTCAATTATCGCTCGGACACGATTCGATTCAAACCACTGAAAAATATTTGGGTGTCGAGCAGGATTTGACCGATGCACCGTGTGATCATTTAGGACTTAGAATCGGCAGTTAAATCAAAAATTAAATATGTCCGAGAAAATTATGTGCTAAATTTTCTCGCCGGCGGGCAACACCGATAATCTGTTTATACAAAAGCTTCACTTTTATGAATTATCGACAGATGCCATCGTAGCGGCAACCTACTCCGTAGAAAAATCCTTGCGCCGACACGCGCGATCATTATTAACCAAATTTTGATTCCATTTAAACTGATTTCAATTTTTTACTGCCGCCAACATTCGATGATCTATGCCCGTGCATGAGTTTTTTGTTTGAAACACAGGTTAAAAAGTCATCATCAAATTCTCCTGTTGAAAAAGGTCTGCCGCATAAATTATTCATTGCTAAAAGTTCCATTTATGTTATATTTTGATTATTTGTTGGCATACTTTAACTGAATTCCTTAACAAAAATCATGAAACATAAAACACATCTTGCCGGAAGCGTTGTTTGTTCAATTGTATTTTTAATTTTATTTTTATCGAATGTGGTGGTTTCACAAACATTTAATTTTTCCTCCACATCACTCCCGATGTCTCTTCCGGCGAAGTTTAATATGCCTGATATGTATCCGATCGGACTTAATATTGTAGAAACCAAATACGCCGATTTGGACAATGACGGATTTCAAGATTCGGTAAACGTATCGGGATCACATACGAATCCTAATCCCGGTCTTAACATTTTATACGGAAAGGCTGACGGCAAATTCCAACCAATGGTTCATCTTCCAACCTTTGTGCTGGGAGAAACTGTTGCGATAGGTGATATAAATAGTGATAACAGACCCGACATAGTTGTCGGTACATGGTATGGAAATTACATAGGCGTGTTTATCAATCTGGGAAATCGCCAATTCGCCGCCCCGGTTTTTACTCAGCCGCCTGACCCGCCGAGTCCTTGTCCCAGCTACGGTTATCCTTACTGCGCCGAGTTTATTGATTTTGCTATTGCTGATTTTGATGGCGACGGACAGTCGGATTTAATGGCTGTTCAAGATCAAATCGATCAGAGATATAGATTTTTTCATTTTAATGCTGACGGAACGGTTACGTTATTTGCCAGCTTAAATCAAATCGAAACCAATACAAGCTATGAGCGCATAATGAAAGTCGCCGATATTAATGGCGATTCACGTCCCGATGTGATACTGGGCGGCGGCGGTCCGTTCGGAGTCCGAAACATAAGTTTTATTTTCGGACAACCTGTCGGCTCTCCTTTATCGATAACCTATGGTTTTGACACGATAGATAAAACCGTCGGTATAGAAACGAATGACTTTGACAATGATGGTGATCAGGATATGGCAGTTGCCTTTCTGGACACCACTACGCCGACAAGGCATTCTTTACAGGTCTATAAAAACGAAGGAAATGTCTTTTTTTCGCCTCAGCCCAGAATATATCTCGATTATCCTTTTCCTCCCGAGAGGATTACCAGCGGTGATTACGATGGCGACGGGAAAAAAGATATTGCAGCTCTAATTGGCGGCTATAACGGCGGCGTAATGGTTTACGTTCTCTATGGACTAAATAACAGTATGTCTTTCGGCAACGAAGCATATTACGCCCTTCCCCGGTCGCAATCTATCGCTTCAATTGATATGAATAGAGACGGGCGACCGGATCTGGTAACCGCCTCTACCAACGGAATCAATACGGATCTTTTTCCTGACTACAACGGAGAATCAAACAACGGTTTAGGCATTTTATACAGTTCGCGCTCGAGCCGATCGTTTGACGGGTCACCCGTATTGCCGTGGGGACCTAGTTTATCTGCCGCCGGAGATTTTAATGAAGACGGTTACGCGGACATGGCGACAGCCTGGAAAACCGAATTTAATGCGGGTTCAACCATCGATATTTTACTCGGAGACGGGCGGGGTAAATTAATCGAGCCGACCTTTACTCATCACACTCCGCCTGGTTTGCTTGATATTAAAACCGGCGACTTTAACGGAGACGGTCATCTGGATGTAATATCGGTAAACTATAACCAAAAAGCATTAAATGTTTACATGCGCAAAATACACCCTTAGGATCTGCGCATAACACACAAAAAAGCGCGGCATCCCCATGCACTCCCTCCAGCAACGCGAGCAGCACCTGCTCAAGGTCTCGATTCTGGTCAACGGCGAGTCGGTGGACAGTCTGGCTTTCATGGCCCACGCCGACCGAGCGGAAAGCCGCGGCCGTGCTCTATGCGAACGCTTGAAGACGCTGATCCCGCGTCA
>JBGTSF010000074.1:0-23154 GCA_041940425.1 Pyrinomonadaceae bacterium
TTCGGAAACTCGCAGTGCAAAGAATTTTTCCGATTTAGTGTAGTAGAAAACCATGCCTTTGATCACGTTTTGTTGGCGACCGGCATTTATAGTAAATCGGTCGTCATACAAATCTTTTTTCTTATCGTCCACTGCGATGATCTTCGGTTTTATAGATTTCATCGTGAGAATTTTTTTGTATTTTTCCGGCAAATCCGGCAAATCTTTTCGAGAAGCGTCGGAATAAATTCCTCTTGCAAAATACTGCATAATTTCGCGTTCGGATTCGGAATGAACCGCGTAGGCGAAATCAATCAATAAATCGGGCGGAATCAAAAAATGCGTTTCGTCCCATTTGATATAAGCGAACTGCGTCGGCATCAAATGCGCGTATTGATTGCCCTTTTCCAATTCGGGAAAAATCGTTAAATGTTTATCCTTAAATTCCGCTTTTCCGTAATTTATCCACGAAGGAGAGAAGGTATGATTGCTCGAAGTTACCAAAAAACCCGCGTTCGGCGTAACCACAAACCGCGTCGGGTGATGATCGCCTTGATAATAGATTCCAGCCCATTCTTTATCTTCGGAAGCAGACAAATCCTCTCTTAACAGCTTTTCTTTTTCATCCAAGACCTTATAGAGTTCGTCGGAAAGCGGCTGATCATATCGTCTGTCTTGAGCATCCGATTCGGCATGGCAAAATATCAAAACGAGAATAAATAAAAAACTTATTTGCGAGATGATTTTTAACCGCATAATTTTCTTCCGATTTTCCGATGATATAAAATTAAGCAAAAACAGCGACCGGAACAGGGCGTTCGACAGCAATGTTTGTGCGGTTGGTTTTGATATTCTCGATCTCGCGCAGAGTCTTTGCCGTCAGATAGCTTTCGCCGCAGTGCGGACAGGAAACGATGGGAACGTTTTCGATGACCAGAAGGTTTTCGCCTTTGCCGTAGCTTTTGGAAACGTGAAGTATTCTGGCTTTATTTTGTCCGCAAATGTCGCAAATCATATTGCCTCTAAAAAACTCACGCCGTCTTTTAGTTCGATGCCGAAATTTTCCGCGATGGTTTGTCCGATGTCGGAAAGCGACTGGCGCGTTCCCAGATCAACGCCTTGTTTTGCGCTTTTGCCGTAAACGATGAGCGGCGCGTATTCGCGGGTGTGGTCGGAGCCGGGAAAGGTCGGGTCGTTGCCGTGGTCGGCGGTGATAATGAACAGGTCGTCTTCGCCCATTGCGTCGAGGATTTCGGGCAGGCGCGTGTCGAAATGTTCTAAGGCTTTGGCATAGCCTTCCGCGTCGCGGCGGTGTCCGTAGAGCATATCGAAGTCAACGAGATTCGAGAAGATCAAGCCTTTTGAGTCAGCGTTCAAAGCATTGATCGTTTGGTCAATTGACTGATCGTTGTTTTTCGCCGTCAGGTCTTCGGTTACGCCGACCGAATCGTAGATCGAAGCGATCTTGCCGATGCAGACGACATCGAAGCCGTTTTCTTTTAATAACGGCAGAAGATTTTCGTTCGGCGGCGGAACGGCATAATCGTGGCGGTTTTCCGTGCGTTTGAACGTGTCGGCGGTCTCGCCGACGAACGGGCGGGCGATGACGCGACCGACGCGAAATTGCTCGCCGTCGAGCATTTCGCGGGCGATCTCGCAGATTTCGTATTGCCGCTTGATGGGAATAACTTCTTCGTGCGCGGCGATCTGAAAGACCGAATCGGCGGACGTATAGACAATCGGTTTGCCCGTTTTGAGATGTTCTTCGCCGAGTTGTTTGATGATCTCCGTGCCGCTTGCCGGAATGTTTCCGAGAACGCCGGGGACATTTGTTTTTTCCACAAACTCGTCAATCACCGCCTGTGGAAAACCCTGTGGAAAAGTCGGGAAAGCCTTTTCCAGTATGATGCCCGCCATTTCCCAATGCCCGGTCGTCGTGTCCTTGCCGTTCGATTTCAAAGCGCATTTGCCGTAACAGCCGATAGGATTTTCAATCGCCGGAAGACCTTCGAGCGGGCGAATATTTCCCAAACCGATTTTTTGCAGATTCGGCAGATTCACTTCGCGCAGTTTCAAAACATTGCCAAGCGTGTCCGCGCCTGCGTCGCCCCATTCCGGCGCGTCGGGCATCGCGCCGATCCCTGCGCTGTCCAAAACCATCAAAACGATTCGTCTGAATTTCATGGAAACTATTTTACTTTAATATGTAAAATAGTTTCCAACTTCTAATCGTATAATTTGTTTGGAATGTCGCGCGATTTATCGGTTACTGGGAGATTATTTTTCCTTTTGCCGGCTGTCCGTTTCAATCAGCCAGTCAATTAATTGGAGCATTTCGGGTGAAGCCGAGGTGTCGCTGGTTTTAAATTTATTGGTTTGCTTATCGTCTTTGATCGTTAATTCATACTGAAACTCGTCAGGGGCTTTTGCCGATTTTTCAGCATCGTCTTTTTTCTCCAAAGAATTAACCATATTTTCCAGTTGTTCGGCTTTATTCTTTTCCAGGGTGTTCGAATCAATATTAACGTCAACGGCGAGTCCCGGAAATAAACCGCCCGATCTTTTAAGATTTACCTTCATCGTTTGATCTCCCGTTTTTGCCCGAAGTGAATTTTTCAATTCGATCTTCGGGCAAACATCTTTGTTGTTTCAAACCGTAATGCCGACTTTGCCCCAGGCGCTTTTGACAGCTTTTTGTTCGGTGCTTCCGCTGCCGTAGAGTTGTCCGGCAACCTCGAAAGTTTGTTCGGCACAATCCTGAAATTGCGAATCGCTTTTCAGTTTTTCACATAATGTAACATACCATATTTTCCCGGCTTTATCCCAGGCTTTGCCGCCCAGACTTATCGCCAATTCGTAAAATGCCTTGTTCGGAATTCCCGAATTGATATGCACTCCTCCGTTGTCCTGCGTCGTTTTGAAATAATCTTTCATATGTGCCGGCTGGGGGTCTTTGCCGAGCAGCGGATCGTCATACGCCGTTCCGGGATCTTTCATCGAGCGGAGAGCAACACCGTTGATGGTTTTACCGAGCAGTTCCGCGCCGATCAGCCAGTCGGCTTTAGCGGCGGTTTGTTTTTTTTTGTATTGTTTGATGAGAGAGCCGAAGACGTCCGCAAAATGCTCGTTTAAGGCGCCGGATTGATTCTGATAAATCAGGTCGGCTTCATACTGGATAACGCCGTGCGACAATTCGTGTCCGATGACATCCAGGCTTTTCGTAAATCTCTCGAAAATTTTGCCGTCGCCGTCGCCGTAAACCATCTGTTGCCCGTTCCAGAAAGCGTTGTTGAAACCAACGCGGTAATGAACCGATGAATCCATCCGTAAACCGTTATCGTCAATCGAATTTCTGCCATAGATCTTTTTGAAAAAATCGTAGGTTGTTCCCGAACCGTCATAGGCTTCATTGACGGCAATGTCCTTGCTTTTGGACGCGCCTTCGTCGCGGACGAGTTTGCCGGGCAGAAACGCGGTTTTCTGCGCGTCGTAAACCGAACGGCTTTTTTTGCCGGGCGATAATGTCAGGGTCATCACGACGGAATCCAAAGCTTCGCGTTCTCCGCGTGTCTGAGCTGAAAAATTTAGCGAATCGAACGCCATCCGGCGTTGCGTTTCGTTTCCGTTGACAACGATGTTTTCGAGTAAATGCGGTGGAATAATAAAACATACTCCAAACTTTTTATTACACATAAAGAAAATCTCCTTAATTTTTTTTCCATTAGGGTTTAGCCGTCAATGATTCGAATCGTTGACGGGCGAACAGAAAAGCTTCCCGACTTCCCGATGGCACAATCCATTTTTACGAATGCGGGATGCCTCTATGTGTAATGATTTTTTTATCCGAAATCTTACAAGATTTATTTTAATTTTTCGGCGCAGTGTAGCCTTCGCGCGCCAGAACTTGCGCTCCGGCGGGAACATTTTTGAGTTCGACGTTTATTTTGCGGTATGTGCCGTCACGTTTGTCGTTTGACGGGTAATAGCCGAGAGAATATTTCGTGCCGATCTCGTCGGCGACCTTTTTAAATGCGTTTCGGGCTTCGCTCAGATCGGCGGCGTGGAAGACTTTGCCGCCGGAGGCTTTCGCCATCGAGTTCATTTCCGTATCGGCTAAGCCGTAAAGCCTTTTGCTGATGTCGAGGCGTTCGAAATCGCCGAGCTGGCAAAAGTCGGAAACCCGTTCGGCTTTCGAGTTGCCGTAGAAGATTTTGTAGTAGCGGCGGATCTGCGCGCCGGAAAACCGCATCGCCAGCTGGCAGTCCCCCAAAAGATTTTCCTCGAAAAAATCGCGCGTGTTGACCTGTATGAAATAAGAAATGACGCCGCTTGCGGAAAATTTTTCGCTTGCTTCCGCAAAGTCCGCGACGCTCACCGAATCAACGCCGTCGGTCAGAGCGACGAGCGCGCGTCTGCCTTGAAATTCGCTTTTCGGTCGGTCTTTGAAAACCGTTTCGGCGATCTGCAAAAGCGCGTCGTAATACGGCGTGCCGTTACTCGTCTGAACTTTTGAAAGCGCGTCTTTTAATTTCGCGCGATTGTCGGTTAAACCAATTAAAATTTCCGGTTCGGCAAACGCGCGGTTGTCTTCGATGGTCGTTTTAAATGAAATTATCGCCACGCGGTCGCCCGGTCTAAGGGAAGCGATAAAGTGTTCGGCGGCGCGTTGGATGAGCGCGAGATCCGAGCGCGTCGAACCGCTCGTGTCCAAGAGCAGCGCGACCTCGAACGGCGCGGCGGTCGTCAAAAAATCGGTCGCTTCCTGCCGCTTGCCGTCTTCGTAAATGACGAAATTTTCCTTTTTTAAGTTCAGGATCGGTTTGCCGTTTTTATCCGTAACGACGAGCGGGACTTCGACAAACTGGGTTTCGATCTCGATAACTTCGTCGTCTTCGGTTTTGTCCTGCGCGAACAGCAAAACGGCGGGCAACAAAATAAAAACGAGCGTCAGTAAAATTTTTTTATAAAGCATTAAAACCTGCGACCTCTCGATCATTTTTCACTCATCATAGCAGATAACTATCGCTTTTTAGTAGATGCGGCTCGGAATCATAATTTTGTAACCAATCTTTAACTCCGTATTCCTGTAAATTTTCGAATATCCTGTGATACTATTTATCGAACCTTTTGAGGTTAGATATACCATCCTGTTAGATGTCCGTTCGGCGAAAGACGTTCATTTGGCTCTGCCGTTTTATGCTTCACGATTCGCAGGTTCGGCAAATACAGGGGAATAATAAATTTTCAAGGAGAATGTGATGAGAAAAATTAAATGGGAAGGGAAATCCACAGCCCTTATGTTAGCCGTGCTTCTGGCTATCGGCGCGGGTTATCTGGCTAGTTCCAAAGTCAGTGCCAACAACACGGCGCAGACTTTGCCGTTTAGTCAAAATTGGACAACTACCACATTGATCACGACCGATGACGATTGGACGATGGTGCCGGGAATCATCGGCTACCGCGGCGACGATCTGAATACGACCATCGGCGTTGACCTGCAGACGGTCGTGGCGGACGGTTCGGGAACGCCGCAGGACGTTAACGCCAATCGAAATGATCCCGATACTTTTACCAGCGGCGGCATCGTCGAATTTGACGGGATCGCAAATCCGGTCGTCGCTTTTCAGGGATCGGGAACGGCGGACATTCCGCATCTGGTTATTCATCTGAATACGACGGGATTTACAAATATTCAGCTTTCATACAACGCGCGCGATATTGACGCGGGCGCGGATACGACCCAGCAGATCAATACGCAATACCGCGTCGGCGGCACGGGCGATTACACGAATATCGCGGGCGGATACATCGCTGATGCGAGCGCGGCGGGCGCGACGCTCGTAACGCCGGTCAATGTTACTCTGCCGGCTAATGCGAACAATCAACCGCTCGTTGAGATCCGAATCATGACCGGAAACGCGGCGGGAAGCGACGAATTTATCGGCATTGACGACATCTCGATTACCGGAACGGGCGGCGGCACGCCGACACCGACACCCGATGCCAATGTTGATTTTAACGGCGACGGCAAATCCGATTGGGTTGTCAGCCGACCGAACGGCGGTTTGCTCGATTGGTTTGTCAATATCAACGGAAGCGGAACGGTTACCGGCACGCAATGGGGCTTAAGCACCGACCGGCGCGTTCCCGCCGACTATGACGGCGACGGAAAAGACGATATTGCCGTCTGGCGACCGCTTTCGACCGGGCAACCGTCGGGCAACGCCTTTTTCTATATTCTCCAGAGCCAGACCAACACCGTCCGTGTCGAAGATTTCGGACAAAACGGCGATGATCCGAAAGTGGTCGGCGATTACGACGGCGACGGAAAAGACGATGTTGCCGTTTACCGGCAGAACGCGGCGGGGCAGAATTTCTTCTTTTACCGCGCCAGCAATAACAATCCGGGCGGCAATGTAACCTATGTGCCGTGGGGATCGGGCGAATTCGTCCGTCCGCATTACGGGGATTTTGACGGCGACGGCAAGGCGGATTTCTGTATCGTTGATCAAGCCGGAATCTTTTCGCTTCGGCGTTCTTCGGATTCTCAGATCGAATATATTGACTGGGGACTCGGCAACGAAACGCTCGTTCCGGGTGATTTTGACGGCGATGGCAAATTCGATTTTTGCGTCATTCGCGGCGAAAGCAACAATTTCATCTGGTATATTCTCGAACGGGACGGCGGAACGAGAACGATCCAGTGGGGTTTGACCAACGACTTTCCCGCGCCGGGCGATTATGACGGCGACGGCAAACAGGATATCGCCGTCTGGCGTCCGTCAAACGGCACATTTTATGTCTTTACCTCCGGCAGCAGTTCACTGCTCACATTCCAGTGGGGCGCGATGGGCGACAACCCGGAAGCCAACTGGTATGTCCATTCGGGCGGAACTCCATAAACTTTTTTCATAGCGAAAAAAATTCCGGCGCGGGTTTTCATTTGAAAGTCCGCGCCGCTTTTTTTATTAATTTTAAAGATTTATCAAGCGAACAATTTTGTTAGACGTTTTTTCTTTCGGTCAAATTATTCTAAAATTAAATCAATCTAAAATCTAAAATCTAAAATCTAAAATCGAACTGATGCACATCACGAAAATCCAGCTTGAAGACATTAAATCTCACCGCGAAGCCGTCTATGAATTCGCGCGCGGAACGACCGCCATCACGGGCGAAAACGGCGCGGGCAAAACTACTCTGATCGAAGCGGTCGCGTGGACTCTATTCGATCTTCTCGATTATAAAAAAGACGATTTCGTCCGGCGCGGCGCGAAAAAAGGCGTGGTCAACGTAACGTTTGAAAGCGGGCTGGACGGGCGCGAATACAGAGTTTACCGCGACACGGGAACGGGCTATTACGTCTATGATCCGCAGCTCAAGACGCGCATCGCGGATAAAAAGGACGAGGTTCACAGATTTCTGTGGCAGCATCTCGGAGTCGAGCCGGGAACGGAATTAAAAGTGCTTTTCAAATGCGCCATCGGCGTTCCGCAGGGAACTTTCACGGCGGATTTTCTGGCTACACCGGCGGAACGAAAGCCGATCTTCGACAAACTCCTCAGAGTCGAAGAATACCGCCAAAGCTCGGACAAACTGCGTGAAACCGCGAATTTTATCAAAAACAAATTAAGCGAAACCGAAAAACGCATCGCCTTTTCCGAGGGAAAACTCGCCGATTACGAACGCATCGAGACGGATTTTAAAGCTTTTTCAGAGCAAGCCGATGAATTAAATAAAACGCTCGAAGAGATCGAAAAACAGGTCGCGGAAAAAAAGGAAACGGTCAAAAAATTTGACGAAACCGAAGCGCGGGTAATTGAACTTAAAACGGCTTTTGAAAAATTACAGAACGAAAAAATAAGAGCCGACATCGTTCTTTCACAAAAAGAAAACGAAAAGCGGCAGGCGGAAGAAGCGGCGGCGAAAATTAAAGCGGTCGAAGCCGAACATAAAACTTACACGGAAGCCCAAGCGCGAATCAAAGAATTGGAGCGCGAACGCGGCGAGCGCGAAAAACTGAACGCGGAAATGGCGAAAACCGAAGCCGCCATTTCAAACGTCAAAGCCGATCAAAAACGCTTTGCCGAAGATTTGAAAAAAGCGCAGGACGCGCACGCCGAGATCGAACATTTAAAACCGAAAATCGGCGAGCAGGAAAATCTCGAAAAACATCTGGACAAATTAAAAAACGAACTGGCAAGCGCGAACGCGGTCGAAAAACAGATTGCTAGTCTGGAAAAAAAGATGAAGGATTTGCGTGATAAATTCACCAAAAATCAAGAGCAGATCAAAACGGCGGAAGAGAAAGCGAAAGACGCGGGCGAGTTTGAAAATCTGAGCAAGCGCGACGCGGAATTGACGCAGGAACTCGCCAAGCTTCGCGCGAAATTGGAATCGGACGAAAAATTTCAGAATGAAATTAAAAACGGTCTGTGTCCGATTTTGTCGGAAAAATGTCTGAATCTGAAACCCGGGCAGACGCTCGAAGGTTTTGTTTCGAGTCAGTTCGGCGAAGTCCGGGCGCGGATTTCAGTTTTTGAAAACGAGCGGAAAACCTTGTCGGTTGCGCTAAGGAATTCCCGCGAAGCCGGGAATTCCTTAGCGCAACTCGAAACACTGAAAGAAGTCAAAGAAGAAATCAGCAAAGAAGGCATCGGTTACAAAAGCGAAAAAGAACAACTCGAAAAACAACTCGAAAATCTTCCGAAACTGAAAGCCGAAATTAATGAAACCGAAACAAAGTTAAAAACGCTCGACGATCCGAGAGCGCGTGTCAAACATCTGGAAAAAGAAGCCGCGCAGGAGATCGTCATCCGAACAAAAATCACGGATGCGGAAAGCAATTTCGAGCGGCTCGAAAGCGAGCGCAGAATCACCGTTCAAAAACTCGAAAGCTACAAGGATTTGGACGCGCTGTGGGCGGAATGGACAGACAAAAGAGATACGACGGCGGACGCGCATCGGGAATTTCTGGCGAATGAAACGCAGGCAAAACTTCTGCCTGAAAAGACGGCGCAACTGAAAACAGCAACCGAAGAAATTGAAAAACTAAAGACGGATTTATCAAAAGCCGAAAACGATTTTACGGAAGCGGAAAAAACTTACGACCGCGAAAAACATATTTCGGAAAAAGCGAATCTGAGCGACGCGGAAAAGCGTTTTGCCGAAACCAAAGCAAACGCGGAACACGCACGGCGGCGAACCGAAGAACTTAAAAAAGAACTCGAAACCTTGCGGGCGATCCGTCTGGAAATGCAGTTTGAATTCAAGGAAAAAGAACGGCTCGAAAAAGTTTTCGAGGCGACGGATTTTATCCGTGAAACTTTGAAAAAATCCGCTCCGCTCGTTGCGCGAAACTACGTCTATCACGTTTCGCTCGAAGCCAATCAGATGTTCCGCGAGATCACCGGAAACGCCGAACGCACTTTGAAATGGACGGAAGATTACGGCATCGTTTTAGAAGAATTCGGACACGAACGTCCGTTTGTAAATTTGAGCGGCGGCGAACAGATGGCGGCGGCTTTGTCGGTCAGATTGGCTTTATTAAAACAATTGTCGGACGTGCGGCTCGCGTTTTTCGACGAACCGACGACCAATATGGACGCGGCGCGGCGCGAACGGCTCGCCGAACAGATCAGCCACATCACCGAACGCCAAACCTTCGATCAGCTTTTCGTCATCTCTCACGACGATACGTTCGAAGGCTATGTGGACAATGTGATTTCGGTCGGAGGAAATGCGGATGAGTGAAAAATCGAAGATTGAAAGATTCAAAAAAGGTTTTAAGTTGGGAATTATGCTGACTTTAATTTTTCAAGCCGTAACATTACTTGATTTTCTGTCAATGGCAACTGCTGAATTTGGAACACGAGTTTTTGTTCATCGTTTTTGGGATTTTGGATTTCCATTTTCAATGTTTTCTGGAATGTATGCAAGTTTTTTCGGTGAAGCTAATTTTCTCGGTTTTGTCCTAAACATAATTTTTGCAATTATTTTTAGTTTGTCGTTAGCTTTAATTTTTGGATATGTGAATAGTCTGAAAAGTTTAATAAAGAGCAAATTCTTTGTCGTCGGATTTCTTTTCGGTGTCATTATGTTAATAGGTTTGAACTTTATTTCGTATTTTCTAAATCGTGACCCACTTTGTTTTGATTGTATGGATAATTTCGGATTTCCGCTTATTTTTGGCAGAAACGGTGGATTTGTTACTCACACGGAAATTTCTTGGTATTTACTCAGCAAAAATATAATCATCTGGGGGATTTTTTGTTTTTATTCAGGATTTTTATTTGATTTGCTTCAAAGAAAATTTTTACAGAAAGAGTTGAAATAATTAATGAGAGACAATTTAGAAAAGACTTTCGCGTTTATTCTCGAACTCGAAAAATTGAAAGCGGTCGAGCGGAAAGTAAAACCGCTCGGACTCGACCGATACGAAAATTCCGCCGAACACAGTTGGCAGATCGCGCTTTTGGCGTTCGCGCTGGCGCGTTATGCGGACGAGCCGGTTGATGCGGAAAAGGTCATCAAAATGCTGCTTCTGCACGACATCGGCGAGATTGACGCGGACGATGTTTTCTTTTTTGACGAACAGGGACGCGCCGATGCGAAAGACAAAGAATTAAAAGCGATGGAAAGAATTTTCGCGCTTTTGCCGGAAGAAACGGGCGAAGAATTTTTGGAGCTTTGGAAAGAATTCGAATACGGCAATTCTGCGGAAGCGAAATTCGCCCGCGCGATTGACCGTTTGATGCCCGTCCTGCAGAATCTTTATAACAACCGGCAAAGCTGGACGGAAAACAATGTTACGAAAGAACAGATTTTGACGCGCACCGCATACATCGGCGACGCGGGCGCGGCTCTCTGGGAATTGCTCGAAGAGAAGATCAATCTGGCTTTTGAATAGGAAAAAAATTAACAGGGATGGACAGGATAGACAGGGATGAAAAGAATTTTTAAAAAATTGGTCGTGTCGCAGAATTTATGATGAAAGAAATAACTTCGGAATAGGTGATAAGTGATAGGTGAAAAGTGATCGCTGAAACCTTGATAAAGCCTCTCACTTATTACCTATCACCTATCACTTATTCCGAAGTTGAAACTTTCAAAATTTGAGATACCACCGAAAAATTTATAATCCATGTCCATCCCTGTAAAATAAATTTGTTTTAATGTTTCGATTTATTTTTAACAGAGCGTTTCAGATCGGTTTTTGGGTGGCGATGGTGTCGTTCGCGCTGTTTAATTTGCTGACTCTGACCACGACTCAGGAAAGCCGCGTCAGGCATTATGTTCAGGGCTACGGTTTTCCGGTGGCGTTTTACGAATTCGGCGGCGATCCGTATTTTGAAAGATTTTCGACGTTCGGAATCGTCGTGGATTTGTCGGTCGCGTTTGTTTACAGTTTTATTACGGGCGCGCTTTTGAGTTATTTTTGGATAAAAGATTTGCGGAAAACGCGGGACGAAATGACGGGGAATTTATGAAGGAAGTAACGATCGTTTGCGACGGCTCATCACTCGGAAACGGCAGGGGAAATACGCGGGCGGCGGCGGTCGCCGTTCTCGGCTACAGAGGCTACTGGCGCGCGTTCGGCGAATATCTGGGAAATGCGACGAATCAGCAGGCGGAAATCGCCGCGGCAGAGATCGGTCTGCGCCAACTGCGCGAACCGTGCAAAGTTCGCCTTTTGAGCGATTCGCGTTACGTCGTGCAGACAATGCTCGGAAATTTCCGCAAGAAAACAAATCTCGATTGGTGGGCGCGGCTCGATAAAGCGGCGAAAAAGCACGACATAAAATGGGAATGGGTCAAAGGACACGCCGGACACGAAGTGCAGGAAGTCGCCGACTCGATGGCGCGGACGATGGCGGAATTAGGCAGAGTTGACGAAACGCTTTTAGATGAAGCCGTCGCCGAACTCGGCGTGATGGAGATTTGAGAAGAGGAGAAAGGGAAAATCGGAGAAGAGAAAATAATTACAAATTTCAAATTTCAAATTAAAGATTAATAACCAAAAACCAAAGACCAAAAACCAAAGACTAATTATTTTATGAATTTTGATGAATATCAGGACGCGGCGAGCGTAACCGCGCTTTATCCGAATCGCCTTAATAATCTCGAATATCCGACGCTCGGACTCGCCGGAGAAGCGGGCGAGGTGGCGAATATCGTGAAAAAAATCCAGCGCGATCACGGCGGCGAAATAACGGATGAAACGCGCGCGAAATTAAAGGACGAACTCGGCGATGTTCTCTGGTATATTTCCGCCTGCGCCGACGAACTCGGTCTTTCGCTCGATGAGATTGCCGCTTTTAATGTCGAAAAATTGGCGAAAAGACATAGTAAGTAACTGGTAACTGGTAATTGGTAACTAGCCGAAAACCAATTACCAGTTACCAGTTACTAATTACCAAAATGCTGAAAGTCGGTCTGACAGGTTCGATTGCGGTCGGGAAATCTTTTGTTCTCGAAGTTCTTAGTGAACTCGGCGCGTTTACGCTCGATGCCGATCTGACGGCGCGGGAAGTGGTTGCAAAAGGAACGGAAGGTTTAAAATTATTAGTTGATAATTTCGGCGAAAAAATCCTGCAAGAAAACGGCGAATTAGACCGCGCAAAATTGGGCGCGGTTGTTTTCTCGGACGAAGCGAAACGACAACTTCTCAATTCCATTGTGCATCCGATGGTTATTGACGCGCAGAATGAATGGTTACGGACACGCGAAAGCGAAGATCCGAACGGCATTGCCGTCATTGACGCGGCTCTGATGATCGAATCGGGAGGTTACAAAAGATTTAACTGCCTGATTGTCGTTTTTTGCAAACCTGAGATACAATTACAGAGGCTGATGGCGCGCAATAATCTAAGCGAAACCGACGCTTTACGACGAATAAACTCACAGATGCCGCAGGAAGAAAAAAAGAAATTTGCAGACTTTTTGATTGATACGTCAGACGGTTTCGAGGACACGCGACGGCAGACTGTTGAGATTTACGAGCAGTTGAAATTTATACAAAATGGAAAAGCGGAAAGGTAAAGCAGGCAGCGGCAGTTGGCAGTTGGCAGGTATTTTGTCAGCGCGAAAATTGTCTGCCTACTGCTGCTGCCTACTGCTGCTGCTGTTCTTATCTGCGTGCAGTGAATTAGAAAAACCGAAGCCCGAACCGTTTTTCGCCGACGCGCCGCCGCCCGCGAAAAAGGAGTTTCGCTGGAGCAACGGCAAGATGCCGAAATCCTTTGATCCCGCGCTTGCCGCCGCGCCGCCAGAAACCGATATTGTCCGCGCGATTTTCGAAGGTTTGACCGACACCGAACCGAAAACTCTGCAAGCCGTTCCCGCGATTGCCGAACGATGGGAAGCGTCCGAAGATTTCCGCACATGGACGTTTTATTTAAGAAAAGACGCGAAGTGGTCGAACGGCGAAACCGTCAAGGCGGAAGATTTCATCCGTTCGTGGAAGCGTTTGGCGGAAATGGGCGATAAGGTTTCGCATTATAAACTTTTGGTAAACATTGTCGGAATGCGAAAACCGGAAACGGAAATTAAAACTCCGGCGGCTGAAAATCAGGAAATTGACAGCGTATCCCGTCAGGCGGCAAAACAGGCGCAATCTTTTATAAAAATTCAGCCGAACAGCAATTCGGCGATAGATACACGCATCAACGAAGAAAAGAAAACCGAAACGATTGCGAAAAAGGACGAGCCGAAATTCGGCGCGGAAGCGACCGATGAATTTACTTTGAAAATTTCGCTCATCAAACCCGATAAGGAATTTCCCGCGCTGGTCGCTAATCCGATTTTTCGTCCCGTTTACGGCGACGGAAAATATTTTGAAGGCGAACAGTTAAAAGCCGACATCGTCACGAACGGCGCGTTTCGCATTTTTTCTATCGGACAGGACGGCATCACGCTCGACCGCGCCGAACATTACTGGAACAAGCAGGCGGTCGAACTCGAACGGGTGCGTTTCGTGCCGCAGGAATCGGCGGAAAAAGCCCTCGAAGCCTACAAAGCGGGCGAACTCGATGCCGTGACGAACGCCGATTTCGAGCCGCTCGCTTTGAAACTTCTCACGCCGTTTGACGATTTTAAACGGACGACGCACAGCGCGATAAATTTCTACGAGTTCAATATAAAAAAACCGCCGTATAACGACCGATATGTGCGCGAAGCGCTGGCGATTTCCATCGAGCGCGAAAAATTGACGCAGGACGAGATGGAAGGCGCGACCGAACCGGCGCTGAGTTTTCTGCCGTTTGACGAGGAAAAAGAAAAGAAACTCGCGCAGGACACGGAAAAAGCGAAGAAACTTCTCGCCGAAGCCGGTTATCCCGAAGGACAAAATTTTCCGGTCGTTAAACTCGTTGTCAACCGCAATAATATTCAACAGAAAATAGCCAATTCGGTGGCGAAAATGTGGAAGGAAAATCTCAACATCGAAACCGAAGTCATCGTTAAAGAAACGGAAGAGATCGCCGAAGCGAAAAAGACGAACGATTTCGACATCATCCGCCGCAACGCGGTTTTGCCGACGACCGACGAAACGGCGAATATGATCGCCATTTTTACGCCGAAAAAGGAAGTTAAAGAAAAAGATACGGAGAAAAAGCCGAAGCCGGATGAAAAGATCAAGCCGGAAAGTTCGCAAAACGGGCAGGGGCTTTTTGAAATACCGACCTTTAGCACGCTGGTCAAAGAAGACGATGAAAAAACGATTCTGGTCGAGCATCTGGACGAAACGAGCGAAGCGATTCTGACCGAAGAACAGGCGATTGTCGAACTTCCGGCAATTCCGCTCTATTTTCCGACTTCGTATTCGCTGGTCAAACCGTATATTCTGGGATTCGAAATAAATTCGCTCGACGCGCCGTCGCTTAAATCCGTCCGCATTGACGTTAATTGGCAACCGAAAAAGACCGGCGGCGAATCGTAGGTTTGATTTGAATGTTTTTTTGCGGATATTTGAGGCGGGAAACCATTTCTTGCAGGTCTGCGTAAAAACGTGATAAGTTTGACGCTAATTTTAGAAAATTAGCTAAAACGGGTAAGCAAAGTATTTGAGATTACAAGGGGGAGAAAATAAGGCGCATTGTCCGTTTTTAAATTTTTGCCTTTTGCCTTTTTACTTTCTGCCTTTAAATAAAACTCTTCCCGGCTTTTTATAAAGCCTTTCATTTTTTGCATTAATAGATTTTAAGGAGCGTAAAAATTATGGCGCGTATAAGTTTTCAGCAATTTCGAACGATTTTTGCTCTGGTCATTGTATCTTCATTTTTGGTTAGCTGCGGAACGCAGGCGACGAGCCAGTATTACGGCGTAACGAAAGCGCCGGAAGGACAGGTCTTGAGGTATATTTCCGGTTCGGAGCCGGAATCGCTCGATCCGCAAGTTCCGACCGGACAGCCCGAAGCCAGAGTTTTGATGGCTTTGTATGACGGGCTGGTCGAATACGACCCGAAGACGATGGACCCGATCCCGGCGATTGCCGAAAGCTGGGAAACCAGCCCGGACGGAACGGAGTTTCTTTTTCATCTCCGTAAAAACGCGACATTTTCAAACGGCGCGCCGATCACCGCCAAGGACGTGGTTTACACATTCCGGCGCGGACTCTCGCCCGAACTCGCCGCGCAGAACGCTTATCTCGCTTACTACATCAAATACGCCGAAGCCTATAATTCCGCGAAAGCATTCGTTAAAAACCCGGACGGAAGTTTCGTAATGGAAAAAGACCTCGAAGAAAAGAAACCCGTCGAGCTGGTCAAAAAGGAAACCGAAACCGAAAAATCGGCGACCAATCTGAAAGAGATCGGCGATCCGGTCGAAGATCCTCTGGAGACGATGAAGGAATTGAAGGATGAACCCTTCGGCGTGGAGACGGAATTTCACCGATACATCAATATGCCGATGCGTCTGACCGTTCCGGGCGACGAAAAATCACGCGCCGCGGCGTTTGAAAAAGACCCGAAACTCAAGGCTCTCGTCGAAGGCAAGGAATTCGTCCCGATCAAGGGCGAGGACATCGGCGTCGAAGCGGTTGACGATTACACTTTCCGTATGACGCTCTACCAGCCCGCGCCTTTTTTCCTCGGTCTTTTGGGTCATCAATTTTTCCGCATCGTTCACCAACCGACGGTCGAAAAGCACGGTATTCAGTGGACAAGACCGCAGAACATCGTAACGAGCGGCGCGTTCAAACTCGTTGACCGCAAGCCGTATGACAAAGTCATCGTCGAGAAAGACCCGACCTACTGGGACGCGGAAAACGTCCGCCTCCAGCGCATCGAATTTTACCCGATGGAGGAAGCGACGACGATGATGAATCTGTATAAAGCAGGTTATGTGGACGCGCTCTATAATCACACGCCGCCTGCCGACTGGAATGAGATGATCCGGCAATACAAGGACGAATATCTGAATTTTCCCGAAGTCGCCATCGAGTATTACACGATCAGCGTCAAAAAACCGCCGATGGATAATCTGAAGGTCAGAGAAGCCTTCGCGCTCGCGATTAACCGCGAGGCTCTGTCCAAATACCGCAAGACGACAAAACCGCTCGTTGACTTTACGCCTGAAGGCATTTTCCCGAAATACGAGGTCGCGCGGCAGAAGGTTTATGAGCAGAGATTAAAAGAAAAAGGCAGTTCGATGGAGCAGTGGAAAGCGCGTATCTTCGACCCGGAAAAAGCGCGGAAACTGCTTGCCGAAGCCGGTTATCCGGTCGAGAAAAACGGCGACCGTTACTCCAGTCCGAAGTTTCCGGCAAATGAAGTTACGCTGACCTACAATACGGCGGAAAGCAACAAGAACGTCGCCGAATTCATACAGGCGCAGTGGAAGCAAAATTTGGGCATCGAAGTTCCGCTCAAAAATATGGAGTGGAAAACGTTTCTGCAGGTCAGAAAAAAAGTTGACTACACGGGAATGGCACGCGCCGGCTGGGTCGGCGATTATATGGACCCATATACTTTCCTGAATCTTTTCTATTCGGAAAACAACGACAGTTCGACCGGCTGGTATAATCCGAAATTCGATAAGATGCTCGATGATGCCAACAAGGAACAGGACGAGATGAAGCGTTTGGAACTGCTGGCGGAAGCCGAATTTTTCCTGATGCAGGATCAGCCCGTTATTCCCTTGCAGACGCAGGCGACCAACTGGATCAAGAAACCGTATGTCAAAGGCTTGTATCCGAATCCGGGAACACTTCACCCGTGGAAATTCGTCTATATCGAACACGACCAAGCCAAATGGGATAAAGACGTGGATAACATCATGAAGAATAAAGACCCGTGGGTCGAACAGCAGGTCGCGCGTCTGATGCAGACACAGGAACAGTTGAAGCAGTCAAAACAGACGGAAAACAAGGAAAATAAAAATACGGCGAAAGCCGAATAATCGAGAGGAAAAATGCTAAGTTTCATTATTCGCAGACTACTGCTTATCATCCCGATGGCGCTGCTCGTCGTTACGGTAACGTGGGGATTGATCAGAATGGCGCCGGGAAGTTTTTATTCGGGCGAGAAAAAACTGCCGCCGGCGATCGAGGAAAACATCAAGAAAAAATACGGTCTGGACAAGCCGTGGTATGAGCAATACGGAATAATGATGTGGAACATCGTGCGGCTCGATTTCGGCGATTCGCTCAAATATCCCGACCGCAACGTCAACCAGATCATCCGCGATCATTTCCCGTATTCGGCGACCATCGGTTTTCTGGCTTATCTGCTGGCATTGCTGCTCGGTTTGACGGCAGGGATCATCGCCGCGCTCAAGCAGAATTCGGCGTTCGATTATGGTTCGATGGCACTGGCGATGGTCGGTCTGTCCGTGCCTAATTTCGTTTTGGGACCGATACTGGTCATATTTTTCGCGCTCGGTCTTTACATTCTGCCGCCGGCTCGCTGGGGCGGATTTACGTTCTTGATAATGCCGGTCATCACGCTCGCGGCGATCTACACGGCGTATATCGCGCGGATGACACGCGCCGGAATGCTCGAAGTGATGCGCTCGGATTATATCCGCACGGCGCGGGCGAAAGGTTTGGACGAATGGAAGGTTCTGCTCAAACACGGTCTGCGCGGCGGCATCATTCCGGTCGTTTCGTTCACGGGACCCGCGCTCGCGCACCTGCTCGCCGGAACGGTCGTCGTCGAAAAGATTTTCGCCATTCCGGGCTTGGGCAATATCTTTATCCAATCGGTCTTGAACCGCGACGAACCTTTGACGCTCGGCATCGTTGCGTTTCTTTCGATCCTGATTATGATCTTCAATCTGGCGGTTGATATTTCCTACGGATTTTTAGATCCGCGAATACGCTACGAGTAAAAGTTATGACGGTAATTGCAGAACTCGAAACAATTCCGAACCCGCCTTTGATGCGAAAAAAATTTCGCACCGACGAAGTTTATCAAATGGTGGAAGCCGGAATTCTGCCCGAAGAAAGCGGCTGGGAGTTGATTCACGGAGAAATAATTCACCGTATGACAATCGGAAGCAAACACGCAAGCATCGTTAGAAAACTGGAAAAGTATTTAGAGAGAAACTTCGGCGATTTTGTAATGATTTCAGGACAAAATCCGATTCATATTGACGAGCATAACGAACCCGAACCGGACATTGCTTTATTAAAACCGCGCGACGATTTTTATGCGGAAAGACATCCCGTGCCGGAAGATGTTTTGCTGGTCATCGAAGTTTCGGATTCGACGGTTGATTTCGACCGCGAGATAAAAAAAGCGATTTACGCCGAAGCGGGAATCAATGAATTCTGGTTGGTAAATTTGAAAGACAGTACGGTCGAAACTTTCAATAATCCGTCAAACGGAATGTACTACCAAATGCGGATTTTCGGGCGCGGCGAAGTTGTGCAGACAAAAAATATCCAAGGAATATCTCTGGAAGTAAGCGAAATTTTCGGACAAGGCGAAACGGGAAATTAAAGTTATGACAGAAAATGAAAAAGTATTAAAGGGAACGTCGCTCTGGAAAGATGCGTGGAAGCGGCTTTTGAAAAACAAGCTGGCAGTTTTCGGACTCATCGTTTTGGCGATCATGATCGTCGCCGTCGCGATCGGACCGTTTATTATCCGTATGACGACCGGCTTTACGGCGGATTACATTCCGTCGAATGTCGGCAGCGGCGAGCTTGTCCGCTCGTTTCCGCCGAGCCTCCAGCATCCGATGGGAACAGACGACAAGGGGCGCGACCTTTTAGCAAGAGTTTTACAGGGCGGACGAATCTCTCTGATGGTCGGCATCATTTCGACCATCGTTTCCCTGATCGTCGGCGTTTCTTACGGCGCGATTGCCGGATATTTGGGCGGCAAGATTGACAATGTGATGATGCGCTTTGTTGATATTCTCTATTCGATTCCATATATCTTGATCGTCATCGTTCTGCTGTCGGTTTTCGGCGGACCGAACTCGCCGGGTTGGATCACCGCGCTTGCCGATGCATTCGGCGGCGGGCAGGGCTTGAGTCAGATATTTCTGCTCTTTTTCGCGCTCGGTCTGGTTTCGTGGCTGACGATGGCGCGCGTCGTGCGCGGGCAGATTCTTTCACTTAAAAATCAGGAATTCGTTATGGCGGCGCGGGCGACGGGCGTTTCGACCGCCGGGATCATATTTAAACATCTCGTGCCGAACGCGCTCGGTCCGGTGATCGTCTATGCGACGCTGACCGTTCCGTCGGTTATGCTGACCGAAGCTTTTCTGTCATTTTTGGGAATCGGCGTGCAGGCGCCCTACGCTTCGTGGGGAAGCCTTGCGGCGGACGGGATTAAAAATATTCAAATCTTCCCGTGGCAGTTGATCTTTCCGGGCGTAACGATGGCGTTGACGTTGTTTTCATTAAACTTCGTCGGCGACGGCATCCGCGACGCGCTTGATCCGCAGACGAGAAAATTCTAGGAGAAAAATGCTGAAAAGCTGTTTGACTTTAGCTGTTTTGATATGCAGTTTATTTTCAAACACGGCTGACGCGCAAAACAAAGCAAGTTATAAAATTGCAAAAGAAGGCATCGGTGTCGAAGGCATCACGGTCGGCAAATCTACAAAGCGCGATGTCGAAAAGAAATTCGGCAAAAACTATAAATGGATAAAGAACAAAAATTATTCCTTTCAGATGACATACAAAAACGGTTTGTCGTTTTACATCTGCCAGACGGACAAGCGGCAGGAAATTTTCACCGTCGAGATACGCGCCCCTTACCGCGCTAAAACGTCGAAAGGAATCATTTTGAGAGAAAGCACTTTGGAAGACATCGAGAAGATTTACGGCAAGGCGAAAGAAGGACTGCGTTATCGCGGAGTCGAGTTTTATTACAACAAAATAAAGGGCAAAAATATCGTAACGGTAATTGATATTGTCGAGCCGGCGGGCTTACGGCAGTGCGAAGAAAAACAGTTAAAAAAATGATCACGGCGGAAGTTACAATCCCGACGGAGAAATTCCGAAATCTCAAACATCCGATGCAGTATGTCGGCATTGATTGGGAAACTTACGAGCGTATTTCCGAAGACCTCGGCGAATCCGGTTCGCTTCATCTTTTTTATAGAAGAGGAACTCTTACAATTATGCCTGTAACCGAATTACACGAATTGCTTATTATTTTATTGGAAAGGCTTATCGGTGTAGTCAGCTTGGTAACGCAGGAAGAAATCATTCCGACAGGCAAAGCGACACTGCGGTCTGAAAGGTTGGAATTCGGTGTCGAGCCTGATTTGTCATTCTTCGTCAGCAAAGCCGATATTCATCAGACAAAAGACTACGTGCCGACGGAAATCGAACTCGCGCCGGACATTGTTTGCGAAATTGACGTTCACCACCCGTCGGACGACAAGTTTGAAATGTATTCGCAGTTCGGCGTTTCGGAATTCTGGCAATACGCGAATGAAAAACTGAAAATTTTCAAACTGGATGAAAACGGCGAATATCTTGAAATCGAAAGGAGCGAAGAAATTCCGGTTTTAACAAGCGAGATTTTGACGGAGTATTTAAAACGCGGGCAGACCGAACAGCAATTTAAAGTTTTATCTGATTTTCAAAATTGGTTACAAAAAAATATATGAGCGACGGAAACGGAACAATTTTAACGGTCAATGATCTGAAAACTTATTTTCAGACCGAAGACGGCGTGGTCAAAGCAGTTGACGGCATCACGTTCACTTTGAAAAAGGGCGAAACTTTGGGAATCGTCGGCGAATCGGGAAGCGGGAAATCGGTAACGAATCTTTCGATCATGCGCCTTATTCCCGAACCGCCGGGAAAGATCGTCGGCGGCGATATTATTTTTGACGGCAAGGACGTTCTCGCGCTTCCGATGGAAGAAGTCAGAAAGATTCGCGGCAAACGCATTGCGATGATCTTTCAAGACCCGATGACCTCGCTCAACCCGTTTTTGAAAATCTCGACGCAGCTCATGGAGATCACGCAACTTCATCTCGGCTACAGCAAAGATCAGGCTTACCGTCACGCGATCAAGATGCTGGAAACGGTCGGTATTCCCGACGCGGAAAGCCGCGTGGACAATTACCCGCACGAATTTTCCGGCGGGATGCGCCAGAGAGTGATGATCGCTATGGCTCTTTCGTGCGAACCCGAACTTTTAATTGCTGACGAACCGACGACCGCTTTGGACGTTACAATTCAGGCGCAGATTCTCGAACTGATCAAAAATCTGAAAACGGAATTCGGCGCGAGCGTCATTCTCATCACGCACGATCTTGGCGTGGTCGCGGGAATGACCGATAAAATTATCGTGATGTATGCCGGAAAGGTTTTCGAGCAGGCTCCGACCGAAGAACTTTTTGCGACTCCGGGAAATCCGTACACGAAGGGCTTGTTAAAGAGCGTTCCCGATCCGGCGCACGAAACCGGCGCGCAGCTTTACCAGATTCCGGGCTTGCCGCCCGATGTCGCGCATCTGCCGCCCGGCTGCCCGTTTGCCGAACGCTGTGACCGCGCCGAAGAGATCTGCACGCGCGAATATCCGCCGTTCGTCCAGCTTAACGAAAATCATTTTTCGCTCTGTCATTTCGCCGAAGAAGTTTACGCGGAATCCGTCGCGGAAAAAAACAAGGAAGGTTAATTTGAAACTATTTATCTTTACAATTTTTATCGCTTTGGTTTTAATTTTTATCGGCTGCAGTTCCGAACCTGCAAATACGAATACGGCAGCGAACACGCCCGTTAATGCCGCGCCCGAACCTCTGCCGGAAATTGATGTCAACGCGCCTTTTGTGCCGAACGCCGATCCGAAAATTGACCTTTTGAGTTCGACCAAAAGACTGCAATCGCACGAATCGTGGTCGGCGACCAGCACCAACGACGCGATGCCGGATTTTAAGACCGAGATGGAATTTGTCGCGCCCGACCGTTATCACATTAAAAACGATTTGACGGAGATCATCGCCATCGGAAGCGAATCGTATGTCAAGGAAGAAGCGGGCTGGAAAAAGGTTGACGAAGACATCGGCGCGGAGATCAAAGAGATGCAGAAATCCTTCAACGCCGAAGGAATGAAAACGATCCGCGAAGTTACGAAAACCGGAACCGAAAAGATCGGCGATAAGGACGCGACCATTTACGAATACACGGTCGAACCCGGTCCCGAAACATTTAAAAGAACAACCAGAGTCTGGATCGCCAACGACAGCGGTTTGCCGCTTAAAATTATTATCGAAACCGAAAACGCCGGACAGAAACAAAAGCAGACGACCGTTTACGATTACGATAAAAAAATAAATATCGAAGCGCCGAAAGTTAAGGAAGCCAATTAAAAAACATTTGAACATATGACACAAGACGAAAATATGCCGAACGAAACAAACGCGGAAGAAACAAACGCGGCGACCGAAGCCGAAACCGTCGAAATGCCGAAGCGCGTCAGTGAAGAAACGAATGGCGACGAGCCGCACGACGGCGACGTTTTGATCTCTTTGCAGAATTTAAGAGTTTATTACAAACTCGGCGGCGGTCTGTTCAAACAGACGAGATACGTCAAAGCGGTTGACGGCGTAACGCTCGACATCAAAAAAGGCGAAACGCTCGGCTTGGTCGGCGAATCGGGCTGCGGCAAAACGACGACGCTGAGGATGATCGGTGGATTGGAGGAGGTGACCACGGGTCAGATCCTCATCGCGGGCGACGACGTTACCGACCTGCCGCCCTCG
>JBGTSF010000075.1:0-22756 GCA_041940425.1 Pyrinomonadaceae bacterium
GAGAAATGGCTATGACAAAAAATAAATTCGTAAAAATTTGGATCTTCTTAACAGTAATTTGTTTAAGTTTTCTGAGCGTTACTGCAAATGACGGGGCGAAACGCTTCATTGATTGGCGAACCATCGGACCGAGCGGCGGCGATGTGCGGGTAATTACCTTCGACCCGAAAGATCACAACCGGCTTTTTATCAGTACGCTTGACGGGCAAATTTATAAATCCGAAAACGGCGGCGCGAGCTGGGAGCTCCTGAAAAATTTCGAACGTCCGCAGCTTATTCTTGATCAACTGATGATTGATTCGCGCGATTCGAATATTATTTATACTTCGGGACACAGGCATAAACTGCCGGGCGGATTTTTCAAATCGGTTGACGGCGGAAAAAACTGGAAGGAAGCCAAAGACCTTCGAGATCAGTCAATCCACTCGATGACCCAATCGCCGCATGACCTGAACGTTCTAACGGTCGGAACGCTCAATGGAGTTTGGATTTCACGTGATTCGGGTGAAAAATGGGAAAAGATCAAATCCGATACGATGCCTGTTAATATTGACTCGATGGCGATTGACCCGCGTGATTCGAATATCATCTATGCCGGAACGTGGTATCGCCCGTTCAAATCAACCGACGGCGGGAAATCATGGCGGCTGATCAATAAAGGAATGATTGACGATTCGGACGTTTTCGCCATTACGGTCAATTCGCGCAATCCCGACCACGTTATTGCCTCGGCGTGTAGCGGCATTTACCAATCTTTCAATGCGGGAGAAAGCTGGACCAAATTTCAAGGCATACCTTCGCAAGCCCGCCGGACGCGCGATATTCTCCAGCACCCGACGCGACCGTCAACGATCTACGCCGCGACGACCGAAGGCTTCTGGATGACCACGAACGGCGGTCGCAACTGGGCGATGACGACGCAGAGAGATTTGGAGATCAACTCGATCGCCGTTCACGAAGACGATCCCGATAAGGTTTTTATCGGAACGAATAATTACGGCGTGATGGTTTCCAATGACGGCGGTAAAAACTTTATTCAGACAAACGGGAATTTCAGCAGTCGTTTTACCTATTCGATCACGCCCGATGTCGAAATCTCGAACCGCCTTTACGCGACGACGATCAACACGGCGACGGGCGGCGGATTTGTTTTTATCAGCGACGACAACGGCGCGACGTGGAGACCGAGCGTAAAAAATCTCGATACCAACCGGACGATCACATACTCGCTCGTTCAGGACAGGGTGAATACCAACAATATTTATCTGGCGACGAATTTCGGTGTTTTTCATTCGCCCGACCGAGGGGTAACCTGGAATCAGATAACCGTTCCGAAACCGGCAAAGACAACGACGCGGCGGACTACGCGGCGGCGCGGCGCGGCAAAACCGAAACCGACTCCGACACCCGATCCGTCAGAACCTGTTTTGATTCCCGCGCTTGGCGATAAAATAAATGTTTTGGTGCATACCGAAGACGGCAAAAACGGCTATCTTGCGGGAACGAATAACGGTTTATACCGCAGTTACGACATCGCCAAAGGCTGGGAAAAGATCAGTTTCGGTCAAAATGTCAATCACGAAGTAATGACGATTTATGCCGATCCGATCCAGGCGGAAACGATCTGGATAGGAACTGCCGTTTCGGGCGTTCTGGTTTCAAGAGACAACGGCGCAACCTGGTCGAAATTGCCGACGATTCCCGATGCCGTTCCGGTCAGCGCGATTCTCCGCAATCCGAAAAAACCGGAATACGTTTATGTCGGCACGACGCAGACCTTTTATGTGAGCAAAGACGGCGGTCGCAGTTGGACGCGGCGCGGCGGCAATCTGCCGCTCGGCAATTACGCGAGCATTCTCGTCAATCCGAAAAACGGAAACGACGTTTATATCGCCAGCGCGTTGGAAACCAGCGACGGCGTTTTTTATTCCGATAACGCCGGTTGGGATTGGAAGCGGATTGACGGGAAAGACAACCGCAATATCGCCAGCCGCCGCGTTTGGACGATGATCTTCGATCCGAACAATTCGAGCCGCCTTCTGATCGGAACGCATTCTTCGGGAATTTATCGTTTCGATCAAGTTCCGGTTTCTTCGACCGCAAAGGAAGAAGGCGAAGATAAGGAAACTAGGCAAAGTGTTTCTACGGCTGCACCGAATAATTAAACTTTTACGATTGAAAATTTTTTCAGGACGGTTTGAAAACAGCCGTCCTTTTTTATTTGCAATTTGGAAGTTTTCGCTCTGAAATTTATAATTCTAAGAACTAGGAGAAAATAACGTGTTCCGAGAAAATTCCGTATCTTGCTCGACTACAGAAAGTTCATTTTTGATCGAAAGTCTGCCGTTTTCAGAAATTCCGGGTCAATCCAAGCTTTTTATTCAATATCAAAAAAATTCGCGCTTACTTTCAGACTACTATCCGAACGCGGTCGCATCGCACACGGAAATTTCAAATTATATTCCAAAGGTTTTGGAAAATTACAAAGCCGACCGCCAAGCCGTTTGCGACGCGCTCGAAGAGATGAATAAAAAATTCGGCGCAGGGAGCAAGACTCTGGAAAATATAAATCTTTTAAGAGAAACCGACTCAGTCGCGGTCGTAACGGGACAGCAAGCCGGACTTTTTTCGGGACCGCTCTACACGATTTACAAAGCACTTTCGGCAATAAAAATGACGGAGTGCCTGCGCGGTCGCGGCATCAAAGCCGTTCCCGTTTTCTGGATCGCTACCGAAGACCACGATTTTGAGGAAGTTTCAAAAGCTTTTTTGATAAATAAAGACGGAAATCTCAAAGAATTGAAAAACGAGCCGAAGCGATGTTATGAAAATCTGCCCGTCGGTTATATCAAACTCGACGATTCGATCAATGAAACGATTGAAAAACTTTTTGACGAATTACCGGAAACTGAATTTACCGGCGAGATAAAAACCTTGGTCAATCAAATCTGGAAATCGGGCGATTATTTCAGCGACGCGTTTGCGCTTCTTTTGACACGGCTTTTCGATAAATACGGGCTGATAATGCTCTGTCCGCTGGATGAAAATTTGAAAAAAATCGCCGCCCCCGTCTATGTCGAAGCGATCAAAAAATCGGACGAGATCGTCAAAGCTCTGATTGAACGCAGTAAAAATTTAACGGAAAATGGCTATCACGCGCAGGTTCTCGTCACGGAAGATTATTTTCCGCTTTTCTGGCAGGCGCGGGACAACACGCGCAACGCGCTGAAAAAAAGCAAACAGGGGACTTTTAGAACAAAAGACGACACGCGCGAATTTACGCTCGAAGAACTCGCGGAAATTGCGGAGAAAGAGCCGCAGAGATTTTCGCCGAGCGTCGTTCTGCGCTCGGTCGTGCAAGACTACATTTTGCCGACGGTCTGCTATTTCGGCGGCGCGGCTGAAGTTTCATATTTTGCGCAAAGCGGAGAAGTTTACCGCATTTTAAATCGTCCGGTTACGCCGATTTTTCATCGCCAGAGTTTTACTGTCATTCCGCCGAAACACGGGCGAACGCTCGAAAGATACGGTCTGAACTTAAAGGATTTATTTCGCGGCAGTGAAGAAATTTTGCCGGCAATCGTCGAGAAATATTTAAATCCCGAAACGGCGAAGATTTTTACGGAATCCGAAGAAAAAATAAACGCGCAGTTAAATTTATTAAAAGAAAATCTGTCCGCGATCGAGCCGACGCTTGCCGACGCGCTGGCGAATCGGAGGCGGAAGATCATCTATCATATCGAAAATATCAGGAACAAATTTCACCGCGCTCAGATGAGAAAAGACGAAACGATTCATCGCAGAATCGAAACACTTCTTGAATCGCTGTTGCCGCACAAACATTTGCAGGAAAGAACGCTGAATGTTTTGACTTTTCTAAACTTTTACGGGCTTTATTTTATTGATTGGATTTACGACGCGATTGATCTCGACGATAAAGGGCATCGGATAATTTATCTATGATTGGTCATTTGTCCTTAGTCCTTTGTCCTTTGCTTTTTGAATTTTGATTGAGATTTCAATTTACAATCAATCGGCAAAGGACAAAGGACTAAAGACTAAGGACAAAACAATGAACAAAATAAAAATCTTACCCGACAATCTGGCAAATCAAATCGCGGCGGGCGAGGTCGTCGAGCGTCCGTCTTCGGTCGTCAAAGAGCTTTTGGAAAATTCGATTGATGCGGGCGCGAGCCGCGTTCAGATTGATATCGAACTCGGCGGACGGCGTTTGATGAGAATTACGGATGACGGCGAAGGAATGTCGCGCGACGACGCGATTCTCGCGTTTGAACGCCACGCGACATCGAAAATAAAAACGCTGGAAGATTTGGGGAAAATCGAAACACTCGGATTTCGCGGCGAGGCTCTGGCTTCGATCGCTTCGGTCGCCAAAGTCGAACTCGTAGCAAAAACCGAAAGCGATCCGGCGGCGACGAGAGTTTTGATCGAAGGCGGAAAATTGATTGATGTCAAAGACGCGGCGCGCCCGACCGGAACGACGATTTCCGTCAGAGACTTGTTTTTCAACACACCGGCGCGGCGCAAATTTATGCGTTCGGAAGCGACGGAAAATTATCACCTGACGAATATCGTAACGCATTACGCGCTCGCTCATCCCGAAATCGCATTTACATTGACAAACAATGGGCGCGAGAGCTTGCGTGTCGCTCCGGCGAAGGATTTGCGCGAACGCGCGTATCAAATTTTCGGCGCGAATATGATCGAAAGCCTACTGCCCGTTGCGGGCGGACGTGAATTTATCGCAAAAATTTCCGGCTTCGTTTCCGCGCCGCGCGAACGCCGGACGACGCGAGACGCGCAGTATTTTTTTATCAACGGTCGTTTTGTCAAAGACAAAATTATCGCGGGCGGATTACTTGAAGGTTTCCGCTCCGTCCTGCCGCACGGCGTTTATCCGGTGGCTTTTCTTTTTCTCGAAATTCCGCTTGAAGAAATTGATGTCAATGTTCACCCGGCAAAAACCGAAGTCCGTTTTCGCCGCAGTGAAGCCGTCAAAGACGTGATCGCCGAAGCGATCCGCGGCGCGTTGGCGAAAGCAGGAATGCTCTCGGATTTTCAAGTTTCAAGTTCCAGGTTTCAGGCAGATGAGAATCGAGTTGAAGAACAACCGTTTGAAAGACAAGAAATTCAAATTTCGGACCAACCGAATAAAGAAATCGTCCAGCCGAAAATCGAATTTCAATTTGAAACGCCGAAAGATGTTTTGCAGGAAAATAAAACTTTTGAGCCGGCAAACGAACAAACAGGCGATTCCGAAATTCAATCTTCATCATTTGAAATTCCGATCTCGTCAAGCGATTTTGAACAGAAAGCGGGAAATTTAGAAAGCGAAAATTTTGAAAATTCAGATTTCAAATTTCAAATTTCAAATGATGAAGAAAAAACTCAGCACTCAGCACTCAGCACTCAGCACTCGTTTATGCCTCCCGTCAATTCTGCCGAAAAACTTGTCAAAACGGCGGATGTGGCAGATGTTTCGATTTCCAAAATCCGCCCAGTCGCCCAGCTGCATAACAGCTTTATCATCGCGGTTGACGATGAAGGAATGCTTTTGATTGACCAGCACGTCGCGCATGAAAGGATTTTGTTTGATAAATTTCGCAGAAAGGAAAACGAGCGAAAAATCGAATCGCAAAATCTGCTTTTGCCCGAAACGATTGATCTGACACCGGCGCAAGCCGAAGCGTTTTCCGTAATTGAAGCAGATTTGGAAAGTCTGGGATTCGGCGTGATGCGGCTTTCGGGCAGAACTGTAGCGATCAAAAGTGTGCCGACTGATCTGCCGCCGTCGGAAATTAGAAATCTTCTCGCAGAAATTCTCGATACTGTCGAAGCGGAAAAACGAGGCGGCGCGAAAGCGACTCTAAGAGATGATATTGCCGCTTCGCTGGCATGCAAAGCCGCCGTCAAGATCAATATGAAACTAACGCCCGAAAAAATGCAGTGGCTGATTGATAATCTTTTGATTACATCGTCGCCGACGACTTGCCCGCACGGTCGCCCGGTGATTTTGCGTCTGACGATGAAAGACATCGAGCGCGGTTTTCATCGAACGTGAATTTATGGAAGAAGAAAACAAAAACGAAGTTGTCGAATTGCCCGATTCGTGGTGGTATCGCGTTTACGCGACGGTTATTTTTACAACTATTTTGGTGATTTTATTACTCTGGCTTTTCTCCGAATATTTTTCAAACTAAATGAGATTACTCGATTGGATAGTTGTCGCGGCTTACTTGATTTACGTCATCTGGGACGGCGTGCGGATGACGAAAAACAGCCGCGATGCGGAAGGCTATTTTCTCGCCAATCGCAGTTTGCCGTGGTGGGCGGTCGGTCTGTCGGTGATGGCGACGCAGATGTCGGCGATCACTCTGGTCGGCACGACCGGACAGGCATATTCGGACGGAATGCGTTTTCTACAATTTTATTACGGCTTGCCGCTGGCGATGGTAATTTTGTGCATCACGGTCGTGCCGTTTTTTTACCGCGCCAAAGTTTTTACGGCTTACGAATATCTCGAAAAGCGTTTCGATTTGAAAACGCGAACTCTGACGAGTTTCTTTTTTCTGATCTCGCGCGGTCTCGGAGTCGGCGTGATTATCGCCGCGCCTGCCGTGATACTTTCGATTGTCTTGGGCTGGAGCGAGATTGCGACGATTTTCGTTATCGGTTTGACGACTACCGCTTACACGATGATCGGCGGAGTGCAGGCGGTAACATGGACGGACGTGAAACAGATGGTCATCATCTTTTTCGGTCTCGGCGTTTGCCTGTTCATCATTTTGTCGAATTTTCCGGTGGGCGTTTCAATGACCGACGGGCTTCATCTTGCCGGTTCGGTCGGGAAATTGAACACTATCGAGACGAGTTTTGATCTGACGGAAAAATACACCATCTGGTCGGGAATGATTGCCGCTCTGTTTTTATTTCTGTCATATTTCGGCTGCGATCAATCGCAGGTGCAGAGATTTTTGACGGCAAAATCCGTTTCCGAAGGTCGGACTTCGCTTTTGATGAGCGCGTTTTTAAAAATTCCCATGCAGTTTTTTATCCTTCTGATCGGCGTGATGGTTTTTGTTTTTTACCAATTTCAAACGCCGCCGATGATCTTTAATCAAACGGAAGCAAACCGCGCGATTTCGGTAAAATCAATCGAATATCAACAACTCGAAAACGAATATAAACAAATTCACGCGACACGCGAGCAAGCTGCGATTGAGCTTGTAAATGCCGAAAAAAGCGGTGATGTTTCGTCGGTCGAAACGGCAAAGGAAAAATACCGCGAAACGAATAAAGCCTTTAACGATTCACGCAAAAAGGCGACCGAGTTTATCAAAACGACGAATGAGAACAGTCAATTCAATGATGTTAATTATGTGTTTCCCGTTTTCGTCGTCCAGAATATGCCGATGGGCGTGATCGGTCTGATCATCGCGGCGATCTTTGCGGCGGCGATGTCTTCGATTGCGGCGGAACTCAATTCGCTGGCGACCGCTTCGACGATTGATTTTTACAAACGGCATTTTAAAAAAGACGGGACGGACGCGCAGTATGTTTTATTCGGCAGAATCGCAACTTTCGTCTGGGGAATTTTCGCCTGTATCGTGGCGATCTACGCGACGAATCTCGGCTCTTTGATCGAGGTCGTTAATAAATTCGGTTCGTTTTTTTACGGTTCGCTTCTAGGAGTATTCGTTTTGGCAATCGGTGTCAAAAGAGCGCGGGCGAGAGGCGCGTTTTTCGGACTGTTGTTCGGCATCGCATCGGTTTGGATTGCGAGCAATTACACGAAAATCGAATTTCTCTGGTTTAATGTTATCGGTTGTCTGGTTACTGTCATTGCCGGATATTTGATCAGCTTAACTGTTTCTGAAAATTCAAAATAATGAAAAGATTTTTATTTATATCAGTTCTCATATTTTCCATTTTCCATTTTCCGTTTTCCATTAAAGCGCAGGTGCGCCCCGTTTACGATTACGGCGCGATTGGACTCGGACAGCTTTTGAAAAAATTGCAAACGACGAAAAGCGTGATGATGATCGGCGCGCACCCAGACGACGAAGATTCCGCACTTCTCGCTTATCTCGCACGCGGAGAAAATGCGCGGACGGCTTATCTTTCTCTAACGCGAGGCGACGGCGGGCAAAATCTGCTCGGTGACGAATTGTTTGAATCGCTTGGTGTTATCCGAACGGAAGAACTTTTACAGGCTCGGCGGCTCGACGGCGCGGAGCAATTTTTTACACGCGCTTTCGATTACGGTTTTTCCAAAACTTTGACGGAGGCAAAATCGAAATGGGACGAAAAAATAATTCTCTGCGATACGGTCAGAGCGATTCGCCAATTTCGTCCGCTTGTCGTCATCTCGCGTTTTTCGGGAACTCCGGCAGACGGTCACGGTCAGCATCAGTTCGCGGGTTACATTTCGCCGCTTGCGGTCAAAGCCGCCGCCGATCCGAATCAATGTAAAGATTCGGGAACGCCGTGGGAGGTGAAAAAATTTTATGTCGGGCAAGGTTTTCGTTCGACCGCTGAACCGACCTTGAGAATTAATACGGGAAAATATGATCCGCTGATCGGTCGTTCGTATTTCGAGATTGCGATGGAAGGAAGAAGCCAGCACAAAACTCAGGAGCAAGGCGTTTTGGAATTAAAAGGAGATCAATTTTCCGGTTTGAATTTAGTAGAGAGTAGAGTTGAAAGAACTGAAAAAGAAAAAAGTATTTTCGACGGAATTGACACGTCAATTTCTTCACTTCTGAAAATTCCTGATCTGCCTGAACGCCTTTCAAACGGCGGTATTTTAGAGATACAGAAATTGACTGAAAAAATCTTAAATGATTTTAACCCTCAAAATCCTCAAAAACTTCTGCCGGATCTGCTGAATTTGAGTGAGGTAATTCTCAATCAAACATTAAATTACAATTGCATTGACGGTCGCTCGACCGGAAGCGGTTACGGAAATTGTGATCAGTTTACTCAAGCGGAAAGAAGAGCTTTTAGTGAAATTCAAAATAATTTAATTCGCAAACGATCGGAAGTTTCCAGAGCGGTTCAAATGGCGAGCGGAATACAGATTGATGCGTTGACCGATAAGGAAACGGTCGTGCCGGGCGAAAAATTTACGGTTACTGTTCGTGCTTACGTTCCAGACTCGACAAATGCGATTGCGGAAAATATTTCCGTTCAAACTTATAATGGTTGGCTGATTACCGAAAAACAACAACCAACACAAGGTCCGCCGGCTTTTCGCCGGGAAAATGCTGATGCCGAGTCTGCTTTCGAGATCGGAGTCGGTGAAAATTGGAAGAATAATTATACACAACCGTATTGGTTGAAAATAAAACGCGGCGGAAACTTGTTCAATTGGGATTCGGCGGTCGGGAGCGAATTATTGCCTTTTGAAAAAACAATCGGATATGCCTTGGTTGCTTTTCAAATCGAAGGGAAAGATTTTTCATTTTCGCAGCCGTTTGAATATCGTTATGCGGATGACGTGCGCGGAGAAATCCGCCGCGAACTGAATATCGTTCCGAAAATCTCAATCGAATTTGAAAAAGATTTAACTATCGTTTCAGAAAACTTAAAAGCGCAGAAACAAAAAGTTCGTTTGTTAATCACAAATAATTCCGACGAACGGCAAACAGGAACGGCAAATCTGATTTTGCCGGAAGGATGGTCGGCAGATAAACAATTATTTTTTCTTGAAAAAAAGGGCGAGAAAACTGCTGTGGAATTCAATTTGACGATTCCGCCGAACTTCAAACGGGGAAATTATGAAATCAAAGCGGAAGCGAGTGTAGGTAATGAAAAATTTACTCAAACAATGCACACGATTTCTTATCCGCATATTCAAACGCATCGGTACTATACCGATGCAAAAACAAATTTTAATTTATTTGATCTGAAAGTCGCGTCTCTCCGAGTTGGTTACATACAGGGCAGCGGCGACAAAGTGCCGCAGGCAATCGAACAGATGGGGTTGAATGTAACGATGCTCGACGAAAATTATCTTTCGACGGGCGACCTGTTGAAATTCGATACGATTGTGGTCGGAGTGCGAGCTTCGCAAACTAGACCGGATTTTGTCGCTAATAACAAGCGTTTATCAGATTTTATGACGAATGGCGGAACGCTCATCGTGCAGTATCAGCAATATGAATACGTTCGCGCAAATCTGCCGCCGTTTCCCGCGAAAATGGATTCTAATATCAGGACGGTTGACGAAAACGCGCCGGTCAGAATTCTCGCGCCCGCGCATCCGGTGTTTAATTTTCCGAATAAGATCACGGAAAAAGATTTCGACCATTGGGTGCAGGAAAGAAATCTTTACACTTTTACTTCGTTTGACAAAAAATACACGCCGCTTCTCGAAACGCACGACGCGGGCGAAGCGGAAAGCAAAGGCGGAATGGTTTACGCCGAAGTCGGGAAAGGAAAATATGTCTATACGGCGTATTCTTTTTTCCGCCAATTGCCAGCCGGAAATCAGGGCGCGTTTCGGCTTTTTGCCAATCTGTTGAGTTTGCCGAAAAGCGGATAATGAGTTTTTTTGGAAATTAACCAAATATTAAAAATCGAAAAAATATCTTGACAGTAATTCCAAAGTTCGCTAAATTAACAAAACTTTCGTTTTCGAAAGTTTTAAAAATCAAAATGCAAAATTTCGTTTTCAACTTTAGCTTTTATTTTAGCTTTTACTTTTTTGGTAAAACGGCTGAAGTCGGAAATTTGCGTTTTGAAAGATAAATAAAAAAAGCAAAAATTCTAAACCGAAAGCCGTGAAACTTGAAAAAAAAGTTCACGGCTTTTTTGTATTCGGAGGAAAAAAATGAAAATCGAAGATTATCGAACTGAAATAGACGAAATAGACGGGACAATCGTTTCGCTTTTGAATCAACGCGCGAAAGCCGTCGGCGAAATTGGAAAGATCAAGGCAAAAGCCGGACTTCCGATAATTGATTTGGAAAGAGAAAGCGAGGTTATGCAGAACATCTTAAGCCGAAACAACGGCGTTTTGCACGAATGGCAGCTTGCCACGATCTACCAAAAAATCTTGGACGAATCGCGGCAAATTCAGCTCAATATGATTTCGGAAATGATGCGAACCGGAGAGGTCGCGTAATGAAATTTCGGATTGCCATTCAGGGCGTAAAGGGAAGTTACAGTGAGGAAGCGGCGCAAAAGTTTTTCGGGGCGAAAGCCGAGATCGTCGAATGTCCGAATTTTGAAGAAACCTTTCAAACGGTCGTTTCAAAACGAGCAAAATTCGCGGTCGTGCCTTTGAAAAACAAGATCGTCGGCGAAATCGCCTCGGCGACCGAATTTTTTAAACGGACAAATCTGAAAATTTCGGACGAACTCGCCCTCGAAGTTCGCCACGTTTTGTGCGGAACGCTAAATGCGGAATTTGAAAATTTAAAAACCGTCCGCTCGCATATCGAAGCGTTAAAACAGTGCCGGAAATTTTTATCAGAAAATGATCAGTTAAAACAAATAATCGGCGCGGATACGGCTACGAGCATCCGGCGAATTGTTGAAGAAAACATCGGGGAAAACGCGGCGATCGGCAGTCGCCGCGCGGCGGGAATCTACGGCGCGCGAATTCTTTTGGAAAACATCGCCGATGACGTGGACAATTGGACGACATTTTATCTTTTGGAAAACTAATAAAATTTTTGGAGCAATTTTTTTATGTTAGACGCTTGGTCGGGGAAGAAAACAAACGAAAAAACGAATAAATCTTTACCGCTCGTTTCGCGCGAAACGGATGAGCAAACTATTGTTCGTGTAAAAGGTATTTCAATAGGCGGAAACGAAGCAGTCGTTATCGCCGGACCGTGTTCGGTCGAATCGAGCGAACAGATCGTTTCCACCGCGCTTGCCGTCAAAGCGGCGGGCGCGGTTATTTTGCGCGGCGGAGCGTATAAACCGCGAACCTCGCCTTATGATTTTCAAGGTTTGGGACGCGATGGTTTAAGGCTTCTGCGTGAGGCGGGCGACATTGCCGGAATGCCCGTCGTAACGGAAGTGATGAGCGAAGCGGATGTCGAAATCGTCTGCGACCATGCCGATTTGCTGCAAATCGGCGCGCGCAATATGCAGAATTTCGCGCTCCTGAAAAAAATCGGAAAAACCGGCAAACCTGTTCTGCTCAAACGCGGCGCGTCCGCCACGGTCAAAGAATGGCTCTCGTCGGCGGAATATATTATGCACGCCGGAAATTCGCAAATCGTTTTGTGCGAGCGCGGTATCAAAACTTTTGATGATTCATTGCGAAATACTTTGGATTTGGCGGCGATCGCTCTAGTCAAAGAATTAACTCATTTGCCCGTTATCGCCGATCCGTCGCATGCGACCGGGAAAAGAAGTTTGATTTCCCCGGCATCGAAAGCGGCAATCGCCGTCGGCGCGGACGGCATCATCGTCGAAGTTCACCCGCAGCCGGAAATCGCTTTGTCGGACAGCGCACAGCAATTGAACTTTGCGGGTTTTGCGGAATTGATGAACAACCTGCAAACGCCTCTCAGACCAATTGCGGCTCAGAAAGAAAAAGCTTTGTGCGTATAGATTTACGGAAATAAATTTTCGGTTTAATATAAACCGATGAATCCGAAAATCCGTGAGACACCCGAAGCGAATTGGCGGCGCAGACTGCACGAAATAATTTTTGAAGCCGACACCAAAGCCGGAAGAGTTTTTGACATATCTTTGATCTGCGCGATCATTACAAGCGTCATCGTCGTCGTGCTGGACAGCGTAAACTCTTACCAGCAAAAATACGGTTCGTTTCTTTACGGTGCAGAATGGTTCTTTACGATCCTGTTTACGATCGAGTATATTCTGCGCCTTGTCAGTGTCCGAAAGCCCTGGCGTTATGCACTGAGCTTTTTCGGAATAATTGACATTCTCTCGGTTCTGCCGACCTATCTGAGTTTTTTCGTTCCGGGTTTGCAGTATCTTCTGACGGTCAGAATATTACGACTTCTTCGCATTTTCCGTATCTTTAAACTCTCCGAATATATCAGCGAGGCGCAAACTTTAACAACTGCTCTTCGCGCCAGCGCGAGAAAGATCGGCGTTTTCATTCTCGCCGTTTTGACTCTGGTTACGGTTATCGGTTCAATAATTTATGTTATTGAAGGAGAGGGAAATGGTTTCAAGGACATTCCGACGGGCATCTACTGGGCGATCGTCACAATGACGACGGTCGGCTACGGCGATCTTTCGCCGAAAACTCCGCTTGGTCAATTTTTTGCTTCGATCGTGATGATCCTGGGTTATGGAATCATTGCCGTTCCGACCGGTATCGTGACCGTCGAACTCGGAAGAACAGTCAGTAAGAAATTCTCGACGCAGGTTTGTCCCAACTGCCACAGCGAAGGACACGATACAGATGCCGTTTTCTGTAAATACTGCGCCGAACGTTTATAAATTCTCAAAAATTTCCAATAGTTTTTCCGTATCGGTCAGATCATCAATAATCACGTCGGGCTTTTCTTTTGCCAATCTTTCTTCGGTTTGATTTCTTCCGGTCAGAACAGCGAGGCTTTTTGCGCCGAAATGACGGGCGCATAAAATGTCGTTTGGCGTATCGCCGATGACGATAAATTGTCCGGGCGAAAACTGAAAATCGAACGCTTCGTTAAAAAGCCGCCCGGCTTCCGAAGCCAAATCTTTCCGCTCGTGCGAGATTTCGCCGAAGGCGTTAGGCGAGTTTTCGAAATAGTGCCAGAGTCCGACCGAACCCAGTTTGATCTCTGCGGCGACCGAAAGATTTCCGGTCAAAAGCGCGTTTATAAAATTCGGGCTTTGATCGGTTTTTTCTAAAATCTCCTTTGCGCCGGGAAGCGTTTCGTAAGGCTCGCCGCCGGCTGACAAAACTTTGGTCATTTCTCTTTTAAAAACTTTCAGAAGTTCGTCCCTGCGCTCGAAAATTTGTTCGGAGCGGAAACCTTCATTCTTCAAAGCCTCGAACATTATCTGCGTGTCGGTCATTCCCGACGGAATAATGTCTTCGAGAATTCCCGCGCTTCCGAAAACTTTGAGCATCGTCGCGCTGAAATATTTTTTGTAGCCGCCCTGAACGGTCGAACGCAGTAAAGTTCCATCAATATCCCAGAGCAGAATTTTTAATTTTTCGGGCGAAACTGTTTGTTTTTCTCGTGATTCAAAAACAGGTGAAAAATCTTTCATGTTAATTGTCTTACTCGTCGGGATCGCTCAAAGCCGGATCGTTGCGGCAGGCGGAAAGCGGCTTGGCATTTCCGCTGATTACTTTGACGATTCTTTTTTCTTTGCGGTCAACGATCACGCGCAGGCAGGCACAGCCGTAGCCGTAATAGCCGTTCGTTTTTACCCATTGATCGTCGGAAAATTCCGGCGGATAATCGCCTTCGGCTTGCGCTCCGCCCTGAGTGCCGATGATCCATTCGCCGTCTTTGTCATTTATCCAATGATTTCCCGGTGTCGGATTGCTGTACCACCCGCAGCGGTTTTCAATTTTTCCGTCAGATTCCATTTCGGGTGTATCGTCTTTCAGATTTTTCTGTGTCTCAGTTTGTTCGGTTTTTTCAGCTTCGGGAGATTTTTCCATACCTGCTTGTCCGCTTGGTGAGGCATCCGACCTCGCCGGAGCTTGATTCGCATTTACGGAAATTTCGCTTTCGCGTGTGCTGAAACAGGCAATTGACGAGAGTGTGAAAAAAATGACAACCGTCAAAAACAAAATATTTTTTCTCATGATTAATTTTAATAATAAAATAGATTTTCAAAAATTATTCGATCACCGCCAGAACATCTCCGGCATTGACAGTCGCGCCTTCAGCAAATCGAATTTCTTTGATCGTGCCGTCTTTCGGCGATTTCATTTCGTTCTGCATTTTCATCGCCTCGACGACGACCACGCTTTCGCCCGCTTTTATTTCCGCTCCGGCTTCGGCTAAAACGCGCACGACCTTTCCGGGCATCGCGGTTTTTATTTCAATGATGCCGTCCGAAGCGCCGCCCGCGGCGTTCGACCCGCGCAGGCGCTTCGGATCGGTCAGATTTATTTCAAATTCGTGATCTTTGACCTTTACTTTGTAAGGCGCGTTTTTGTCGGTCTGCGGTTCGACAAAAATTTCGAAAATTTGATTTTCGTGTTTGAGCAAATAAACATTCGGCTCGACCTCCGACGCTTCGAGTTCGTATTCGCGCTTCTCAACGCGGGCAAAAACTTTTTCGCCGTCGCGCTTGATTTCGACTTCGTAATTTTCGTTATTAAATCCGGCTTGCAGTTTCATAAAGTTAGGGACAAGGGACGTGTGATGAGGGACGAGAAAAAAAATTAATCTCTCATTTCTCGTTCCCGATCACTATCTCCGCGTTGATCTTTCGTATTCATTTTTAAGCAGATTCATAAATTCATCGCGCCGGTCATACAATCTTTTCGGCTCGCGCGGCTCGTGTCTGGCAAGCGCGTAAGCCGTAATTAACGGAAGCGCGACGGTCGAATCAATGTATGCGACAACGGCATCGGGCAGTTTGTCGGGATCAACTTTTCCCCACGAGACTGCCTCAGCCGGCGTCGCGCCGGAATTATGAACGACGATGCCATTTGCTACAAAATTATGCGTTTTCTTGACGGTCATGTCGTAAACGGGAACAATGATTCCGGTTGGTTCAATTGAAAGAACTTTGTGATTATCAACATATCTTTCACGAATTTCTTTGCGGGAAATTCCAAACATTTTTAACCTTCGGTCTAAAGTTCGCCAGTCAATATTTAATTTTTCACAAGTCTTTCCGATTTTTCCGCCAGTTTCAATTAAAGTGTTTCTAACAGTTTCTTCGTTAATTTCGTGTTTAAATCGCGGGTTTTTATCAAGGCTGACTTTCGCGCTTATTTCTTCCGGCGAGAGGTTGTTCCAATTTTCAATGCGGTATTTTTCCAAATGAAATTTGATTCTTTCTTTTTCTTCGTTTGGCAGTTCCGCAAACCATTCACTGGCGCGTTTCCGGCGAAAATTTTTTATTTCTTCGGGCTGGTTCAGATTTTCCTGCCGTTTCATTTCCCGGTAAGCTTCAAATTCTTCCTCGCTCAAATTATCCCAAAACCGGCGAGACATTTTCCGGGCTTTCTCGCTCGTCATACGCTCACGATTTTTTTTGCGCCATTCGTCTTTTGCTTCGGGAGTTTTATTTTGCCAGTCAATTTTTCGATGATAAGCGGCATGTTCCCGGTAATCTTCCGCCCGTAAGTTTTCGATATTGTTGTTCAGATGATTATGGTCTATGTGATGCGAAACTTCATTTTTTACGAGTTTTCTTCCGAGCGCGAATTCTAATAAATAACGATGTTCGGGAATCGTTTTTCCAACTCCCAAACCGATCTGACGATAACCGTCAACCGAATAAGAAGTATTAAACGCTTTCAAACTTTCGCCTTTTTTAAGGGATTTTAAAGGCTTATACGAACCGTTTGTGAGCATTATTAAATGTTCGGGCGTGGCAAGAATTTCGTCTTCCATCCATTTGTCCTTGCGCTGTCCGCTCCACCAGCCGTAACGCAAGCGGTAAACTTCTTTTTCACCTGTTTTCCAAACTTTTTCGACTTCCGACAAAACGATTTTTTTCTTTTCGTGACAGAATGAATAAACAAAGAAACCGGATTTACCGACCAAATTTTTTATCGGGATTCCTTTCGGATAAATACTCAGGTCGCGCGGCGTATCAATCAGCGTGTCGCCGGAAACGCAAAGCCCGCCCGTGTCCGGTCGAGCATCAGTCAGTTGCAGAAAATAATCGTGTCCTTTTTCGTCAATTCCCAGAACTTCCTGAATCTGCGGTTCGGTTTGGAGAGCGAAATTTTTCGGGCTTCCGCCGCCGAGGATAAAGATCGCGGATTTGCCGCCGCGTTTTGTTTTTTTGCCGGAATGGATAACACCGCGTTTTGCCGCGAGAACGATCGAAGCGGTTTCGTTGACATCCAGATTCGGATTTAAAACCAATTTTCCGCCCTGTAATTCTTTGGCGGCGATATTCATTCCGATTGACGAATCGCCGGGCGACGATGTGTAAACCGGAACGCCGTATTCATAACAGACGGCGAGCAGAGATTTTTCTTTCAGACCGAGTTTCTTTTCACGCTCGCGGATATATTTTCCGCATAGAAAATGAAATTCAGCCGAACTCATCGAGCGTTGAAATTCTTCGCCTTCGATCAGACGGCGGAAAAATGAATCGGTGTCTAAAAGAACGGAATAATCAAAGAAAATATCGTAAATCCGAACGACTTCCTCTTCGCGCAAAACGCGGTCATCCAATTTTGCGTCGCCCTGATGCAAACTCAAACCGATTCCGAAATGCGTGTCGTGATAAAGATTCGCTCCGGTCGAAATGATCCAGTCAATAAAACCGGCTTTGATAAGCGGGATCAAAGCTGAAATTCCGAGTCCGGCGGGCGTTAATGCGCCAGTCAAAGTTACGCCGACGGTCGTGTCGGGTTCAAGCATCTTTCGGGTAAAAAGCTGGCACGCTTCGCGCAGACGCGCGGCGTTATAAGCCATAAACGATTCGTCAATCAGATCAGCCAAGTCGGTTTTTTCGCTGATCGGTGCCGGGTCAATGCGTTTTCCGCTTAAAAATCTACTTTTCTTTTTTGCCATAAAAATCGGATTTAAAAATATTTGGTTACAATGATTTTTCTAAAGTTAAAACTATAAAATCGGTTGTGTCAATTTTGTTTTGAAAGTTTAATTTGCGGGAAGAGCGGTTTCAGTTTTTTTCCGATTCCAGAGCTTTTCTGACGGTATTAATAAAAAGATCGTAGTCAACCGGTTTCGGCAGGTGATACGAAAATCCGGCTTCGATGGCGCGGTGGCGGTCTTCCGCGCCGGCATAAGCCGTCAGCGCGATTGATGGAATAGAATTATTCCCGTTCAAATCTTTTACTTTTTTGATCAACTGATAGCCGTCAACTTCCGGCATCCCGATGTCGCTGATCAGCAGATCGGATTTGTTTTCGGTCAAATATTTCAGAGCGGCGGCAGCCGAATCGAAACATTGGACATTCGCGCCGTGATTTTCGAGTAGTATCTGCAAAGGTTCGATACCGTCGCAATCGTCGTCAACCAACACGATCATTTTACTTTTGAGAAAAGATTTTTCAAATTTGATCAAGGCAGGATTATTTTTCGCCGCAGAAAAACCGCTTTGAAAATTTTGCTCGACAAAAAGAGGAAATTCGACGGTAAATTTCGCTCCCCGGTTTTCACCGCCGCTCGAAGCAGATATTTTGCCGCCGTGAAGTTCGGTGAGGTGTTTGGCGATCGTCAATCCTAAACCCAAACCGCTGTAATTACGCTGAGTCGTGCTGTCGGCTTGGATAAAACGGTCGAAAATCTGCGATAAAAATTCCGGTTTGATACCGACGCCGGTATCGGTTACTTCGAGTCTTGCCGATTGTTCGGTTGTGGTTAAATCCAAAATCACCGAACCACCCGCGGAGGTGAATTTTATCGCGTTGTTTGCCAGATTGATGATGATTTGCTGAAGCCGGTTTTGATCGCCTTTTATGATGAGCGAATCAACGCTTGAATCGTATTTTAGAGCGATTTGTTTCGCCTCGGCGAGCGGTTTGACGCTATCGTAGGAAGATTTAACTACCGAAACAAGATCAACCTCGTGTTCTTCGATCCGCATTTTGCCGGAAATGATGCGTGAAACGTCTAATAAATCTTCGATCAGATTGCATTGCAGACGGGCGTTTCGCTCGATTGTTTCGAGTGCGCGTTCGGTTTTTGCTTCGTTCAGTTCGCCCGATCTCAGCATTTTCATCCAGCCGAGAATTGCATTGAGCGGCGTGCGGAGTTCGTGCGACAGAACCGATAAAAATTCGTCTTTTGCGCGGTTGGCGGCTTCGGCGGTTTCACGCGCGTTTGCCTCGATTTGTAAAAGCCTGACGTTTTCGATAGCGACCGCCGCCAGATTGGCGACCATTTCGAGCGCGATTTTATGTTCTTCATTGAAGGCGCGGTTTTCGTATGCCTGAACTTCGAGAGTGCCGACAACGCGGGTCATCACGAGCATCGGGATGACAAGCGACGAATTCGGATCTATACCGTCTTCCTGCAGAATGACGTGCGGACGATCCTGCATAAAATCCATATACCGATTGACGACGACGGATTTTTTTTGAAAGACCGCCTGCGAATTCGGTCCGCCTTCGGGCGTGAGTTCGAGCGGGGGAAGTTTGGAAATGTCAACTTCGCCCTTGTCGCTCCAGACATAAGCGGCGGTTTTCAGATTCGTTTCAGCGTCAAAAAACGAAACGAAAAATCCCGAACACGGCATCGAATGTCGGACAAAATCGCGGACGGCGCGGTAGATCGAATTCAAATCACGCGCCGCGCCGATAATCTGAGCCAACGGAACGATTCGCGCGAGAAGTGCCTGATAATCTTCCGCCGCTTTGCGCTCGGCGGCAACCAGTGCTTTTTCGGATTCTTTTCGATCAGTAATGTCGGTATTCGTACCGAACCAGCGCAGGACTTTGCCCGATTCGTCGCGGATCGGCAGTGCGCGCGAGAGAAACCAACGGTATTCGCCTTCTTTACTGCGAAGCGGAAAAGTATCTTCCCAGGGTTCGCCCGATTCGATGTGCCGTTTGAATTTTTTCTTGACGCGCTCGACCTCGTCCGGGTGGTGAACTTTTTCCCAGCCCCAGCCCTGCATTTCTTCGAGCGTCGTGCCGGTATATTCAAACCAGCGTTTGTTATACCAGAAAATCCAGCCTTCATCGTCAGCCATCCAAGCGAACTGCGAAATATTATCCGCCATCGTGCGGAATTTTTCTTCCGATTCGCGCAGTTTTTCTTCAGCTAATTTTCTTTCGGTGATGTCCAATCCGCTGCCGTAAAGCCTGATGGGTGCGCCGTCTTTCGAATAGATTGCCTGTCCGCGTCCTTCCATCCAGCGAACGCTTCCGTCCTTGTGCAGAAATCGAAATTCGACTGTGTAATCACGTTTTTCTTCGATCGCGCTTTCAACCTCGTAAAACATTCTTTCGCGGTCGTCTTCGTGAATCAGTTCGTAAAAAGCCGTGCGGTTTTGTTTAAATTCGCCTCGTTCAAGACCGAAAATTTCCTCAAGTTCGGGACTCCATTGGACAATATCGTTTTCAATTTCGTATTCCCAAACTCCCATCCGGCTGCTTTGCATGGCGAGGGCGAGCATCATCTGGCTTTCCCGCAATTCGTTTTCGGTGCGTTTTTTCTCAGTTATGTCGCGGGCGATCTTCGAAGCGCCGATGATTGTCCCGTTTTTGTCTTTGATCGGCGAAACCGTTAACGAGATTTGGATCAACTCACCGTTTTTGCGGCGTCTGATGGTTTCGTAATGTTCGATCTTTTCGCCTCTTTTTATTTTCCCGATAATGACCGGTTCTTCGTCCAGATACTTTTCGGGAATCAAAATCGTGATGGATTGACCGATCACCTCATCCGCTTTATAGCCGAACAGGTTTTCCGCGCCGCGATTCCAGCTGGTGATGATTCCGTTCAAATCCTTGCTTATGATCGCATCGTCCGAGTCTTCGACGATCGCCGCCAGATGCGCGGTTTGCTTTTCCGTTTTCTTACGGTCTGTGATGTCGCGGGCGATGCCGATAAAGAAATGTTTTCCGTCCTGTTTATATTCGGCGAGCGATAGTTCTACCGGAAAAATTTCCCCGTCGGCGCGCAGGGCGGGAAGCTGCAAACCGTTCCAGTTTAATTTTCTACTGCCGGTTTTGAGATATTCAGAAAAACCGCGAAGATGCTTTTCTCTCAGTTCGGGCGGGATGATACTGGTGATTGACTGCCCGACCAGATCGGTCGTTTTGTAACCGAAAATGCGTTCGGCGGCTTCATTGACAAATACGATCCGGCTGTTTTCGTCCATACAGATGATCGCGTCCCAAGCCGTTCCGGTAATGATTTGATAACGCTCTTCCGAAATGCGGAGTTGTTCTTCGACCTGTTTCTTCTCGGAAATATCGTTCAGACACGCTTGCCAGCGACCGTCAGGTAAAATCTTCGCGCTTATTTCGCCCCAAATTTTGACTCCGTCTTTTCGAATAAATTTGAGTGCGGCTTTTTGCTCGATGCCGGACGGGATTTTCCCTATGAAGTCGTGAATGGTTTTTTCGCTTTCGGGATGAATAAAATCGAGAATATTTTTTCCTTCGAATCCCGCATCTTCGGAATCGAAAAATTTTCGCGCCGTCCTATTTACCAAATGAAAAAAGCCGTCGGCATCGGCGATAAAAACAGCCGCCGGCGAGAGTTCGGTCAATTGACGCGCCAACTCGATATTAGCAGAGAATTTTTCGTCTTTGTTTTCCAGCATTAAACCCGAATTTGTCGTATGAAACTGATTCTAGCGTAAAAACCGCCTCTGTTTAAAACAGTATTTTGAAGCTGTAATAAAGGATTTCTAATATGTAAAAAATCGCAAAGTTCAGGTTGTTTACAGTTTGAAGTTTAACGAATGCTGAAAAAAATGTAAATGAAACTTTTGGTTGCCGGAAATAATGATTTAGCTGAAAAAAACGGGCTGATGAAATTTCCAGCCCGTTTATTTCGATAAAAATTCTAGGCGGTTGTCGAGTCTTGTTTTTCCGTTTTATTCGGCTGAGGCGTGATTCGCAGATAAGGTCTGATTTCTTTCCAGCCGGCAGGGAATTTTTCTTTCGCTTCTTCGTTCGTAACCGCCGGGACGATGATGCAGTCGTCGCCGTCCTTCCAGTTGACGGGCGTCGCCACGCTGTAATTCGCCGTTAACTGAAGCGAGTCAATAACGCGCAGCAGTTCGTCAAAATTTCTGCCCGTGCTTGCCGGATAGGTGAGCGTCAATTTAACCTTTTTATCCGGTCCGATGACATACACCGAACGCACGGTGAAAGTATCGCTCGCATTCGGGTGAATCATATCGTATAGGTCGGAAACTTTTCTGTCCGCATCGGCGATCAACGGAAAGTTTAACGCCGCGCCCTGCGTTTCCTCAATGTCTTTCGCCCAGCCTTCGTGCGAATCTTTCGGGTCAACGCTTAACCCGATGATCTTGACACCGCGTTTTTCGAATTCGGGTTTGAGCTTCGCCGCCTCGCCGAGTTCGGTCGTGCAGACGGGCGTGTAATCTTTCGGGTGCGAAAATAAAACGCCCCAACTGTCGCCCAGCCATTCATGAAAATTGATCGTTCCTTCCGTCGTTTCCGCCGTGAAATCCGGCGCGTCGTCGCCAAGTCTGATAGCCATAATTTTTTTACTCCTTTTGTCTGGTTTGTCTTTAAATAATGACCAAATTTTTATCCGGTCACGCAAAATACCCGAATTATCAAGATTTGAATGATCTTTAAAAGTTTTGCGATAAATATTATAAAATGCCGGAGGCATTCACCGGGTCAAAACTTAAAAATTAAAATAAACCGAAGATTTCGGGTGAACAAAAACGTCTCTATGCTTATTTGTTATAACTTAGCGTAGGGAATGTCAAGGTTTCACCTGAATTTCGTCGGATTTTGAATCCTGATTTTCTACCTCTTTAAGGCGCAGGCGCAGGAGTCGGATTTTCTTTTCGTCAGCGCGAAGGATTTCGACCTCAAGACCGCGAAAATGAAGTTTTTCTCCCGCTTTCGGGACATAACCGATCTGGCTGGTAACGAGTCCGGCGATCGTCGTAAAATCATCGTCTTCGATTTCCACGTCGAAAA
>JBGTSF010000076.1:0-22304 GCA_041940425.1 Pyrinomonadaceae bacterium
TTCAACGCGCTTCCGAATAAAACTTACGGCGATGCCGATTTTAATGTGAGCGCGACGGCGAGTTCGGGGTTGACGGTCAGTTTTGGAGCGTCAGGAGGAAATTGTTCGATTTCAGGCACGACCGTAACAATACTAAGTGCTGGAAGCTGTACGATCACGGCTTCGCAGGCAGGCGATTCAAATTACAACGCCGCGCCCGATGTCCAGCAATCGTTCACGATCAATCCAAAGACATTGACTCCGAATATCACTGCAGAAAATAAAGTCTATGACCGAACGACCGATGCGACTATTGCGACGCGGACTTTGACGGGCGGGATTGTCGGAACGGACGACGTAACGCTGACCGGCGGCACGGCGACGTTTGCAGATAAAAATGTCGGAACGGGCAAATTAGTTACCGCAACCGGTTTGACTCTTTCGGGAACAAGCGCGGGTAATTATGTCCTGTCTTCGACCAGCGCGACGACGACCGCTGATATTTTCGCCAAACAGGTTACGCCGACCGTTACCGTCGAAAATAAAACTTACGACGGTTTGACGGACGCGGTAATTGTGACGCGCAGTTTGACGGGCGTGATCTCGCCGGACGTAGTTTCATTGACCGGCGGAACGGCTCATTTTATCAATAAAAATGTCGGCACGGGCAAAACCGTTAATATTACGGGTTTGAGCCTGACCGGAGCGGACGCGGGCAATTACTCGCTCAGTTCGACATCCGCGGCGGCAACCGCCGACATTTTGGCGAAGCATATCACGGGTAATTTCACGGCGGACAACAAGGTCTATGACGGCGGAGTTTCGGCGAGCGTTTTAACGCGCACGCTGAACGACACCGTTCCGGGCGATGATGTCAGTCTGACGGGCGGAACAGCCGCCTTCTCGGATAAAACGGTCGCAAACGGTAAAACCGTAACCTTGACGGGCGCAACGCTTGCGGGAACGGATGCCGGAAATTACATTTTGGATTCGGTCGGCACGACAACGGCGAATATTACGCCGCTCGGTATCACTTGCAGTATTACGGCGAATAACAAAGTCTATGACGGAATGGTTGATGCCGTGATCTCAAGTAGAATTTTGAGCGGACACATAGACGGCGATGAGGTCGAATGCTCCGGCGGAACGGCGGCATTTGACACCAAAACCGTCGGAATAGGTAAAACGGTCAGCGCGAGCGGACTTACGCTTTCGGGCGGAGATGCCGGAAACTACACGGTAAATTCAAATGCGAATACGACCGCCGATATTACGCCGAAAAATCTGACCATCAACGGCGCGGCTGGCGTTAGCCGTGCTTACAACGGCAATGCGGTGGCTTCGGTCAATTTCACGGGCGCGAGTTTGGACGGCGTAATTTCGCCAGATTTAGTTACGATTGATACGACGGGCTATTCGGCAGCATTCCCGGATAAATTTGTCGGAAACGGTAAAGCGGTTACGGTTTTGGGTGTTGGATTAAGCGGAGCGGATGCCGTGAATTATACGGTTTCACAGCCTGCCGGTCTAACCGCCGATATTACTCCTGCAATTGTAACAGGAATTTTTACTGTCTTTAATCGTGATTATGACGGAACCACAGACGCGGTTATTCAAAGCCGTTCGATTGACAGCGGAATTGTCGGAAGCGAGGACGTAACGCTCGAAGGCGGAACGGCGAGCTTTGCCGATAAGATGGTCGGAATGGGCAAACTCGTTACCGGAACGGGCTTTACGCTCGGCGGTGCGGATGCCGCAAACTACGCTCTGGGAACGGTCGCCACGACGACTGCGGATATTTACGCCCTCGGTGTAGTCTGCTCCATTACGGCTGACAGTAGAATTTATGACGGCGGAACATCAGCGACGATTTACCGTTCATTGAGCGGACAGATCGGTGGTGATGATGTCGAGTGTTCGGGCGGAAGCGGTTCGTTTGCCGATAAAAATGTCGGAAACGGAAAACTCGTTACGGCGACCGGATTGGGTTTGACCGGAGACGATGCCGGAAATTATACGGTCAATGATACGGCGACGGCATACGCCGACATCACGCCGCGGACATTGAATGTTTCAGCCACCGGTATTGACAGAGAATATGACGCAATGACCGATGCGACCGTTACGCTTACGGATGACCGCGTTTTGGGCGATGATTTAACGACGGGTTATACATCGGCTTCGTTTAACGATAAAAACGTCGGAATGGATAAACCTGTCAGTGTTTCAGGTATTTCGATAACCGGCGGAACGGATGCCGGAAATTACACGCTCGGAAACATGACCGCCATGACAACGGCTGACATCACGCAAAGGGCTTTGACAGTTTCGGCTACCGGAATTGATAAAACCTATGACGGAACGCCGGATGCAACGGTAACGCTTTCCGATGATCGGATAACGGGCGATGATTTGACTGCTTCGTATCTGACGGCGTTTTTCGATAACAAAAATGTCGGCGACGATAAGCCGGTCGAAGTAACCGGAATTTCGATTTCGGGAATAGATTCCGGTAACTATTCGCTTTCTAACACTACGGCTTCGACCACAGCCGACATTACCGCACTCGGCATTACCTGCGAAGTTTCCGTTGCCAACAAAACATACGACGGAAATGATTCGGCGATGATTACGAGCCGGATATTGAGCGGACAAGTTATCGGCGATGATGTTGCGTGTTCGGGCGGAACGGCACTATTTGAAAACAAAAATGCCGGACCGAATAAAACCGTAAATATCAGCGGTTTGACATTGAGCGGCGACGATGCCGGTAACTACTCGGTTAATTCGGACGATACGACAACCGCCGAAATATTCCAAAAGCACATTACCGGAAACTTTACGGCGGACAACAAGGTCTATGACGGCGGCTTTTCGGCTGACGTTCTGACTCGCACTTTGAACGATACGGTTATGGGCGATATTGTTTCTCTGGACGGCGGCACGGCTGCTTTTGCTGATAAAAATGTCGCAGACGGTATAACTGTAACCTTGACGGGCGCGGCTCTCGCCGGAACGGACGCTCCGAATTACTATCTGGATTCGGTAGCGACGACGACGGCGAACATCACGCCGCTCGGCATTACTTGCAGTATTACGGCGAACAACAAAATTTATGACGGCAACAACACCGCCGAAATTTTGACTCGAACGCCGAATAATGTGATCAACCCGGATGTCGTGAACTGCGTCGGCGGTTCGGCGACATTCGATAACGAAGATGTCGGCATGGGCAAACTCGTAACGGCGACAGGTCTCAGCTTGTCGGGAGCGGACGCATACAATTATTCGCTGACTTCAGACGAAGCGACGGCGTATGCCGATATTACGAAGCTGACCTTAACGCCGAGCTTTACCGCGCTTAACAAGATTTATGACGGTAACGCTACGGCGACGATCAACACCCGTTCTTTGAGCGGCGTGATCTCGCCGGACGATGTTTCATTGACCGGCGGTTCAGCCAGTTTCGGCAATAAAAATGTCGGAAACGGCAAGGTCGTAACCGCCGCGATTTCCGGTTTCGCGCTCAGCGGAGCGGACAGCGGAAATTATCAACTGCCTTCTGCGGGCAATATCACGACGAATGCGGATATTACCGCGAAACATATCACGGGTAATTTCACGGCGGACAACAAAGTCTATGACGGCGGAGTTTCGGCAAGCGTTTTGACGCGCACGCTGAACGATACCGTTCCGGGCGATGATGTTAGTCTGTCGGGCGGAACCGCCGCTTTCTCAGATAAAAATGTGGCAAACGGTAAAACCGTAACCTTGACGGGCGCGACGCTTGCGGGAACGGATGCCGGAAATTACATTCTGGATTCGGTCGGCACGACGACTGCTAACATCACTCAGAAAGCTTTGACAGCCACCGTCGCTGCCAATAACAAAGTCTTTGACGGCAACACGACGGCGACGATTACCAGCTGTTCGTTCACGAACGCGGTCATGGGTGATGACATACAATGCGTAATCACGGGCTACACGGCTAACTTCGACACGGCGGCAGTCGGCGCGAACAAACCTGTAACAGCAACCGGATTAAGCAAGAGCGGAGCAGACGCCAATAATTACAGTTTTAACGGTATCGGCACTGGAACGGCGAGCATCGGAGCTTGGACGATTTACGGTTTCTACCAACCGGTTGATATGACACCTTTGAATGCTTCAACACCTACAGTTAACACTATAAAAGGCGGCTCAACTGTTCCGCTGAAGTTCAAAATTTTTGCGGACGGCGTTGAAAAGAAAATGGTGTCAGATGTTATGTATGGTTCGGTTCAGGTTGGTCAATATACCTGCGGTTCTTCATCAGAAGTTCCACTGGAGGATGTTGTCAACACTGGCAGTACCGCACTACGCTACGACACTACCGGTGGTCAGTTTATCCAAAATTGGAAGACTGATAAAGCTCCAAACAAGTGTTACTGGGTTAGAATGACAGCCATAGATGGTTCGTCAATCAGTGCCTACTTCAGGACCAAATAAATACTTGGCTGATTTAGGTTGTTAACGACAAATACCGGAGGCGTTTTATAAAATGTCTCCGGTATATTTTTCTCGAATAAAAATAAATGTTGATTTTACGCTCAATAATTTATTTCCTGCATAAACACTTTTTTGAAAATAAGTTAAAATTTCCCAAATGGCTTCATGTCCGACCGCATCCGCAAACAGCGTCCAGAAACAAAAATTTTTAATGAGCGGCATCGCGGCGATGTTTCTTTCGACGCTGATGTTCGCGCTGGCGAATGTCTTTGTCAAAGAGGTGTCGCATATACCGGCGATGGAGGTCGTCTTTTTTCGCTGTCTGATCGCCGCCGTTATCTGCATTGCCGGTTTGCAGAGGGCGCGGGCGTCGTTTATCGGCGACAATCACCTGTATCTTTTCCTTCGCGGATTTTTCGGGACGCTCGCGCTCGCATTGTTTTTTCTGACGGTGCAAAAAATTCCGCTCGCGACGGCGATGACGTTTCAATATCTGTCGCCGATCTTTACGGCGATCATCGCTATTTTTTTTCTCGGCGAAAAGGTCAAGCCCGTCCAATGGCTGTTTTATTTTTTCGCTTTCGCCGGAGTTTTGTTTATCGCGCAGGTTGACGCGCGCGTGTCGTTTTTTTATATGTTTCTCGGCATACTTTCCGCATTCGGTTCGGGAGTGGCGTATAATCTGGTGAGAAGGTTAAAGGACGACGAACACCCGCTAACGATTATTCTGCATTTCCAACTGGTCGGCGTCGCCGCCGGATTCGTTTCGCTGTTTTTTGTCTGGGAAATGCCGTCCGGCTGGGACTGGCTTAATCTACTTTTGATCGGGATTTTTTCACAGCTCGGACAGATTTTTTTAACCAACGCTTTGAGCCGCGAAAAAGCGGCGAGCGTGGCGATCATTATTTATTCGGGTCTGATCTACGGCATTAGTTTCGGCTGGATTTTCTATGACGAGCCGCAGAGTCTTTCGACGCTTCTGGGAATGCTGTTCGTCGTCATCGGCGTGGCGGCGAGCGTGCTTTACGGCAGACGAATCAAACGAATCGAAGAAATTCAGATAACGGCAGGATAATATGAATATAAAAATTCGGGCGTGTATTTTGACCGTCAGCGATTCGAGAGAGTTGGAATCGGATTCGTCGGGCGATGCTTTAGAAGTAATGTTAAATGAGATGGGCGCGGAAGTTACGGAAAGAAAAATCGTTACCGACGATTTTGAAAATTTAAGAAAAACGCTTTTCGATCTGACGAAACGCGAAGATATAAATTTGATTTTAACAACCGGCGGAACGGGATTTTCCGGGCGCGACAATACGCCCGAAGCGACGCGCGCCGTGATCGAACGGGAAGCGCAGGGAATCGCCGAAGCGATGCGTTTCGAGACTTTGAAAAAAACTCCTTTTGCGATGCTCTCGCGCGGCGTTTGCGGTATCAGATATAAAACTCTGATAATCAATCTGCCCGGTTCGCCGAAAGGCGTTACGGAGTGTTTTGAAGTTATCAAGCCCGTTCTGCAGCACGCCGTAAATTTAATTTGCGGCGAAACCGGACATTAAAAATTATGAAAAATCGAAAACCTTTGACGGCAATTTTTCTGATTTTCATCTTTCTTTCGGTAAATCAAACCGCCTTTGCATCGCCGGAAAAATTTCACCGCACCGAGCTTTATTTCGGGATGGATATTCCCGGCGGCGGCGAGGTTTCCGAAAAAGATTGGAACAAATTTTTGGATGAGGAAGTAACGGCGAGATTTCCGCTCGGATTTACGGTCTTGCCGGGTTACGGGCAGTTCAAGGATTCGCAGGGCGTGATCGAAAGGGAAAACAGCCGCGTGCTGATATTGTTTTACCCAAAAAAGTCGCGCACGGAAGTTTCCAGAAAGATCGAGGAGATACGCGCCGCATATAAAAAACAATTCCGGCAGGAATCGGTTTTAAGACTCGATTATGTAAAATCGGTCGAGGTCTCATTTTAAATAAATTCTTGACATTTTCGTCAAAAAGAAAGATGTTTAACTCGTTATGACGGAGGAAACTTTAAGCGGAAGCGTCAGGCTGACGATTAATGACGCGCCTTTGGATTTAAATTTCACGATTCCCAAACAGCCCGTAAAACTCCGGCGGATGCTGCCCGTTTTTCAGAATTTTTCCGACACGTTTATAAATATCGGCGTTGAAAATATCGAAGCCGAAGGCAAACGGATTTCCTGCCGCGCGGGGTGCGGCGCGTGCTGCCGCCAGCTTGTTCCAGTGGCGGAAGCCGAGGCATTTGACTTCGAAAAACAGATCGAAGAAATGGACGAGCCGCGAAGAACTGAAATAAAAAATCGTTTCCGCGAGGGAATAGAAAAATTAAACGAGATAGATTTTTTTGCAAAACTCGAAGCGGCGGCAAATTCTTCGGAGAAGGATTTTGAAAATTTGCTCAATGATTATTTCCGCTTACAAATTTCCTGTCCGTTTCTGGAAAACGAATCCTGTTCGATACACAAGACGCGCCCCGTCGCCTGCCGCGAATATCTCGTTACGTCGCCGCCCGAATTCTGCGCCGACGCGGAAGGCAAGGGCGTTGAAAATGTGGAATTTTTTCTCAAGGTAAAAAATGCGCTGATTACGATGAGCCGCGAAAAAACAACGGAAAAACTGCCGTTCGTGCCGCTCATCGCCGCGCTCGATTGGGCAGAGAAAAACGAGGACGATTCGGTTGTAAAAGACGGCAGGCAATGGCTTGAGAATTTTTTTGGTGAATTACAAAAGGCGAGTTAAACAACTGCTTTTATATTTCATAGAATCTTGCAAAATTATTCATCGCATTCCCTCCGAAGACTCAAATAGCCGCGCCGTTCACGGCGCGGACAGGCGATCGAAAAATCAAACAGGGCGTTTTAACGTCCTTTCAAATTAAAGAAAATAAAAGAACGTTAAAACGCCCTAAAAAATTTGGGTCAATCAATACCACGCGCTAAAGCAGCGTGGCTATTTGCGCCTTCGGCGGAAAGAGCGACTTTATCGCGCTTAAAAAGATAACGTTAATTTATCTAATCCAAACATCATCTGCCAACCGCGTTCTGAATGAATCGCGCCGCGTCTTCCTTTAATTTTCTCAATGAATTGACCTCGATATACATCATATGCCCGGATTCGTAATACGCGGTCGTGATGTTTCGTCTCAGCGTCGGATCGAGATTCATCGCGGCGACGGTATATTCGGTGGCGAAATACGGAGTTGCCATATCGTAATAACCTGACGCGACAAAGACCTTCATAAACGGATTTTTTCGCATCGCCGATGACAATGCGCCCGAAGTGTCGGCATAGCCGTTATTGACGTTCCAATTCCACGGCGAAGTGATGCCGCCGCCCAAGATGTAGTATTCCAGTTCGGATTTGAATTTCAGATCGCGGCTGACGTAATCGTTAAACGCCGCCGTATATGGCGGACGGATCGCCGTCATCGAAGGGTCGAAATCTGGATTATCGCCCGCCGCGTTCGGATCAATTCCCGTAAAACGGCTGTCCAAACGTCCGACCGTTCTTCTATTTTGGCGCATCAATTCTTTTAAAAATTCCTGAAGCTCGACGCGGAAATTGTTTTGCTCGACAAAAGTTTTGCTTAAACCCGACAGGCGCGAAAAATTATTCAAAAGACTTTCTTTTTCCGCGGGCGTTAATCGTTCGGCTTTGAGCATCGCCGCCGCGTATTCGCCGGACGCGAAAGTTTCGGCTTCTTCCAAAATTTGTTTCAAAGGCTTTGATTGCAGTTCGGGCGAAAGCCGTTTGTGATACCACGCGGTCGCGGCGTAGGAAGGGAAAATCAAAATAAGCGGCAGATCGTTGCCGTCGGCAAAGCGAATCGTCTGAAAATTCATCACGCTGGAGACGAGTGCAATGCCGTTAAACGCGATGCCTTTTTCAAACAGATAGCCCGCCAAGCCCGATGCGCGTGTCGTGCCGTAGCTTTCGCCGACCAGAAAAAGCGGCGACGACCAGCGCTCGTTTCTCGACAGATAAAGCCGGATAAATTCGCCGACCGATTGAATATCGCCCTGCACGCTGAAAAATTTCTGGGCAAATTCCGCCTTTGTCGCTCTCGAATAACCCGTGCCGACCGGATCAATAAAAACAAGATCGGTTTCCGTCAGCCATGTATGCTCATTGTCCACAAGCTCATACGGCGGCGGCGGCATCATCCCGTCGTCCTGCATCTTGACGCGCTTCGGACCTAACGCGCCGAGGTGCAGCCAGACGCTCGAAGAACCCGGACCGCCGTTAAACGAAAACATCAAAGGACGTTTCGCCGCCGGATTGTCGAGCGTGTAAGCCATATAAAAAATCTTCGCTTCCGTCTCGCCCGTCCGCTCGTTCCTGACGGGCATATACCCGGTCGTGACGGTGTAGTTCAAAGTCCGCCCGCCCGCGCGGATCGAATGTTTCGTTATCGAAGGTTTTTCATCCAGCAGTTCAGCCGCCGCGACCGCTTTCACCGGCGGCGTTTCCGCAGGCTTCGGCGTTGCGGTGGGCGAGGGTGTAGTAACGGGAGTTTGAAAAAGCATAAACAAAGACAGTAAAATTGAAGCAAGCATATTTTATTCGGATAAACTTAAAAGAATTTGGAATTCGTGTATTACGCAGAAAAGATTACCACAAATAAAGAAATTTTCGGAACATGCGCAAGGAGAGGTTAATTTCATAAACCCGCGCTGACATATGCGTTTGGCAGGCTGACATATGCGTTTGGCGGATTGACATGTGCGTATGTCAGGCTAGACTTTGCATTTGGCATTCGGTCAAACGCATTTGTCAGCCTAGACTTTGTGTTTGTCCGGCTAGACTTTGCATTATCTAGGGCGACAAATGCGTTGGCGCGGGTGACAAATGCGTATGGCGGAGGATCAAATGCATTGTTAAGGCTGACATGTGCATATGTCAGCCTGACATTCGCATTTTCTAGCCTGACAAATGCATATGTCGGTGCGCCAAATGCAAATAATTTTTAATTTAAATAAGCCCGCAACCAAACCGTTTGGCTGCGGGCTTTGGCACAAGACGTGATCTCTACGTTTTTCTTAACGAACTACATCACTTACTACTTGACCGTTAATGATCGTGCCGGTGCAGTGCGTCGTGTATTCGAACGGGTCGCCGTCATACATGGCGAGGTCGCCGTCTTTGCCTTTTTCGATTGAACCGATTCTGGTTTCCAAACCGAGAATTTTTGCCGCGTCAATCGTGACCGAGGCGAGAGCGTCGCGGAACGAGAGTTTGTTTGCCGCGGCGATTCCGGCTTCGAAAAGCACGACACGGGTTTTCGGAACATAGGTTTCATAGCCGCTTTGAAGCGCGAAGGGAATGCCCGCCGCTTTTAATTTCGAAGCGTTTTCCATCGAAAGATTTTCGAGTTCGCCGCCCGCGCGATACATCGTCGGGTGAACAATGACCGGAAAGCCCGACGCTTTGATCTCATTTAAAACCAGATGCGCTTCAGCCGCGCTGTCGAGAACGATGCGGATATTGAATTCCTTCGCCAGACGAATCGCTGTCATGATGTCGTGCGCTCTCTGCGCCGTAACGAGCAGAGGGATTTCGCGGCGGATGACCTTTTGCATCATCTCGGCGCGGAGTTCGCTCGACCGGTTAGATTTTTCATCGTCCTTTTTTTCCGCGTCCTGTTTGCGGACGGCTTCCTGCGCCTTGAGCAGTTCGGCGCGGAGCATCGCCGCCTGCTTGGCGCGTGTGCCGGGCGATTTGCCCTGACTCGCCAGCGAATTGTTGCCTAAAGTAACGGCGATCATCGCGGTCGGGACGAGAACGGCATCTTCGACCGTTTTGCCTGTCGTCTTAACGATCATCGTCTGACCGGAAACGAGCGCGGCGGGCGCGTGTCCGGTGTGCAGAGTCGTTACTCCGAACGAGCGCACCCATTCGATAAGTTTTTCTTCCGGGTTGTAGGCGTCAATCGCGCGAAGCTCGGGCTGGATCGAGGAAGAATTTTCCAAAGCCATCTGGTCATGCGGCTGGTTCAGATAACCGTCCAAACCGACGACCGTGTGCGCATCAATCAATCCGGGCGTTACGACTTTGGCGTTTATCACGCGGTAGTTCGACGGTATTTTGACCTGTGATTCCGTTCCGACCGCTTCGATCTTGCCGTTCGCACCGATCAAAACAACGCCGTTCGTGATCGGCGCATTGCCCGTCATTGTCCAGACGGTTTCGCCTTTGACCGCCAATTGAGCCGAAGTTTGAATAGGAAGAAAAAGAAGAATTGTCCACAGATGAACACAGATGAACACGGATGTTTTAAAGATTTTCTTAGATTTTAATTTCTTGTTTTTATCTGTGTGTATCTGCGTGTATCTGTGGATCATTTTTTTGTTTTTCATTATTTCCCACCTCCCAGATCGCCGTCCAAGCAGTCGAGATGCGTCAGGCGTTCATCGGTCGCGCCGTAGCCGCCGACGGCAATTAGATAATCTTTCTCATTCGCGCGGTCGAAAACTTTTTTGCCTTCCACCCACGTTTCGAGAACTTTCGTGTAAACGCTCAAAGGGTCGCCCGACAAAATTATAAAATCGGCATCCTTGCCCTGTTCGAGCGAGCCGATGCGGTCATCCATTTCGAGCATTTTCGCGCCCGCCATCGTCATCGCGTAGAGAGCTTTGTCGCGCGACATTCCGGCGCGAACCGCGAGACCTGCCGAACGCAGAAAATGACGCGAATCGGTAATGTAATCGTCGGTATGAAAGCCGACCAGCGCGCCCGCCTTTTCGAGCGCGGCACCGTTTTCATACTTGATGTCAACCGTTTCCAATTTTCCGCCGGGCGAATCAATCATAATAATCGAAGACGGCACACCGGCTTTGGCAATTTCCTCGGCAACTTTCCACGCTTCGGAAACGTGCTGGAGAACGACCTTGAAACCGAACTCTTTCTGCAAACGCAGAACGGTCATAATGTCGTCGTGGCGGTGCGTGTGAAAATGCACGGTGCGTTTGCGGTCGAGAACTTCGGCGAGCGCTTCCATCGCCAGATCGCGCGGCGGAAGTTTCGATCTGTCGTTACCCGCTTTTCGGACTTTCTCGCGGTAATCCTGCGCTTTTAAAAATTGTTCGCGGACGAGTGCCGCGCTCCGGGCGCGCGTGCCGGGAAAACTTCCGGCGTTCGAACGAAGCGAATTAGTGCCGTTGGCGAATTTTATTCCGCCCATATATTTTCCGTCTTTGTCCAGGATCAAAAGATCGTCAATCGTCCGCGCATCGTCGCGGAGTTTTAAGTAAAGCGTCTGCCCGCTGTTGAGAAAACCCGAACCGGGCATTACGTTGACGGTCGTGATGCCCCCCGACTGCGCTCTTTGAAGGCTCGACGCGCGCGGGTTGAGCGCGTCTAAGATTCTTATATCCGGCTGAATCGGACTCGAAGAATCCGCGCCCGAACCTTCGCCGATATGACTGTGCGTGTCAACGAGTCCGGGCATTATGACTTTTCCTTTGACATCAATGATCTGCACATCGGACGAAAGCCGGACGGCGCGCGCGTCGCCGATTGCCTGAATTTTGCCGTTCTGCACGATCAACACGCCTTCTTCGATCGGCTGTCCGACAATCGGAATTATTCTCGCGCCGACAAACGCGACCGGTTTCGCCTGCCCGAAAAACGGACAGACAAAAAGCGTTAGTAAAAAAATACTGCCAAGAATTTTTTTCATTTGATTTTCCCCAAGAATTTTTTCAAGAAATGTAATAACAACTTGCTACGAAAAAATGAATCTGTCAAGAATCCGTATCGGATGTCGGCAGAGTTATCAAAAAACTCGTCCCCGAATTTTGATTTTTTGACACCTCGATTCTGCCGCCGTGCGCCGTGATGATGCCGTAGCAGACCGCGAGACCTAAGCCCGTTCCTTTGCCCGCCGGCTTTGTAGTAAAAAACGGGTCGAAGATTTTTTTCAAATTTTCCTCGTCAACACCCAAACCGCTGTCGCTGATCTCGATTTTGATGTCGCCGCTGTTTGCCGAAGATTCGATAAAAAGCCGTCCGCCTTCGGGCATTGCGTCGCGGGCGTTCAAGAACAGATTGAGAAAAACCTGCTGTAATTGGTCTGAATCGGCGAGCATTATTAAATTTTCTTCAGAGAGATTTTTTTCGAGCGAGAGTTTTTGAAACGATTTGTCGAAGCTTGCCAGCCGCAGACTCGTTTCGATAATTTCATTGACATTTATCAGACTTTTCGCGGCGGGGCGCGCCCGCGCGAAATCCATCATATCGCGCGTAACCTGCGTGATGCGCTGAATCTGCGCCGAAATGAGTTTTAGATTTTCCTTTGTTCGTTCGTCGAGTTCGTATTTCGACTGCATCATCTGAATCAAAGACGAGATCGAAGCGAGCGGATTATTTACTTCGTGCGCGACTCCGGCTGACAAAGTTCCCATCGCCGCCAGTTTTTCGGTGCGGATAAGCTGCTCGTTCAGTTTTTGCAACTGCTCGATGTCGGAAGCCATCTTGCGGCTCATCTCGTTGAAAGATTCGGCGAGAAGTCCTAATTCGTCGTTGCTTTTTCCTAAGTTTACCTCCGTGCCGTATCTGCCTTCCGTTACCTGAACCGCCGCCAAAGTTATTTTTTGAAGCGGTCGGGAAATTGTGCGGACGATCAGCAAAACTAAAATTAAGTTTGGCACGAGTGCGGAAATCACGCTGAATACGAGATATTTTCGCCACGCGTAAAAATCCGCGCCGTTTTGAAACGACCAGAGAACGATCGGGATTTGAAAAATGATAAAACTGATGATTGCAACGGACGCAATGCTCAGTGCGATCTTGTATGTGATCGGAAAAAGCCGGAATTGATCGAGAGCGTTTTCGAGCGAAAAGAGTTTGAAATTAGTGATAGCGTAAGCGTAGATCAAAACGCCGGGCAAAACGAAAATCGCGCTGTAAGGCAGAAGATAGTATTGATCGAAATACGGGAAAACAATATTGGCAAGCGTTTTTAAAATTCCCGTGATGACCAACGCCCAGATGATCGCGCCGACCTGCTGACCTTTCTGCGTGCCGCGAAATTTGCGGTATTTTTTTAAAAGAACGAACGCGCCGAAACCGAAGACGACATAGACATAAACGACGAATGCGTAGGCGAGTGGCGCGAGAAAAATTTCAAAACGCCCGTTTTGAAAACTGACATCGTTCCATAAAAGCCCGAAAAGCGCGGCGGGAATTAAAATCAGGCTCGGCGCGAAAAGCACGGCGGCGCGTTTTTTCGGAGTTCGCAGATTTTCGGGAAAAACCCACGCGAAAACAACGAGCGCGCACTGCATCAGCAGCGCGATAATAAAACTCGAAGCCGCCCACCAATCGGCAAACAGTTGAACTTCAGCAAAATTCCAAAATAATAAATCCTTGACCGTCCACAAGGCGAGAAAAAATATAAATCCCGCAAATGTCTGATGCGCGCGGTTGCGCGGGTTTGCCACAAAGACGTAAAAGCCGAGCAAAACCAGAATAAAAAGCGCAAACAAATGAAGCAGGACGAGCATCAGGAAAATGATTCAACAAAACGTGGGATTTATCAAATGGTCGGAGCAATGGTCGGAGCGCAAGCGTCCCGCTTGCAAGTGTATGAAACACGCTGACGGCATAAGTAAAACTCAACTAGAATTTGTATTACGTTTGTTGGATAGCTTTCGCAATTTTGGCACGCGGGGCGCTTGCGCTCCGACCGATTCTATTTTTTCAGATCAATTTTTAAATACGCGCCGATGATATGCACATATTTAAATGAGGTGCCGCGATTGTTTTGGAGCATATAAAAAAATTCGGTCGTGATTTTTTTATCATTTTCCGAGCCGAAAAATTTGCCCTTGAAATCCTTGCTGAAACCGGCGGAAAATTCGTTGCGCGTCCATTTCTTTTCGCGGAAATCGTAAAACGGTTCATCGGCGACGAACGGCGAGACTATCTCATCGCCTTCCTTGTTCTTGATCGGAATTTTAAAGGTCGTTTTGTTGCGGTATCTGACGGAATCGTTGCGGCTGTGCCGAATACGGTATTCCAAACGGTTGCGGTTTTTCAGCGAGAACTTTTCCCATTTGTTTTCGACCGTCGCATCGAATCGGACGCGGTGTTCGTATTCCTTTCGTCCTTCAAAAGGCTGTCCGGCACGGTAGAGATAGCTCGGCGTAAAGGTGAAATATTTATTGAATTTCATATCAATTCCGCCGCCGACGCGCTCATCCACCGGATGAGAAACGTTTCTGCCGACACGAAAAGTTCCGTTGACAAAACCCGAAAAACTTTCCAGAAATTTTATGTCGCAATTTTTGGTTTTGCAGGGCGAAAAAGAAACGCTCGTTTCATGCCAGAACTGCGTGTCGCGTTCCGGCGCTTGCGAAAAACTGTTAATCGAAAATAACAGAAGAAAAAACAATAAAAATATTTTGTTCATTAATTTGTAACCGGTCGTTAATAAAATTGTAAAAATCCATTCAAGATTATTAACGGGTTGTTACAACAATGTTACAGGAGAATTAATTTTTTATTAACATTAAAAATCAAACGCCGAGAATAAACGCGCAGATCGTAACCGTAACGCCGAAGGCAAGCGGCATAAAATGTTTGCGTTCGATTGACTCGCCTTTTTTCAAAAGCCTGTGAAAGACCGCAAAAACCGGCAGTGCCGCGCCGCCGACCAGCGCGCCGAACATCGCGCCGAACAACGCGCCGAACAGAAAAACGATCACGCCGCCCGCGCCGCCCGCCATCACGCCCCAGAACATTCCGATAAACGGGAGCGTCAGAAGCATCAGCCACCACGAATATGTTTCGGTTTCTCTGACCATTTTTCCGACGAGCTTGCCGGAAAAATAACCGACGACCGCCGTGATCAGATTGATGATAAAAATAACGCCCAAAACCCAGAAATTTTCCATCCGAAAATCCGGCGAGTCGGTCAAAAATCTGATAAAGATCGCCGCCGGAGGAAATGTGCCGAGCAGTAAGCCGAAACAGGAAAAGGTTTGGTCGGCGTTCAGCGGATGGCGCATCAGTTCGGATTCGAGCTTTTCCTGATCGGATTTATAGAGCCGTTTTTCACGCGCCGTTCTCGCGTTTATTTCAAGCAGAGCGTTTAGTCTTTGAGAAGCGAGTTGGTTCTCGCACCTGCCGTATTCACGGAGATTCGTAAAGCGTCGGCGGTTGGCGGTTGCTGTAGGTCGTGTATCCATAAATCTTTCTCCGGTTTTTGGACGTGAATTTCTTCGCGGCTTTGCATTTTATTTTTTAAGATAAGCTTCAGACTTTTCTCCGTCGTTTCATCATTTAAAATTCCGACGAGTTTCAGAGCGGCATTTCCGATTCGCTCATCATTCGGAAAACGCGCAACAAACTCTGAAATTACTTTCAAAAAATCCTGTCCGGCAACGGTATGATGAAAAAAAAGCAATTTGCGGTTGCGTCTTTGATGACATTTTGACGCCAGACGTATGTTTTTGTTTCCGGCGACTTCGAAAAATTCGGAATCCGTTTCTACCGAATCGTCCTGATTCAGCGCGGTTTCGGTCAAGCCGGTGTAGCGGTCGAAAATCTCCCTCAGTTCAAAGATCGAAATGTCGAATTTATTTTTTATAAAAACATTTTCCAAATCCTTTTTCGCCTTTAGAATTTCTTCATCCCGGACGAAATCTTTTTTCGCCAAAATCGAATTTGTAAACCTTTTCGTAATATATTTCCGCGTTAATTTAATAGCGAATGGAATCCAAAAAAGCGAGACCAAGGCTGTTTTGAAAAAAATGCGGTTTTCCGCGCTCCGGCGGTTTAAATAAAAATAAACGCCGAACGGCGCGCCGCAGGCAAAATAAATAATGAAGAGGTCGAAGAAATTCATCGCCTTTGTTTTCGGCAAGGTTTATGCCAACGCATCCGCAAGTTTTCCGAATTTGAAGCGTTCTGGAAAAGCCTGTGAATTCAAAGGGGAAATGAAATTCGCGGAACTCGAAACCCGAAACGGTCGTAAATTATTTTTAGCAGAGCGCGAAAAATAATTTATCGCTTTGCAATATGCAAAAAGAAAAAACAACTCTCGTCTGAGAAGTGGCATTCAGATTGCTTGTTATAAAAACAACGGAATAAAAACTTCCGCAGAGTGCATTCATAAAATACACGAATTCATAAAGAAAAAGAGGGAATAATGAAAGAAAATACAAAAGTAAAAGTGATTAAAAAAGGCGCGGTTAAAGTAGCCAAACCATCCGTAAAGATTGAGAAAAAATCAAAACACGAATCGGCGCGCGAGATCGTTTCGACGGTTTCAAACTGGGTGAACGATTTCCAGCACCGCCGGCGTTTGGAAACAAAACAGGCTTTTGAAAATCTGTTTAATTCGTCGCCGAAAGCCAGCGAAGTGTAAGCGACCGATACACTCTGTCGGGTAAGAAAGCACTTTTTGGTTGAAATTCGTTTCGTTAAATAAGGACAGTTCGTAGAAAACGAACTGTCCTTATTTTTTTTTGTAATTTACTTTCTAGACTAAAATCGAGGCTTGGTCTAAACTGCTTTTGAGGTTCGCGTTAATTTAATGGAAAAAAAGGTTGCTATCATCACCGGAGCAAGCAGCGGAATCGGTCGCGCCGCCGTTCGCGTTTTTACGGAGAGCGGTTTTCAGACGGTCGCGGTCGGGAGAAACGAAAAAGAACTCGGTTCGCTCAGACAGGAAATTAAAGATGCAAGTGGCGATTTAAAGATTCATCTTGCGGATATTCGGGAAACGAGTCAGGTTGAAAGGTTGGTCAACGAAACCATCGAAAATTTCGGTCAGATTGACGTTCTCGTCAATTCAGCCGGAATTATCGCAAACGGCACGATTGAAAACACGACGCTTGACGATTGGGATAAAATGATGAATATCAATCTGCGTTCGGTTTTTTACTTGATGAAAATCTGCGTTCCGCATTTGGAAAAAACGGCGGGAAATATCGTCAATGTTTCGAGCGTCGCCGGCACGCGGTCTTTTCCGAATGTTCTGGCATATTGCGTTTCAAAAGCCGCGCTCGACCAGTTGACGCGGTGCGCCGCATTGGAACTTGCGCCGAAAGGAATCAGGGTAAATGCCGTCAATCCCGGCGTGGTCGTTTCCAATCTGCATAAGCGAAGCGGAATGGACGAAGATGCGTATGAAAGCTTTCTCGAACATTCGAAAACCACGCATCCGATTGGGCGCGTCGGCAAACCTGAAGAAATTGCCGATCTAATATATTATCTGGCTTCGGAAAAAGCGGCGTGGATCACGGGCGCGACTTACGGGATTGACGGCGGACGCGCCCAGACCTGCGCGAGATAACTTTTTGTATGAAATTCCAACTCCTGCCCAGCACATTTGATGAATCGGGACGCGCATCCAGGCGTCAGCATCTCGCTTGTTTTGTGGTTGACGATCTGGTGGCGATTGATGCCGGCAGTCTGGCGATGGCGGCGACCGATGTTCAGCGAAAACAGATCCGCGACATCGTTTTGACGCACGCCCATCTCGATCACATAGCCGGTTTGCCGTTGTTTATTGACGATCTTTTCGCAACTCTCGAAGAGCCGATCAGAATTCACGCCACCGAACCGGTGATAAAGGTTTTGGAAACCGACGTTTTCAACTGGAACGTCTATCCGAGTTTTTGCGAATTGGAAAACGAGAACGGAAATGTTCTGGAATATCGAAAGATAGAACCCGGTAAAGTATTTCGAGTCCGGCATCTGGAGATCAAACCGCTGGACGTAAACCACAAAGTTCCGGCGGTCGGTTTTATTATCTTGGACGGGAAAACGAAGATCGCAATCAGCGGCGACACCGCCGAACCGGAAGATTTTTGGAACGGCGTTAATGAAGAAGAAAATCTCGATTTTATTCTCGTCGAATGCGCTTTTCCCGACGAACTCGATGAGCTTGCAAGAGCTTCGCATCATTTCACGCCCCGGCTTTTAAAAAGCGAGATCGGGAAATTAAAACACGATTGCCCGATTTACGTCATCAATATCAAACCGATGTATTGCGAACAGGTCGTCGCGCAGCTCGAAAATTTAAATATCGAAAATTTAAATATTCTCGAAGTCGGGAAAGTTTACGACTGGTAAAACTTATTTCCGGTTGAAATTGACCGGCTCGAACTCGCTTTCGCGGTGTTCGCCGTCCCAACTGTAAAGCACGACGCGCCCATTCGGCAGAACTTTTTTGATGCGGAAAGTTCTTTCTTCATGACTTTTTCCGGGCATTAGTTGGGCGCGAAACGTAACTTCCATTTCCGGTCTCGCCCAGACGCTCGGACGGATGATTTTATTTTTCAGTTTTTCGAATAAACCCATAAACTCAATTTTCGTCAGTTTCTTTTTTCTTATGCTTTGTTTTCCGGCGCGACGGATTCGCTTTTTCGTCGGGCTTGTCCCTGCCGAGCTTTTTGCCCGGCGGAGCGGTCGGTTTGCGGATCGAATCGAAAACCGGACGCTCTGCTTTTTTCTTTTTTTTCGCGCTCATTTCTATTATTGATGAGATAACGAGATTTAATTTGCCTACGAGCAAAAAAATTTTATGTTATTGAAATTCATTTTGGCAAATCGTTCGCGTCGGCGTTAAGCGCTTTGAAGATCGCTTTTGCTTTGACGAGAGTTTCCTCGTATTCGTTTTCCGCAACGCTGTCAATCACGATGCCGCCGCCGACATTAAAAACCGCTTCTTGATTTTTAATAACCATCGTGCGGATCGCTACATTCAGATCAAACGAATTTTGAATTTTGAATTTTGAATTTTTAATCGAATATCCAATCGCGCCCATCGAAAGACCGCGATCGGCGGTTTCGAGTTCGTCAATGATCTTCATCGTGCGGATTTTCGGCGCGCCGGTGATCGAACCGCACGGGAAAACCGCTTTTAAAATCTCGGAGAATTTCGCGTTTTTTTTCAGCTCGCCCGAAACGGTCGAAACGAGATGAAAAAATGTCGGGTGCGTTTCCGGTTCGCAAAGTTTTTCAACCCTCACGCTTCCGAATTTGCAAACTCTGCCGAGATCATTTCGCAAAAGGTCAACGATCATCGTATTTTCCGCCAAATCTTTCGCGCTCGTTAAAAGATCGGTTTTAAAAAATTCGTCTTCTGCCGGATTTCGTCCGCGTTTTCGGGTTCCTTTGATCGGCGAAGTTTCGATTTTATTATTTTCGATTCGAAAAAATCTTTCGGGCGAAATGCTGACCACCGCATCGTTTTCGCGTTTGATAAAGGCGGCAAACGGCGCGGGATTGTTTTTCCGCAAATGCCAAAAGATTTTTTCGGCAGTCAAAGTTTCCGGTAATTTCGCGCGAAACTGCTGTGTCAAATTCGTCTGATATGTGTCGCCGCGCCGGATGTGTTCCTGAATTTTTTCAATGGTTTCAAGATAATTTTTTTTTGTAAAATTCGACGAAGCGAATGAATTTTCATCAACTTTGATTACCCGGTCGCTACCGCTCCCGGTTCTGACTGTCATCAAATCTAAAATCTTTTCAAATTTGCTTGCATTTCCGATCAAAAAAGTTTCTTCCGAAATGTAATCGTGAATTATCAAAGCGTCATAAACCGCCAAAAAGACATCCGGCTCGGAAAATGTCGAAAATTCTTTTTTTCGAGGTTTGATTTTTTCGAGTTTCAAACCGAAATCGTATGAAATGGTAAAAATATAAAAAAAATCTTTTTCCGAAAATTTTCTATCGAGAAAATCCAACGTTTTCAGCGGATTGTCGTCGGCGAGATGAAATGTTTCGACAGGCTCGATTCCGGCGATCAAAAAGCGTGAATCCAGATAACTGACACCGCAACTGTCCAAAATACTGACCTGAAATTTTTCCGCCAGAGAGAGCAGTTTTTCGACCAGTTCGTTCGCTGAAATTTCGACTTTTTTCACCTGTTTGATTGTAACACCAACGTTTTTATTTTCATTAGAACAAAAATTAAAGTAATATGTCGCAAGTCAATTCTTTTCCCCGATAAAAATATATGGCAGAAAATTCTATTAACAGATACGAATTGGTTCGCGGTCTCGGACTGCTCGCGGCGATCTCGATCATCGTCGGAAACGTCATCGGCACGGGCGTTTTTCTCAAAGCGCGGGTGATGACCTGTAATGTCGGCTCGCCCGAAGCGGTGATTTTAGTCTGGGTTGCCGCCGGTATTTTGTCGCTCGCCGGAGCTTTGACCTATGCCGAACTTTCGGCGATGAAACCGCAGGCGGGCGGCGAATACGTCTTTCTGCGCGACGCATACGGACGTATCTGGAGTTTTCTCTACGGCTGGATGCAGATTTTTATCGCCAAAACCGGCTCGCAGGCTTCGGTCGCCGTCGCCTTTGCGATCTTCGCAAACGATCTTTTAGGCGGCACTTTGAGACAGGTGATTTTGCAGACAAGCGTTTTCGGCTATGAGTACGAATTGACGACACTGCAGGTCGTTGCGGTGGCGATGATCGTCATAATTACCGTCATAAATTTGTTGTCAGTTTCGACCGGCGGAAATATCGCAACGGTTTTGACGTTCGTCAAGATCGCGCTCGTTTTGCTCGTCGGCATCGGCGCGTTTCTGCTGGCGGACGGAAATTTTGCGCATTTCGGAACGATGAACGACGGCGGAACTTGTGAAGGCGTGGAAAACGCCGTCAAATACGGCGCGGCTGGTTTTACTTTTATCGGCGGATTTTCGGCGGCAATGCTCGGAGCATTGTGGGGCTATGACGGCTGGAATAATCTGACGCTCGTCGCGGGCGAAGTAAAAAATCCGCAGCGTAATATTCCGCTCGCGCTGATCGGCGGAACGATCCTTATAATCATTCTTTATGTCTTTGTTCATTTCGCATATTTTTACGTTCTTTCGCCGACCGAAATTGCGAGCGTTTCCGCATCGTCTTCGGTCGCCAAGGAAGTCGCCGTCAGATTCCTTGGCGCGGGCGCGCTTGACGTTGCGGCCCTGGATCAGCCCGAACGCGACGTTCTCCCAGACCTTCAGGCTGTCGAACAGGGCGGCGCCCTGGAACAGCATGCCGAACTTGCGCACGACGCGGTCGCGGTCGCGGGCGCTGAGGCCGACAGTTTCCTCGCCGTCGATCTCGATCGACCCGGCGTCGGGCTCCATCAGCCCGATGATGTTCTTGATCAGCACCGACTTGCCGGTGCCCGACCCGCCGATCACGACCAGGGATTCGCCGCGCCGCAGCTCCAGGTCGATGCCGTCGAGCACCAGCTTCGGCCCGAAGCTCTTGCGCAGGCCGCGGACCGCGATCTTGGGAGTGGGGTTCGTGTCTCTCATACCGCGAAGAACAGCTCGGTGATGATGTAGTTGAAGCAGAGGATCAGGATCGAGGCCGAGACGACGGCGTTGGTGGTCGCCGCACCGACGCCCTGCGCGCCGCCGCGCGAATGATAGCCGTGATAACAGCCCATCAACGTGATCAGGAAGCCGAACACCGCTGCCTTGACCAGGCCGGAGAACACGTCGAGGAAGGAGTAGAAGTCGATCGTGTTCTTCAGATAGCCGGCCGGATTGAAGCCCAGCTTGTAGATGCTGACCAGATAGCCGCCGAACACGCCGATGATGTCGGCGATCAGCACCAGGATCGGCAGCATCGTCAGCCCGGCGATCAGGCGCGGCGCCACCAGGTACTTGTAAGGGTTGGTCGAGAGCGTCTTCAGCGCGTCGATCTGCTCGGTGACGCGCATGGTGCCGATCTCGGCGGCGATGCCGGCGCTGACGCGACCCGCGAGCATAAGGCCAGCAAGCACCGGCCCGAGCTCTCGCGTGATGCCGAGCACGACTATGTTCGGCACGAATTGCTCAGCGTTGAA
>JBGTSF010000077.1:0-22093 GCA_041940425.1 Pyrinomonadaceae bacterium
TCGGAAATAATGCGGAAGTGTAAATTTTTTCGATTTCCGAAATATAGCCGGAATAAACTGAGGTATCAAAAATAGGCTTTTTTACCATATTTTTCTTCTTCTTCTTTCAAAGCTTTCATCGCTTCACGAAACGCTTCCAAAGATTCTTTCTGCTCTTTCGTCAATTTTTTCGGCATTTTAAAATCTTTGGCGCGGGGCAGAGGAGAGCCGTTTTTATTATTATTTTTCGTTTTTTCCATAATAGAAAACTACTCCTTTTCACTGCCGATTATAACACAGAATTATTCGACAAAAACCTTTTCGACAAATATGAAATCTTACTGTTTTGAATATTTTCGATTTAATCTATACTCCGATTTAATATGAAAACTATTTACAATTTTGAAGTTACTGATAGAAATTCATTTATCGAATTTGTCGGTCTATTGAGAAACGATTTGCTGAATAACAAATGGGAAAACAATAATCTTGCAGATTATTTGGAAGCGATTTCATCATACGCCGAAGATATTCAAGGTTATTACGATAATACAAAACAAGATGTTAATGCCGATAATCCGAGTTGGAAAGTTTTTGCCGACATTTTGATCGGCGCATCAATGTATGAATGATTTTATTCGATAAAAATCTCGTCCACAAAAATAAAAGCGTCGAATCCCGCCCCCGGATGCCACGCCGGAATTTTACCGAGATTAAAGGCTTTGACGCGGACATAACGCGCTTTGGTCGGCGTAATTTCCGCGAAATAATCTTTGATCTGCGGTTTCATATCTTCGGGCGCAACGCCGGTTTTTATCTCGGCGACTTTTTGAAAATTCGTGCCGTCGGTTGAAACTTCAAACTCGATGCGCGTCGGCATCCAAATCCACGGTCGCGCGTCCTGCAAAAATCCGCCGCCGAGTTTTTTAATTTCCGTTTCCCTTTTCAGATCAATCACGGCGACAAAATCCTGATCCTGATAACCCTGCCATTCGTCCGAAGCCCAATTGAGCGTCCCGCGAATGCCGTCAATCAAACCGGAATCGCCGCCGCCCGTGTATTGACGATTATATTTCGAGAAAAGCATTACGCTCCAATCATTTGGTTTTTTGTAAAATTTTGCTTCTGCGATGGGCGACTTGCCCGATGATAAAACAGAAACGGCTTTGACCATAGTCGTCTTATCAATAGTCAAAGGTGTTTCGTAAAGATTAGATTTTTCATTTGGCTCGCTTCCGTCCAAAGTATAAAAAATTTTTGATTTTGGAGTTGTTGTTTTCAAAATAATAGTGTTTTGACTTTCGAAAACCCTGTCTTTTCCTTCGATCAATGGAACGGCGGGGACTCTCGCCCCAATGCGGGATTTGGAAAAACCGAGAAATGCTTCTTTAACAGGAACGGGAGACATCTCAAATTCCAAATCGCCGCCTTTCATAATTTCTGCGTGCCATAAAAGCGGTGTTCGATGTATTTTCCCGTTTAGCTTGATTGATTTGATGTAGATATTTTCTTCCGAAACATTCGGTGCTTTAATCGTAAATGTTTTGCCGTTTTCGAGATTGTATCTTATTTCTTTAAAGAGCGGTGTCCCGATGTCATAAGACGGGTCGCCGGGCGTAACCGGGTAAAAACCCGATGCGCTTAAAACATACCAAGCAGACATTTGTCCGCAGTCTTCATTGCCGATTAAACCATCAGGAGTAGGTTTATAAAATTCGTCCATGATCTTGCGAACATACATTTGAGTTTTCCAAGCCTGACGAGCGTAATTGTAAAGATAAGCAATATGATGCGAAGGCTCGTTGCCGTGTGCGTATTGCCCGATCAGCCCGGTAATATCGGGTTGTTCGCGCCCTGCCAGTTTTGAGTCGGTGGTAAAAAGTTCGTCGAGTTTTTTGGCAAATCCGTCAAAATAGCCGTGAAGTTCCATTAGACGATCTATGTCTTGCGGCACGAAAAACGAATACTGCCACGAATTTCCTTCCGTAAAATGAAACGTAACTTCATTCGGAGCAAAAGGTTTGACGAAACCACCGTTTTTTTTCGGGCGCATAAAGCCTGTTTCGGGGTCAAAAAGATTCTCAAAATATCTTGCGCGTTGACTGTATTTCCATCGCTCTTCGTCCAGTTTTGCCAATTCATTGAGGTGTTTGTCCCGTTCGGTCGTTTGCAATTTTTCCTTATTAAATAGAATCATTTTTTGATTCATTAAAATCGTTGCCATTTGTGCAATGCAATAATCGTTGTAGGCGTATTCGAGCGTTTTGGAAACCGATTCCTGCTCGTCTTCCATCGAAATATAGCCGCGCCGTTTGTAGGCTTCTAAACCAAAATGATCGAGTTCCGCCGAATGTTTCGCCGCCTCGAACGCTTTTTCGTAATCGAAACCTTTGATGCCTTTCGCCATCGCGTCGGCGATGACCGAAACCGCGTGATAACCGATCATCGTGTCGGTTTCGTTCGCGGCGAGTTCCCAAACCGGAAGTCTTCCGCCCTGCTCGTATTGGCGGATAAACGTATTGATAAAATCAACCGTCCGCCGTTCGTCAATAATCGTGTAAAGCGGATGCGCGGCGCGGAAGGTGTCCCATAAGGAAAACACTGTGTAATTTTCCGACTTTTGATTTTGGTCTTTGGTTTTTGGTTTTTGGTCTTTGGGTGATTCGTTGATGTTGTGAATTTTTTTGTCGAGTCCGAGATAATTGCCGTCAACGTCATTGAAGATATTCGGCGCTACAAGCGTGTGATAAAGCGCGGTGTAAAAATTCGTCATCTGATCTTCCGTACCGCCGGAAACTTCGATTTTCGAGAGTTCTTTGTTCCATTCGGCTTTAGCGTCGGCGCGGACTTTTTCAAAATTCCAATGCGGAATTTCAGCTTCGAGATTTTTCCTCGCGCCTTCGATTGAAACGGGCGAGATGCCCACTTTTAACAGAATTTGTTCGCCTTTTTCAACATCAAATTTAAAAACGCTTTTAACATATTCACCGCGATGACTTGAAAAAGAAGCCGATCTTCCTTCGCTGTCAACATAAATTGGCGCGTAATATGGCTCATTTTTAAATGGTTTGGAAAATTCGGCTACAAAGTAAACTACTTGATCTTTTGCCCAACTGCTCGAACGGCGAAAACCTTCGATATGTTTGTTGCTAACGATTTTTAATTCCGAATCCAAAACTTTGTCGCGCCATTTTAGATCAAGCGCGACTCTGGCATTTTCTGTTTTTTCCGGAAAAGTATAACGATGAAAACCGACTCGTTTTGTAGCCGTTAATTCCACAAAAATATTTTCATCATCGAGCTTTACAGAATAATATCCGGTCGTCGCGGTTTCGTTCGAATGAGAAAATTTTGACGCATAACCTTTTATTGTTTTCCTGCCGTTTATGTTCTCGTCAAAAGATTTTTCTCCAATATCAGGTTCGATGGCTTCGATAAAATCATTTTCCGAAACATACGGCATAAACAAAATGTCGCAGTAATCGGGAATGCCTGTGCCGCTCAAATGTGTGTGCGAAAAACCGTAAATTATCGAATCCGAATAATGATAGCCCGAGCTTCCGTCCCAGTTGTCAACTCGCGTGTCGGGCGAAAGCTGAACCATTCCGAACGGCACGGTCGCGCCGGGAAACGTATGTCCGTGCCCGCCCGTTCCGATAAACGGATTGACATAGCGCGTGTAATCTTTCACCTGCGCGGAAACGGTCAGACAAATCAAAAACGGCAAAATTATCGTGAATAATTTTTTCATAAAAGTTGCGTCAATTGATAACAAAAATAATTTCGCAATGCAATTTTTTTCGCGCCCCGAAAAATTCTTTTTGTCTTTTTTTATTCGATTCTACCACCGTGTATATGAGAGAGGAGGAACAAATTTAATGAAAAGGAAGGGAAAAATCAATGAACAAATATTTTACTGTTTTGTCGCACATGTTAGTTACCGGCGCAATTATTCTAACAAGTTTTGCCGCTGCTTTATCCGCCGCTCCGAATAATAATTTCAGCGAAAAGGGATTTACCGAGGACAACCGACCGTTCGATTTTAGTGATGAGTTTTATAAAGAAAACGGCGTTTCCCCGACATCCATCATCAACCGCGTTAACGGCGCGGACAAACTTTCGGTTTTCGATTTCACGAACGATCCGCGCTATCGCAACGTCCGAATAATCGGAACATTTCCGGCTTATGACCGCGACGGGAATATTCTCTACTGGAATCACTACGGCGATCTTTATGAAGATGCTTTTTCTGAAACCCCGAACGGCACAAACCCTCTGGAAATAGCCAACCGCTATCCGATCTACGTTTTTCCGAGCGAAACGGTTAAGGACAGCAACCGTCAGGCGGTCATCATCGAAAACGACGAAGGCTATTTTGAGAAAAACGTTCTCGGCTTGGGCGTGATCGTTACGGTCGAATTCACCGACCGCATTCATACCAAAGAAGGACAGGAAGTTGCTAAAGCGTTAGCCGAGAAAAACGGTCTGTCGCTGGACGGCACGCCGATCATCCGCGAGGTCAAGGAATTAAACGATCTGACGCGGCGCGAATTTGTCAGACAGACGATTCGCGGCGCAAATAATAAAAGCCATCCGCCTTTTAAGATCGCCAAAATCATAGACAACCTGCATAAAAGCGCCATCGCGCCCGATGCCTTTCTGCTCTATGTAACCCGGCAAGATTCGAACAAACCGCTTCCGGCTGAAGAGTATTTTGTTACCAATTTTGAATGTCTGCAAGCGGAAAGTGAATTTTGTTCTGCAAAATAAATAGAGATTACAGGCAGAAACGCGAGTGCAAACGAGCTTGGCAAATCGCCGTTCGCACGCTCCCTCGCGGTCGCGTTTCCGCCTGTTTTATTTTTTAGTCCAGAAGATATAAAAATTCCGTCAATTCGTCCGGCAAAGGCGCGGTAAATTTCAGATATTCTTTCGTCTGCGGGTGAGTGAAGTAAAGTTTGTGCGCGTGCAGAAAAAAGCGGTTCAGTTTTTGGATCGCCTGACGAATTTCAACATCGGCGACTGATTTGTCGCGTCCCGCATTGTAGGTTTCGTCGCCGACGACCGGATGGTTGATATGGGCGCAGTGGACGCGGATCTGATGCGTCCTGCCGGTTTTGATTTCGACATCAATCAGCGTAAATTTCTCAAATCTTTTTTTTACTTTCCAAAGCGAAAGCGCGTTTCGACCGTGAGCGCGAACGCCCATTTTCGTGCGGTTGTGTTTTTCTCTGGCAATCGGCGCGTCAATCTCTCCGCGGTCTTCGTCCATCTCGCCGTGAACGAGCGCGATGTAAGATTTATACACTTCGCGGTTTTGAAATTGTTCGAGCAGATTTTCGTGCGCCTCGCGCGTCTTCGCCGCGACGATCAAACCGGAAGTATCTTTATCGAGCCGGTGAACGATGCCGACTTTCGATTTTAATTCATCAATCTGAGTGTTTCTGTCGCCTTCAATTTTGAATTTTGAATTTTGAATTTTGAATTTATGCGCGAGCGCATTTGCCAATGTTCCGCTCGAAATACCCGCACCCGGATGCACGACCATTCCGGCGGGTTTGTTGATGACGGCGAGAAATTCGTCTTCGTAAACAATGTCTAAAGGAATATCTTCCGGCTCGAAATTTTCGGCTTCGGCTTCGACGAGTTCGACCTCAACAGAATCATTTTCGCTTAATTTGTAAGAGGCTTTCGACGTTTTTTCATTGACCAGCACATCGCCGTCGTCAATCAGTTTTTTCAAACGCGAGCGCGACCAGTTTTCTATTTTTTCGGCTAAGAATGCGTCGAGACGTTTTCCAACGTCTTCGGATGAAGGTTGAAGGTTGAAGGTTGAATTTTCTTCGTAATTCATTTCTTGTCAAAAAAATCTTCGGGCAGATGTTCTCCGTAGGTTTGGAAATAAAGTTGTTTTTTAAATTCTTTTTCAGAGAGATTTTTCGGAAGTGAGTCAATTATTTTCTGTCTGTTTTCCGCAAATAAAGCTCCGCCAATCAATATTCTTTCTTCAATTGATAAACTTCTTTGCGCTTCAAAATCATCCTCTATCTTTCTTGCCTCAATAAGGATTTCCTGCCAAGACATTTCCCGTGTAATCAATTCGCATTTATTTGTGCGTTTTCCTGAATTCGTCATATTTTCTCTGAAACAACTTCTTTCTTTTTTCGCAAACGCCAGACCATAAACGCGACCGACGCGGCGGCGACCAGCAGGCTGATGATCTGCGAAGTCGAGATTCCGAGAGCGTCGTTTAAGCCGAAAAGATTTCCGCGCGGATCGTCGCGGACGAATTCGACCAGGAAACGAAAGATCGCGTAGATAATGCCGTAAGCGATCAGAACCTGCCCGTCGAATTTTTTCTTTTTATGGAGATAAACCAGAAGCCCGAACACGATAAACATCGTGATTGATTCGTAAAGCTGTGTCGGATGCAGATAAAGCGCGCCGCCGTCGGGACCGTAGATCGGAACGCCCGTGTATTCGTGACCTTTTTCTGTAAAATGCACGCCCCACGGCAGATGCGTCTCTTTTCCCCAGCAGCAGCCCGCCGCAAAACAGCCCTGCCGACCGAACGCCTGACCGAGCGTGACAGCCGGTGCGAATGCGTCGGCGACTTTCCAGAAAGGCAGTTTATACCAGCGAATCAGAAAAACGACGGCGAAAAATCCGCCGAGCAGCCCGCCGTAAAAAATCCCGCCCGAGCGCAGAAAATCGAGCGAAAAAATATTAACGTTTTCTTCGACGATCATCATCAGGATTTTCGAGCCGAGCAGACCGCCAATCAGCGTCCAGAGTCCGAGATCGTAAATTCGCTCACGCGGCAGACCGTCACGCGCCGCCAACCGCGATGCGACAAAAAGCGCAAGCACCATGCCAAGCGCAAGCATCAAACCATACGTCGTTACGGGAAAATCGCCGATTCTGAAAAGTTCTGGATACATAGTTGATTTGCGATTTTAGATTTGCGATTTGCGATTTGAGTTGTTATCTATCTTGTAACACATCACGATCTCGTTTCCGTTAAGTTCACCCGTCCGCTCGAAGCCGATGCTTTTATAGAGCCGTTCGGCATTAGTATTTTCGGGAGCGAAACTCAGATAAACTTCTTTGCAGTCCTCGTTTTTTTTCAATTCTTCGATGACGGCGAGCGTCGCGGCTCTGCCGTAGCCTTTGCCCTGATGTTTTTCGTCAATCATCAACCGCCCCAAGTAATAACGCTCGTCATCGGTGTCAAAACCGAACAAAACGAAACCGACCATCTGATCGCCGTCATAGACGGCAAACGGCAGATGTGTCGGATAAATTTTCGACTGCGCGATTGACATCACATTCGACGCAACGAAAGTTTTTTGATCGTCGGCGACTTTCAATTTTACGCATTCATCAAAATTTTCCGGCGTAATTTCACGCAAAGAAACTTTCATAAATTGATTATGTCTTTTCAGCCGTTTTTTGTTCCGTTTCCTGTTTTCCGTCTTCTGTTTTCCTGTTGAGAAACATATCCAGAATCAGAAGCCCCGCACCCGTTACAATCGCCATATCCGCGACATTAAACGTCGGGTAATGCCACGAGCCGAACTGGACATCTATAAAATCAATCACAAATCCCAGACGCGCGCGGTCAACGACATTACCGACGATTCCGGCTAAAAGAAGCGCGAGCGCGCCGAGAATCCGATCATCCGAACGCGGCGTTTTCCAGAAAAAATATAAAACCAGAGTTGCCGCGATAAACGCGACGACCGACAAGCCCCAGCGTCCCGTCTCGCCGTGATCGTCGAGCATCGAAAACGCCACGCCCGTATTCGTCGCATATATAAAATTCAAAAAACCCGGAATAATTTCCATATCGCCGCCGAACCGCAGACGGCTGACCGCCCATGCCTTTGTCGTCTGATCAATCAAAAAAACCGCGCCCGCCGCGACCAGATAGCCCAATTTCCAGAAAATGTCTTTTTTTTTCACAAGTAATTATAACAGGACGGACAGGATTTACAGGATAGAAAATCCTGTCCGTCTAAATTTGGTATTTTCTCTATGCCGCCGCCGATTTTTCGATCTCCGAAAGCGCGGCGACGCAGCGTTCGCAGACGGTCGGGTATTTTTCCGATTCGCCGACCCGTGCGGAATAATTCCAGCACCGTTCGCATTTTTCGCCGTGCGCTTTTTGGATTTCGACCGAAAAAGCATCGCCTTCGTGAACTTCGACCTGCGACACGATAAAGATGTAGCGCAGATTTTCGTAATACGGCAGGAGGAAATTCATCGTTTCCTTATCAACCGTCAGAACGACTTTTGCCGCCAAGCTCGAACCGATCTCTTTGGCGTTTCGCGCGTCTTCGAGTTTTTTCAAAACGTCGTCGCGGATGGCAAACAGACGTTCCCAATTTGAAAGAAGTTTTTCGTCGCGCTCGCCCGACGTTTTCGGAAATTCCGCCAGATGAACCGATTCGAGTTTTTGATTCGGCAAATTCTCAAACGCTTCGTCCGCCGTGAACGCGAGAATCGGCGCGAGCAAACGGCAGAGTTTATCCGCAATCTCGTAAAGCGCGGTCTGCGCCGAACGGCGTTCAAGCGAATTAGGCGCGTAGATATACAGGCGGTCTTTGATGATGTCGAAATACCGCGCCGAAAGCGTAACGGTTACGAGATTGTAAAGCGTCTGATACGCCGTCTGAAAATCGTATCTTTCATATGCCGCCAAAACTTTTTTCGCCGCTTCGTCCAGACTCGCCAAAGCCCATCGGTCAATCTCGAACATTTCAGTCAAAGAAACAGTATCGGTTTCGGGATTAAATCCGTCCAAATTTCCGAGCGCATAGCGAAGCGTGTTTCTGAATTTTCGATACGCATCAACAAGGCGCGAAAGAATTTCATCCGAACAGCGCACGTCCTCCGTGTAATCAACCGCCGCCGCCCAAAGTCTGAGAACATCCGCGCCGGATTTATTGATGATCTCCTGCGGCGCGGTTACATTTCCCAAAGATTTCGACTGCTTTTTGCCTTCGCCGTCCACCACCCAGCCGTGCGTGATGACTTGACGATAAGGCGCGTCGTCGTGCGCCGCGATGCCGCACATCAGGCTGGAATTAAACCAGCCGCGATACTGGTCGGCGCCTTCGAGATAAACGTCCGCCGGAAATCTCAATGTGTCGCCGCGCGTTTCCAAAACCGCAACGCACGATGAACCGGAATCGAACCAGACATCGAGAATGTCTGTTTCCTTGCGAAAATCCGATGTTTCGCAATTCGGACAAGTAAAACCTTCGGGCAGAAGTTCCTTTTCGCTTCTCGCATACCAAGCGTCGGCGGTTTCTTCGGCAAAAATGTCGGCGACGTAATCAATGATCTTTTTGTCGGCGACCGGCGTGTCGCATTTTTGACAATAAAAAACCGGAATCGGCACGCCCCAACTTCGCTGGCGCGAAACGCACCAGTCGGGTCGCCCTTTAATCATATTCGCCATCCGACCTTCGCCCCACTCGGGATGCCATTTTACTTCTTCCACTTCGCGCAGAGCCTGATTTCGCAGAGAATTTTCTTCCAGATTGTCCATCGAAATAAACCACTGCGGTGTGGCGCGAAAAACCACCGGATTTTTGCATCGCCAGCAATGCGGATAACGATGCTCGTAGTTTTCCGAAAAAAGCAGAGAACCGTTTTCCTGCATCAATTCGACGATGCGCGGATTCGCTTTAAAAATATTTTCGCCCGCAAAATGCTCGACATCATTTGTGAATTTTCCTGCGCTGTCCACCGGACAATAGATTTCCAAACCGTATTGTTTGCCGATCACGAAATCATCGTGTCCGTGTCCGGGCGCGGTGTGGACAAGTCCGGTTCCGGCTTTGCCCGTTTCCGATTTGCCACGCGATTCGGAAACATCCAATTCGGTTTCCGCGTCCGATTCGCCGCCCAATGTGACATGCTCGCCGTTCATTATCAGAGATTCGCGTTCGATCCACGGGTGTTTCGCCTTCATTCCGTCAAGCCGCGAGCCTTTAAATCGCGCGAGAACGGGCGGAATATGCCGCTCGCCGTTTTCGTCCGGCGTGCCGAGACAGCATTTGACGACGACAAAGCCGACGAGTTCCGCCGCGACGATCAAAACTTCGCCATTCAGTTCGACCGCAACGTATTCGAAATCGGGATGAACCGCGATGCCCAAGTTTGCCGGAATCGTCCACGGAGTCGTCGTCCAGATAACGAGCGAAACTTTTTTATCTTTTAAATTTTCATCAATTTCCGCCGGATCAGTGAGAAGCGGAAATTTGACATAGATGGAAGGCGAAGTATGAATTTTGTATTCGACTTCCGCCTCGGCAAGAGCCGTCTGATCGTGAATGCACCAATAGACTGGACGCAAGCCTTTGTAAACATAGCCGCGCTCCAAGAACTTTCCGAAAAGCCGCGCCGTTTCCGATTCGTATTCGGGCGACATCGTTAAGTAAGGATTTTCCCATTCACCGAGAATACCGAGCCGCTGAAAATCGCGCGTTTGATTGTTCATCGCGGTCGAAGCGTGTTCGCGGCAAATTCTGCGAAAAGTCGCTACCGGCAAATCTTTTTTGTCTTTCCCTTTTTCCGCCAGCTTTCGCTCGACGTGCGTTTCGATCGGCAGACCGTGACAATCGTAACCGGGAACATACGGCGCATTATAGCCCATCATCGAGCGCGATTTGACGACGAAATCCTTTAAGATTTTATTGAGCGCGGTGCCGATGTGAATGTCGGCGTTGGCATACGGCGGACCATCGTGCAGGATAAATTTTTCCGCCGTTTTGCGCGCTTCCAGTATTTGTTCGTAAAGCCGCGCCTCAGTCCATTTTTTCAGACGCAAAGGCTCGCTCTGTCCGAGATTCGCTTTTTGCGCGAAATCGGTTTTCGGTAAATTAACGGTTTTTTTCAGTTCCAAAGGTTCGCTCATAGTCAGTTATCGGTTGTCAGTTATCAGTTATCAATAAATATCAAATTAAAAAGACAAATTTTAACACTTATCAAAAAAAAAATCGCAAATCGCAAATATAAAATCGCAAATAAAAAAAATCCCGAATCTTTCGACTCAGGACTCCGGCGCAAGCGGTATTTTTCGTTACAGCTTTAGCCGTTGTCCTCCGAAATAATAATGCTAATTATAATGTTTAAGTTTTTCATCAGTTTATTTATCGCAGAATTTCGCTTTGAAGTCAAAAAATTATTTTCTGTCATAATAATAAAAAAGTGCCAAGTTTTCCGGCTTGGCACTTTTTATTTCAATTGAAAAGTCGTTCAGACGCTTGCGCCCGGATAGCTTCCGCCGAGTCTGGCTTCGTCGCCTTCGGCTAATGAATTTACCAATTCATAGTGAAAATAATCGAATTTCGCGGCAACCGGCGGCTGAACGCGCTTGTCATACATCTCGCGCGAACGGTCAATCGCTTCGCGCAGGCGTTCGTATAGATCATACGACGTGCGTCCTTCGCTGACCTTCTGTTCGTTGTAGAGTTTGATTTCCGAAACGAGCAGACGGGCAAAACGCCGCGCATCGTTGTGCAGACGGCGTTCGTCCTCTTCGACCTCGATCGGCAAATCAACGTTGCGTTCGCTGAATCTGGTTTTAACAGGCTGTGAAATAACTGACTGGCTGACCGTTTCGACCGGTTCGGCATAAGCGGGTTCTTTCGTTTCCGTCTGCGTTTCGTAAGAAGTAAAGGAATCGGAAGCGTTTTCCTGAGGCGAATAATCTTCCACAGCAGGCGTCTCCGTTTCGCTCGCATCTTCTACCTGCGCCGTTTCTTCGGATTGACTTTCAAAATCGTATCCGCTCGTCGCGGGAATGTGAAAATCGCTCTGCGAAACGCTCGATTCATACGGCGACTTTTCTTCCTCGGACGATTCTTCCATCGAATAATCGCGCGAATAACCGTTTGTTCCGACCGGCTGACTCCACGAAGGTTCTTCGCTGACCGGCTGGAGTTCGCCTTCGGAGTATTCTTCCTGCTCGACCGGCTCTTCAGCCTGAAACTCATGACCGCTGTCGGAATAACCGGTAAAACTTTCCGTTTCCTCGACGGAAATCTCATAGGAATCTTCGGCAGATTCGACCTGTTCTTCGTAATAGGATTCGACCGGTTCGGATGTTTGATATTCGAATTGATAATCTTCCGTTTGCGGTTCTTCGGCTTGATATTCTTCCGCCGGAACGCTTGCAAAAGACTGCGGCTGTCCGGCTTCTTCTATTGAAGAAGTTTCTTCCTGCGGCGCAGATTCCCGCATTTGACCGGATTCTTCGGAACGCATTTTCGCGCCGCGTGAAGCCGCCAGAAGTTCAACCGTCAAACCGGCGACGCGCATCATCGTTTCGAGAGCTTCGATATTGATGCTCGTGCCTTCGTGACCGTAATCGGCATAGAGAACGGCAACGCCGCGACCGCGCGCGATGAGCGGCAGAGCATACATCCGGTCGGGCTGTCCGAATTCTAGTTTTTCGAGATAGGCGGCATCGTCGTCATACGTCCCGTAAGAACTTTCGACGGTCGCCAGCGACCGGACGGATTCGCCCAGAACGGTCGAGGCGGAAACCGGAAAGAAAACTTCGCGCACCGCCGTATCGTCCATCTGTTCGGCTTCCTTGCCGAAAACGCGCCAGCCGACGAAATGTTCGTTTTTGACTATGAAAAACGCGCCTCGCGGTACGTATTGAGCGGCATGATTGACCAGCGATTTTAAGATTTCGGCTTGCGAATTTTGATTGGTGATCTCGCTGACGGCATCGCGCAGTTCGTTAAAACTAACGGCAGGAGAGGACTGTTTTTCCATCTGTTCGGCTTCCGTAATCGCTTCCGCCGTAATGCGCGCGCCTTCGTCACGCGCCAGCCGCAGGTGCTCGACAACCGATTCTCTGAAACCTTCGTCAAGCTGATTTTCGCCGTCGAAACGCGCCGACAAATCCTGCAAAACTTCGCCGAGACGCGACTTGTGGTTTTCGATCTCGGTTTCAAACCTTTGCTGAAAGCCTTCTAATTCCTGCCGCATTCCGGCAATCACGTTTTTGAGATGATTCTCGAATTCAGTTTTTAAACTCTGTTCGAGTTCTTCGCTATTCACAATTTTTCTCCTCCGTTATTTTGAAAACGCATTTTTATTGGGGATCAAATGACCGAATGGTTATCTGCGAGATTTTAACGTAAGTTAAATAGACGCGGGCGGCATTTGATCTTAAATGCCGTTCTCAATTATGTCGGAAGTCTCAACAATCTGTCAAGAAAAAGTTTATAAAGTGAAATAAATACTAAATTTGTTTAAACGGCGACGACTTCGATTTCCGGGTCAATCTCGTCCTTGATCATGTTTTCGATCGCCATCAGAGTTCCCGTCAGGCTCGACGGACAACTGCCGCACGCGCCTTCGTAACGGATTTTTAGAGTGCTGTTTTCCAGACCGACGATCTCCAGCCAGCCGCCGTCGCTCGCCAGGTATGGACGAATTCGTTCATCGAGCAAAGCATTTATTTCACCGATTTTCGGATCATCGCTCGCGGCGGCGGCAATCGCTCCGCCGACCGTCTGAGCCGCGCCGTTGCCGTTCGACGGTCTGACCGATTCAGCCGCGCGGATCGGCACTGCCAGAAGCGGCAGAATCTCGTCCCATTCGGCTTCGTCCGTTTTTTCGACCGTGATCATCTTGTCCATATAAAACACGGACACGACATCGCCGACCTCGTATAAAGATTTGGCGAGCTTGTCATTTTCCGCGTCTTCAATAGTTTTAAACGAATGCGACGTGCCGTAAGAAACGGGTTCTTTCAAAATAAATTTTACGGCGTTCGGATTCGGTGTTTCCTGTATATCTGCAATTTTCGGCATCTTAATAAAACTCTCTTTTATAAATCGAAAATATAAAGTTTATAAATCTTTACATTTTTGTCAACATTATAACGCATATTCGATGAGATTTCACTTCAAGAGGTTTTAATTTATTTAAATCCCCAAAAGATCGGAATAAATATCGTGGCGATGATCCAGAATAAAATATTGAGCGGCGTTCCGACTTTTAGAAAATCGGCGAAGCGGTATTGCCCCGGACCGTAGATGAGCGTATTTGTTTGATAACCGACCGGAGTCATAAAACTTGCCGAAGCCGCAAACATCACGGCGACGAGAAACGGGCGCGGACTGACCTGCAAAGCGTTCGCCGTCGCAATCGCAACCGGCGCGAGCAGAGCGGCGGTCGCCGTGTTCGACATCATTTCCGTGAAAATAAACGTCATCAAATAAAACGCCGAAAGCAGCGCGATCAGACCGCCCCATTCGTAAACGACATCAATGATCGTCGTCGAGATCAAAGGAGCCGCGCCGCTGTGTTCCATTGCGGCTTCGAGCGACAAAACTCCGGCAAGCAGAAAAATGATGCGCCATTCGATTGCCTGATACGCTTCTTCCATCTTGATACAGCCGACCAAAACCAGCAGGATCGCGCCGACAACCGCGCTGACGACGATCGGCGCGATGCCGACCGATGCGGTTATGATTACTCCGGCGACAATAATGAGCGCGGGAATCAGTTTGTTGCGGCGAAATTTTTCCTGTTCGATTTCCGAGATGATGACGAACGAAGGATTTTGACGAAGCTGATTGTAGCGGTCGGTTTTGACTTCCAAAAGAAGCGCGTCGCCGGCGTTGAGTTTCGTGTCGGCGATCTTTTCGCGCATCAGTTTTCCGCGATGCCGGAGAGCCAGAACGGTCGCGCCGAAAGTTTCGCGGAACTGTAAGTCTTCGAGTGATTTTCCGATAAAATCCGAGTTAAGAGCGACAACCGCTTCGACGAGTTTCGTGTCCGGCGTTTCGACATCTTCGTCGCGCCATTTGAATTGCGGTTTGAACAAAACGCCTTCGCGCGCTTTTATTTTGTTGAATTTTTCCAGATCACAGCGGATGCGCAGAACGTCGCCGACCTTCAAGACGAAATCGGGCGGCGGCACGGAGATCATCTCGTCGCCGCGCTGGATTTCGATGATCGCCACATCAATTTCTTTTACCAGAGGCGAATCCTTGATCGCGTAGCCGACGGACGAAGAATTTTCCAGAAGGACGACTTCCGTGATGTATTCCTGAAGATTAAACGATTCGATCAGATCGCCTTCGGAGCGGCGGTCGGGAATCAGGCGAATTCCAATGGAAAGCATATAAACGGAACCGACGGCGAACATCACCAGACCGAGCGGCGCGATCTCGAACATCGAAAACGCGGGCTGACCTCTTTCTTCGGCGATCGAGCTGACCAGAATATTCGTCGAAGTCCCGATCAGAGTGCAAACGCCGCCGAACATCGAAGCGAACGACATCGGCATCAAAAGTTTCGACGCGCTCGCCTTTATCTCTTTCGCCACGCCGAGCAGGATCGGTATAAAAACGGCGACAACCGGCGTGTTGTTGATAAACGCCGAGAAAAATCCGACCGCGAACATCACCGTAACGAGTCCGAGCCAGTAACTCCGCTTAAAAATATCCGCCGTTATTTTTCCGAGATAACTGACCGCACCGGTTTTAAAAAGCCCCGCGCTAAGGACAAACATCGCCGCCACCGTCACGGTCGCCTTGTTGCTGAAACCGGCAATTCCTTCTTCCGCCGTGATGATGCCGGTAACGAGCAAAGTTCCCATGATCAGCAAAGCGATCACGTCAACCGAAAGTTTTTCGGTGGCAAATAAAACCACCGCGCCGAGCGCGACGGCAAAAACCAGTGCAATTTCGTAGGTCATAGACGGAATTATTTTTGAGCGATTTTAATTATACACTACATCTCAAACGCATTTTTTGTTAAAAGCTTGAGTTCATTTTGGAAAAATTTCGCGAATAATCCGGGCAAAAAGAAAAGGTTGAATTTAGACACAATTCAACCTTTCAGGGGATTTGATGTTCGACAACAAGTTTAATAAATAATTACCGAACGACAGGTTTTAACAAAAGACTTAATACTTAACCTCTCGCTCATACAACATTTTCGTTATTCGGTAACGTGAATTTCCTCGTGCCGATTTACCCGGTTAAACATATAATACGCACCGAATCCGACCGCCAGCAAAGCAAATATTACTGCGAGAATCAACGGCATAGACGAACCGTCTTCTCCCGCTGTCTGAAACGAGTAAAAAAAGTAACCTGCTACGATGGCGGAAATCAGAGCCAAAATCGCAAAAAGCGAATCTTTCATAGACTAACCTCCAGTATCTGACTTAAATTAAAAACCCTTCCAAAGTTCTTAATTGCCTGTGTTTTTCCAATACTTCAAGAAAAAGTTCCAGCCCGTGCAAAACTTCAAACTGCTAAATTTCGGAATGCACCTCATAATAACCTTTTTTTATTGAAAAAACAAGGTTATTTTGCAGGTTTATCTTTTCGTTAAATTCACGATTATATAGATTTAGTCGTCAAATCTAAGCTGTTCGATGATTTCGCGCATAAATCGTTTTCCCTTTTCGAGTTCGTCGGGTTTGAGCGACACCGCGCCGACGACGGCGTGTCCGCCGCCGCCGTAACGTTCGCAGATTTCCGCGATATTGTGCAGGCGCGGGCGCGGCGACCAGGGGTTCGAGCCGACCGAGATTTTCGTGCGGAAATCGCTCTGCGTGAGCGCGACATTGTAGGTCGTCTGCGGGTAAAAATAATATGGAATAAATTTGTTGTAGCCCTCGATGTTTTTGTCCGTCAGATCAAAACTGACCACGCCGCGGTCATAGACGGCTCGTTCTTTGATCAAATCAACCGTGCGCCAGTGCTGTTCTAAGATCGGCTTTAATTTCGCCTGAACAGCTTCACTTTCGACTATCTCATTTAGCGATTTGTCGGTCAGATCGCGGATTATCTTTTCGACAAATTTTGGATCTTTTTCGCCTTCGATGACCTGCATCAATTTCAAAGCGGGCGAACGAAGCTCGACGCATTGGGCGGGCGATTCATAAAGCGCGCCGTCAATGATATGCGCCCATTCGATAAGTTCGGCGAGAGATTCGTCTTCAAAACCGAATTTTTCCTTCGCAATCCGCGCGATAAATTCCGCGCAGGATTTACTCTCGGTGTCGAGAAATTTTTTGCCCGAATCGTCCGCCAAAAAATGCTCGCGGTCTTCTTCCGACAGAAAAGCCGACTGGTGATGATCGAACCACCACGTCAGGCGGTCGTCGGCGCAGTATTTAAAATCCACGATCGCATTTTCATCACCGTCAAACTGGTCACAGTCAAAAGCGTTTCCCGCGCGGTGCATCGTCGGCGTGTAAAAGACATCGGCTTCGGGATGCATTTTCGACTTATAAAATTTTGTAAAAACGGCGGCGGACGATACGCCGTCGAAACAGTTTCCGTGATAAAGTATGCGAAGTTTCATAAGATTTGCGTTTTGCATTAAAACAAAACATTTTAGAGTAATTTTGAAAACAATTTTCGTCAAGGCAGGAAATTCAAACAGGATGGACAGGATCAGCAGGATAAGAAAAATTATTTTTCTGTAAAAATCCGCCAAAATCCTGTCTATCCTGTCCATCCTGTTTGAATTATTTATGAATAACGAAATCACAATCAGAATCGCCAAGCGCGAAGACGCGCCCGCATTGGTCGAGTTTAACCAAGCGATGGCGATGGAAACCGAAGGCAAACGGCTCGACACGGAGATTTTGACAAGTGGTGTCGAAGCGGTTTTCGATGACGAAAAAAAAGGCTTTTACGTCGTTGCCGAATCGCAGGGAAAAATCATCGGCGGGTTGATGGTCACTTACGAATGGAGTGATTGGCGCGACGCTTGGTTTTGGTGGATTCAGAGCGTTTACATTCTGCCCGAAGGACGCGGACAAAAAATTTACAGCCGACTTTACGATTTCGTCAAAGCAAAAGCGCGGGCGGACGGAAACGTCTGCGGCTTTCGCCTTTATGTCGAACACGACAATAAACACGCGCAAAAAGTTTACGAAAAGGTCGGAATGGAAGCATCTCATTACTTGATGTATGAAGAAATGCTTTGATTGAACTTACTTTAAATCTTTGTCAGTCAAATTTGTTTCGACCGTGTGATCGGAATTGAATTTGTAAAGCAAAGACGCTTTTACATATAGCGGTTCTGTAGTAATTACTGTTGGAGCAAATGTCGTTTCACGCGCTGCTGATTCCGCAAAAGGTCTCAGCAATGGATGACCGGAAACCGCTTTTGCAAAAGGGACTTTTCCGTTAGTATCTACGAAGATTTTTACTTCTACAATTCCCGTAGCTTTTATATCAGGATGATAAAAAGGTTTCGGAAGACTTTTTGCGCGATCATTAACCACGCCCTTTTCAATAATCAAAAATTTCTTCGGCGTTTTATTTTCGATGGTTTTCCCGTTGAAATCTTCAAACTCGTAAATCAAAAATCCCTGACCGAAAACATTTGGAAATTCCGTCAAAATCGGCGGAAACTCAGCTTGTAAAGCGGCTTGTTCGGCGGCGGCGCGAATTAAAGGATGACCTTCAGACGCTTCGGCTGAAACTACTTCGCCGTTTTGCAGATTGATTTTTACTTCGACTTCTATTTTGCCATCTCCGCGAGGCTGAACGCTTGGAAGGCGCGGCATCGGTAAAATTAAAGCCTTTTCATTCAGGATTCCGAAATTGACAATATTTTGAACTGCATTATCCTGCTCAAATTCGTCGGAAACAAAATTGTATTCGACAGTTGTATAAGCTATAAAACGCTTTCCTAACAGCGGCGGCGGATTAAATTTTGCCAAATAAGCGGCTTTTACAGCTTCGGTTTGTAACAAAAGATGTCCCGAAATTGCTTTAGCAGATTCGACATTTCCTTTTTCATCAATAAAAACCTGCACTACCACGTTTCCCGAAACTCCGACAAATTTTGCCGCTTCTGAATATTCCGGTTGAGGTAAGAAAATTGGTTTACAAGTATGACAATTATACGGCTTTAATTTTTCCGCATTTGTTTGCGGAAAAATTATTTGAACAAAAAACAATATGAAAATTATTTGCAGATATAGCTTCATAACACACGATTGCACTTTATAAACCTTTTGAGATTGGACACCAAAATTCTAACTTTGTTCCCGCTTTTCGTAAATTAGTGCTAAAATTTGCATCAAACTTTTTGCCCGAAGATGAGTTTAGCCGAAAAATACAAAGCGACGATTGACGAAGCGATTGCGCGTCTGCTTTCGCGGGCGGAAAATTCGCGCGGTTTGGAGATTGCGGATTTGTCGCCGCGTGTTTTGAAGGCTGTCGAAAAATACGTTTTCAAATCGGATGAATCGGCGGGAAATGCGGAAATAAAAGCGTTTGTTGACGAGATTCGCGCCGACGATCTTTGTCTCGTTCTGGCGTGCGAGCGCGGTGACGAAAAGGCTTGGGAAGATTTGGTGAAAAATTTCGACGCAACGGTGAAATCGGCGGCGCGGCGAATTTCCGGCAGTAATGACGACGCGGAAGACCTGGCGAGTTCGATCTGGGCGGAACTTTACGGCTTAAAAGAAGGCAAGAGCAAGCTCGCTTATTTTTCCGGTCGCGGAAGCTTGGCGGGCTGGCTTCGCGCCGTAACGAATCAACTGGCGATTGACGGTTTTCGCAAGATGAAACGCCTCGTGCAGATCGAAGAAGACAGAGAATTTGAAAATCTCGCGCAAAATTCTTCGGAAAAAACCGGCAATGAAATGGTCGTTTCCCACACGGAAAACCCGGAAGAAATTTTCAGCGAGCGGCAGACGGCGAAAGATGTTTCACTCGCTTTAAAGCAGGCGATTAACGAACTCGAAGCGGAAGACAAACTGATCTTAAAACTTTATTATTTCGACGATCTGAAATTAAAAGACATCGGTGCGGCTTTGGGGTTTCACGAAGCGACGGCGAGCCGGAAATTAGCGCGAATGCAGACCGACATTCGCAAGTCGGTCGGAAAAATTTTGATGAAACAGCACGGCTGGACGGAAGAAGAAGTCAAACGCAATCTGTCCGAAGCGGCATCAAAACTCGGCATCAATTTGGAAAAGATGTTTGCGATCTTGACGGTTTTAACGCTCGTGCAAGAATTTCTCGAAAGGGGCGTTCTATAAGCGGTTTGAAGAAATTTTAAGCCACAGAGAAAATTGAGGTTTTGAGATTTTTTTTGATTATTCGAGATATGAAATATTTTTCGACGTTAAAATTTGAAACAGATTTCTCCAAATCTCCGTGAACTCTGTGGCAAAAAAAAGTTAATGGAATTGAACTTCGACAAAGAAATGGATGCTCTTTTGCGGCAGGCGGCGCGAAGCGGTGAGATTGTATCAACAAACGCGCAAAGCCATCTGGACGCGGATGAGATCGCCGCGTTTGCCGAAAACGCTCTGCCGGAGAAAACGCGCGGCGTTTACATAAAACATTTCGCGGACTGTGATCGCTGTCGAACAATTCTTTCAAACACGATTTTGTTGAACTCAGAAGCGGAAATCGAAACCGCTTCTTCCACCGTTTCAGCAGTCGAAACGGAAGTTGTCGAAACGAAAATTCCCTGGTATCGAAAAATGTTTCTGATGCCGAGCCTCGCCTACACGATGGGCGCACTCGTTTTGGTTTTCGGCGGGATTTTCGGATTTCTGGTGTTGCAGAACTTGAATCAAACGGGTGAGTTTAACATGGCTCGATCTGCCGCCAATCGTTCAGCCGAAAGCGGTCCGAACGCGGTTGAAGACGAAACTTTTTCCGCGCCTGGCGAATCGAATATGGCAAACACGATGACAAACACATCCGCTGTTCCCGCAAATTCGATGACTGCGGCAAATGCCAACTCTTCGGTTTCAACATCAAATTCGGCTGTAAACGCGCAAACCGACCGAGACGAAAAACTGCGCGACAGTAAAAATGAAACAGCGACCGGACGCAAGGAAAACGATCTTCAGACGGATGGCGCAAGCATCGCGCAAAACCGCGCTATGGCAAAAACCGCCGAAGAGAAATCCGCCGACGTGATGGGCGAAACGGCTGAGCGCGAAGACAGACCGAAAATTACGGCGGCAACGCCCGTCAGTCCGGCGGCTCAGACAGTTCCCGCGCCGCCTCCGCCGCCGGCTAAAGACGATGCCGAGACGTCGGATATGGCAAAAGCGAAACGGTCGGCAAAACGCGAAGAAACGACAAAACAGATCGGCGGCAAAACATTTAACCGCGTCGGCGGCGTGTGGATTGATTCGGCTTATAACCGCTCGCGCGGCGCGAATTTGAGCTTGCCGCCGACCAGAACGATCCGGCGCGGTTCGAGCGAATACCGCAAATTAGATAAACAAGTCCGCATCATCGCCGAAAGTCTGGAAGGCGCGGTAATTATTGTCTGGAAAAACGAGGCGTATCGTATTCAATAAGGTTTTATGAAATTTCTGTTTTGCGTAATTTTTGTTGTTTGGTTTTATTCTGCGGCTTTTGCGTGCACTTGTGTAGTTAATTTGCCGGAAGAAGAGCAAATTAAAGCAATGGAAGAAGTTGATACTATTTTTTACGGCGAAGTGATTTCGATTGGCGAAAAACGACGCGCTAATAGAGAAGGCATTACTGTTAAAGAAACAGGTCAGATCTTTTATCGAACGGAAATAGTCAAACCGATAAAATTTAAAGTTTTACGATTTTGGAAAGGCGAAAAAGCGGAAGAAATTACAGTCGAAGCAAATGCTCACGACAGTTGCCAATTAAATATTGAAATCGGAGAAAAACACTTGATTTATGCTGGATATAAGAAAGTTCCAAATTCGGTAAATTATGTGAACTACTGTTCTCCTAGTCGTTTTGAAGAATCAATTTTGAAAAAAGTTTATGGTGATGGAGAAATTGTCGAAGAAGAAAAGATAGAAAGCCATGAACAAACAAAAATTCCGGATAATTTTTTTTCAATCATTTGGCTTAAACTTATTTCATTTTTCTCATAGAAACTTTTTACCATCTATAATCATCACACGAAACGGCAATTTTTTGTTTGGTTTCGTGTTTTTTTGTGCATAATAATCTTATGAAAGTTTTCGTCTTACTTTTGTGTATCTCGTGTTTTGCAATTCTCTCCTCGAATGCCCAACCCGTCTGGCAAGCGAATTTAAATTCTAAAATCGTGTTTTATCAAACGACCGATTTCGGCATTGTTC
>JBGTSF010000078.1:0-21780 GCA_041940425.1 Pyrinomonadaceae bacterium
GGGAATTTCACAGATTCCCACGGAATTTGACGATTTTACCGTTAAAATTGCCGTTTCTCTCGGGAAAACTACCTGTTTTATCGGGTTGTTGTCTGCCAGGTCAGAACATATGCGGGCGGGACGTTTTTGACGATGAGCGGGCTTTTGTAGGATTTGCCGTAACGGCGGCGCATAAATTCGCGGAGTTTGATCGCCGACGGCATATAAAAACCGTGCGCGTATTGAAAAGTGCGGAACACACAGCCCTGATCCATGAATTTTTCGATCTCAGACAAGATTTTTTCGCCGATCTCGTTCGGAATGGAAACGAACGGCAAGCAGGAAATTATATACGAAACTTTTCCAAGTCCCGATCTTTTGTGAAGTTTTTCAAGTTCGCAGGCGTTTCCGCGCATGATCTTCAGACGGGGAAATTTGACGTTTAGCGAATTGACCAACTTACCGTCAATTTCAACCCCAAGATAAGATTTTTCGTCCGGCACGATGTCCGCGATAAATTTCGTGATCGCGCCCGTGCCGACACCAAGTTCGAGAATGATATTGTCTTCGTCGGGCTTGATTCCTCTGAGCATCTCGCGCGCCAATTCGGGAGAACTCGGCGTGATCGCGCCGACTTTGAGCGGATTTTTGATAAAGGCTTGCAAAAATTCGATGTTTTCTTTCATTTCCCGGCGCAAAATTCGCTTGCAAACTGATGTTAATAAAATATTAACTTATAAAAATATGTAATCTTAACATCTAAAAATCGTTAAGACAAAGGAAAACCGCCCTTATTCAAAGGCGGTTTTCTTAGTTTTTACGAGAATAATACGAAAGTGTCAACCATCCGTCGAAATCCGAACAAATTAATTGTCGTCTTTCGGCGGCGGCGGCATCTTGCCTTTTTCAAAACGCGGAAGCAGTTCGTCGCGCATCGCCAGTTCATAAACCGCCGCCGCAATGACGACCGCCGACGCTTTCACGTCGTCTTCGACAATGCGTTCGTATGTGTCGAGATTAGTGTGCCACGTATGCGTGAAATACTCGATCGGGTCTTGCAGAACGCCGATGCCGGGCAGTCCAGCTTTGTTAAACGATGTGTGATCCGAACCGCCGAGATTCCGGCTTCTCGTATTGGTCGCGCCGACAAAGTTCAGATCGTAAAACGGCAGCGCGGTTTGATTCAAAATTCCGGCGGCTTCGGGCGGACCGAACACCGAAAACGCGCGGGCGCGTCCCGTTCCCGAATCAATATTGAAATATCCGCCGAATTTGTAATACGCCGGTTTCGGATTTTCAAATGTGCCGAAATGTTTTTCGACATACGCCTGCGAGCCGTGAAGCCCCTGTTCTTCGCCCGACCAGAGCGCGACGCGAATCGTCCGGCGCGGTTTTACGCCGATCGCTTTCAGGATTCGCGCGGCTTCCATCATAACAGCACAGCCGATCGCGTTGTCGGTCGCGCCGGTCGCCGCATGCCACGAATCGAGATGCCCGCCGAGCATTATCACCTCGTCTGCTTTGTCGCTTCCCGCGATCTCGCCGATCACATTGTAGCTGGTCGCGCCTTCCGGGTAGATGCTGTTTTGAATATTGAATTCCAGTTCGACATTGCTGCCGTTGTCCAAAAGCCGCCAGATGCGCCCGTAATCTTCGTTTCGCATAACGACCGTCGGCACGACTTTCGTCGGATCGTATGTCGAATTACCGAACGCGCGAATCTGCCCGTGTTCGCGCCCGGCATCGTTGATACGGACTGAAACATTATTGTCGAGTAAAAATTTATCGAACTGCCGGAAAAAGTCCTGAAAGCTGAGCGGCGTAACTTCGACTTTCGGACACGGCTGCTGCTGCGGAAATTGAAACTGCTGCGGATTGAAACGGCGGCTGATCGCTTCGTTGTCGAGCCGCTTGGCGGGCGGCGTAAAATCAACCGGCGGATTCGAAGGGTTTCCAATCATCACCATTTTACCGTTGATCTTCGCTTTGTTCGTTTCAAAAAAAGCGGTCAATTCTTCCTGTGTCGGATTACGCCGGCAACGCCCGTCCTCAGTAGTTTTGGGGCGCGGAATCTCCAACTGAACAGGCTGTGATTTCACCGTTCCTTTCGTACTCGGTGTCCAAGCCAGAACTTCAAAAACGAGCGAATCTTTGACGGGCGACGTGATGAAACCCGAAGCGCGGTCGTTTTCCCAGCCGGGATGTCCCCAATCCCACGGCTCCAGCTCGGCGCGGTCAAATCCCCAATCCTTCATCTGTTTGACCGACCATTCGCCCGCCGCTTTCAATTTCGGCGAACCGGTCAAACGCGGTCCGTAAACATCCGTAAAATAATGCAGAGTCTTCATGATCTGCGAATTTTCCATTCCTTCTTTACGAATCCGCGCGTTGATCGCGCCGTTGCGTTCGGCGGTCTGCGCGAATGCCGGAGTAACCTGCAAGAAGATACAGAAAACGAGCAGAACTACTGAAATTCTATTAATTTTTTTCATAATTTTTATTTGATTCCGGGAAAGCTTTAATTTTCTTCAAACATTTTACGCAGACTTTCCGTGTAAGGTTTTCGCGCCACGCCTTTTTCCGTGATGATCGCGTCAACGAGTTCGTTCGGCGTAACGTCGAAAGCGTAATTATTTACTTCGATTCCTTCGGGCGCGAGCTGTATTTCCTTAACATGCGTGATTTCGCGGATGTCGCGCTCTTCAATCGGAATCTCGTCGCCCGTCGGACAATTCATATCAACGGTCGAAAGCGGCGCGGCGACATAAAACGGAATTCCGTGCTGACGCGCTAATACGGCGACCATATAAGTTCCGATCTTGTTCGCCACATCGCCATTTGCCGCGATTCGATCAGAGCCGACGACGACCGCCTGCACGCGACCTTTTTTCATCAGATGACCGCTCATATTGTCGGTAATCAAAGTTACCGGAATTTGATCTTTCAAAAGTTCCCAAGCCGTCAAACGCGCGCCTTGCAGGTAAGGTCGGGTTTCGTCGGCAATGACGGAGACTTTTTTCCCCTGATCTTTCGCGCCGCGAATCACGCCTAGAGCCGTTCCCCAAACGCCGCCCGTCGCCAACGCCCCGGCGTTGCAATGCGTCAATACGGTCGAATCGTCTTCGATCAATTCGCCGCCGAACTGCGCGATCAGACGCTGCGATTCAATGTCTTCATCGTGAATCGCTTTTGCGTCAGTTATCAAAATCTGTTTGATCTCGCTGATTGATTTGCCTTCTGCTTTAGCTTTTTGAAATGTGCGTTTCATCCGGTCAATCGCCCAAAAAAGATTGACGGCGGTCGGGCGCGTCCTGCCGATCACGTCGCAGATGTAATCGAGTTCGTCTTCGAGATCGTCAACATTGGTGCCGACAAACTGCTTCACGCCGAGCGCGATTCCGTAGGCGGCGGAAACGCCGATCGCCGGCGCGCCGCGCACGACCATATCTTTTATGCCGTCGGCGACTTCGCCGTAAGTTTTGAGCATCAGCCATTTTTCTTCTGTCGGCAAAAGGCGTTGGTCAAGCATTTTTACGCCTTCGTCCGTCCATTCAACAGGTATTATCATTCGTTAAATTTTCCTCATTTTAAAATAGATTTGATAAGAAAATCTTACGGAAAAAACTCCCTACTCACAAGAAAGGTGAAACTTTTTTTCCCGTTCCATGCGTTTATAGGTAGAGAATTTTATAGGAAAACGGCAAATGAAAATTGAAAAAACATTAGACAGGTTACATAACGCGGCGGTCAAAAACCGCCTTTTGCAGCTTTTTACCATTTTTACCAGAGGACTTCTGGCGGTCGGATTTTTCCCGCCCGGATTGACCAAAGTTTTAAATAAACCCTTTACTATTCTGCCCGACACGAATCCCGTCGGTCATTATTTCAACGCGCTTTATCATACGGGAATTTATTATCAATTTATCGGCTGGGCGCAGGTCATCGCCGCCATACTTTTGATCTTTCCGCGCACGTCGCATCTCGGCGCGCTGATGTTTTTTCCGATTATTTTAAACATCGCCATTCTGACAAACGCCGTCGGTTTCGCCGGAACGTGGCTCGTAACAATTCTGATGTTTCTCGCCTCGCTTTATCTCGTCTGCTGGGATTACGACCGTCTGAAAGCGATTTTCTTTATCAAACGCCGCGAAAGAGTAAATTTATTTAAATACGAATTCATCTGGCTCCCGCTTCTCGGCGCAGTCGGCGGCGCGGCGGTCGGCGGAATTTGGACATTCATCAGGCTCGGAAATTTTAGAAATTATTTGACCGTAACGCTTTTTCTGATCGCCGCCGGATTTTTGTTCGGAATTTTTATGACGATTCATCACCGCTTTATGCGCGTCGGCGAATTGGAAATCAGCGAGGATTTAAAATAATTGGGATTGAAAATTTTGATAATAAAAACACGATTCGGAATAAATGAAAGATTCTAGATGATAATTGATAGATTTTATCTTTTATCTGTAATCTATCAGTTTTCATCTATTCCGAAGTTGTCATTTATTTTATAAATTGTGAACCACTATCAAATAATTTTCGCACCTGCTCATGCGAAAATAAGTACCATCAAACCGATTTTTCCGCAAGAAGTTTGTCCCATTCTTCAAACAAATCCTGAATTTTTTGCTCTGTCTTATTTAATTTTTCAGTCGTTTCTTTTAATTTTTCGGCGTTTGAAGCGATTTCCGGCGAGCCGATTTGTAAAGTCAGTTGAGCAAGCAGTTCTTCCTTCGCCGGAATTTCTTCTTCGATTTCGGCGATTCGCTGTTCGATTTTTTTGAGCGCGTTTTTGCTCAAATTAGTCCTTAGTCCTTTGTCCTTTGTCCTTTGTTCATCGTTTTCGGAGTTTTCAATTTTATTCTCGGAAAAATCTAAGGACACAGAACCAGGGACAAAGGACTTTTTCCAATCGTGAAATTCCGTGTAATTTCCATGGTAAATTTCCGTCCTTTGATTTTCTTCAAACGATAAAATCTGCGTGGCGATTTTATTGAGAAAATAACGGTCATGGCTGACGGCGATGATCGTGCCGGGAAACTTTTCGAGCGCGTTTTCGAGAGCTTCACGCGACGGAATGTCGAGATGATTGGTCGGTTCGTCCAAAATGAGAACATTGACATTTGAGTAGATCAGTTTCGCCAAAGCGAGTCTTCCTTTTTCGCCGCCGGAAAGATCACCGACCGTTTTGAACACGTCTTCACCGAAAAAGAGAAAATTGGCGAGAAAAGAACGCAATTCGCCGTTTTCGGCGAGCGGCGCAACTCTTCGCAGTTCTTCGATGATCGTGTTTCGCTCATATAAGTTCTCAAGCTGCTGCGAATAATAGCCCGTCGTTGTTTTCGTTCCCCAGACTATTTTTCCGTCGAGTTCACGAATTTTTCCGAGTGTCGTTTTCAAAAATGTAGTTTTCCCTGTCCCGTTCCCTCCGATCACGCCGAGCGTTTCGCCGCGGTGAAGCGTGAAATTTATATCTTCCGCGAGAACCTTTTCGCCGTAGCCGATCTTTAAATCTTCGACCGTGAGAACATTCGCTCCGGCGCGTTCGACTTTTTTCAGATTGAAATTTCCGCCCGAACGGTCGGCTTCGACCGCTTCTACGCGCTCCATTCTTTCCAGAAGATTGCGGCGCGATTTCGCCTGTTTCGTTTTTTGTCCGGCAAGATTTTTGCGGATAAATTCCTGCGTTTTATTGATAAACGCCTGCTGGTTTTCAAACTCTCTCTGCTGCTGCTCGCGGCGCAATTCCCGTTCAACTAAAAACCTTGAATAATTTCCATTGTATGAAACCGCTTTTCCGCCCGTGATTTCGATAATTCGTTGGCAAGTTCGATCGAGAAAATATCGGTCGTGGCTGATAAGCAAATACGCGCCGCCGTATTCGCGCAAAAAGTTTTCGAGCCATTCGACCGCGTTTACGTCCAAATGATTGGTCGGTTCATCGAGCAAAAGTATGTCTGGATTTGAAAGCAACAATCTCGCCATCCCAAGTCGGTTTTTCTGCCCGCCGGAAAGATTTTTTGTTTCCAATTGCCAATCTTTTTTCGCAAAACCGAGTCCAAGCAAAATCGCTTCCGCCCGCGCCGTATATGTAAAGCCGTCCTGAAGTTCAAACTCGGTTTGCAGTTTCGCATACCTGTCTAAAATTTCTTCCGAAAAATTTTCCGCCATCTCGATTTCGAGACGGCGCATTTCGGCTTCGATGTCGTGCAGGTGCTTGAAGGCAGAAAGCGCGGCGGTGTGAACGGTTTCGTTTTCCGTGAAATCAACGTGCTGTTCGAGAAGTCCGAGTTTCAGCGAATTCATTTTTACGACTTCGCCCGCGTCGGCGGATTCTTCGCCCGTGATGATCTTAAAAACGGTTGTCTTACCCGCGCCGTTTCTTCCCACAAGACCGACCTTTTCGGACGGGTTTATTTGAAAAGAAACGCCGCGCAGAATCTCCGCGCCGCCATAGGATTTTTGAATTTCGGAGAGACGAAAAAGCATTCTTTAAATTAAAAATTAAAAAGGCAAAATTAAAAAGTTTTCAGCATTCGACTTTCTAAATTCGCCTTTTTTTTTGTTTTCGATTTTCAATCAAGCAAAAGTTTCTTTACAAAAATCCGCAAAAAGTCTCGATTACTTTAAATTCAGACCTATTCTTTTGCCTATCTTACTTTGCGGCGTTCGCATTGGCTTTGTTAGCCGCGTTCGCGTTTGCATTTGCCGTCGAATTTGTGTTCGTCGTTAAGTTACTGGCATTCGCATTCGACACAGCCGTGTTTGTATTCGCAACCGCCGGAGTATTGACCGGAGCCGGACGCGCGCCGCTCAATTCGTTCGGATTTTCAACGACCTTTTGCGCGAGGAAGTTTTTGATGTCGGCTTCTTCCATCGCCACCGCCGCGTAGGATTGGCTCAAAAGCTGTTTGCGGGCATCGGTCAGATACTTTGTAATTTCTTCCCGAACTCCCGGTGTTTCGAGCGTTCTTTCCTCGTCGGTTTCCTGTTTTCTCTGCAATTTGATTATGAGAATTTTGCCCTGGAACGGGATCGCCTGCGGCACGATATCGCCGTTATTCATCTTCGTCATCACGAAATCGGCAAATTGTTGACCGAAGACCTGCTTCATTTCCTCTTCGGTAAAATAACGCCAGTCACCGCCAGCCAGACGGGTTTGCGGGTCTTCGCTCGCTTCACGCGCGACGGTCGCAAAATCCGCGCCGCGCAAAACCCTGTCGCCGACTTCCTTGGCTTTTTGCTGGGCTTCGATCTCGGTCGTCGTCGTATCGCTCTCGCTCGTTTTCTGCGGGTCAATGACGATGGCGGCAAGCTGCGCTCCCCGTTTGTTCTTGAAATTTTCTTTATTGCTATTAAAAAACGCCTCTATCTCACTGTCTTTCGGCGGTTCGATCTTGCCTGTTACCTTGTCGAGAAGTTTTTGAATCGCCAATTGCTTTTTCAAACTTTCTCTTAAATTTTCTTCGGTCATTCCGCTTTCCTGCAGACGTTTCCCAAATTGTTCGACAGACTGTCCACTACCGGTTTTTAATTTGTTCAATTCAGCAGTTACTTCGTCATCGGTCGGAACCGTTCCTTCCTTTTCGGCTTTTTGGAACATTACTTCCTGCTGGATCAGACTTTCGAGAATCTGCAGACGCGCGGCGGCGAGTTCAAGAGCCGAAAGATTTAACTCCTGACCTTGCGCCTGCTGTTTCAATCCGCGCTCAACTTCTTCCAGTTTAATGGCTTTACCGTTGACACTGGCGGCGGTTTCATTCGGGTCAACTTTTCCCGGCTCTTTTGGATCGGTTGTTGTCGAATTACAACCCGCAATAATTAATGAAACAATCATTAAGGAAATGACTGAAAAAACTCTAAAATTGAAATTTCGCACTGTGGCTTTTACTCCTTCAAAATAAACTGTTTGTATCATCTACTTGACTAAACCTGAATTCTTTTGGTATAAACTTTATTTTTGAGTTTGCAGACAAACTCGATATTTTTATAACCTCGTTATAATACTTTTGGAGGCATTTTAATTATGGCAAAACGATGCGACGTATGCGGCAAAGGACCGCAATTTGGAAACAATGTTTCGCACGCTAACAACAAAACCCGTCGGCGGTTCAATCCCAATCTGCAGCGTATCCGCGTTCAACTGCCGAAAGGCGGCAACGGTCGGATGAAAGTCTGCACCCGCTGTATAAAATCGGGCAAAATTGTCAAAGCGGTTTAGGTTTGAGATTTAACTTTTAACTTTGGTTGCCAAACGCTCTTTTTATTTAAAGGGCGTTTGGTTTTTCTTTTGGTTTAAAGTTACTCGTTGTAACTTCCGTAAACCTTAAACCAAAGCTATGCATTCGATCTCGACTCTCGCGTCTTTCGGCAGACGTGCCGCCTGAACGGTCGCTCGCGCCGGTTTATTCTCGCTGAAAAATTCGGCGTAAACATCATTCATCGCCGCAAAATCGTTCATATCCGCAAGAAATACGGTTGTCTTGACGACATTGTTCAAACCTGTTCCGGCGGCTTCCAAAACCGCGCTCAGATTCTTTAAAACCTGTCTGGTCTGTTCGGCAACATCGTCGGAGACGAATTCTCCGGTCGAAACGTCAATCGGGATTTGTCCCGAACAAAAAACCATACTGCCCGCTTTCACGGCTTGCGAATAAGGTCCGATCGCGCCGGGCGCGTTTTCTGTCGCAATTATTTCTTTCACAATAAATTTAGCCCTTTACCTTCTTGATTTCTCAAGCAAAAGGCGAATTTTAACAGATTAAAATTGAAAAGAAAAGCAGAGGATCAAAAATGCGCTGGAATTGTCTTAGGTTTTTACGAATTGACTCTTTCGACGCTGATCACGCCCGAAACTTGTTCGATTGAACCGATCACTTTATCAAGATGCTTTTTATCGTAAACCTCAACGGTCACTTCGATCAAACCTTTGTCGTTACCGGAAACCTGCGCCGTCGCGTTTCTGATTCCTGTTTTTATATCGGCGATGGCATTCGTAATTCCCGCGAGCATGCCCGTCCGGTTTTCCGTCGTCACGAGCAAACTGACCGATTGGATTTCTTTCGAATCGTTCCGCGCCCATTCAACCTCGACGATGCGGTCTTTATTAATCATCAATTGTTTGACGTTTTTACAGCGTTTGTTGTGAACGACGATTCCTTTGCCGAGCGAAATATATCCGATGATTTCCTCGCCGCGTAACGGATTACAACATCTCGCCCGCGTCGTCAGAAGATTGTCCACGCCTTTGACGACGATCGCGTCCTCGCTCAAGCCGATAAATTTCTTAACCGCCTTCATTCCGCTTTCAAGCGCGGTTTCTTTGCGTTTTTCCGGGTCGAGCGCGTCGAATTTTTCCGCGCCGAGATGTTTTGCCAGAACGTTGCGCGGCAGAGTTTTCCCGTAACCGATCGAAGCCATCAGATCGTCGGCGCGGCTCAGACCGTATTCGTTGGCGATGCGTTTTAATTCATCTTCATTTTTAGTAAGTTTTTTCGGCGCAACCCTGAATTTATCGGCTTCTTTTTCGAGCAGACGGCGACCGATCTCGATCGAATCGGCGCGTTGCTGTTCGGCGATCCAATGGCGAATGCGGTTTCTGGCACGGGCAGTTACGACATAGTTCAGCCAGTCTCTCGACGGATGCGAATTTGCCGTCGTCATAATCTCGACAATATCGCCGTTTTGCAGTTCGGTCTTTAATGGCACGATCCGCCCGTTGATTTTCGCGCCCGTGCAGGTGTCGCCGACTTCCGAGTGAATCGCGTAGGCAAAATCAATCGGTGTCGCGCCTTTCGGAAGCTGTTTTACCTCGCCTCGCGGTGTAAATGTGTAAACATCTTTCGGATATAGATCGAGTTTTAAGGATTCGATAAAATCCTCGGAATCGTCGTTCGTTTCGGTCGTTTCGACCAACGGAAGCAGAAGTTTTTCGACCGTTTTGCGGAGTTCGTCGAGATTTTCTTCGCCGTCGCCGTCAGCCAGCTTGTTTTCCTTGTATTTCCAATGCGCCGCGACGCCTTCTTCGGCGATCTGGTGCATTTCTTCAGTGCGGATCTGAACTTCGAAAGCCTGTCCGCCGTCGCCGATCACGGACGTATGAAGCGATTGATAGAGGTTTTCGCGCGGAATGGCGATCCAATCCTTGAACCGTTCGGGAACGGGCGTCCAGATGTCGTGTATGACGCTCAGCGCGAGATAACAGTTTTTTTTCTGATTAGCCGTGATGATGCGCGCGGCGATCAAATCGTAAACTTCTTCGATCGTCAGTTTTCGTTTTTTAAGTTTTTTCCAGAGCGAGAAAAGCCGTTTTACTCTTCCCTGAATCTCGACATACGGAACTTCGTTTTCGTCCAGCTTTTCACGAATCGTTCGGGTAATTTTCTCAAGCGCGTCTTCGAGTTCCGTGCGGCGCGATTCGACTTCCTTAGAAAGTCTGGAATATTCTTCCGGGTGAAGATTTTGAAATGCCAGATCCTCGAGTTCGCCGCGCATTTTACCCATCCCGAGCCGGTGCGCGATCGGCGCGTAAATATCGAGCGTTTCCTGCGATATACGGGCGCGTTTTTCCGGTTTTAAAAACTGCATCGTCCGCATATTGTGAAGCCGGTCGGCGAGTTTTATCAAAACGACGCGGACATCCGTGATCATCGCCAAAACCATCTTGCGGACGTTTTCCGCCTGCTGTTTTTCTTTTGAAAGATTGCTGATATGAGCGATTTTTGTCAGACCGTCAACAAGTCCGGTAATCTCGTCTCCGAAATATGCCCGCAAAGTTTCGAGGTCAACCAGCGTGTCTTCGACGACATCGTGAAGCAGTCCGGTCGAGACGCTTTTTTCATCAAGACGCATTTCCGCCAGAAGATCTGCGACTTCCAGCGGATGCACGAGATACGGCTCGCCCGACGCGCGTTTTTGACCGCGATGATGCATAGCGGAAAAAAGATACGCCCGCCGGATGAGTTCGACATCCGCGGTCGGACGATTTTTTTCTACTTTTTCGATAATGTCTTCGATGCGAATCATTATTTTTACAAAATCAAGGTCAAAAAAAGGTAATGCCCAAATCTATTCTAAATGAGCATTACCTTTGTTGAAAGTTAAATTTGAAAAATCGTTTATTTTTTCTTATTGGCGGCTTCTTCCTCAGCCTTTTTACGAGCTTCCTCTTCTTCTTTCAGCCTGCGTTTTTCTTCGGCTAAGACGGTGAATTTTTCCTTCGCCGTGTCCGCCTCGGCTTTGATTCTTTCCTTTTCCGCCGTGTTGCCTTCCATTTCGGCAATCCTCATTTTCTGAACGAGGAAATTGGCTTTGTATGACCAAGCCGAATCGCTCGCTTGATTAAGCTCGACCGCCTTGTTTGACAGTTCCAACCCTTTCTGCGTGCATTCCTTCAATTTATTAAAGGTCGCTTCGTCTTCCGGTTTGGTAAATTCAAACACGGGTTTTCCGTCTTTTTCAACCGTCTTTTTAACCGGCTCGTTATCGGAAATTTCATTGGCGCACGAGTATTGTTTGGCGGCTAATTGAACCAGGGCTTCGGCTCTGTGTTCGCCCGAAACCTGCTCGTTGTTCGCTCTTTGCGTTACCCAATCCTGCCATTCCTGCTGCATTCCGAGATTTTCGTAAAGATTGGCGACCGCTTTGTAAGAACTTTGATCGCCCGGATTTTGAGCTAAAACCTTTTTATATTCTTCAATCGCTTCTTGAGCTATCGCTTTTTGTTCCCGATTGGTAATATATTTGGAATGAAGCGTGCGCGCCAAAAAGACCTGGGCGGTTTTGCCTTCCTCGGTTTCACCTTCAGGATCGCGCCTGATCGCGTCCCGGAAAAGCGCTTCGGCTTCCGGGAATTTCCTCGCCTTATACGCCGCCGCGCCGTCCACCAAATTTTGTCTGGATTTTATCCGGTTATAGACACCGCAGTTGGCAAGCAGCATCGTTGAAACTAAAATTACAATTAATCCTGTTATCCCCGAACGAGATACTCTCATCATTAAACTCCATTTTATAACTTTTGCGGGTTATGAGATATTTTTTCATACCCGCAAAGAGTTAGATTTATTCTGATAGATCGTCAATCTGCAAACCGACCGGAGACGCTCCGGCTAATTTAACGGCATCTATAATTTTCACGACATCGCCGTATTTGATCGAGCGAGGCGACTTTATAAAGACCGTTTTTTCAACCTCATTTGTTCCTTCACGAAACGCTCCCTGCACTTCACGCTCTTTAAAAATGCGCGTCAATTCAGTGGTCAGCGGCTCTGTATTTTGGACATCGCCCAATTCCTTTTCTCTATTCAAGAAAACTTTCGAGTCTGATTTATTGACCGAGACAACCAGCGTCAGAGGATTTGGTTTGATATCCGCCTGCTGTTCGTCAGGTTTCGGTTCTGCCGGAACTTTTGCTTCGAACCGCGACGGTTTCGACGGCGTGATGACCATAAAGATGATCAACAGCACCAACAACACGTCAATAAGCGGCGTTACGTTGATATTCGGAGTCGCCCCGCCGGACGAACTCCCTGATGACATTCCCATGTTTCTATACTCCTAAAACTATTGTGTTTCGGGTTGTGCTTGCCCTTGCTGCTGACCTTTCTTTTTGTCAGCAACCAAACCGATTTTATCTATATCCTGTTTGCGAATCTCATTGATGGCGTTGACGACCGTGCCGTAGTCAACCTCAATGCCGCTCTTGATATAAACGATCCGCTTATCGGGCGTTTTAGTCTCCATTAATCTGCTGATCTTTTCACCGAGCGAATCCAGCGGATACGGTTCTTTCCCGACATAAAACGTATTGTTGTCGGGAATTGCTATGATAACCGAAGTATCTTTAGCAATATCCGGGTCTTCTTCCGGCGCAAGCATCTCTTTCGGCAGATTAACGGAAACGCCTTGTTGAAGCAGCGGCGTTACGATCATAAAGATGATCAGAAGCACCAGCATTACGTCAACCATCGGAGTTACATTGATTTCCGAATTATACTCGTCGGCACCACCGACTTGCATTCCCATAAATTAAATCTCCCTTAAAAAAACTTCTTAGCCGTGCAATTGTTTGGTTCTCTGTTTAATAAAGTAATCAACCAATTCCGAAGCCGAATTTTCCATTTCGACACCGAAACTCGTAACTTTATTAGTGAAGTAGTTAAACAACCACACTGCCGGAACAGCCACCGCGATACCGAAAGCCGTCGCGACCAGAGCTTCGGCGATTGCGCCGCCGACCGCGCCGATACCGGCTGTTTCATTTACCGCCAGAGCCTGGAACGCGCCGATAATGCCGACGACCGTTCCGAACAGACCGACGAACGGCGCAGTCGAACCGACCGTGGCGAGTCCCGCCAAGCCGCGTTTCAGTTCGGCGGTTTTAACGGCGATAGCGCGTTCGAGAGCGCGTTTCGAAGCTTCCATTTCATCAGCTGAAATGTCGGCGTTGCCTTGATGCGCATTGAATTCCTTCAAACCCGACGAAACGACCATCGCAAGGTGCGAATCTTTGTGTTTGTCGCTGATATTGATGGCTTCGTCAATATTGCTGTTTTTCAATGCCTGAGCAACTTTCGGCGCGTATTGACGCGACTGCTGCTTGGCTTTGTTGTAGGTCAGCCATCTTTCGATACCGACCGCGATCATATAGACCGCTTGCGCCAAAAGAACGATGATAACGATCCATCCCGGAATCGTTAAACTCTTTGCAATGTCGTAAATACCGAAAGAAATCGCTCCGCCTTCGGAAAACATTAAAAATAAGCCTAAAAGGCTGGTTAAAAGTGTCATTTTTTCCTCCAAAAAAATCTTTAATATATTTTTATAATTGCAATTTATAATGACTGCCTGATGTGCGCCTCAGGCAGTCATTATTTTTAAACTATGGAACAAAATTATAGACAATGACCCCGTTGACTTTAACGGGTTGTCCCGAAAGCAGAGTCGGTCTGAATTTCGCACTGCGGGCGGCACTTTCCGCCGCTTGACGCAGAAGTGGATGACCGGAAACGGCGTTCGCCGAAACGACACTCCCGTTCTCGTCAATCAAAACCTGCACGTTGACCGCGCCGCTTGCCCGGACTGCGCGAGCCGCCGCCGGATACGGCGGTTTCGGCAAACTGATCGCGCTGCCGTTGACCACGCCTTTCGAAATCGGTTTTGTCGGCTTCGGCGGCGGCGGCGGCGGCGGCGGCGGCGGTTTCACCGGATCTTTTTCTTCTACCGGTGTTGAAACTTGTGTGCTTGGGAAACCTCCGCCGGTATTTTCACCTGTATTTCTACCGGTGCTTTGGGGCGGCGCGTCCGCATCAACATTACCTTTTTTATAAGCGCCGAATTCGGGAATAGTTTTTCCCGTAAATTTTTGAGTGCTCGGCGGCGGTATATCCTGCGGAGTTTGATCAATTCTCGCAATCAACTCCTTTCGGGTGGTAATATCAGGCTGGTTGGTTTGTTTGGTTTCCTGCTTTTCTTCAGGTTTTTCAGGTTCGGGCTTCGGCGGTTCTTCTTCGGCAATCGGCACGGGAGCGACAAGCTGTGATAATTCCAGATCGTCGCTGACGCGAAATTCCTTACCGAAAAGACTGTATGTCCAACCACCGATCAAAGCCGCCACCATTATGACAAACACCGTCAGCAGAAAACCGCTGCGCCGTTTGTTTTCCTGTGTAGTGCTTTTCGATTCTACTAGTTGATCTAACATCTTATTTTTCCTCCCTTCAATCCGGTGCCAATCAGGTCAGGGTGACAAATCCTTTCTTTCAGATATTTGTTGAATAAACTAAACCTCAAGTTGTAATCGTTGTTTCATTTTAACGATACTAAACAAAAACTTGCAAATTAAACTCTTGTTTTTGAACTTTTTTTCATCAAGTGCGGGATAATAAAGACTTTTGCCGGTAAAACAAAAGTATCGCATTATCCGCAATCGCCTTTCGAGCGATACGAAAAAAAGCAGATACAGATTATTTGACCAGCAACGATTTGAAGTCTAAAACCAAAAACGCAGAAAGTCAAGAAAAAAACACGGGTTTTTAATATCGCGCAAATAAATCTTGGTTAAAAACCTTCTCTCATTTAGTTACTTTATTTTTTTTATTAAATAAGTAATAATGAGGCGTGCCGCTGTAGCGTTCTGCAAATAAATTTTGCAGTTGCCGTCTTTGTTTCCGGGTAAAACTTATATTTCAAAAAAATTCTATACATTTTTTCTTCCAAGTATAGAGTCAGTAAATTGGAGATAAAAAAATGAAGAATTTCGGATCATTTTCTTTAACTATGAAAAAACTTAACTATCTATTTTTGTTTTCAGTTGTCAGTTTGTTGTTTTTGTCGTCTTTCGGGGTCACAACCGTCAAAGCCCAGCCGGGCGCGGTCTTTGACCGGATGTGGGTTGATTACAACATCAAAGAAGGAAATCAGGATGGTATGCGGCTTCACATTAAATTTACGGTCAACAGTCTCAAAGCCGCCGATTGTCAAATCAGAGTTACGTTTCATTATAATGATGAAACGCCGATCAAAGACAAAAATCAAAGTTATTACACAACGACAGGAGTTGTAGCTGTTTTTAAAGATTTAAAACCGGCTTATGATCCCGCCTACTATGAAGATTTAACAATTTTTATGCCGTATGACGAATTGGATTTACCCTACGGCGATTATAAACTGAAAATGGATGTTGATTTAATTTACAAAGACGGCGAGTTGATTCAGCATCTGCACTGGTATCCATTTACATATACAAACAAAGCACCCGTTACCGCAAAACCGTCGGCGACTTTTGACCGGATGTGGATCGAATATGATGTAACGGAAGAAGGTAAATTCGGAATGAGAATCCACGTCAAATTCACCGTTCGAAATATGAAGGACATTCCCGGTTATCTGGCGATTTTCTTTGAACGGGAAAATGGAACGAGGCTGAAAAGCTACGACAATATCTATCAAAGCAAGGGAAAAGACGTTGCAACATATCGGTCTCTAACACCGGGCTTTGATGCCGCCGTTTATGAAGATTACACGGCGTTTATTCCCTACAGCGAACTGCATCTTACGAAGGGCGAACACAATCTTAGAGCTGTCGCTCATCTGATTTATGAAAACGGCACATTTATTCAGGCGCTCGGCAGTGAAAAATTCCGTTACTGGAAACAATAACTTTCTTTACTATTGTTAAAAAATCAGGGCGTGAGAAATAAAACTCACGCCCTGATTTTTTGTGGAATGATTCTTGCACAATTATTCAAGTCCGAATTCAAAAATAACGGCGTTTATTTGCCGGGGTTTTTCAAAAACTTCATACAAGGAGAATCTGATTATGTTGGTCAAGGAATTGTTACTCGCAGAGCCGGTCGTTTGTTCGATAGACGATTATTTGGTCGAAACCGCAAAGCTGATTGCGGACAACAATCTCATCTGTTTACCCGTCGTCGAGAGCCCGGCGCATAAAAATCTGATCGGCGTCGTAACCGACAAAGAGATTTGCCGAAAGGCGATCGCCGCCGGTCTGAATCCGTCGAAAACAACGGTCGGTCGGGTTATGAACTGCAGTTTTCTAACCGTTGACTCGGAAACCGAAGTCGAAGCCTGCTACCGTAAAATGAAGGATAACGAGGCGGATTTTATTTTTGTGACCGATGAAAATAATTCGTGCCTGGGCGTAATAACCGAAGAAGATTTATCGCAAACGAATGTCCAGTTTTTTGACCGGCAGTATAATCTTCACCACATCAGGCACGACCGGATTTTTTAATCCGGTATGAATTTTGCGGATGTATTAATTACACACCAATTCGGAAAATGCGTGTGTGATATACATACGCTATTAAATGTTCGTGTATTAAAATCGAAAGGAGGATATGAAAATGAATGTTGAAGAAATTATGACAAAAAACCCGGAGTGCTGCACTGCCGATACAAAATTACAGGAAGTCGCGCAGATGATGGTAAAAAACGATTGCGGCTGTATTCCGGTGGTTGAAAACCTGCAAAACAAAAAACCCGTCGGAATGATCACCGACCGCGATATTACGATCAGAACCGTTGCCGAAGGAAAGAATCCTTTGGATTTGACGGCGGGCGATGTGATGACCGGCAAGGTCGTTACCGTAACTCCCGACACATCGGTCGAAGACTGCTGCAATAAAATGGAAGACAATCAAATCCGCCGCGTTGCGGTCGTAGATGAAAACGGCGGCTGCTGCGGAATCGTCGCGCAGGCTGATGTGGCGATAAAATCCACCGATAAAAAGACTGCCGAAGTGGTCGAAGAAATTTCCAAACAAGCATCGGCAACGTCTCGAACAAGCTAGGATTTTTATAGTTAAAAATCAAAAGGCGAAGCCGTAATTTCAAAATTACGGCTTCGCCTTTTTTGTTAAAATTTTTCCGGTCTATTTTCCTGCAGATAACTGCAAACGGGCTTGCGCTTTTTCGAGTTTTTCGAGTTCGACTTCGAGTTCCTCTTCACTTCCCTTCCAGTTATTTAAAACCTTCTCCGCCAGATCGCGTTCGTGCTTTGCCGCTTCCGTGTCAATTTCGTCGGAGCGTTCGGCGACGTCGGCGAGAATCGAAACTTTGTTTGAATTGACCTCGACAAAGCCTCCGGCGATTACCATTTTCTCGGTCGCGCCTTTCGTCGAATAAGACAAAACTCCCGGTTTCAGATAAGAAATAAGCGGCGCGTGATTCGGCAAAATACCGACCTCGCCGCTCGCCGTCGGAATAGTTACCGTATCTACCGCATCATCAAACACCTTTTTTTCAGGCGTTACAATTTCCAAATTTAATTCTGCCATGTTTTTAAGGGATGAGGGATAAGGGATGAGGGATGAAAATATTCATCCGCTTTACTCATCCCTCATCCTTCATCCATCATCCCTCCACTACGCTGCTGCCGCCATTTTCTGGGCTTTTTCGCGGGCTTGTTCGATCGTGCCGACCATGTAGAAAGCCTGTTCGGGCATATCGTCGCATTTGCCTTCGATGATTTCCTTAAAGCCTTTGATCGTGTCTTCGACTTTGACGTATTCGCCCTTCAAGCCGGTGAACTGTTCGCCGACCGTGAACGGCTGTGAGAAGAAACGCTGAACTTTACGCGCACGCGCAACGGTCAGTTTGTCTTCTTCGCTCAATTCGTCGAGTCCGAGAATAGCGATGATGTCCTGCAAATCTTTGTAACGTTGCAGAATCATTTTCACTGCCTGCGCCGTGTTGTAATGCTCATCGCCGACGATCTGCGGGTCGAGAATACGCGAGTTCGAAGCGAGCGGGTCAACCGCCGGATAAATTCCGAGTTCGACGATCTGCCGCGAGAGAGCCGTAACAGCGTCAAGGTGCGCGAATGTCGTCGCCGGTGCCGGGTCAGTATAATCGTCCGCCGGAACATATACGGCTTGTATCGAAGTTACCGCGCCGGTTTTGGTCGAAGTGATGCGTTCCTGCATCTCGCCCATTTCCGTCGCCAAATTCGGCTGGTAGCCTACCGCCGACGGCATACGACCGAGCAGAGCGGACACTTCCGAACCGGCTTGCGTAAAGCGGAAAATGTTGTCAACGAAGAACAGCACGTCGTTTCCTTGATCGCGGAAATATTCGGCGACCGTCAAGCCCGACAAAGCAACGCGCAGACGCGCTCCCGGCGGTTCGGTCATCTGACCGTAAACCAAAGCTACTTTGGAATCTTTGATCGCTTCCTTGTCAACCTTCGTCAGATCGAACGCGCCGCTTTCTTCCATTGATTCCTTGAAAGCCTTGCCGTATTTGATAACGTCCGATTCGACCATTTCGCGCAGAAGGTCATTGCCTTCGCGCGTGCGTTCGCCGACACCTGCGAAAACCGAAAAACCGTCACGACCTTTGGCAACGTTGTTGATCAGTTCCATAATGAGAACCGTTTTGCCGACACCCGCACCGCCGAACAGACCGATCTTTCCGCCGCGAAGAAACGGCTGAACAAGGTCAATGACCTTGATTCCCGTTTCGAACATTTCGAGTTCGGTCGCCTGTTCGTCGAACGACGGAGCGTGGCGGTGAATCGAATATTCTTCGGTCGAATTGATCTCGCCGAGTTCGTCAACCGGCTCGCCGACGACGTTCATCACGCGCCCCAAAGTCGCTTCGCCGACCGGAACGGTGATCGGACCGCCGAGGTCAATTGCCTTCATACCGCGCACCATACCGTCGGTCGGAAGCATCGAAACGGCGCGGACGCGACCTTCGCCGAGATGCTGCTGAACTTCGGCGATAACGTCAATTTTTTCCTCAACGTCAAAGCCTTCGCTCGTTATTCTCAAAGCCTGATAGATCGGCGGTAAATAATTGTCTGAAAATTCCACGTCAACAACCGGACCGATGATCTGCACGACCTGCCCGACTTGCTGTCCATTTGTATCTGCCATTTTTTAAATAAACTCCTTAAGATAAAAAGCTGAAATAACCAAAGTTGAAAGAATATCATAAGAATTTGAAATTAGGCAAAGACGCATTGTATCGAATCAATGGCATAAAAAGTTTCTCCCCAAAATCACAATTTTCTCTGCTGTCGCGTCAGCGACAAATTGAATTTAGCCGTGTAATTTATTGCACGGGTTTTGCATTTATTAGATTCCCGTCGCGTCAGCGACGACTGAGAAAATCATTTTTCAATTGTCGCTGACGCGACATATAAACGATTCGAATTCCAACCGTGCAATAAATTACACGGCTAAACTCATTAAATCGCTAACGCGATATTTGATATTTTTTTTAGGAAAACTTAAACAGACTTTCTCATAAGATAAAATTTTCATGTTTTATTTTGTATTTACTTTTAAAGCGGGTAACATAAGAAGTGTATTGATTTCCATAAATTCGACAACTTAAACCAAAAACTTTACGTCTGATTTTCAGAAAAATTTCCCCGGCACCGTTTTTAATTATGAAAAAATATTCTGCAATTTTGATTTTCGCGTTTCTTTTAATATTTTCCGTTTCTGCTTTCGCACAAAGCGACGCGGCACTCGCGCGCGTAACGGCGCAGGACAAAGCGAGCCGTGATGCAAAAGGCGAGATTCCGCTTTTGACTTTGCCGGAACATCTCTATCGCGCCGATGTCTATATGGCGAATCGGCATTTTCCCGAAGCGCGGGCGCACTGGCAGAAGGTTTTCGACAATTTTTCCGGCGACGACGCGGCGATGGCGAAGGCTCTGTTCGGCACGGCGCGGTCTTACATGTGGGAACGACAATATCAGAAGGCGGTTGATTGGTTCGACAAATTGACGAAAAATTATTTGAACACGAAAGACGGGCGCGAAGGCTTGGCGTTCAAAGGCGCGAGTTATGTCCGTATGGGAAAAAATCTGGAAGCCGCGAAAACTTACGAGCAATACACGGTAATGTTTCCCAACGGCGAACGCATCGAAAGTTCGTATCTGAATATCATTGACGCTCTGCGCGAAGCGAAAAAATACGATGAAGCGAATCTCTGGGTTGAAAAAGCGCAGGCGAAATTTGGCGCGTCAAAGACGACGACCAACGCTCTGCAATCGCGCGTGCGGATGGAAATTTATCGTCAGAATTGGAACGGCGCGGTCGCGGCGGCTGATGAAACACTCAGACTCAACAGATTTTCCGGTTCGATGTCTTCCGCAGATGAAATAAAATATCTGAAAGCGTTCGCGCTCGAAAAAGCCGGAAAAAAAGCGGAAGCGATCAGTGTCTATAATTCGATTCCCGACAGCTTTACATCTTATTACGGCGGTCTGGCAAAAGAGAGATTAGATATAATTCAGCCAAACAATTTCAAAAAGACTGCTTCGGTCAATGCGCGGATGATGCGCGAATATCCTGTAATGTATCGCGCCGATGTTCTGCGTTTCGGCAAAATGCGGAAAGTTGATCCGCGTTTTATGCTGGCGATCATGAAACAGGAAAGCAGTTTCCGCGCCAACGCCAAATCTCCGGCGGCGGCTCGCGGTCTGCTCCAACTCGTTTTCGACACCGCGCTCAAATACAACAAAAAAGCCGGATATCCGAATCTCCAACCCGACGATCTCTATGATCCGACGGTCAATATCGCCATCGGCAGTCTGTATATGGCTGAACTCAAAGACCAGTTCGACGGCGTTTACGAAGCGATTGCCGCCAGCTACAACGGCGGCGAAGACAACGCCGCCCGCTGGCTCGCCCGCTCAAACCCGAAAGAACCGGCGATCTTCGCCTCGGAAGTCGGTTTTGCAGAAACTAAAAATTATGTTTTTAAGGTGATGAACAATTACCGCGTCTATCGAGAGCTTTACACTGAAGATTTGCAGAGAAAATAATTGCGATCAATTCATAAAAATTTTAAGCGGGATGAAATTTATAAATTTCATCCCGCTTTTTTCAATTCGCTTTAACCGCGATGCCTTCACCTACTTGAAATGAGGAGGTGAAGGTATGAGCGCAACAATTGTTTCAATCCGCTTTAAACGCGATGCCTTCACCTACAAAAATGAACAAGATTTTTATGTATATGCAAAGAAAAGTTTCAATCCGCTTTAAACGCGATGCCTTCACCTACCGAACAAAAGGTAAAATTTAATAGGGATCGAACAGTTTCAATCCGCTTTAAACGCGATGCCTTCACCTACTCGATAAAGTTTCGGATAAAACCAAACCACTGTATTAGTTTCAATCCGCTTTAAACGCGATGCCTTCACCTACACATCATCCGCGAAATGGAAACCGTTTCAAAGGAAAAGTTTCAATCCGCTTTAAACGCGATGCCTTCACCTACGCTCCGTGGACTGATAAGGACAGCACGGTATTTTAGTTTCAA
>JBGTSF010000079.1:0-20902 GCA_041940425.1 Pyrinomonadaceae bacterium
ATTGCGCCCGTCGAGACAATATTTATTATTGAGATGTTCGAGAATCGCAAATGCTTCCTCGTAAGTTTTCGACCATTGAATAACGAGTTTTCCCCAGAGCATTCTGACATAATTATGGACTTCGCCCGTGATGTTCATTTCTCTCTGCGTCGCGTTCCAGAGTTTGTCATAAGTTTCGCAGTTTTCGAGTTCTTCGAGCGAAAAAATTTCCGGTCGTTCGTCACCGACATGCTCGCGCATCGTTTCCTGCACCCAATCGGGCAGAGCTTTCAGCGAATCGTAATTTTTATTTTGCAAAGTAAAATTATAGGAAAGCTCGCGCCGTACGATTAGTTCTTCAAGAAATGCGTCCTTCGATTTTTTCGGCGCGTCCGCTTTCTCGACTGCCAGCGCGATTTCCAAAGGCGAGAGAAAACCGAAATGCAGGTAAGAACTCAAACGCGACGAGCCGTCAATTTCCGGTTTATTCCTTGTTTCGTCGTAATCCGGCAAAATATTTTCGAGAAAATGTTTCAGTCTTTTTCGCCCGTTCTTCGTGCCGCCCTTGTAAATCGGCGAAGGTTTAACGTCGTGGTCAATGTCGCATTCGGCAACTAGTTCAGTGATATTTTTTGAATTTATTTTAGTGTTCGGACAATCAATTTTTACATTTGTATTTTTATTTTTTATCTTCTCTTCCTCGAACGGCACTAAATATTCGTCCAAAATTTTATTGATCTTCGGGCGGATCGTGTAGGCGGCATACTCTTCCTTTTCAAATTTCGACATCGGAATAATGCCGTTTGAATCAACCGCGTAAACGGGAATTTTCGCCTTTTCGACAATCGCCGCTTTGTGGTCGGGAATAATAAAACACGGAAAATCGTCGGTTACTAAAATCGCCGCGTCCTGCGCGATTTTTTTGACGGTTTGCTTCGGCGATTTTTCGTCTTTCTGCAAATAAAAAACGTATGTGATACCAAGCCGTTCAAACTCTTTCCGTTTTTCCTCAACGCCTTCGAGAATAAATGTGTGAAGCCGGTCCGAAGCCCAAGGGTAGTAATATTTCAAACCTTCATAAACGACGAGCGGCAGTTTCCGTTCATTTGCCTGTTCGATGGCAAATTTAAGCGCGTGATTATGCGACGTGCGCTTGAACATCTGCATCCAATACAAAACGTATTTCGCTTTTTTGTTTTCCGGTTTATCGTTGAGAAGCGTGATTCGTTCGCTGATCTGTTTCATGTTTTTGTATGAAAAAGTATGATAGATTTCAAACGATTACGCAAAAAACAACTGTGTAACGATGTAAAACGCAGAGACGCGATGCATCGCGTCTCTACCAATCCGGTCGCCGATTTTATGAAAAAAATATCTCTGTTCATCCGTCTTCATCTGTGGCTGATTTTTCTCTGTCTTTCGATCAACGCGCAGGATTTCAAAACGATTCAAGTCGGCATCGAATACGCCGAATTGACGAGAGAAATTGACAATAGAAATGTCAAAATGAATCTTTTGAGATTAGATTTAACAAAGGTTCGTCTCGATGTCGTTCACGCGATGGACGCGGCGATCGGCACGGAAACGGTTTCGTCAATGGCAAAACGTCACGGCGCGATTGCGGCGATCAACGCGGGATTTTTCCGCCTTGATAAAAGTATTTTCGCGGGCGACGCAACGGGCATTTTGGTTATTGATAATGAACTTTACAGCGAATCACATAACGGGCGCGTGATGCTGATGATCGAAAACAATCCAGTTCGGACAATTGTTTCGATTGAACGGCAGAACATTACCGATTTCATCGAAGTAGGTGATAAAAGTTTTGATGCCGGAAGAAACCGCGAACGGAAAAAAGACGATCTCGTGATCTATAGAAGTAAATTTAACCGCACGACTTTGACCGATGACAACGGAGTAGAATTTTTTATCCAGTTCGGAAAAGTCGTAAAGATCATTGACCAAAAAGGCAATAATGAAATCCCGCCGGACGGTTACATTATTTCGGCAAGCGGAAAAATGCGCGAAGAATTGGTAAAAATATTGCAAGTCGGAACAAGAGTCGTCCGTTTCGTCAAACAAACTTCGCCGACCGATTCGTCGCAACCGAGTTTATTTAAAACCGCCGAAGACATCGTGAACGGCGTTCCGCAGCTTATCAAAAACGGCAAAATCGAGATCACCTGGCAAGAGGAAAAAGCGGGCAAATCATTTGTCGAAACGCGCCATCCGCGAACTGCCGTAGCGAAATTAAAAGACGGGAAATTTTTGATGATAGCGGTTGACGGGCGGCAAGAAGCGAGCGCGGGAATTGATCTCGAAAATCTGGCGAAACTGCTTTTAGAGTTCGGCGCGACCGACGCGATGAACTTGGACGGCGGCGGTTCGACAACGATGTTTTTAAATGGCAAAGTCGTCAACAAACCTTCGGACAAAGAAGGCGAAAGAAAGGTGGGCGACGCGATTCTGGTTTTTCCGCGAAGGAAAAATTAGCCGCAAAAATTCACAAAAACACAAAAGGAATTTTTTGAGATTTTTGCGCCTTTTCGCGGCTAAATAATCTTTATCAAAACCTTCCTTTCCCGCGCGCCGTCGAATTCGCACAGATAAATTCCCTGCCATCTGCCCAATAAAAGTTTCCCGTTTTCAAACGGAACGGTAACGCTTGAGCCGACAAGCGAAGATTTGAGATGCGCGTCGGAATTATGCTCGAAATGACGAAAGCCTTCGTAATATTGCGGAATCGTATTTTTCAAAAACAGCAAAATATCGTGCTTCACATCCGGGTCGGCATTCTCGTTGATCGTCAAACCGCACGTCGTATGCTGTGTAAACAAAACGCAGATGCCTTCGCCCGCTTCGGGAATTACACGCGAAACTTCGTTTGTAATTTCGATCAATTCTTCGCGCTTCGTGGATTGAACTTTTATTGTTTGCATAGAAAAAATTTATCACAAAATTCGCAGACAGATCAGCCGCGTTTTTATCAAACGGTTTTCAGTCTGAAAAAAAATCTTGACAAGCCGAAAGAAAAAAGGCTAAAAGATAAAACACACTTTTTACGTTTCATCCGGCTAAGAATAATTCGGCGTTATGAAATCAAATTTCCCAAATCTAGATTGCGGAAACCCGCACACAGTAAGGGTAAATAAATCTCTGTTTTCGGTAAGAACTTCTAAAAAATATGAGCGAAACTTCACAACAAAACGAACAGTTAGCAAAATCAATTTCCGGCTTTTTGGACAAATACGGAAACAAACTTTTTAGCGGTGTAAAGACCGTTTATAAAAAAGCGTCCGATGAAACGCGCCTCAATTGGCGGCTCGGATATGAAAACTATCTCGACAAAGCACTCAACAAATACTATTACGCCAAAACATTTCTGAGCTATAACGAACCGCTTCCGCTTTACGATTTATATGTTCCGCTTTCTGTCGCTTGCGGTGAAACATTTTTCGAAAAAACTTCGATCAAGGATTTGATGTCGGCAAATAAATTTTCGATCATTATGGCGACGGGCGGAAGCGGTAAGACGATGATGATGCGGCATTTGTTTGTTGACACCATTCTCACCAAATCCGTTCCGCAAGTTCCCGTTTTCGTCGAACTGCGCGAACTCAACGACTCCGAGCTTGATCTTTTCGGACTGATAAAGAAAAAACTCCGCGACAACAAATTCAATTTCGGCGATGATTACATTGAGAAAGCATTTGAAGCCGGACATTTTATTCTCCTGCTTGACGGCTTTGATGAAGTTGCCGATGCAAAACGCAAAGACACGATCAAGCAAATAGAAGAAATTGCGGACAAATACGAGAAAAATTATATCATTCTTTCTTCACGCCCGGATGATTCCCTGCATCGCTGGACGCTTTTCAATGTTTGGCGAGTGCAATCCCTGACACTCGATTTAGCCTGTGAGTTAGTGGAAAAGACAGAAGCCGACGAGGAAATAAAGGAAAAATTTATTAAAGCCTTGAAAGACGAACTTTTTGAGAAACATAAATCTTTTCTGTCGAATCCGCTTCTCCTGTCAATAATGCTCATCACATATAAAAACAGTGCAAACATACCTGAAAAAATCAGCACTTTTTACGAAAACGCATATTTCGCACTTTTTCAACAACATGATGCTAGAAAAGCATACCATAGAGAAAAACGCTCAAAACTTGATTTTCTTGATTTTAGAAAGGTTTTTTCATCGTTTTGCTTTTTTACATATAAAGATGATCTTTATAATTTTTCGCAAGCAAAAGCATTTGAATATTTGGAAAAAGCACAAAAATATACAGGACTGACTTTTGAGAAAAATGATTTTTTACACGATTGTATTCAAACTGTTTGTCTTCTGCTAAAAGATGGGCTAGACATAACTTTTTCACATCGCTCTTTTCAAGAATATTTTACAGCAGTATTTGTTTCACAGATAAACAATAGACAGGTACAACAAAAATTTCTCGAATCGCAAATTAGTGACTGGCAAATTCTTCCATGTATAAATTTATTGATTGAAATGGCTCCAGACACAGTTGAAAAGAATTTGATAGTTCCTAAAATGAGTGAGCTTGAAGATAAAATTGGTTACAACGGATATCTAACAACAGAAATCTACAAACTTTTACTGAAATTTCTTTATATTTATATAGGAATTAGTCCACCTGATCCATATGAAGGTGAAACAGATTGGACAATATCAGCCGCAATTAAAAACACAGAATTTCACCAAGTTCTTAGTATAGTTAGCGAATTTTATTTGAAATCACAAAAAAAAGAGTTGTTAAATGAACACAGCAATTTATTCAAAGTTATAACAAAATATATGAATCAAGCTTATGAGGTTTCAATTCAAACTGTTATAAATAATGATGAAAGTTTCCAAGCTATTTCTAAGGGAACCCACTGGTTATCAATGGATTATTATCAAGAAATATTTAATATTAAGAAACAATTAATAGAAAAACACAGGAAACAAGAAATTTTTTTAGAAGAAGTGCTTTTTGAATAACAAAACCTTGAATAAGAGATTAATGATTCTTTCGCGCTTTCGGAATGACGGATTGTTGAACGGTTGAGAATTTTAGAAGCCGTTTGAAAATTAGAAAAAGTCGCTGAAGGCGACCAACAATATAGCCTAGCGAGAATCGCTGGGTTAAAGACAGCGTGATTATTCGCTCGCTGAAAGTGAGCAACATTTTGCCGTTGTATTGTTCGACGCTTTCAGCGTCGGAAACATTAATTATCGAGTTCCCAGCGATGCTCGCTGGGCTATATTGTTTGTCATCTTCGATGACCGGCTTGGTAAAAATCCGGGTTTCAAATGCTTTTTCGGCAATAATTAAATAGAATCTTGGTTATAAACAATCAGAAACTCCGGTGAGCAGTCAAAAACTCCGATGAGCAGTTGAATTATTAGGATGAGCAATATCTTTTTACAATGAGCGGAAAAGATATTAGAATGAGCAATATATTTTTACGGTGAGCAAGGGAATTGTTCCGGTGAGCGTTTGTTTTTTATGATGAGCAATGACGGTGTTCCGGTGAGCATTCGATCTTTCGGATGAGCATTGGTGATTCCGCGATGAGCGGTTAGATTTCACGAAGAGCGTAAGGAGAATTTCCCATGAGCGAATAGATTTCACATTCGGCGGTTCGGTTTTCTGAACGGGCGATTCTTTCACGGATTTGACCCCGGTTTTTTTATTCCATTCTTCCGGCATTATCCCAAATGCGTTTTATTTTATTTAACAAACGGAGGAAAAAAACCATGGACGAATTGGAACGGGTAGTTACCGAAAGCCTGCAAAGAATTAACAACTTCGGACAGGAAAACGCGGCGGCGGTTGCCGGGAACGCGAAGGCGGCGGCGGCTTTTGCGGCGATTGCCGATTATGTCGGCGAACTTGACGAGAAAGGCGCACTGCGGACTTCGGCAAATGCCGAAAAGCTGACGCAGACGGGTTTTCGCCGGATGAAGCGCAGTGAGCTTTATTCCTATCTTTTATGGATGTCGCGCAACGCCCGCGATATTGCGAAAAACAATGCGGCGTTTGTCAATAAATTCCGCATCCCGCGGCAAAATCTGAATGATTCGATAATACTCGAAGCCGCCCGCGCTTTTTATGCCGATTCGGAAGCGGAAGCGGTCGAGAATGCGTTTATTGACTACGGTTTTCCGAATGATTTTCGTGCGGATTTGGACGCTTTGATAGACGAATTCGACGGCGCGATCAACGCGCAGGACGCGGCACTCCGCGAGCGCGTCGCGTCGAATGCCGAGATTGACGACATCGTTGACCGCGCTCTGGACGGACGGCGCACACTGCTCGTCATCATCCCGAATATCTTTCAGGGCAACGCCGGAAAATTGGCGGATTGGGCTTCGGCTTCCTATATCGAAAAACTGCCGAAAAGCAAAAAAACACCGCCGTCGCCGGAACAGTAGGCAGTCCCAAATCCAGTGCCTACTGCTACTCCCTACTGCCGCTGTCTTTTCCGCCAAAGGCGCAAATAGCCGCGTGATTTATCGCGCGGTCGGAAATCGGTTCAAAATCGAAGCGCGTTTTAACGTGCTTGCAAAAAATAAAAAGGACGTTAAAACGCCCTTTGAATATTAATCAATCGCCTGACCGCGCGCTGAAGCGGCGCGGCTATTTGCGCCTTCGGCGGGATTTGTAAATTTGGAAAAAGTATAGTGATTCACAGTTAATGAGAAGAAAATAAACTTCGGAATAGATGATAGATTCGAGATGGTAACTGATAGATTTTATCTTTTATCTATTATCTATCAACTATTATCTATTCCGAAGTTTATTTTTCCATCATAAAATCTGAATCACTGCCAAAAAAAAGGACACGGCAGTTTTATAAAAACGCCGTGTCCTTCGGTGTGTTCTGTTATGAAAAATTAATTTGCCTGAGTTTTCACCGGTTGTTCAACGGTAACTTTCGGCGTTAATTCCACCTTCGAGCCGTGATGCGGTTTGAGCGAGATGTGCGGCGCGATGATCAGGGCGACGATGCTCATCAGTTTGATGAGAATGTTCATCGAAGGTCCCGAAGTGTCTTTGAACGGATCGCCGACCGTATCGCCCGTGACCGAGGCTTTGTGGGCTTCCGAGCCTTTATACTGCATCTCGCCGTTGATCTCCACGCCCGCTTCGAAGCTCTTTTTCGCGTTGTCCCACGCGCCGCCCGCGTTGTTCTGGAACATTCCGAGAAGAACGCCCGAAACCGTTACGCCTGCCAGCAGACCGCCGAGAACTTCCGGTCCGAAAATGAATCCGACGATGACCGGAGTGATCAGGGCTATCGCGCCGGGAAGCATCATTTCTCTCAAAGACGCTTTGGTCGAGATGGCGACGCATTTGTCGTATTCCGGTTTGGCTTTGTGTTCCATAATGCCCGGAATTTCGCGGAACTGACGGCGGACTTCCTGCACCATCGCCATCGCCGCGCGACCGACTGCGGCAATCGCCAGACTGGAAAAGATGAACGGAATCATTCCGCCGACGAACAGACCGGCGAGAACGTCAGCTTTGTAAATATCAATCGTGTTGATGCCCGCTAAGCCGACAAAAGCGGCGAACAGCGCGAGCGCGGTCAAAGCGGCGGAAGCGATAGCAAAACCTTTTCCGGTCGCGGCGGTCGTGTTGCCGACGGCATCGAGAATATCGGTTCGTCCGCGAACTTCCTTCGGCAGACCGCTCATTTCGGCAATGCCGCCCGCGTTGTCGGCGATCGGTCCGAAAGCGTCAATTGCCAATTGCATCGCGGTCGTCGCCATCATTCCGGCGGCGGCGATCGCTACGCCGTAAAGACCTGCGAAATAATAAGAGAAATAAATTCCAGATGCGAGAATGATCGTCGGAACCAGGGTTGACTCCATCCCGACCGACAGACCGCCGATAATGTTGGTCGCCGCGCCCGTATCGGATTGGCGGACGATCGAATTAACCGGACGTTTGCCCATCGAGGTGTAGTATTCGGTCACGATGCTCATCAACGCGCCGACGATCGAGCCGACAACGATTGCGAGAAATACGCCCGTATTTGTAATGACCGGCTGAACTCCCTGAGCGTCAACTCTCATAAACTTCATCTCCGCCGGAAGCATCCACATCACGAGGAAATAAGAGGCAATCGTTACCAGAATGATCGAAGTCCAGTTGCCGAGATTGAGCGCTTTTTGAACACTGCCGTTGTCATCGGAAATTCTGACCAGAGCAAAACCGACGATTGAAAAAACGATTCCGAGTCCGGCGATGACCATCGGCAGAAGCATCGGCGAAAGCCCGCCGAATTGATCGTTGGCAATGAGTTCGCGTCCCAGAACCATCGAGGCGAGAATCGTCGCTACATACGAACCGAAAAGGTCTGCGCCCATTCCTGCAACGTCGCCGACGTTATCGCCGACGTTATCGGCAATGGTCGCCGGGTTGCGAACGTCGTCTTCGGGAATTCCGGCTTCGACTTTTCCTACTAAATCCGCGCCAACGTCAGCCGCTTTCGTATAAATGCCGCCGCCGACACGCGCAAACAGCGCGATTGATTCCGCGCCGAGCGAAAATCCGGCGAGAACTTCGATGGCTTTTTCCATCGCCACGCCGTTGACCGAACCGCCGGTGCTGACGACGTAGATGTTGTAGAAAAGGATAAACAGCGAACCCAAGCCGAGAACGGCGAGACCGGCAACGCCGAGTCCCATGACCGAACCGCCCGTAAAAGCGACCTTGAGCGCGTCTTTCAAACTCGTCCGCGCCGCCTGCGTCGTTCGGACATTGGCTTTCGTCGCAATGTTCATCCCGAAATACCCGGCGGTCGCGCTGAATACCGCGCCGATGATAAACGACAGCGCGATCACCGGCGAAGACGTTTCCACCAGAGTTCCCGACCATGCCAGAAGAATCGCCGCAATTGCCGCGAAGAAAGCGAGAATTATCCATTCCGCTTTCAAAAACGCCATCGCGCCCTGAGCGATATAGCTCGAAAGCTCGACCATATTTTGTTCGCCCGCAGGTTGTTTGCTGACCCATGCGGATTTAACAAACATCACGATAAGACCGAAAATCCCGAGTGCCGGGATCAGATAAAGAATTGTAGATTCCATTATGTTAAATTTTTAAGTTTTTAAATTTATAAAGCCCTAGTTTCGGCTAACTAAAATTAGCCCGTCCAAAGCAAAAGGGTAATTATTGCCGATTTGGTGGCAAAGATTCAAATGCAGATAGGGTTTGGAAGGGAAAAAGGCGGAAAAAATAGTAATTGCTAAATGATAAATGCTTACTTCGTGAATGCTTTTGTGGAAATTTTGAGCGGCATTTTGTTCGCGCATGAACGGTCTTTTTTGATTAAGACGTTCTCTAAAATATTCAGAGAGCGCAATATTTACTTTAATGGGCGCAATAAAATGTTTAGAGAGCGCAATATTTTAATTATTGCGGGCAATATTATCTTCCGAGAGCGCAATATTATAAATATTGCGCGCAATATTGTTCCCGGTGCGGGCAATATTTCTTTTAGTAAGCGCACTAAACATTTTAGGGAACGCAATATTTCTCTTAGGGAAGGCAATGACGCGATTAGGGAACGCCCTAAATTATTTAGGGCAGGCAAAAAGCCCGAAAATCGGCTTATTGATCGGCGGATTTTGCCCGTTTTTCCATCAATTCGACGAATCTTTTGAACAGATATTCCGAATCGTGCGGTCCGGGCGCGGATTCGGGATGATATTGGACGCTAAAAACGGGAAGCGTTTTATGCTGAAGTCCGGCGACCGTGTTGTCGTTTAGGTTGATGTGAGTTATTTCCACATTTTCCGGCAGACTTTCGGCTTCGACGGCAAAGCCGTGATTGTGCGCGGCGATCTCTATTTTTCCGGTCGTCAGATCCTTGATCGGCTGGTTGCCGCCGCGATGTCCGAATTTTAATTTGTAAGTTTCGCCGCCGAAAACCTGTCCGAGAATCTGATGACCGAGACAGATGCCGAACATCGGAGTTTGCGATTCGGTCAGTTTTTTGATCTCCGCGACCGTCTTTTTCATCGAAGCCGGATCGCCCGGACCGTTCGAAAGAAAAATGCCGTCGGGCTTCATTTCCAGAACTTTCTCCGCCGGAGTTTCCGCCGGAACGACCGTTACGCGGCAACCGAATTTGGCAAATTCGCGCAAACTATTCGTTTTTACTCCGAAATCGTAAGCGACGATGTGAAATTTTTCTTCTGTTTCGGCAGGATATTCGAACGAATCTTCAATTGTTACCGCGCTGGCAAGCTCGCGGTTTTTCATTTCGGGCGAATTCAAAACTTTTTCGAGCAGACTTTTTTCGTCCAGATCGGTTGAGGAAATCGCCGCACGCATCGCGCCTTTGTCGCGGATGTGCCGGACGAGCGCGCGCGTGTCAATATGTTCGATGCCAACGATTCTGTGACGTTTTAAGTAAGAATCGAGCGTCTCGGTCGAACGCCAATTTGACGCGGCGCGGCTCACTTCTTTGACGACAAAGCCTTCGACCCACGGGCGGCGCGATTCGGTGTCTTCTTCGTTCACGCCGTAATTTCCGATGAGCGGATACGTCATACAAACGATCTGTCCGGCGTAACTCGGATCGGTCAGAATCTCCTGATAGCCCGACATCGAAGTATTAAAAACCATCTCGCCGAAACATTCGCCTTCCGCGCCGAACGCCAGACCGCGAAACGCGCGACCGTCCTCTAAAACCAAAATCGCTTTTTTTGAAAGATTCATTTAATGGTAATTGGTAACTGGTAACTGGTAACTGGTTTTTACTAATTACCAATTACCAGTTATCAATTACCGATCATTCGTTTTCCGCGCGAATATCGTCCGGCTCCGCTTTCTGCAGATCGTATTCGCCGTGTTCGAGAAAGCCGATATTCTGCGGTTTCCAGTAGCGGAAAAACGCTTTGCCGTAGATGTATTTTTCCGGCACGAGTCCCCAGTAGCGCGAATCCGAAGAATTATCGCGGTTGTCGCCCATCACGAAATAATGATGCGGCTCGACCTTGATCGGATTCGAGTTCGGCAGAGACTGATTATGTTCGAGATCGAGATAGCTTTCTTTTAATTCCTGTTCGTTGATAAAAACAACGCCGTTGCGAACCGCGACCGTTTCGCCCGGCAGACCGATGACGCGCTTGACATAGCTTTTGTCCGGGTCTTTCGGATACCAGAAAACCACAATGTCGCCGCGTTCGATATGCCCCCAGCTGACGCTCTCGATCTTGTAATAAACCAGTTTGTTGACCAGAAGGCGTTCGCCGTCGTGCAGTTCGGGAAGCATCGAAGTTCCCTCGACGACGACCGGCTGGGCGACAAAAACGCCGAACAGAACAAACACGCAGATGATCAAAAAAACGTCGCGCACGAGCCGCAAACTTTCAAAATAAAGTCCCTGACGCGATTCTACTTTGAGGCGCTGAACTTCGATGTCGCGGTCGTCGTCCGCCGAAACGATCCCGAAGTCGTATTGGTTTTTTCTCTGAAAATCGAACATAATTTACTACTGCTTTGATGCCGCCGGAAAGGTTTCGGTCGAAAGAAAATTTTCATCCGAAACCAAATAAAAAATTAGCTTTATCAAAGCGGTTTGTCAAAAAGAAAGTTTTTTAATGGTAAGTGGTAAGTGGTTAATTGTTAATAATAATTTTCGATTGTCGGATTGATTACAACAGGCAAAAATCATTTACCATTTACAATTAACCATTTACCATTAGAAAAGAAGTGAACGAAAATATTCGCAAGGCTTTTCCGGTAACGGAAAAATGGACGTATCTGAACAGCGCGGCGGTCGGAACTGTGCCGGCGGTTTCGGTCGAAGCCGTTCTTTCGCAACTCAAAGACGTTTCGGAAAACGGGACGGTCAATTACCCGGAATGGGTAGCGACAAAAGAATGCGCCCGCGCACTTATTGCGCGGATGCTCAACGCGAGAGCCGAACAGGTCGCGTTTCTGCGAAACACATCGGACGGTTTTGCTTCGGTCGCAAGCGGAATTGATTGGCAGAAAGGCGATAACATCGTTAGTTTTGCCAAAGAATTTCCGGCGAATTTTTACGCGTGGCGCAGAATCCGCGACGATCTCGATGTCGAATTGCGTTTGTGTCCCGAACGCGACGGGCGCATAGATTTGGAAGAATTTATTTCTTTGATTGATTCGAACACAAAACTTGTTTCGATCAGCGCGGTGCAGTTTGCTTCCGGCTTTCGCGCTGATCTGACGCGCATCGGCGAAGCGGCGCGAAAAGCGGACGCGCTGTTTTCGGTTGACATTATTCAAGGTCTTGGCGCGATACCTTTCGATCTTCCGGCGCAAATGGTTGACATCGCATCGGGCGCGAGTCATAAATGGCTGGTCGCGCCCGAAGGCTGTGGAATGCTGTATCTGAGCGACAGAGCGCGGGAAAGAGTAAAGCCTACTTTAGTCGGCTGGATCAGCGTCGAAGAGCCGTGGGATTTTGACGATTTCGAACAGGATTTTAAGCCGAACGCACTCGCCTGGGAATCGGGAACGGGCGGCATTTCGCTTTTTTACGGTCTGGAAGAAAGTCTGAAACTTTTAACGGAAACCGGAATCGAAAATATCGAAAGCTATCTGGAAGAATTGACCGATTTTCTGTGCGAGCTTCTTGCAGGCAAGAATTACGAGATCATCAGCTCGCGCGAAAAGGGCGAGAAATCGCAGATCGTTTGTATCAAACACCGCAACGGTCTGACATCAAACGAAATTGCAAAGAGTCTGCAAAATGAAAACATCGTCATTTCGCCCCGCGGCGACCGCCTGCGGATCGCGCCGCATTTTTACAATAATCGGGAAGACATCGAAAAATTGGTCGGGCATTTGCCGTGAATCGTAATACGTAATACGTGATACGCCATACGCATCTTTTATTTGATCATTTATGATCTAACTGCGAAACACGAACGAAACTTGCCAAATAGAAAAAAACGAATCACGTATTACGTATTACGTTCTCATCCATTTCAGCATATTCGGATACGGCGCGATGCCGAGCCGCCGGGCGTTTTCGCCAACGGCAGTCATTCCCAGAGTTTCCAGACCGCTCGCGCCCGGATAGACTCCGAGACTGAAAGTAAATATCAAACTCTCAGACCGCCCTTTGTAGCCGCCTTGATGAAAAAGCACCTGCGGTTCTAAACCGAGAAAAACGACAGCCGCGTAAGCCCATGCCGTAACCTGTATTTCCACCGCGTCCATATCCGCGCCGGGAATGACGACTTCGCCGCTCAAGTCAGGTCGGACTTCCGAAGGCGCGATTGCCAGATGTCCGGCTTCGTGCAGTAGATCGCCCGGATATTCGAGTTTTTCTTCGTCAACCAGAAGCCGCCCGTTTTCGACAACGATGCCCGGTAAAAAACTGTCGCCGTCAAGCCGCGCCGGCATGACCTCGATCCCGATCCCGCTGAGAAAACCCGAAATTTTATTAGTCAAAGGATTGCGAAACATTTCCATTCCGCAAACATTATATTAGAAAAAACCGATTTAAATAACGCCGTTTTTAAAATTCATTGCCCAAGACGTTAAATTTCTGATATATTCATAGTTATAAGAAAACTTAACAAAAATTTTCGACAAATATTTTGTCTTTAAAGAGGAGAAATTTATGAGATACGAATACGAAAGAGAAGAATCGAGTGCGGGAACGAAATTAACCTACTTGCTGATCGGCGGCGGAATCGGCGCGATTTTGGCATTATTATTTGCTCCGAAATCGGGGCAGGAACTGCGCGGCGACATCGCCGACGCGACGCGAAAGGGAATCGAAAAAGGCAAGGAAACCGCCGCTCTGGTCGGCGAACGCGCCGGCGAATACTATGAGGTTTCACGCGAACGCGCCGGCGAACTCTACAGCACGGCACAGGATAAAGCGAGCGAACTCTACAGTTCGGCGCAGGGCAAAGTCGGTGAATTAAAAAGCAAAGGACGCGAACTGACGGAAAAAGCGAGAGAAGCGACCGCCGGAAGTTCGAATCCGTTTAGCGAGGCTATCGAAGCCGGAAAGGATGCTTATCAGGAAGAAAAACAGCGTCTGACGGAAAAAGCTCCGGGAAAAAATAAAGCCGATCTCCCGACCGAAGAAAAAGTTTTGGAACTTCCGAAAGATACGGATAATGCATAGAAACAAGGAGGAAAAATGGATACAGGTAATCCACAATTTTGGATGATGATTGCGTCAATCGTTATTGCGATTTGCTTTGTCGTGATGGCGATCGCGCTGATTGCGATTGCTGTCATCGTAAAAAAAGTGGTCAATACGGTCAACCGCGTCGAGGAAAAGGTCGAGCCTCTGATTGACAAGGTCAACGCGATGAGCGAACAGGGCAAGGAAATCGCTGTGCAGTTCAATCAATTGTCGGGACATCTGGCGACCGCTTCCGAGCATTTTTCGGAATCCGCCGGACTTATTAAAACTGAAGTCGCCGAACTCAAACAGCTTGTCGGGATGACGGCGAACGAAGCGAAAGACAAAGTCGCGCTCGTCAGTCAAACGATTGACCGGACGCAGCTGCAGGTCACGACGACCGCCGATTTCATACAGGCGAAGGTCGTCGAACCGGCAGTCGAGATGGCGGCGATCATGGCTGGCGTGCGCCGCGGTCTGGAAGTTCTTTTCGCGCCGCGCCCGAAACGCATTGACCGCGCTTATCAGGAAGAAGAGTTGTTTATCGGATAAGTTACCGGACAGAATTATGATTAAGTAAAAACAACTGCACTTATTTCAGAGGTTTTCAGGCGGATTTGTTTTTGTCCGATCACTTGATGGACGCAGTTCAAAATTTAGATAAAAAGCGCAGGCTGGAATTACACCTGCGCTTTTTATTTTTGCTTGGAGGAGAGAGCCTAAACGGGAGAGAAATTATTCGCCGTCGTTTTTCTCAAGCGAAGTCGGTTTGTTCTCCTGACGACGCTGGCGAAATTCTTCGCGGCGTTTTTGTTTTTCCTGCTTCATCGTTTCGAGTTTCTGACGCTGTTCGGGTGTCAGAAGTCCGAGGATCGTGTTGCGGTTTTGCTCCATCGTCTGCTTCATCTGCGTTTTGAGTTCACCGAGACGCGCGCGGTCGGCTTCGGTCAATTCCTCACCGTTGCGGCGTTTCTGCATGATCGTTCTCATTTCCTGACGAAGCGGTTCGTTCGCCGTTCTCGCCGTTTCCATGATGCCGCGAATCTGTTCTTTCTGAGCGTCGGTCAGATCAAGCCCGTGAAGTCCGCGCATTCCGAAACCGCCGCGCCGTCCGCCGCGCCGCTCTTTGCCGAAACCGTCGCCGCGGTTGAATTTGCGCTCTTTCTGCGCTTTATCGGTTTGCTTGTCGGTCGAGCTGTCCTGCGCCGCGACAAACGTAGTAAGTGTGATCATTGCAAAGGCTAACACAAAAGCCGAAGCGATTCTTTTTACAAAAGACATAGAATTAATTACCTCTCTAAAATTTATTGATAGCTTGCGCTTTTCGTTTCTTTTGACGCCGGAAAAGGTTTTTAAGCCGAAATTATTTTCGTCTCTTCGTGTAAAGAAATGTAAATTTCGGACTTTCGTGTAAAATCAAAACACCGTTCGGCATTTAACAAAACGGTTTCGGCAAGTTAAAATGCGGAATTTGGGGTTATTGCTTCAAACGGGAACCACTACATGAGATTTTTATCAGAAATAAATTCACCGGCTGATCTGCGCCAGCTTAAGATCGAAGATTTGCAGGAAGTCGCCGACGAGGTGCGGCAATACATAATCGAGACCTGTTCGCGCGTCGGCGGACACACGGGCGCGAGTCTCGGCGCGGTCGAACTCGCCGTGGCGATGCACTACGCCTTCGATACGCCGCACGATAAACTCGTCTGGGATGTCGGTCATCAAGCTTACGCGCACAAGATTTTGACCGGACGGCGCGACCGTATGGAAACGATCAAACAATACGGCGGGCTTTCGCCGTTTCTGCGGCGCGACGAATCGGAATACGACACGTTCGGCGCGGGACACGCTTCGACTTCTCTGTCTGCCGCGCTCGGAATGGCAGTCGCACGCGACCGAAAACAGGAAGATTTTCACGTCTGCGCCCTGATCGGCGATTCGAGCCTCGCGGGCGGAATGGCGATGGAAGCGATTAATCAAGCCGGACATTTGAAAACGAAATTAATTGTTTTGTTAAACGACAACGAAATGTCCATCGCTCCGGCGGTCGGCGCATTGACGCGCTATCTGAACCGCATCAAAGAAGCGCAGAGTTATCATCATCTCAAAGAAGAGATCGGCGACACTTTGCAGAGCGTTCCGGGTGTCGGTTCGAGTCTCAGGAAAGCGGCGAAATCTTTCAAAGACGCGATCGCGGCGGCGGTTCTTCCCGGCGCGCTCGTCAACGAACTCGGCTTTAAATACATCGGCTATGTTGACGGACATAATGTGCCGATGCTCGTCCGCGCTCTCGAAGAAGCGAAAAAAGTCGAAGACGGTCCGGTGATAGTTCACGCTTTGACGACGAAAGGCAAAGGTTTTCCGAATCCCGAAAAAAATTACTACGCTTATCACGCGACCGGACCTTTCGATCCGAAAACCGGTTTACCGCATAAATCGAACAAACCGTCGCCGCCGACCTATACATCGGTTTTCGGCGAAACGATGTGCGAGCTGATGGAGCAGGACGAAAAGATCGTTGCTCTGACCGCCGCGATGCCGGACGGAACGGGCATTGACAAAGTTCTGGAAAAATTTCCGAAACGCGCGTTCGATGTCGGCATTGCCGAACAGCACGCCGTTACATTTTGCGCGGGAATGGCGTGCGAAGGTTTGAAACCAGTTGCGGCGATCTATTCGACATTTCTGCAGCGCGGTTTCGATCAGGTGATTCACGATGTCTGCTTACAGGATTTGAATGTGACGTTTGCGATGGACAGAGCCGGCATCGTCGGTGCGGACGGTCCGACGCATCACGGACTTTTGGACATCGCATATTTTCGCGGTTATCCGAACATCGTTCTCTGCGCGCCGAAGGACGAAGCCGAAATGCGCGATCTGCTTTACACGATCATCAATCACCCGTCGCCCGCCGCGATTCGTTATCCGCGCGGAAACGGCTACGGCGTTGACATTTCGCAAAAACCGAAAAAACTGGAGATTGGCAAAGCCGAAATTTTGCGCGAAGGGGAAGGCGTGGCTATCTTAGCTTACGGCTCGATGGTTTACCCGGCGATGGAAGCGGCGGAAAATTTTGCGAAAGACGGTATCGAAGCGACGGTCGTCAATGCGCGTTTCGTCAAACCGCTCGATGAAAAACTGATTCTGGAATTACTGGAAGACCACAGTCTGATCTTAACGGTCGAGGAAGCTTATCTCGCGGGCGGCTTCGGTTCGGCGGTTCTGGAATTTTTAGAAGAGAAAAAAGTATTAAACGATGTGCGCGTCGTCCGGCTCGGCGTTCCCGACCGCATCATCACGCACGGCGACCCGAATCTTTTGAAAGCCAAATACGGTCTCGACGCGGACGGAATTTATAATAAATTAAAGGAAAATATCGAATATATCGAAACGCGCCGCACAGCGGAAAACAAGCGGCTCAAATTAGTAAAATAAAATGGCAAAGAAAAAAAGCGATAAAAATACCGTTAAAAACGAAACTAACAGCAACAGCGGTTTACCTTTGGTCATCATCGGCATCGTTCTGCTTATTGTTCTGGTCGGCGGCTGGTGGCTGTATCAATCTTCGAAAACCAAACCGGCGGCGAATACCAATCGTCAGGCTAACGCGACACAGCAGCAGCCGAATAACGCGACTTTGACGAGTTCGGTCGCGGGCGCGCAGCCGCCGCATTTTAAAGGCGGGCAAAACGCGCAGGTCGTTCTCGAAGAATTTGCCGATTATCAATGCCCGACCTGCGCGACGGTGCATCCTCTGATGAACGAGATAAATTCGATCTACGGAAGCCGCATAAAATTTATCTTCCGCAATTTTCCGATCGTCCAGATTCACCAGAACGCCTACGAAGCGGCGGTCGCGGCGGAAGCCGCCGGGCTTCAGGGAAGATTCTGGGAAATGCAGAATCTGATCTTTCAGAATCAGCGCAACTGGTCGAATATTTCCGAAGTCCGTCCCGTTTTCGAAGGCTATGCGCAGACGCTCGGTTTGAATATGGAGCAATATAAAACGGACGTGGCGGGAATGAGAGCCAAACAGAGAGTCGAAGACGATCTGCGCCGCGCCCGCTCGCTGAATATCAGTTCGACACCGACGCTTCTTATCAACAACCGACCCGTTCCGTTCGAGCAGATGACGCTTGAAGGCATCCGGCAAAACATCGAAGCGGAATTGGCTAAAACAAACAGTTCGCAGACGACACCGCCCGCTTCCGCTCCGCCGGCAAACAAATCCGACGAAGAAAAGGGAATCGAAAAAGCTCCGGCGGGCAACACGGCTAATTCAAACACGAAAAAATAATGGACGAGCTTGACGCGATAGAAAACAAACCGGCGGGAAATATTTTCAAGTTCGCAATAGCGGCGGTTTTGACCGCGCTCGTCGGTTTGGGCGATTCGGTTTATCTGACGGTCAAGCATTTTTCCGACGAGCAAGTGCCGTGCAGTTTGATCACGGGATGCGAACAGGTTCTGACCAGCCAATACGCCGAGATTTTCGGCATCCCGACCGCCGCGTTCGGCGCGGTCGCTTATTTTCTCGCCTTCGCCTTCGCGCTTCTCGCGGCTTTCGGCAATCGCCGGATGTGGTTTTTTTACGGTTTATTGACGGTTGTGATGTTTCTGTTCACCGTCTGGCTCGTCTATCTGCAAGCCTTCGTCATCAAGGCGTTTTGTCAATTTTGTTTGCTTTCCGCTTTGACAACAACGATTTTGTTCGTCATCGCGGTCGTTTCAAAATTCTGGAAACACAGGTAAGAAAGTAGGCAGCGGCAGTAGGCAATAGGCAGTAAGTTAATAAATCATCAAACTGCCTACCGCCTACTGCTACTGCCTACTTTGAAAAGCCGCTGCCTACTTTAAAAATGGAAACAGTCGCTGAAAAAAATAATTTCGTCAAACGCCTTCTGATAATCTGCGCGGTCATCACGCTGATCGTTCTCGTCGTTATCGGTATCGGCTATGTGATCAATATTTTGATGCTCGTTTTCGCCGCCGTTTTGATCGCCGTATTTCTGCGCGGTCTGGCGGATCTGATAAACGAGCGTTTGAAGATCAGCGAGGGCTGGGCGGTTTTGCTCGTATCGGTTTTGCTGGTCGTGATTTTAGCCGGAGGTATCGCACTGCTCGCGCCGAGCGTCGCCGAACAGATCAGAAATCTGCGCGGTGAGCTTCCGCGTTCGATAGAAAATGTCGTTTTGTATATCGTGCAGTTTAGCTGGGGCAGAGCGATCATCGAGCATATGCCTAAACTGCCGACCGTTGACGAGATTTTTAATTATCTGACGACGGCGAGTTTTCTTTCGAGCGTCGGCGGCTTTTTCTCGACGACCGCCGGGATGATAACGAACTTTTTCGTCACGATCCTGCTGGCGGTCTATCTTGCCGCCGAACCGAAAATTTATGTTCACGGTTTTTCAAAACTTTTCCCCATTGAAAAACGCCCGCGCGTTTTGGAAGTCCTGCACGAGATCGGCGAAACTCTGCGCTGGTGGCTGATCGGCAAGATCGGCTCGATGATCGTCATCGCGCTTCTGACATGGATCGGGCTTTCGATCATCGGCGTTCCGCTCGCCCTGACGCTCGGACTCATCGCCGGACTTCTTTCGTTTATCCCGAATTTCGGTCCGATTCTTTCCGCGCTTCCGGCGATTCTGCTCGCTTTTGTTGACAATCCGGTTACCGCGCTTTACGTTATAGGTTTGTTTATCGGCGTTCAGCTTATCGAATCGAATCTCGTAACGCCCTGGATCGAACGCCAGACGGTCGAACTGCCGCCCGCTCTGACGATCACTTCGCAATTGATGCTCGCCGTTTTGATCGGCGGTTTGGGACTCGTTCTGGCAACGCCGATTCTCGCCGTGATAATGGTTATAATTCAGATGATTTATCTCGAAGACATCTTGGGTGATAAAAACACCGAGATTCAAAGAGAAAATAAAAAATATGTTGATAAAACTGAACTCGAAAGCGAAAGTGATTTTGTAGAAGACGAACAAAACGGGAAAATTTAATAATGATTGAACGATATACTTTGCCCGAAATGGGCGCGATTTGGACACTGCGTAATAAATTTCAAAAATGGCTCGATGTGGAAATCGCCGTCTGCGAAGTTCACGCGGAAGACGGAATTATTCCCGCCGAGGATTTGGAAAACATCAAATCGAAAGCCGCCTTCACGGTCGAAAGAATCAACGAAATCGAAAAAACGACCGATCATGACGTTATCGCCTTTACGACAAATCTCGCGGAAAACATCGGCGAATCGGCGCGGTTTGTCCATTATGGTTTAACTTCTTCGGATGTCGTTGACACGGCAAACGCTTTGCTTTTGAAAGAAGCGTGCGAACTGCTTTTAAATAAAATTGATTTACTTTTGGAAGTTCTAAAACGCCGCGCTTTTGAATTTAAAGATACTCCGCAGATCGGCAGAACGCACGGTATTCACGCCGAACCGACGAGTTTCGGAATGACATTCGCGCTCTGGTATTCGGAAATGAAGCGCAATCGTGAGCGTCTGGAAAGAGCGAAAGAAGCGGTTTCGGTCGGCAAAATTTCCGGCGCGGTCGGCGCGTTCGCGCATCTCGACCCCGACGTGGAAGAAAGAGTCTGCGAAAAACTCGGTATCAAAGCGGCGGACGTTTCGACGCAGGTCATCCAGCGCGACCGCTACGCCGAATATCTTTCGACTTTGGGAATTATTGCCGGAACGCTCGAAAAGTTCGCGCTCCAGGTTCGCCACTGGCAGAGAACCGAAGTCCGCGAAGCGCAG
>JBGTSF010000080.1:0-20886 GCA_041940425.1 Pyrinomonadaceae bacterium
GTCGAGGTCGTCCGCGTTCAAGGCTCTTCGATTTATGTTCGTCCGGTTGCAGATGTAAAAAAATTGCCCGATTGGAGAAATGAATAAAAGCGGAATTGTTTTTTAGCCTCTGCTCTTTTAGTTTTAACGATTGAGATGAGCGAGGCGGAAACCGCCACACGCAGCGTTAGGGTAAAAAGTTACGTTGATAACAACGGAGCTGTTTCCGCCTTCGCTCCATTGATTTGTTGGGTGGTGCGTCAGAAAAAAGAAGCCTTTGCCTTTTACGTTTTCAACTTTTGCGGAGGCTTTCCTTTCCCAAGTTGTTTTATTACTTTTTCGGCATAAGGAAAGTCGCCTGTTCCAGCGCAAACATTAGTCGAGAGTTTGTTTTTACCGTAGGCAAACACAATGTATTTTTCGCCAACCGTAAATGGAGTGGCACATAAATCAAGGAACGGATATAAATCTTCTGTCGCTCCTGTGTAAATAAGCGTCCTTTTCAGAATTTTGCCCTTCCAAACTTTTTCGACTTCCAGCGTAACTTCAACGCCGTCCTTTTCCAAAGCATCAGACTTTTTCTTGCTCACAACTTTAGCCAAGAAAACTGCACTGGCATTTTCTCGATATTCGGCTACGGTCATTTCACCACAAGTGCAGGCAAAAGTTTCGCTTGTGAGAAAAACTAGACTGATTGTAAGAGCAAGCAAGAGAAATTTTATTGTTTTCATTTAATACCTCTAAAGAAACGGGAAACCGCCCAACTTTGATTTATACCGAATTAAATTCCGTCAAAGTTAAATGACAAAAACCGAATTTTTAGTTCAAACAATCTCAGCCGTGTCTTGATCTTCCGTGTCGTGAATGTTTCCGAAATCGAGCAGTTCGACTCTGATGTCGTCTTCGGTCGGTTCGGGAAGCTGGCTTCCGGTCAGTTTGGCGATGACGAGTGTGATGTTGTCTTCGCCGCCGCGTTCGTTGGCTTCTTTGACGAGTTCACTGCAAGCCGCGTCGAGTTGGTCAATATTATCGAGAATAATTCTCTGCATATTTTCGTTGCTGACCTTGTTCGATAAACCGTCACTGCATAAAAGAAGAATGTCGTCGCGCTGGGGATAGAGGCGAGCGGGAACGGGATAGATTTCGTTCTGCGCGCCGAGAGCTTGCAGGATCACGTTTTTGAGCGCGTGCGTTTCGGCTTCTTCCGCCGAGATTTGGTTGGCATCAATCAATTGCTGGACGAGCGATTGGTCTTTGGTTAATTGGTGAATTTTGGCGTTGCGGATCAGATACGCGCGGCTGTCGCCGACCTGTATCAGATCAACGGCTTCGCGCGTGATGCCGACTCCGGTAAAGGTCGCGCCCATTCCGTTGTATTGCGGGTCAGAACGTCCTTGCTGGTGAATGATGTAATTTGCCGAAACGGTCGCGTCATACAGTTTGGCGATCAGCGATTCGTTGTAGCTGGCGGGTGAAACCGTTTCTTCCGGGTCTTCGCCGAGAAGTCTTTCGCTGACGGTTTCGACCGCCATTTTGCTGGCGACTTCGCCCGCTAACGCGCCGCCCATTCCGTCGGAAACCGCCAGCACCAAGCCGGTGTTGTCAACTTCGATCTTTTGCGATTCGATCTCGAATTTATCGGGCGATTGCGAACTCGTCCACGTCTTCGATGCCGACAGATGCAGAACGAGATAATTGTCTTCATTGCCCTTGCGGACGCGCCCGATGTGGGACGTAGCGTGTATTTCTACCATTAACATAATAAAAATGAGTTGCGAGTTTCAGAGTTGTGAGTTGCGAGTTGAAAACACAAAACTCATAACTCATAACTCAGAACTCAAAACTATCTGAGTGCTTGATCTAAATCTTCTATAATATCTTCTACGTCTTCGATGCCGACCGATATGCGAACCAAGCCGTCGGTAATGCCGAGTTGGTCGCGTTTTTCCTGCGGCACGGATGCGTGCGTCATTGTCGCCGGATGCGAAATCAGACTTTCCACGCCGCCCAAACTCTCGCCCAAAATGCACAGTTTGACGTTTTCGAGAACGGCTTTTGCATTTTCGAGCGAACCCGTCTCAAACGAAACCATTCCGCCGAAGCCTTTCTGCTGACGCGCGGCAAGTTCGTGCTGGGGATGCGAAGCGAGCCCCGGATAATAAACTTTTTTTATTTTCGGATGCTCCTGCAAAAATGCGGCGACCTGCCGCCCGTTGCGGTCGTGCGCTTCCATTCTGACGGCTAAAGTTTTCGTGCCGCGCAGAACGAGAAACGAATCGAACGGCGAAAGAATCGCGCCGACGCTGTTTTGAATAAATTGAATTCGTTCCGCGTCTGTTTCATCATTAAGCGCAACAAAACCGCCTATCGAATCCGAATGACCGTTTATATATTTCGTCGTCGAATGAACGACGATATCAACACCGAATTCCATCGGTCTCTGCAAATAAGGCGATAAAAAAGTATTGTCGCAGACGACGCGCGCGCCGTTGGCGTGAGCAACGTCGGAAACCGCTTTTAGATCCGTCACGCTCATTACCGGATTGGTCGGCGTTTCGACGAAAACCATTTTCGTATTTTGTTTGAACGCCTGTTCGACCTTTGTAATATCGGTCGTGTCAACCAGATCGAATTCGATCCCGTAATCCTTTAAAACTTTGTCAAACAGACGAAACGTGCCGCCGTATGTATTATCGCCCAAAATAACGTGATCGCCTGATTTTACCAGTTTCAGACAAGCGTCAATCGCCGACATTCCCGACGCAAATGCATAGCCGTATTTCGCGCCTTCGAGCGCGGCGATGTTTTTTTCGAGCGCCGTGCGTGTCGGATTCTGCGTCCGCGCGTATTCGTAGCCTTTATGTTTGCCGAGCGCGTCCTGCGCGTAAGTTGATGTTTGATAGATCGGCACGCTGACCGCTCCGGTCGCCGTGTCTGGTTCGTTGCCTGCGTGTATGGCGATTGTCGAAAAGCCCATAAAAAGTTAGTAAAATTAAAATCCGGGAATCTTATAAATCTTAACTCAAAACGAGGGTTTGAGCTAATGAAAGTCCTATTTTAACGAGAAATTATGGTAACTTGCCAATCGCAAAATTGCAAATATATGAAATAAGGGTTTTTGGTCTTTGGTTTTTGGTCTTTGGCTTTGTAATTTAAATTCAATTTTTAATTCTAGAAGTGATTTTTAACCTGAATCAAAAACTCAAAAAGTCAACGGTTTTTCAAAAAACCAAAGACCAAAAACCAAAGACTAAAAAACCATTTTGAAAAAATCTTCTTCCATATCTCGGAAAAATGTTTACAATAGATAAAAAGTTTTACCCAATTCCATTTTCAGGCGAGGAAAAATGCTACCAAAAGAACCAGACGACGCGCTTGCTCCATCGGAGAGAAGACAATCGGATCGTAAAAAATTGATCGTCAATGTTGATTTCGAAGGCGGCGATGCGACCGGCATCGCCAACACGCGCGACATCGGCATCGGCGGGCTTTATATGGCGACCGGCGCGGAACTCGAAGTCGGAACTCCGATCCGTATGCGCCTGACGCTCGGCGGGCGCGAAGTTTCACTTGCCGGAACGGTCGCTTACACCGATCCCGGTCAGGGTGTCGGCGTTCGTTTTCAAAATCTTTCCGAAGAAGACGGAAATCTTTTAAAAAAGGAGTTGGATTTAGAATAAAAAAGCATTCGGATTTTCAAACTAATAAATAAAAATATAAACCAACTTAAAACCTGAAACTTAAAAATTATGTTTGAACAATTTACGCTCGGAATCGAAGAGGAATTTCAAATCGTTGACCCGCACACGCGCGAACTTAAATCGCACGTTTCGGAAATCTTGGACGAAGGCAGGCTTCTGCTCGGCGAAAAAGTAAAACCGGAAATGATCCAGTCAATGATCGAGGTCGGCACGGGCGTCTGCGCCAATATCGAGGAAGCCCGCGAAGACATTACCAAACTGCGCTGCATTATTTCCAATCTGGCGCGAAAAAAGGGAATGGAGATAGTCGCCGCTTCGACGCACCCGTTTTCCAAATGGTCGGAGCAGACGATATATGAACACGACCGCTACAAATTGCTCGTGCAGGAACTCCAGATGGTCGCCCGCTCGCTTCTTATCTTCGGCGTTCACGTTCACGTCGGCATCCACGATCTCGACCGGCGAATCCATATTATGAACGCCGCGCGGTATTTTCTGCCGCACGTTCTGGCAATGACGACGAGTTCGCCGTTCTGGCTGGGATTTAACACTGGTTTGAAAAGTTACCGCTCGGAAGTTTTCAAAAAATTTCCGCGCACCGATATTCCCGATCATTTCGAATCGCACCAGCAGTTTCAGAGCTATGTTGATCTGCTCGTTAAGATGAACTGCATGCAGGACGCGACAAAAATCTGGTGGGACGTGCGCCCGCATCCGAATTTTCCGACGCTCGAATTCCGCGTCTGCGACATTCCGACGCGCGTTGACGACACGATCGCCGTCGCCGCGCTTTTTCAGGCGATCGTCGCCAAACTGAATTTGCTCATCGAAAAAAATCTCGGTTTCCGGCTCTATCATCGCCGTCTGATCCAGGAAAACAAATGGCGCGCCGTGCGCTACGGTCTCGAAGGAAAACTGCTCGATCTCGGCAAGCAGAAAGAAGTTCCGGTCAAGGATTTGATTCGCGAACTTTTGGATTTTGTGGACGATGTGATTGACGATTGCGGCTCGCGCAAGGAGATCGAACATATTCACACGATCTTAGATCGCGGCACGAGTGCCGACGAACAGCTCCGCATCTGGGAAGAAAACAATCAGGATTTTGTGCCGGTGGTGGATATGCTCATTAAAAATACTCTGGAAAACGTGCCGGAAAAATGCTTTGATTAGCTTTTAGCAAAAATATTCTAATACAGCCGGATTAGTGGAAGAAACACGCTAATCCGCTTTTATTTTAAACATAGTGTTTAACACTATAAAACATTTATTGACACTGTTTTTAAATATATGCTATAAACTTTGAAGGCAATTATTGCCAAACTCGGGTCAAAGTGTCTGCTTGGATAGATTTCCTACGTTTAGTTCAGATAAAAATGAATAGCAAAAATTTCAAATCGCAGAGCGGTATCTCGTTGCTGGAAGTCTTAATTGTTATGGCGGTTACGGCGATAGTCGTCGGTTTTGCGGCGGCTCAGTTTGGCGATTCCAAAGACAATTTTAACAGGCAGAACGTTGCCCGCGAACTGAAAGTCAATCTCGAACGCGCCAGATTCGATTCCGTTAAAAGAAGACCGAATGACAATAACGACAGCGAAAAATCAAAGGTCGTGATCGAGAGCGCGACTTCTTTCGCCGTTTATCTCGATTTCAATCAAGACGGATTTGTTTCGAGCAGTGAAAAGAGAGAGATAGATTTCAGTTATATGGACGGGATAAAGATCGTCGGCGAAAATCTCGTTTTTCCGATCACCATCAAATTCGACCGGCGCGGGCATATAACGGTTGACGGAACAGGCTCGAGTATCAAACCGGTATTTATCATTTGCGATAAAGGATGTACGTATCAAACCGCGAATAATGCAAATTCGACCAAAGTTACCGTATCGCCGACGGGAACGGTCACGATGACCGGCGGCGGTGAATCGGATACGACGTTTGGCAATCCGACCGTTTCGAGTGTTGATCCCTGCGATCAGGTAAACAACTGGGTTACGGTAATAAATATTTCCTCGATTCCGCCGAATTGCACTTCGACGAGTTCAACGCCGTCCGCGTCGCCAAGCCCGTCGCCATCCGCGTCGCCATCCGCGTCGCCGAGTGCGTCGCCATCCGCGTCGCCGAGTGCGTCGCCGAGTGCGTCGCCTTCCGTGACACCACAGCCGACGGCGACACCGACTCCGACGCCCGTGCCGACGGCAACTCCCAATGCCTGCACGTCGGGACAAAAACCGAGTCAAACCGGCTGCACCTGTTATCTGCCGATGACCGTCAGAACTAACGGTAAATGTATCTGACAATTTAGTCAGACAGGTTGATTTATGAAAAATTCGATTCACAGATTCGGGAGAAAAAAACGCATAAAACCGGAAGCGTCCGGCGCGGCGGTTAAGATCGTGCGTAAGACGAACGACGAGTCGGGGTTTTCATTGGTCGAGGTGATCTGCGCGATGGTCATTCTGCTGATCGCTCTGCTCGGCGTTTTCGTTACATTTACATATTCGGTTAATTATAACGCGGGAAACAGTTCGCGTTCGCAGGCGCTTTCGCTTCTTCAGAGGGAAGTCGAGCAGATGCGAAGTAAAAAATTTACGCCTGATTTTACGCATCCCGATTTATACGGCGGCGTAAAAGCCGACCGGCACATAACGGAATATAACGGGAATAAATTTAAAATCGCCGTTTCGATTGACAATAATCCGTCAACGCCGGATGTTGTCGAAGCGGACGAATCCGTCAATCCGACGATAAAACAGATCAGCATTACCGTAACGCTCGACAGCCCGACACCGGGCTGGCAGACGGCAGTTCCGGCAACGGTAATTTTACAGCGCGTTCGAGGTAATTAAATTCGGGTTTATTTATGAATATTAATCGTTCGGAAAAAGGTTTTTCGCTCGTCGAATTGATCATCGGAATGACCGTGATGCTGGTTTTGCTCGGCTTGGTTTCGACGATTCTTTCGGGAGCTATTAACACGAGATCGCGCGAAAGCCGCAAGACCGACGCGCTGTCGTCATCGCAGGCGGCGTTGAACGTCATTTCGCGCGAAGTCGCCAATTCCGGCTACGGTTTGAGTTATAACGGACTGATCGCCGCCGATTCCGGCAGTCAGAAAATCCGCGTCCGCGCCAATTTGACCAACAGCAACAACTGCGTTACCGATTCCGGCGAAGACGTTACATATTTTTATGACGCGACAACCCAGTCAATCGTCCGCTCTGAACGATACGCCACGACCGAGTGCGGGACGACCTTTCAAACAAGAACATCGGTCGTCGTCAACCGCATCAGTAATATTACGTTTCAATATTGGGATTACTCCTCGACCAATACTTCGGGAACATTGACAACCGTGCCGACCGAAAATACCGGACGGGTTGTTATTACGGTCGAGGTCGAACTGGAAGACGTTCAGGGACAGCCGTCCAATCAGAAAGTTACACTGCAGTCGGATGTAACACTGCGGAATTCGGAATATATGCTGAATCAGTATTAAAACTTGCCCGATTTAAATATGAAAAGAGTGCTGTAAATGGAGTAGGAAGTATGAGGGTGAATCAAAAAGGAAATAGAGAAAATGAAAAAGGCACGGCGATGGTGATGGTTTTGTTGATCTCGCTGTTACTACTGACGGCAAGTGCCGGACTTTTGCTGGAATCGTCAATGAACACGCAGAACGTAACCGACGCGACCGCCGAACAGCAGGCGTATAACGCCGCGGAAAGCGGTTTGCAGGCGACGATCAACGTCCTGCGCGGCAATTCCGAGTATCAAAAAACGAGCGGCGATATGATAAATTTCCGCAAAGCCGTAACGGCTTCTAATTCCAACGCTGCTGGTGATTCGGCTACCTTCGCCCGGCTCTCGCGCTGGCTCAATTACAATTATTCGTCCGAAGGCAATCTGAATAAAGACCGTGTCAAACTCGGTTCGACAACGGATTATTTCTACAGTGTAACCGTTACCGACCCGGATGAAACGGGAAAGATCATCGGATTTAAGACCACCGGAGAGTTTTACGACGCAGATGATGAAGATGATCCGTGGAAGTCGAGCATAACGATCGGGGCGGCTACTTTATCGTTTATAAACTATGAAACGACGACCAATCTGGATGTCAGCGGCGGTGCGGCAAGTACGAAATTCGGAACATTCAGCTTGTCGAATGCCGCTCCGGTTACCGTTCCCGAAGACATCCGATTCCGAATTACCATAACGATGACCGCGCCGTATAACTCGATCAGAGTCATTCGCGGCTCGATCAAGAAAAACACGACCGCGAGTTCGACCATCCAGCTCGACTACGATTCGTCCGTTTATGATGTTCGGGGAAGTTTGTTTACGATAAACAGCGATCCATTGAATTTATCTTTAAACTCGCAAGCCGATATAAGCGGTAATGTTAGTCAGGCTGAGCCGTATCGCGTGGTTGTTCAATCGGTCGGTTACGGTCCGCGCGGGGCGAGAAAGGTTCTCGAAGCGACGGTGCAGAAAAATTTCTTCAACGGTTTGTCCGCGCCCGCTACGCTGACGCTGATCGGACCGCCGAGCGACGCGGGCGGCGGAGATTTTCATTTCAAACCGGGAACTTCGACTAACGTAACATATTCCGGCGACGATATTTCTTCATCACTGAATATCCCGTCTATCGGTACGACAAATAGTGCAAATCTGGATGAAATTGCCGATGAATTAGAGGAGAATAATGTCAAAACCGTTCCCAACCCGCCGGCGGAAAACGTTTTAACCGAAGTCCCGTTCTGGCTCGAATCGCCGGCTAATCTTCACAACACGATCAATGATCTGAGAACCGTCGCTAAAGCGTCGGGCAAATATTTCGCAAACGGGCAAGCTCCGACCAATTTCGGAAATGTTTCGACCGCGACGGGAATCACGTTTGTTGACGGCGATGTCGAGTTCAGCGGCAACGGCGGCGGGATTCTCATCTGTACCGGAACGCTCACCCTGCGCGGCAACTTCAGTTTTAACGGGCTGATCATCGTAACCGGCAGCGGCGGGGTTCAGCGCAGCGGCGGCGGCAACGGTCTGTTGCGCGGCAACACGGTTATCGCGCCGTATAATCCGGCGAATCTCGGTGCCGGTTTTCTCGCCCCGAAATATGACATATCGGGCGGCGGCACTTCGACCATCAGGTATGATTCGAGCAGTCTTGCCAACGGAATGACAGCCGTCAGCAATTTCGTTCTCGGCGTCGCGGAAAAATAATCAATTTAAAAATGCAAACCGAAACCGGCATTTTGGTTCTGTTTCGATCAAGAAATTTCGCCGTTTGATTTATGACTGTTAAAATTTATCTTCTTATTCTCATCGCATATTCAGCCTTCATATCGGCTTGCACGATAGGTCAGGCTTCGTCCGAGAAGCGGCAGGAAGTAACTATCACCGACGGCAGCCGTCCGCCAAATGAGAACGAAATTATCATTACGGATGCCGATATAAATCAACTGGATTTATCGGATACTTCCGCCGGAAAAAATTCCCGCGAGCAAACCGTCATTGCCGGCGATAAATCAAAGATCACGACGATGGTTGATACTTACGGGAACAAAACAGAAACCCGGTGTTTTGTAAATCATCCGCGGCTCGACTGCGTCGTTGTGATGACTCCGGCAAAAGGAAAAAAACAAATTTTGCTTTATCCGGTCGGCGGCGGAGCGAAAATGTTGCCTGACAATAATGCCGGACAGGTATTGACCGCTTCGCCGGACGAATTGGCAAATCTCGCCGGAGTGTATGAGACGCGCGAAGACGTCGCCCGGAAACCCGTTTCGCCCTACCACAGAAAAAAGAATGAAAATACCTTGCGTCCTCTGCCGAGTTCCGAATTTCCCGTCTTTCCGAATCAGACTCCGCAAATTTCCGTCGAACAAGTTGAAGACACCAAGTTAAAAACATCAAAAGAAGGTGAGATTACGACTTCCAAACCTGATTTTGAAGATGAAAAATAATAAGGAGGATAGGGTAAAATAAAATTTATAGAGTCTTCCACATAAGACGAACAGTTTAAATTTTATTTAAACTCCCTGAAGACAAAAATGTCATCCCACGAAGCAATTCGTAGAAAATCCGAAAAGGGCGCGGCGATGGTGATGGTTTTGCTGATCTCGCTGTTACTATTGACGGCGAGTGCCGGGCTCTTGCTGGAATCGTCAATCAATACGCAGAACGTAACCGACGCGACCGGCGAATACCAGGCGTATAACGCGGCGGAAAGCGGGCTTCAAGCCGCGATCAATATCCTGCGCGGAAACATCGTTCCCAATCCGTTATTAAATACTTCTCAATCCGCAAATCACGTTTCAAATAAAATTGATTTTCGCAAGGCGACGACCCCGGCTTATGCGAACAAACCGGGCGACACGAGTTCCGAGGCGCGTCTTTCGCGCTGGCTTAATTACAATTACACACCCGGATGGGCAACAAACGCGGATCGCGTTACGCTCGGGTCGGAAACTTATAATCCGCAGAGAGGCTACGCTTACAGCGTAACCGTTACCGACCCGGACAATACGGGCGATATTGTTTCCTATACGACGACCGGAAAATTTTTAGATTTAAATGGTTTATGGCTGGATGAGATAACCATCGGCAACGGTGTGGCGAAACTGATTTATGAACCGGTAAACGTTACCAATCTCGATGTCAGCAACGGTGTGGCGGCGGCGAGTTTCGGACGATTCAGAATAATCCCGCTCGGAATCGGAGCGATAATTTTAGGTCAAGACCTGCGTTTCCAGATAGTCGTCAATATGACCGCGCCCTACAGCGGCACACGAGTTATTCGCGGCTGGCTGAAAGTTTCCCTCTCATCGCCGTCGCTTCTCCAATTCGATTTTGATTCAAAAACTTATCAACTGATGGGCAGTACGATCACGCTCGAAAACGATCCGGTCAATGTCGTCTTGCTCGGTTATACGAATATTACCGGCACGATTACCCAGCCCGAACCTTACAGGGTTCTAGTCCGCTCGACCGGCTACGGTCCGAACGGCGCGAAAAAACAGCTTGAAGCGATTGTCCAGAAAAATTTCTTTAACGGGATGACCGCTCCGGCGACGATCACGATGGTCGGTCTGAGCGCGGGATTCGTTTTCGATGCCGGAAATTCGCAGAATGTAACTTATTCGGGCGTTGATGTCGTTTCGGATGTCATTATCCCGCCCGTCGGCGTAACCAACACGACAAATCTGTCGGTCGTCCAAAACCAGCTATGCAAAGGCTGTAAACCCAATACACACGGCACGCCCTCGGACGTTACGGCGGAGATTCCTTTCTGGCTTCAAAATACGGCAAATCTGGATTCGACGATCCAGTCTTTGAAAATGGTCGCCAAAGCTTCCGGTCGTTATTTTGCCAACGGTCAGACCCCGACAAATTTCGGCAATAACGCGAACGGCACGGGAATCACCTTTGTTGACGGCAACGTCGCGTTCAGCGGTGCAGGCGGCGGAATTTTGGTCTGCACCGGGAAACTCACGCTGCACGGCGGTTTCGATTTTAAAGGGCTGATTATCATTACCGGAACTGACGGATTAGCCCGCACCGGCGGCGGCAACGGAATTCTGCAGGGCAATATCGTCATCGCGCCGTATAATCCGAACAATATTCAAGGCGGATTTTTATCGCCCAAATACGATATTTCGGGCGGCGGAAATTCGGAGGTTCGCTATAATTCGAGCAGTTGGGATAACGGTATGGCGGCGGTCAGCAATTTTGTTATCGGAGTGGCTGAAAAATAATTTGTCAGAACCGGATAACGGTTTTTCTGCATATTTGTCCAGGTTAGATTTGGTGCATTCTTTTATGAACAGGTTTTTATCATTCTTGATCGTATCTGTATTATCCGCATCTTTGTTTGCGGCTTGCACACAAGCGGATGAGCGGTTTGACCGGAGAGAAAACGTCTTTCTCGATGAGGGAAACTCCGGTTCGAACAGCGGCGAAGTAGCGATTGACGAATCTTCGGTAACGGACGCCGAAACGCAGGCATTAATCAAGCGAAACAGTTTTCAGGAATCCGATAAGACGGCAAGCGACGGTTCGAAGATTTCGACGATGTATGACGGCTTCGGGAATAAAACCGAGCGGCGTTTTTTTCATCAGCATCCGCTCATCGAAGCGATGGTTTTACGCACCTCAACCGACGGTCAAAAGGAAGTTTTGCTTTTCGGGTATAACGGCGAAGTCAAAACCGTTCCGCAAAATATGATTGACCGGGCGATGACCGCTTCGGCGGACGAACTGGCGCAAGCCGCCGGAATTTTGCAGGGACGCAAACCGAAAATGTTATCTTTTTCGGATTTTGCCGGATCGACAAACGATGTTTCATCTCCGCCCGTTTCAAAAACTTCCTCCGATTTACAAAATGCCGAACCGGAAAAACCGGAATCCCAAAATCCGAAAACAAAACCGGCGGCGCAGAATGTAAGACAGGCTGAACTCGAATATCAGGCGGAGATAAACAAAGTAATTCTAAAAGCGAAAAAATCTCAAACAGCGAAGAATAACGAAAATATAAATGAAAATCGCTGATAAAAAGACCGGCAAAAAAATCTTTTTCGATTTGCCCGGTTTTTTCTAAATATTCCGGCTCGAAATGTTTCGCCGTAAAACTTCTGACAAAAAAAGCAGACATATTTTCACGCCTGCTTTTTTCAAATTATATCGTAAAAAAAATCAGTTCAGATCGAACAATAAAAACTCCGTATCGTCCGCGAGCGATTTGATTTTCAAAATTCGCTCATCGCTTACGCTCGCGCCGTCGCCTTCGTTTAGAATTTCGCCGTTCACGTCGAGCGAACCTTTGACGATCTGAATCCAGGCGTGGCGGTTTTCTTTCAGTTCGTAAGAAACCGATTCGCCTTTCGCCAGAATCGAACTGTAAAGCGCGACGTCCTGATTGATATGAACCGAACCGTCATCGCCGCCGCGCGAGGCAATGAGTTTCAGTTTGCCTTTTTTATCTTCCGGCGCGAAAAATTTCTGCTCGTATCCGGGCGTTAAATTTTGCTTTTCCGGCAAAATCCAGATTTGCAAAAGATGCGTTTTGTCGGTAGGCGAACTGTATTCGCTGTGCCGAACGCCCGTGCCGGCGGTCATTCTTTGAACTTCGTGCGCTTTGATAGTCTCGCCGTTGCCCATCGAATCCCTATGCGAAAGCTCGCCGGTCATGACATAAGTCAAAATTTCCATGTCGCGGTGCCCGTGCGTCGGAAATCCCTGAGCGGGTTCGATCACGTCCTCGTTGATGACGCGCAGATCACGGAAACCCATAAAGCGTTCGTCGTAATAAGTGTTGAATGAAAACGTATAGCGCGTGTCGAGCCAGCCGTAATTCGCCTTGCCCCGTTCGCCGCTTCGTCTGATCTTGATCATCTTTTTCCTCCTTGAAATCTTTAATCTGTTTAAAGAATACAAGGATTTTTACCGTTTGTAATCACTACGAACGGCTAATTTTTTCTCACACTTTCGGGTGATGAGAGAAAGCGGCAATCTTTATTTGAATTTTTCGTCGTAACGGCTGTCCGCCAAAAATTTTTTGAAATCTTTGATTTCGAGAATGTCCTTGACCGCCTTTTTTTTGTCCTTCGCGTTTTCGTAATAGCTTTCGGCGATTTTGTAACCGATGTAATAACCGAGATCGGCGGGCTTGTCTTTTGCGTTTTCGCCCTGGTAGAGCCAGTTGCCCGCGTTCGTGCCGTCCATTTCTTTTTTGAATTCGAGCCACAACTGTTTTTCAATCGGGTCGCCGTATTTATGCAGATGCGGGTTTATCGTGTCGCCCGCGATCAGTTCGGCAATAAAATCCGGCACGCCTTCGCCGACCGCGCGCGCCAGAAGCGTATTGTTCTGCTCGTATTTCTGCTGGTAATGGATCAGTTCGTGCGCGACGACGTAGGGAAGACGGTCAACGGACGAAACGACCGCCCGGTGCCAGTCGCCGAGTTCGTCCGTCGGCGCGCCCGTATTTTTGCCGAACATATCAACGCCGATGAGCAAGCCTTTGTCGGACAGCGTTCCCGCGCTCGTCATTCTGCCGATGACGAAATAAACGTCCGGGAAGACGGCTGAAGGGTAAATTTCTTTCAGTTTATGAAAACTGGCGCGCGCCTGTTTTTCATAGGACGCGACTTTTAAACTATGCCCGCGCAGAGCGGCGTAGTATTTCGGGCTGGCGTTTATGGAATTAACAAGCCCGCACGAACTTCCGATCCTGAGCCGCGTAAATTCCTGAAGTCCGACCGAGCCTTTTTTCAGATATTCGTCGCGGTAAATTATTAAATCGTTTTCCGGTTTCGCTTTGTCGTATGCCGCCCAGAAAAGCTCGATGTCGGACGTAACGAATTTCGCCGCATCGGGGTTTGTATTGGTCGTCTGCTGGGCGAAAACGCCGCCGGACAAAATTAAAAGGCACAACGCCGAAAGAACCGCTTTTTTCATATTTACCTCAAAAACCCTATTTTACGGTAAACACCGCTTACGCGAATTTTATGACGAGAAAACTTATCTGACCGCATCTTTCCACGTCGCCAGAATCGCTTCGAGCTCGCGGTCAGAAGTGTTTTCGAGTTTCAGTTTCCATGTTCCGCCCGATACGTTTTTATCAACAAAGATCGAGCGAAACCACGCATTCGCTTCCGGCGTTTTCGCCGAATTTTTTCCGACATTTACGCCTTTGTCATCAAAAAGCGTCGCGGAAATTTCGGGCGAAGCCATAAATGTCAGACCGAAATTCAAAGCCTGCCCGACGGGTATTTCGATCTCGACCGACGATTTCGCGGCTATTTTGACCGCTTTTGCGAAATCCGGTTTGAAGAAATTCGCGTCTGTTATGTTTTCAATTCGCTCCGAAACGTTCGGCTTATACGCCGCTTTCATAAAAAATGAAGCAAACGGATTATTCGAAAAATTCGCGCCCGTTTGATTCGGATAGTTCGGAATTTCCGGCGGTTCGGGATTGTGATTGCCTTTCGGTCCGATTGCCAGACGCGGTTTGACAAAGGCAGAAAAATCAGCCGTTCCCGTCAGTTCCGTGTGAATATTTTTCGATTCGGCGTTGTCCTTTATTTTCCATTTTGCCGACGGGACGGGAACAACGCCGTCGTTCCAGACTATCGTTTTACACATCGTCGGCAGAGGGTTTCCCGCAAGGACGGAAAATTTTACGCCTTTGCGGTTTGTGTTGACTCGATTGAAATCGGCGACGACATCCTGCCGCAACTGGCGAACGGCTTCGACGTTTTTGCCCAGCGTTTCAAACGCGAGATTCATCACGTCGGCGCAAGGACTTCCCATATTCGGCGTGCCGAGCATCACGAGATGCGCGACCTGCGGGCGACCGTCCTGATAGTTCGGCGGCATAAATTGATGGATGTAATGCCGCGAGATCAAACCGCCCATCGAATGCGCGACGATGTCAACGTGCCACGCATTTCTATCTTCCTGCGCATAGCGGATATATTTTCCGACGGCTTGCGAATTTTCAAAAATCCCGTTCGTCGGATCGGTCGAAAGAAAACCGCCGCCCGTATTCATCAATCCCTTTTCAGGTTTTTCGCCGACCGGAAACGCTTTCCAGTCGTAAGAATGCGACATCGTCAAAATATTCTGCCACGATTCCCACGCCCGCCAATTGCTCCAGAGTCCGTGAACCAGCACGACGGGTTTCGGCGCGACTTTTAAATTTTTCGTCTGTTCATCAACTTTTTTGCCGTTCTCTTCGAGTTCGGCTTTGATGCGCTGAAGAAGGCGCGGGCGACCGTCATCAAACCAAGCGTAACCGGATGAGTCCCACATCATCTCGACTTCGCGTTCTTCGCCCGCGTCGAGCCGGACGGAAACCTCGCCGCCCTCCAAAAGTCCGTCGGGACGCGCGCCGTCCCATTTGTCGCCTTTGAAAGTTTCCTTGAATTTTACGTCGGCAAATTTCGTCTCCGGCGAAGCGTTTAAAACGGTCGCTTTGATTTTGACGAGATTGCCGTCAATCGTGCCTTTCTGCTCGGAGATTTTCTGCCAGTCGTTCCAGTTCGGAAACTTCATATCCTCGAATTCGAGCGCGATCAATTGCAGTTCGCCGCCGCATTTTTGCAGATTCCAGGTGATTGTTTCCGTCACGCCGAAGTTAGTCTGCGTGTAGCTTCCCGAAATGCGGTCCGGGTCTGACGGGTTGATCTTGTGCGAGCCGTCGCTTGAAAGCGAATTTCCTTCGACTGTCGTTTCAGTCGGTTCGAGCGTGAAATTTTTTCCTTCTTTCGTCGTGCATTGCCCGCTGTAGCTCGAAGAAGTCGAGCCGCTCGTTTTGCCTTTGATCTGCGGAACGCCGACGCTGACCGTGTATGTGCCGTCCGTGTTTACGCCGACCGTTACATTGGCTTCTTCTTTTCCGCTGGCGCTCGTTTCGGTTTTCGAGATGGATTCGCCGCGCATATCGCGCCACGTTTTGCCGCGGTCGCACGAATTTTTTTCGACTGCCGAAATTTTTTCGATCGAATGAAAACTGTGGCTGATCGTCGCCTTGCCGATGCTCGAACCGTTCCGTTCCGGTGCTTCGACGACGGCGACTTTCGCCGTGTAATTGTAATTCATCTGCCATTCGCGCGTGTCCTTTCCGCGCCCCGAAACGCGGTCAACGGTTTTGTTGTCCGACATCGCCTGCGTGCGCGTGTATGTAACAACGCCCGTCCACGCGCCGGAACATTTCGGCGCGGACGTTTTCTGCGTTTTCGCGGACGACGAATTCGTTCGCTTCGTCTGAGCGAACGCCGATAAATTGGTGAATAAAATTGTAAAGATTATTGCAAAGGATGAAAATTTCTTGATGCGATTTTTATACATTTTTCCCTCCGGTTAGAAAAGCCTTATTTTCTAACGCGCAGAAGAAACGAAAAATGAGTCACAATAGTTTAGGAAAAGCGAAAAATAATTCGCTTTTCCTAAATCCGGTTCGATGAATTTTTATTTGATATAGACTTCGAGCGTATAATTCGCCGTTCTGTCCGTGCCGATAGAAATTAAATAAGTTCCGCTTTCATTGAGCATTCCGCGCCACATCGTTTCACCGTCCGCGCCCTCGATGATGCCGTCCGAAGGGGAAAAGACCGTGAACGAAGTCTGATTTCCGGTCGTTAAAATAACGGTCATCGTCTGACCTTCGCGGGCGGAAAGCGTGTAGAGATGCGTCGTGCCGAGCGGGATTCGCTTTTTGATGACCGCCGAACTTTTTCCGCGCGCAAAGCGGATCGTCTGCCGGACTTCCTTGTCCATCGGGCGTTGGGCGTTCGCGTCGAACGAAAAACAAAATGTTACTGCGATAAATCCGGCGATGAGCCAAAATTTTTTATTCATTTGTGATTACTCCGTGTGTTATTAATTTGTATTACTGTCTCAAACACTAACGCGCATTTCTCTGCCGAAAAGTATCGGAAAAGAATTATTTTTTTACGAAAAAAAAGCGGTGAGAGCCGCTTTTCAATTATTGAATTTTAGATAAGAAAATTGTGGAAGATAAACCCGAAGCCGATGCGGGTTAAAAATCGCGGGAGATAATACCAGTTTTGCTGCCGGTTTTCTTAAACCCGGAAGAGAACCGCGTTTCAAGCGATTCGCCCGTTATGGTCATTTTGAAAATATCTTCGAAAGGCGTTAAAACCTGCGGGACAAAACTGTATCGTTTGTGGAAAGCCTGTATGAAAACCGTCGAGCCGGCTTCCAAACCTTCTAGTGTGAAATAGCCGAAGCTGTTCGAGACGGCGGAATGTATTTCGCCCGACGTATCCGTTACCTGCACCATCACGCGTGGAATCGCTCTGCCGGTATTGTCTAAGACCTGTCCGCTGATCGAAACATTGGCGGAGAGGACGGGAAGCGGAACTTCGATCGCGCCGATCTCTACGGCGGAATCAATCAATCGCGGAAATCCCGTTCCGCGCTGATCCGTCAGGAGAGCAAACGGCGGATTGCTGCCGTTCGGATTTGTCGGGCAGGTGTTCGTTACAACGCAGTTGTTGCCCGCGTTCATCACCGGACTCAAAGTAGAAGGCAGACGCGAATCGGTAGGACCGCCGTTATCCTGCAGATTGCCCAGCAAAGGATCAATGATCTGATTGGCGATGACAACATTTCCGACCAGATCGAAACTGGCGTTCGGCTGCGGCGTCGTGCCGACAAAAACGCTTGCCGAAAAATCGGCTTCCGCGCTGAAGTTATTACCGATCAGATTGTTGCCGAGCGATTGGAAACTGCCGAGAATGCCGAGAACATCCGAACTGATGATGTTGGTCGTAAACAGCGCATCATTATTGGCGATGATCGTATTTCTCAGATAAGTTACGCCGAGCGGCGGAACGACTCCGACCAGACTGACCACGCCGCCGCCGAGCAGGACGGATTTATTATGGCTGATAGTATTATTGGTCAAATTTACGATTCCCGCCGCATTCAAAATACCGCCGCCCGCCGCCAGACTCGTGTTGTTCGTGATCGTCGTATTTGTAATGGTCATTGTTGACAAAGCCGCGTTGCTTACGCCGCCGCCACCGACATCGCTGGTCGGAAGAGGCAGCGCATTGGCGGTATTTCCGGCGATCAGCGAGCGCGTAATATTCGTTTCCGCGCCCAATCTCGTGGCGATACCGCCGCCGAGTGATGTGGCTTCATTATCGAGGATCGCAACTTCGGTTAAATTCAAAGTTGACTTTCCGCTGAGTATGCCGAGCAGTGCGCCGTTCAAAATTCCGCCGCCGTCTCCCGCCAGTCCTCCAACCGGAAAAGCCGCGCCGTTCGTAATCGTCAGACCGCTGATGTCGGCGGTAAAATCTCCGCCCAGAATCGGCGTAGCAATCAGAAATACGCGGGTCGCGTCGTTTCCGTTGACGCTGATGAGACGCGCTCCGGGACCGTTGATCGTCATATTACTGCTGATGACGAGTTGTCCCATTGTCAGAGTGATCGTTCCCGTCAAACCGGCTTGAAAATTGATGGTGTCGCTGACCAGATTTCCGTTGGCATCATCAATGGCTTCGCGCAGGGTGCATTGGTTTATACCGCAGCCGTCCGATTCATTGTCGGCTAAGGTCGTAACCGTAAAAGTCGCCGCCTGTGCCGATACAGCAAGTATTATCGTGAACAAAACAGAAAAACCGAATTTATCAAAAATCCGGCTGAATAAATAGGTGTTATTTCGTTGTTTAGAGTTTAAAGAATTCGGGAAATTGTCGGGCAATATAGGAATCATTGGGCTTTATCTCCTTGATAACCGTGGTTGAGTTTTTGCAGATTGAACTGCAACGGAGAAAAACTTCTACAATGACCGTGCCATATGAAATAAAAGTTCTGCAAATATAAGAAAGAAAAGCGACAACTTGATGCAGATAAAAATTGATAAAAAGAAAAACCGGCAATAAAGTGCCGATTTTTGTAAGTTTTATTAAAAACAATTGACAATTTTTGTCAGATTTTCGCATTAATATAACACCGACGGCAGATACGCGCCCTGCGGTTTTTGGTATTCGCCGGTGACCATTAAAGTCAGTGCTTTTGAAACCCGCAAACCGTTTTTCAGGCACCAGCGAAAAAGTTCGGATTGCCGCGTCGGCAGCAGAAAAGCGAGCGGTTGTCCGAGCTGTTTCGCCGCGCCGGAAAGCAAACTCTGCAAATCCTCGACGCTCTCGGCGACCGCGTGATTTAACTGCCATGAAACCGGCGCGGAAGTGTAGCCGACGATGCGCCCGTCGCGCATCGCTACGAACGAGGGAAACGACTGCGAAATTTGTTTTAGTTCGTTAGCGCGGTCAAAGCCGTGAACTTTGCGGCACAGATCGTTCGCTTCCGCCAAATCTTTTTCTTCGAGCGGACGCACTTCGACCGAATTCGAATTTCCATTGCCATTCGGTGTGCCTTCCATAATGACGAGCGGTTCGACTATTTCGAAACCGAGATCGGCGTAGAGCGACATCGAAACCAGATTATACGCGCCCTGCACGAGCCGAACTCCCGGCGCGTCTTTTCCGCGTTCGATAACCGCCTGCATCAAACGTCTGCCGACGCCTTTTGCCTGCACGTTCGGATCAACCGTGATCGGTCCGACACCGCGAATCGCATCGTGTTCCCACAAGAAATTCGAGCCGAGAAACTTTCCGTCGTCGTCTTCGGCGGCAACGCCGTAAATATTCGGATTGTTGATCGCCATTTCCGCAAACCGCATTCCCGATTCCAGATCGGGAAAATCGCGCGGCAGTTTCCGCAGATCGTCAATGCTCTTAAATCCTTCGTAAATAACGCGACCGCAGTTTTCCGTGTCGGCAGTCGTGATCGGTCTGATATTCATATTTATAATTCCTCGCTTATTTATATTGCCGAAAATTTCCGGCTTGATTTTAAACGCGGAAATTTCGCTGGAAATGAATCATTTGAAATCAGTCCGATTGATGTCCAAAAGCCTTCGTCGTAAAAAAATCAAAACCACCGACATCAGTACAAAATGAATTAGAATGAGCGTCGGCGTTCCCAGAATCACGACCGAAGACAGAACGCCTTTTGCCAGCAGACCGTTCAAAAAAATAAAAACATAAAAGCTCAAAACAACGAGCGGCAAGATGCAGAAACCCAAAACATATAGAAACGCGAAACGGTTTTTGATCTTCGACCACGCGATAAGAATCGGCGGCAGACAAACAAGCGTGACAAAAACGGCGGCTAGAATTTTGCCGTTCGGAACGGAAATCTGATCTCGAAAAAGATTGAGAAAAACGACTTTTTCATCGCCGCCGCCCATCGAGGCGGTAAAGATTCTGGCAAACGGCAAGGGCGCGAAAACGAGCGAAAATCCGACCGCCTGATAAATTTTCGTCTTTGCTTTCAAGAGCAATCCCGCGCCCGTCCACATCACGAGATAGCTGTAGAGCGGTCCGACCGCCGTCGGCAGAAGCGTCCAATTGGTAACGCAGTTCGGCATCGTCCGCCACGCATTGAAATCACGCTCGCCGTAGCCGCCGCAGAGCACATAGCCCGTGTTGATATGCACCTGCTCGTGAATCTCGCCCGTGATGAGCATCAGCGCGAACAACGCCGCCAAATATCCAAACGTAATTCGAATTTTCATAAGTTTTTTGACTTTGAAATAAAAAAGATAGTGATCGAAAAGTATTGCCGGATTATTTTCGCTCCGTAGGAGCATCCGTCAATAGCC
>JBGTSF010000081.1:0-20535 GCA_041940425.1 Pyrinomonadaceae bacterium
CCAACCGGATTTCTGTCTGCCGGATGTTATATCGCATTCGAAATTGAGTTCGACTTCATCGAAATTTTCACCGCTTTCCGACAATCTGACCTGCCAAATCCAGCGCGGCAAATCTTTTTCTCCGGCGTTTCGATCATAAGGCAAGGGCATCTGTTCGGGGTTCCCGACTATTTCCAAACCTTTGCCGGGTTTCAAATAACCCGTAACATAAGCGTCAATATCTTCCCGTTTTATCGCGGAAGTATTGCCGACCGGATTTTCGCAGAGATTGACATCACGCGCATTAGGCTGAAGGCTGAGACAGATCGTATATATCTCGCCTTTTATAAAACGCGAAGGATATGCGTAACCGAATTTATCGCCGGATGGAGAAGGCGTATTGACCGCTTCGCCGTTGACCGAAGCGGTCGGCGAAGTTGTGGTTGGAGAAGCGATGGTCGGCGAAGCGTTTGCCGTCATACTGTTGATGCCGGTGTTAGCGTTATTAGCGATTTGATTAGTATTTAGATTAGTGTTGTTGGCAATTTGGTTAATGTTTGGATTAGTGTTGTTGGCAACTTGATTAGTGTTCGGACTGTTATCGTTGACAACGACATTAGTATTAACATTAGTATTATCGCCATCTGTATTAGAGTCTGCAACGCATTCGCACGGATTTACCGTAATTCTTTGTTCTTTTCCATTAAAATAAATCGAATGTGTTCCAATTCCGCAACCGTTCAAATTCCATATTAGATTGCTTCTATCCGGCTTAACGTTTCCACACCTGTATTTATATTTATAGTGACTGCCATTTACAAAAATGACTGTCATATTATCGTTGCACTTGCTGTTTTTGTAAGTTTGTCCTTGAGGACAACTGTTTTGCATAGTTCTTCTGATAATTCTAATCGGAGGCGTTGGCGTTGGTTGTCGTTGAGCTTTATTTGGTGTCCGCTGTGGATGAGGCGCGGTTGAAAATTCAAGAAATGAAACCGTATTTGCGGAAACGGTGTAATTTATTTTTTTCGGACTGAATTGTCTCCTTTCAATTTCCGGTAAAAAAGCAAAATCGCCCGTGTGAGAAAAATTTACTGTTTCGTCCTGCGTTTTCTTGCTCTCGAAACTTAACGAACTTGTTTCGGCAGAAGTTTGCAGAATTACATTTACATCTTTCTCGCCCGTTTTCTGCGAATAAGAACTGCTGTAATAAAGACCGAGCGCAAAAGGCAAAGCTATTCCGAACGCCAGCAAACCGAGACCGATCAGCACAAACCGCCATCGGATCCGAAAATTCGATTTCGATAATGTGTCGTTTGAATTGGAATCTTGTGATGAATCTACAGCCGAAGACATAGTTTGAGTCTCCAACATTATTTATTTTAATCTACCGAACCCCTTGCAGATTTGATAAACAATCGAATCGTATAAACTTCGCTAAAAGCCGAAATGAATCTATCCGATTGTTTTTAGAATAGTGCCGATTCTATCAGAATTTACGAAGAATAAACAGCTTTATTTATAAAATACAAAATATTTACTTGAGATTAGCCGTTTGCCGGATTTCTTCGACCGTCTGCGGATTTTCGAGTGCCGACAAATCGCCCGCGTCTTCGCCGAGATAAGCGGCGCGGATGACGCGGCGCATCACTTTGGCGTTGCGCGTTTTCGGCAGGGCTTTGACGAAATAGATCATTTTCGGCGCGAGCGGTTTGCCCATGTCTTTGGCAACGAGCGTTTTTAAATCGCCTTCGAGATCGGGCGTGTTGTGCGCTTCGGTTTTCAAAACGCAGAAGGCGACCATCGCCGTGCCTTTTATCTCGTCGGGAATGCCGATCACCGCCGCTTCCGCCACGCGCTCGTCGCCGACCAGAAGAGATTCGACCTCGGCAGGTCCGACTCGTTTTCCGGCGACTTTTAGAGTGTCGTCCGAGCGTCCGAGAATAAACCAGTGACCGTCGGCATCGCGCATCGCAAAATCGCCGTGAACCCAGATTCCTTTAAAGCGTTTCCAGTAAGTTTCCAAATATCTTTCGCGCTCTTTCCAGAAACCGCGAGCCATTCCGATCCAGGGTTTTTTTATAACCAATTCGCCGACTTCGTTTGCGCCGACCGATTCGCCGTCTTCGTCTAAAATATCAACATCCATTCCCGGACACGGCGCGGGAAACGAACACGGTTTTATAGGCAAAAGCGGATTGCCCATCAAAATTCCGCCGGAGATTTCCGTGCCGCCGGAATAATTTATTATGGGCAAGCGCGAATCGCCGACCTTTTCAAACAGCCACCACCACGGCGCGGGATTCCACGGTTCGCCCGTCGAAGCAAAAGCGCGAAGCGATGAAAGATCGTGTTTTTTCGGCAGTTCGTCGCCGTGCGTGGCGAGCGAACGGACGAGCGTCGGCGAGATTCCGAGAATTTCGACTTTGTGTTTCGCGCAAAATTCCCACATTCGATCAGCCTGCGGGTAATCGGGCGCGCCGTCGTAGATGCAGATAGTCGCGCCGTTAATGAGCGCGCCGTAGATCAGCCACGGTCCCATCATCCAGCCGATGTCGGTCAGCCACGAAATGCGCGTCCCTCGCCCGACATCCGTGCCGAACGCCATATCCTGCGCCGCTTTGATCGGAAAACTCGCGTGCGTGTGCGCGATGCCTTTCGGCTTTCCGGTCGTGCCGGAGGTGTAAAGAATTATCAAAGGGTCTTCGGCAAGCGTTTGTTCGGGCTTTCCGAAATTTGAATCTTCTCGAATGTTTGCTACTCCTACTGCTAATAATGATGTTTCGTAGCAGACCGGAAAATCAGATTCCTCAAGGGTTGAATTAGTATTTGGAACTGCAAAAAACTGCATCAAAAAAATCTTTTCAAGAGAAGGACAATGTTCTAAAACTTCCGTAGTAATTGCCAGCGAATCTATATTTTTTCCTCTTCTCGAAAAACCCGTGGTTGCGAATAACGCTTTTGCGCCGACGGCATTCATTCTTGAAGCAACCGCCTCAACTCCGTAACCCGAAAACACAGGAACGGCGATTGCGCCGATTCTGTTTATCGCCAATAAAGCAAAAACCGTTTGCGGAATCATCGGAAGAAAGATTCCAATTGCATCGCCTTTACCGAAACCGTAACCGCGTAAACCTGCCGCATACCATTCGACATAGTTAAAAACTTCTTTATAAGTAGCTGTGAAAACTTCTCCGTTTTCGCCTTCCCAAATCACCGCCAGTTGATCGGCGATTTCCGTGTTTTGCCAGCGGTCGAGGCACATTTCCGTGATGTTTAATCCCGCGCCGGAAAGCCAGTTCGGAAATTCTACGCCGTTCGATAGATCCAAAAGTTTTTCGGCGGGCGGATCGAATTTGATATCCAGAAAACGCAAAACTTCCGCCGTGAATTTTTCGATGTCGTCAATCGAGTATTGATAAAGCTCGTCGAACGAATTTACGCCGACTTGCCGCATAAAGCGCGTCAGTTGGGCGCGTTCCATTACGTCTTCGGTCGGTGTCCACGCGATCGGCTGATTTTCCAGAAGGTTTGTATCGTGCATATTTTAGGATTATAAAAAAAAAGAACGAATCTTCAATTCTTGCTCAATAATTTTCATTCCTTGACCAAGAAATGACAATTATTGGTCAATAATTCAGAATCTTTGATCAATAATTCAGAATAATTGATCAACTATTCGTAATCTTTGACCAATAATTCATAATAATTGACCAATAATTCAGAATAATTGACCAATAATTCATAATATTTGGTCAACTATTCACAATAGTTGACCAACAAATTTGAATATCTGGTCAACTATTCGCATTTGTTGCGAGCAAATACGGGCATTCCGTCAAAAAAGCCGGAAATTTTGGTAGTGTCCTAATAGTGCGTTGCCGGAAAACTTGTCCCGCAGGGACTTTTGATAATAGCCCAGCCATTGATGGCTGGGTAAATTGTTAAATTATAATGTGAGTCCTGTCAGGACGACAGATTCTTCCGTCCTGACAGGACTCACCGCGATGTTTGTATTCAACACCCAGCCATCAATGGCTGGGCTATTAACTTTTGTTCCTACGGAACTGATTTTTGAATTCACCTTTGTAACACACTATTAGGACATTACCGTAATTTTGCAAAAATGCGGCGAGCTTGCTTTTTGTATTAAACTAACTCGAAGAACTTTATGAAAGCACTCAGATTTGAAAATAATCAATTGAATTTATCGGAAATCGAAAAACCTTTCAGAGAGAACGAAGCCCTTGTGCGTGTCGTCAAATCGGGCATCTGCAACACGGATTTAGAAATCGTGCGCGGTTACGCCGGATTTTCGGGAACTATCGGACACGAATTCGTCGGCGTGGTCGAAGAGGCGGAAGATGCAAAACATTTGATCGGCAAAAGAGTTATCGGCGAGATCAACGCGGGCTGCGGAGTTTGCGAAAAATGTCTATTCGGCGATTCGCGTCATTGTCCGACGCGGACGGTTTTGGGAATTATCAATCGTGACGGAGCGCACGCCGAGTTTCTTACTTTGCCGTCGAGAAATCTTTTGATCGTTCCCGACGGAGTTTCCGACGACGAAGCCGTTTTTGCCGAACCGCTCGCGGCGGCTTTTGGAATTACGGAACAGGTTTTTATCGAACCGGAAACGCGCGTTGCGGTCATCGGCGACGGGAAATTGGGAATTCTGTGCGCTTTGAGTCTTGCCTTAAAAAGCGAAAATGTTCTGCTCGTCGGCAAGCACGAAGAAAAACTTTCTCTCGCAAAACAACGTAACATTCAAACCGCTTTGCTCGAATCGGCATCAAAGTTTTACAAAAGTTTTGACGTTGTAGTCGAAGCGAGCGGTTCCGAATCGGGATTTGCGACCGCTTTGGATTTGATAAAACCGCGCGGAAAGATGGTTTTAAAATCAACTTTTTCGGGCAAGACTAATCTTGAAATGTGGCGCGTCGTGGTTGACGAAATCACGATCGTCGGCTCGCGCTGCGGAATGTTTTCACCGGCTTTAGACCTTTTAAAAGACAGACGGGTTGACGTAACGGGTTTGATCTCGGAAGAGTTTTCTTTAGCAGACGGCATCAAAGCGATGGAAACGGCGGCGCGAAAAGGCGTGATGAAAGTTTTGCTGAAAAACGCATAGCCGGAGCGCAGGCAGCCTGCCTGCAAGATTTTCGCAGAAAATCTAAAACGGTTTCGCTCGCACAAGTTTGAGTTTAAACGAAACTTTGAGCATAAAATTCAGGTTGATTTTGAATAAAGAAACTTCAAACGCCGGCGCGTTTGTGCAGGCAGGCTGCCTGCGCTCCGCTTGTAAATTTTTGTAAGGCGGAAAATAAATTATTGTAAATCGGCTTTTCGGCGATTATACTAAATAAAAACGTTTTCCCGCGCGACTTAAAAGGCAGTATGGAGTTTAAGGAGAAAAGAGTTGTGGTTGATAATTTGAAAAATAGGACATTTTTACATCTGGCGATTTTGATTTCGTTCGCATTCGGTGCGGTCGGAGTTTCGGCGCAAAGCACGGCGGTTACGAATGCGCGCGCCGTCACGCCGGAGATGCTTTCGGCTTCGTTCGCCGATGTCGCCAAGCGCGTCGAATCGGCGGTCGTCAACATTGACACGAAAGGAAAAGTTCCCGAAGCGGTTTCGAAAGAAGAAAAGCCGGAAGGCAACTTGGAAGACCTTCTGGATTTTCTGCGCCGTCAACAGCGTCGTCCTTCATACTCGGTCGGCAGCGGTTTTATCGTTGATAGATCGGGCTATATTCTGACCAACGCGCACGTTGTCGAAGATGCGTCGCGCATCACCGTCCGCCTGCATTCGGGCGAAGAATTCGTTGCTAAAGTAATCGGCTCGGATGAGGAAACCGACTTGGCGGTTTTAAAAATTGACGCGGGACGCGATCTGCCGATTGTTAAATTAGCAGACTCCGACAAAGCGAGAGTCGGCGATTGGGTTCTGGCAATCGGCTCGCCGTTCGGTCTGGCGCAGACCGTGACTGCCGGAATCATTTCGCAGACACAGCGCGAAACTCCTTACGCTTCCGTTTTTCAAAAATTCATCCAAACCGACGCGGCGATCAATCGCGGAAATTCGGGCGGACCGCTCGTTAATATGGACGGCGAAGTGATCGGCGTTAATTCGCAGATCGCTACCTCGACGGGCGATTACAACGGCATCGGTTTCGCCCTGCCGTCAAAAGAAGCGGCGTTCGTCTACCGGCAGATTTTGGAAAACGGCAAAGTTAAGCGCGGCTATCTCGGCGTATCGCTCGATTCGGTCAAACCGGAATTTGCCAAAGTTTACGGTTTTGACGAACCGAAGGGAGCGATCATTTTAAATGTTGCAGACACGAAAAGCGCGGCGGCGAAAGCCGGACTTCTGGCAAACGACATCATCGTCGGTTTTAACGGCGAAGAAGTAAAAAACGCGCAGGACTTGATCGCCAAGGTCGCTTCGACCTCGCCGGATCAAACTGTCAATCTGACTTATCTGAGAGAGGTCGGCAGTAATATCGAGCGCAAAACCGCTTCGATAATCTTAGACGAAAGACCTTCGAACAACCGCGTCGTCAGCGCGGACACGCCGAAAAAAATACCCGTCGGCGCAGGTCAACCCGAAACCAAACCGCTCGGTCTGACGGTCAGCGAACTCACGCCGCAACTCGTCGAAACCTATAAGCTCGAAAACGAAAAAGGTCTGCTCGTCAAGGAAATCAATCCAACGAGTTTTATCGCCGATGTCAAACTCTCGAACGGCGCGGACGCTCTGACCGAAGGCGATCTCATCCAGCGCGTCAACCGCGTTCGCGTAACCGATCTGAAAACATTCAATTCGGTCGTCGGCAAATTGAAAACGGGCGATGCGGTCGTGATGCACGTTCTGACCTACAACCGCCGGACGGGAAGTTTCGCGCCGAAGATCGTTCAATTTACGGTGCAGTAAATTTTGGTTCAAAGTTCAAGGTTCAAAGTTCAAGGTTTCAGGTGTTCTTAACTTGAAACCTTGAACTTTGAACCTTAAACTTTTTAAATATGGCAAAGGCAAAAGAAGCGAAAAACAACAAAGCGAAAAAATCCGTCAAAACTTTCTACAATTACATCGGCGGCGAATGGGTAAAAAGCGCGTCGGGCGAATGGTTTGAAAATCTGAATCCGGCTGACACATCGGATGTCGTCGGGCGTTTTCCGGCTTCGAACGCGGAAGATGTCAATAAAGCGGTCGCGGCGGCAAAAGAAGCGGCGACGCGCTGGCGCAGAACGCCCGCGCCGCGCAGAGCCGAAATCCTGTTTCGTCTGGCGCGAATTTTGGAAAAAAACAAAGCCCGTTACACGCGCGAGATGACGCGCGAGATGGGCAAGGTCGTCAAGGAAGCAGGCGGCGACGTGCAGGAAGCGATTGACTGCACATATTACACGGCGGGCGAAGGTCGCAGGCTTCACGGCTTTACCACAAAGGCGGAAATGCCGAACAAATACGCGATGTGCGAACGCCAGCCGGTCGGCATCTGCGGTCTCATCACGCCGTTCAATTTTCCGATGGCGATCCCTTCGTGGAAATTGATTCCCGCGCTCGTTTGCGGAAATACCGTGGTCTTAAAATCCGGCGAAGACGTTCCGCTTTCTTCTTTAAATCTCGTCAAAGCGTGCGAAGAAGCCGGAATTCCGAAAGGCGTTGTCAATCTGGTCAACGGACACGGCGCGGAAGTCGGCGAACCGCTCGTAGCGCACGACGATGTAAGATTAATTTCCTTTACCGGCTCGACCGATACGGGACGCATCATCGCTGAACAATGCGCGCGAACCGATAAGATCGTTTCTCTCGAAATGGGCGGCAAAAACGCCATCATCATTATGGACGACGCCGATATTGACAACGCCGTCGAAGGCTCACTCTGGGGCGCATTCGGCACAAGCGGTCAAAGATGCACGGCTTCTTCCCGTTTGGTCGTTCACAAAAAAGTCTATAAAAAATTCACCGAAAAACTGGTCGAACGCGTTAAAAAATTAAAAGTCGGAAACGGCTTGGATGAAAAAACCGATGTCGGTCCGGTCATCAATCAGGCGGCGGTTGACAAAATCATGTCCTATATCGAAATCGGTCAAAAAGAAGACAAAGCCAAACTCGCCTGCGGCGGAAACCGTCTGACCAAAGGCGAATATAAAAACGGTTATTTTATCGAACCGACCGTTTTCACCGACGTAAAAGCGGGAATGCGAATCGAACAGGAAGAAATTTTCGGACCTGTAACGTGCGTTATCCCGTTCTCGACTTTGGACGAAGCGATTGATATCGTCAACGGCGTAAAATACGGCTTGTCGTCGGCGATCTACACACAGGACGTGAATCAGGCTTTCTACGCGATGCAGGAACTCTACACCGGAATTTGCTACATCAATTCGGCAACCATCGGCGCGGAAGTCCACCTGCCGTTTGGCGGCACGAAAGCGACCGGCAACGGACACCGCGAAGCCGGAACTCAGGTTCTAGACATTTTCTCGGAATGGAAATCAATCTACGTTGACTATTCCGGCAAATTGCAAAAAGCGCAGATTGACGAAGTTGAGATTTGAAATAGATGTCAGATGTCAGATGCTAGATGCTAGTGAAGAAGTTGAGTTTTCCTAAACTGACATCTGACATCTAGCATCTGACATCTTTCACTACTATGAGCGATAAACACATCAAAAGTCATCGTGATTTGATTGCGTGGCAAAAGGCGATGAATTTGACGGTTGAGGTTTATCAGATAACTAAAACATTTCCGAAAGATGAATTGTATGCCCTGACTTCTCAGATCCGCCGATGTTCGGCATCAATTGCCGCCAATATCGCCGAAGGTCAGGGAAGAAGATTAAGCGGAGAATTTAATCATTTCCTGGGAAATGCGCGCGGCTCGCTCTTAGAATTGGATACACATATTGAATTAGCCTTTCGAGTTGGTTATATTACTCAATTGCAGCATGATAATTTACAGGAGAAAATTAATGAAGTCGGACGGATAATAAATGGACTGATGCGGTCAATCAATTCTTAAACCGGCATCTGACATCTGACATCTGACATCTTAAAAAATTTTATGAAAATCGGATTACCGAAGGAAATCAAAGATAACGAATACCGCGTCGGGCTGACACCGGCGGGCGTGCAGGCTCTGACGGATGCCGGACACGAGCTTTTTGTCGAACGGTCGGCAGGCGAAGGTTCGGGCTTTACCGACGAGCAATACGTCGAGGCGGGCGCGAAAATTTTGGAAACGGCGGACGACGTTTGGGAAACCGGCGATATGATCGTCAAGGTCAAAGAACCGATCGCGCCGGAATATCCGCGGATGCGCGAAGATCAACTGCTTTTCACATACCTGCATCTCGCGCCGGAACTCGAATTGACGAAGCAATTGATGGAGCGCAAAGTAACGGGCGTGGCTTATGAAACGATCACCGACAAGCAAGGTCGTCTGCCGCTTCTGACACCGATGTCGGAAGTCGCGGGCAGAATGAGCGTTCAGGTCGGCGCGACGTATTTGGAAAAAATGAACGGCGGACGCGGCATTCTTTTGGGCGGCGTTCCGGGCGTTCCGGCGGCGAATGTCGTCATTTTGGGCGGCGGCGTGGTCGGCACGGAAGCGGCGAAAATGGCGGTCGGTTTCGGCGCGCACGTTACGATCATTGATATTAATCTCGACCGTCTGCGTCAATTGGACGACATATTTTTGTCGAAAGTTCAGACGCTCGCGTCAAGCCGTTATGCGATTCACGAAGCGATCTCGTATGCCGATCTCGTCATCGGCGGCGTTCTGGTCGTCGGCGCGGCGGCTCCGAAACTCGTCACGCGCGATATGCTCAAAGACATCCAGAACGGCGCGGTTCTCGTTGACGTAGCGGTTGATCAGGGCGGCTGTTTTGAAACGACGCACGCGACGACGCATTCGAATCCGACCTATTACGAAGAAGGCGTTCTGCATTACTGCGTCGCCAATATGCCGGGCGCGGTGCCAAGAACTTCGACATTTGCCTTAACGAATGCGACTTTGCCGTATGCGCTCGCGCTGGCGAACAAAGGATTTGAAAAAGCGATTGCCGATGATGCGGGGTTGAAAGAAGGCGTCAATACTTACGCCGGAAAATGCACCTACGAAGCGGTTGCGACTTCGCAAAATATCGAATACACGCCGCTCGATTCATTGATTGACGGTGCGATGGGCGCGAATAATTGATCGAACGATAAATGTTTTTCAAAACTGCGAAGAGGAAATTTACAAAGTAAAATCTTCCTCTTCGCAGTTTTCGTTTTTTCGGCGAACGGAAAAGGCGCGTGCAATGTGCTTAATGTTTCCGGCAGTCGTTCCTTACGGCGACAAAATGCGATTTTACGGCACGAAAGCATTGGGAATCGGACGGTCGCCCGATGCGCCGAACTGCTGGATCTGCACGCCGGAACTCGACCGCTGGATATACCAGATGGCGTTCGACGGGCGGAAGATCGCCGCGTCAAACTTGCCGTCGCCGTCGTAATCACCCGGTGCGGGAACATCGCCCGCCGCGCCGAACGGGAAGGCGTAATAGGAAGAGTCTTCGCTTCTGAGGACAAACCATTCTCCGGTCGAAGGTCGAAAGACGGCGATGTCCGCTTTTCCGTCGCCCGTGTAGTCGCCCGCAACGGCTTTGTCTCCGCTTGCGCCGAATTGGACGGCAAACAGCCCCGCCGCGCTTCTCTCGATCCACCATTCCGCGCCGCCTGCTCCGTTCGGACGGAAGATGGCAATGTCGGATTTGCCGTCGTTGTCGTAATCACCGACGACCGGCGCGTCGCCATTTGCGCCGAACTGCCGGATCGAGATTCCGCCGCTCGATCTCTGGATATACCACGTCGCATTTGACGGACGAAATACAGCCGCGTCCGTCCGCCCATCGCCGTCATAGTCTCCGGGCGCGGGAATGTCCGTTGACACTCCGAACGGGAAGGCGTAAAACGAACTGTCTTCCGAACGCAGGATATACCAGTTGCCTTCCGCCGGACGGAAAATGGCGACATCGGTTTTGCCGTCGCCGGTGTAATCCGCCGGAATTATCCGGTCAGAATTCGACCCGAATTGAAAAGCGCGGTTTCCGCCGTCCGAACTTCGCAGATACCACCATTCTCCCGGCGCGGGACGAAAGATGCCGATTTCGGTTCGCCCATCGCCGTCAAAATCGAATATTGCGCGGCGAATTTCGGCGGAAATTGCCCAGAAGCCGCTCTCGAAAGTGTAACTTCCGCCCTGAGATGTTAATCCGGCGACCGCTTCGCCGATGGTCGAAACGAGCGTATAATTGCCGTTTGAGGTTACGCCGCCGCCGATGGAAACGACGTTTCTTTCGACGCGCGGCTGGACGATGCCGCCGACAAATTCGGGCGCGTTGCCGGCGGAGATCGGGATTTGATTGATCACGCCGCCGTCGGCAGGGATCGAAAATAATCCGGCTGTGCCGCTGATTCTTCCGGCGGCGATGATCTTTGAATTATCTTCCGTCCAGACAATGCCGAAGGTGAAACAATTGGAATTCGTCTGGGAACAGTTGTTATTTGTCAGACTCGTAAGCTGTTGTTTGGCGGTGCCGTCGGGTTTGATCTTGAAAATATCGGAAACATAATAGGGGTAAACCTCGAGCGGCAGAGTGGCGCACGGGCTGTACGAGAGACCGTAGGCGAGAAATTGATTGTCGTTTGACCACGCCGGAATAATATCGCGGCAGTTCGTGTTGGGAATTTTCTGCCGGTTCGCGCCGCTGATTCCTACCGTGTAAAGTCCGCCGTTCGCCGCGTCCGAAAGATTGTGAAACGCGATAAGCTGATCGCCGCCGCGCCGGACGACCGGAGCGTCGTCGGCGCAATACGGCGCATTTGCCCACGGAAAACGGAAAACGTTCGTTCCGTCGCGGTTGAATTTGTATAAAAAGCAGGTGTCGTCGGCGATGATTTCGAAACTGCCCTGATTGCTTTCGGGCGAGAAAAAATGACCGTAAGAACCCTGATCGAAATTATGCGCGAGAATGAGCGTTTCCTGCCCGGTGGCGAGTTCGCGGATGTAAAAATCGGCATAGCCGCCGAACGGGTTGTAATACGAAGGATGCCGCGTAAATCTTTTAAAAAGCAGAAAACGCCCGTCATCCGAAATGCGCGGCAGTGTGCCGAACGTGATAAAACGATCGTTCGCACCGTCCTGCCCGACCGCCCAGATCGACGGCTGATTCGCATCCCGTGGCGGCGCATTGAGATTATTCGGCAGACGGCTGTAGATGATCTCCGTCGGTTTCAGCTGCTGTGCCGCCGACGGTGAAGTAAATAAAACACTAATCAAAATGAAAATAAATTTAATCGTCCGAACTTTCACCGTAAACCTCCCGAAACTTTTTCTGATTACGATCAAAATACAATCACTATAAAAGCCGCTTCTGCCGTATCCGCCGCATTATCGGCATTAAAAGTAAAAACTTCCAAATTTGCGCCGATAAACCTAAAATTCGCACCGGCGTTGCGGCACTGGATCGGCACGACATTGCAAGTCGTGGCGTATTCGGGAGTAACGGAAACAAATTTTTGGTTTACCGCAAAACCGAAAAATATTCTGTAAACACCCACCAAAGGCAGAGTAACGGAAAACCCGCAATCGCCCGTATTAACTCCGGTTATACCGTTGTAACACCTTTGTATCGTGCCGTCCCTGCCGACATGAATCATCGCTTTGACCAGCCCGTTTGCCGTACTTAGTTGGCGCGCGTTGCCGTCAATTACCAGACTGCCCGTTGTTTTCAAATCTCCCGTATTGACAAAATTCAGTCGGGCAAATTCGGAAGCCGCTACACCGCCGAGCGAAAATGCGTTTTGCGCGGTCGCCGCATTTTGTGCGTTCGCCGCATTCACAGAATTTTGCGCGTTGACCGCTGTTTGCGCGTTTGTTGCATTGTCGGCGTTCGCCGCGCTCGTCGCCCGTACTGCCAGTGGAACGGAAAGAATCTGCTGACGCGCGCCTAAGATGACGTGAGCGTTCGGGCTTCCGTTCGGACGCACTCCGATTTCCAGAAAACGATTTCCCGACGCAAAAGCTGTTGCGCCGAAATCGAGCGTCGTCGAAAACACGCCGTTGACCAGCATCAAATTCGGTCGGTCAACGTTCGAGCCGATCTGATTGCCGCCGGCGAGCGCGTCGAATAATTTAAATTGCAAATCATATCTGCCGTTTGCCGGACTCGAACCGTCGTTTAAACGACCTTGAAAATTGAACGCGGTTGTCTGGCTCACGACGATTGGTGCCAGTAACCCGCCCAGAATACAACTAAGTACGGCAATTCTTATCTTTTTAAACTTCATAATGGCTCCGGTTGTGTTTAGAACACGATCAAAATAAAGGGATGGTCCGATGTATCTTCTTCATCGTCCGTCCGATAGGTATAGACCACGATCCGATTAGGCATCGAAGCGCTCGTTATATAGTTCGCACCGGTGTGCCGGCTGCTGTTCAGCGGCGGAAAAGCATCGTATTGAGTCATAACCGAGAAAAAGCGGTTATTGATCTGGAACGGAAAGTCAATGACATAAACGCCCGGTTGCTGCCATGTCGAATTAATGTTGCAGTCACCGGTATTTGAATCGGTTGTGCTTTCATAGCAAGCGATGATCGAACCCAGACTTGTTACTTTCAGCATCGCCTTTGGCAATCCGTATGTCGTCGCTGATTGGCGGACATTGCCATTTATGCGTAGCTGTCCGTTATTGACAGCGTTCAGTTGAACGAACTCCGTAGCCGGAGTGCCGCCTAACGAAAGGGCATTCTGTGCGGTCGTCGCGCTCACTGCATTGACAGCGTTTGTTGCATTGACGGCGTTTGTCGCGCTTTGGGCATTAACGGCGTTTTGGGCGTTGACGGCATTCTGGGCGCTGACCGCAAAGTCGGCATTTGTAGAACTCGTTGCCCGCACCGCCAGCGGAACGGAAAGAATCTGCTGACGCGCTCCCAAAACAACATATGCATTCGGACTATTAAACGGGCGCACTGAAATTTCGAGAAAACGATTTTCCGACGCAAAAACCGTCGAACCGAAATCGAGCGTTGTCGAAAACACGCCGTTGATCAACATTAAATTCGGGCGGTCAACGGTCGAACCGATCTGATTGCCGCCCGTAATTGCGCCAAACAGTTTAAATTGCAGATCGTATCTGCCGTTCGCCGGATTCGAACCGTCGTTCAGACGACCTTGAAAATTAAACGCCGTCGTTTGCGGCATAACGGAACTTGCCGCTGTCAGACAGATGATGAAAAAAATGATCGCGGTTCTTATTTTACTAATTTTCATCTTGGACTCCGATTAATTTAAGACTCAGTCAATCCCGCGTTCGCCTTCATTATCAAAGCGCGTCGCCGTTTCGGTCGCGCAGGCGGTCCCGAGCAAAGTCCCGTCCGGCGTAAAGCCCTGAGCCACCCAGGTGGCGGAATAGGTGCTGCCATGCTGGTTTAGTTCGATCTGCCGTCGAATGATGTTAAACCCGCCGTAAGTGCCGTCGGCGTTAAAGCGGAAAAATCGAAATTTGGAAATAAAACGCCGACCGGTGTCGTGATCCCAAACCCCGTGACCGACGGTGCGCGTCAGCGGCACGACACCGAGTCCTGTTTCCACCATTGTTCCGCCGCTCATATAGGTGTTCATCGCGGCAAAGGTTCGAATCGCGTCGCCCGTCTGGCAGTTGCGGAACGTTACATCCGAAACCCATGTGCCTTCCAAATTTCTCGGATAGCCGCGAAACAGAGTTGATTCAGTTTGCGCATCGCTTTTTGTTTCAAAATTGTCCTGCGCCGCCGTCTCGCTTTGCGCGAAAACCGCAATTGTCAAAATTGCCAGGATGCATATACCGATTGATTTAAAAAATGTGTTTTTCATAAACTTCTCCTTTTCTAATTTTTTCCTGAACACAGATTTTATTGAACATAAAATTCCGATAGGTCTATGTTTTAGCCGAAAGTAAAAAGGAGCGAAACTACTCTGATGTGCAGGTTGAAGATTTTTTTTGAAGAACGTTTTTAGAGTTTGTTCGAAAAAACCGATTTTTGCGCCAGAACTTTTTTTGGTAGTGCCTAACAATGCTGAATACTTCAACTTCGGAATAGATGAGAGTTGAAAGATGATAGATGAGAGATGAAATCTGTCATCTATCATCTCTTATCTGTCATCTATTCCGAAGAGTTTTCTTTCATCAAAAAATCTGACACACTGCCTTTTTTTTAGACCAATTTTTCGCGCAGGGCTTTGGCGACCGCTTCGGTTTTCGAATGGACTTGCAGTTTGTCGTAGATGTTTTTTAAGTGAAAGGAAACCGTGTGAAAGGAAATATTCATTTCGCGGGCGGCGGTTTTTTTGTGATGACCTTCGATGAGAAGTTTTAGAAGCTCGGTTTCCTGCGGCGTGAGATGATAGTCGGCGGTTTCCGGCGGGCGGAATTCGCGGAAGAGTTTGACGACGCGGGCGGCGATGTTCGGCGACATCGGCGCGCCGCCTTCGGATGCTTCCTGCAAGGCTTCGAGCAGACGCGCGGGCGGCGTGTTTTTTAATAAATATCCGTTTGCGCCGCTGCACAGAGCGTCGAAAATCTGTTCGTCGTTGTCGTAGATCGTCAGGGCGATGATCGGAATTTCGGGAAACAGTTTTCTGAATCTCTCGATGCCTTCGATGCCGCTCATTCCCGGAAGTCCGAGATCGGTCAGGATCAGATCGGGCTTGTCGCGCTCGATTCGCGCCAGAGCGGTTTCGACACTGCCGAATGCCGCCACGCATTTAAAACCGTCCGTGCCGTTGATCAAAGCCGAAAGTCCTTCGCGGACTTCGCGCAGGTCTTCGATGATCACGACGCGCAGACCGGTTTGTGAAACCGGATTCGGGAAAGTTTGGTTTAATGAAATCACGCTGAAATTCAATTTATCGGAAAATATTTCATTTGTCGCCTACTCGTTTGAGCAGGCGTTTTTTCTCAAACGATTCTTTCATTTTTTAAATTCACGGCAAATTCGACATCGGTTCCCTCTTCACAATCAACAGTCAGTTTTCCGCCGAGCGATTCGGCGCGGCGCGTCATACTGCGCAAGCCGTGTCCGTCGTTTTCCGAAGCGGGATCAAAACCTTTGCCGTTGTCTTTGATTCGCAGTTTTAAGATCGAATTCCGATAGCTGAAATCAATCCGCACCATCGAACACTGCGAATGCTTCGCGGCATTGTTGACCGCTTCTTTGAAGATCAGCAGAACGTCGCGGCGCGTGCCGACATTTAGCTGAATATCGGAATCCGTCGGCGCGTTAAATTCCAATTCGATGTCGCGCAGGGCAAAAACTTCTTCGGCGTGCCGCCGCATCCGGCGCGTTAGATCCAAAAGGCTGTCGTGTTTCGGGCTGATCGCCCAAACGATGTCGTTCATCGAGGAAACCGATTCGCGGGCGATTTCCGAAATCGAAGAAAGCAATTGCCCGTTGCCGTTTTCCGCTTTTTGCCGCGCGACTTCGCTCAAAAGCGAGATGCGTGTCAGATTCGCGCCGATGTCGTCGTGCAGATCGGTGGCGATGCGCGTTCTGACTCTTTCCAATTCCAGAAGCCGCCGCAGACGATAGCTGTAGATCATATAGATCAATCCGGCAAGCAGTGCGGAAACCAAAACCAAAAACCACCATCTCTGCCAGAACGGCGATGCGATGCGAAAGGAAACGACCGCCGGCATTTGGCTGTAAATCCGGTCGGCGGTTACGGCGCGGACTTCAAAACGGTAATCGCCCGGAGCGAGATTGGCAAAATTTATCGTGCGTTCGTCGGTCGCCGTCCAATCCGCTTCGCCGAACCGGTATTCGTATTTCAGTTTCTCGCCGAGATTCGCGCCCAAGCCGAGAAAATCAACCGTAACCTGCCGCTGGTCGGAGTTTAATTCGATGTTTTCGACCGCCGCCGCGCCGAGAATCGAAACGGGTTGCGCCGCGCCGGAAATATGCAGACCGGTGATCAGAATATTCGGCGGCTGGCGCGTTCTTTTCGGGTCGGGCGTAAAACGGGCGATGCCTTTGTCCGTTCCGAACCACAGATTATTTTGGCGGTCGCGGAAAGACGTTTCGACAAAACTCGCGGGCAGACCGTCGGCGGTCGTAAAATTTTCGACCTGTCCGGTTTCGGGCGTTAAGCGGTCAAGCCCGCGTCCCGTTCCGATGTAAATCCTGCCGTAAGCGTCTTCCGTCACGGTGATCACGCCGATGCTCGAAAGCCCTTCGGCGGGCGTGTAGCGGGTAAACTTCAACTCTCCGGCGTTTACGTCGTCGAGTCTCAAAAGTCCCATCACCGGATTGGCGATCCAGAGGCGATTCTTGCTGTCAACGAACAAACTGATCATTTCGCCCGAAAGCGTTTCGTTTTCTACATTTGTAAAAATGTAGAAACGCCCGTTTCGATAGCGGGCTAAATTATTTTGAAACGCATCGCCGCCCGTGCCGATCCAGATATTGCCCGATTTGTCTTCGGCAAAAGACGTAACCATCCGGTCATTTGTGAGATTTAATTCGTTTGTCAGGTCGCGCCAAATATCTGCGCTTCGTTCCCAGAGCCATAATTCATTGACGGTTTCTTTACGCGAAGGATTAATATCGGCAATCCAAAAATTGCCGCGCGAATCTTCGAACAGGCGGAAAATTTGTGTGGTTTGCAGTTTTGCCGCAAATCTTTGCGGCGGCATTTTCGCCAGATCTTTAAACTCCGCCGGACGCGGAAATTTATACAGACCGGAAGCGGTCGGAAACCACCAATCGCCCGCTTTGTCCTGCATGACCGTATGCCGGTTGCCCCAGCCGAAATATCTTATTTCCGACGGGAAAGCAGGTTTGACGGCTTCGAATCTTTCGCCGTCAAAACGGGTAACGGTGCGGATCGCGCCGTCGTTGTAGCTTGCGAAAAGTTCGCCTTCCGAGTTTTCAAAGATCGAATTTACTTTGATATTGTTTGCGCCGTTCGGTTCGTCAAATGTCGTAAACCCGTAACGGGCGAGTTTTTTCGCGCCGCATCTCGTTCCGAACCACAGGTTTTCGTCATTGTCCCGGCTGATCGTGCGAACTTCCATATCGCACATATCATTCGCGCCCGTATAAGTTTTGCAGACCTGTTTTTCGCCCACCTGCCACAGACACACGCCTCTTGTCGTTCCGACCCAAAATTTGCCTTCGTCGTCTTCAAAAAGATCGGTGATCCATTCGTTCGGCAAACCGTCTCTGGAATCGTAAAAGCGTTCGACGATGTTTTGATTTTTGTTTGGCTCGTTGACCAGAAGCATCAACCCCGCGACGCGATTCGGACGCAGACCGACCCAGATGCGCCCGTCTTTGTTTTCAAAAACGGTCGTGATATTCGTATCGGTCAAACCGTCTTTTTCGGTAAAATGTTCGACCGCGCCGTCCGGCAAAATCCTGTATAAACCGCTTTCCGCCCCGACCCACATCACTCCGCGCCGGTCTTTGATGATCGCTCTGACCAGAATTTTGTTTAGAGGCGGCAGAGGATTGCCGAGATTGATGAGTTCGAGTTCGTCTTTTTCGTTTATTTTATAAAGCCCGTCTTCCGTTCCGGCAAACACGATTCCGCGTTCGTCTTCAAACAAAACGGTGATGGTTTTCGCCTTCGGATTTTCGGGCAGAATGGTGATAAAAAGTCGGTTTTCGCTTTCGGCTTGCGGATCGAGTTTTGCCAGACCGCCCTCGGTCGCAATCCAGATCGCGCCGGTTCGAGTTTCGAGAAAATCCCTGACGTGGCGGTCGGGCAAACCGTTCGCCGCCGTGTAATTCGTAAAGCCGTAACCGTCAAAACGCGAGATCCCGTCGCTCGTGCAAAACCATAAAAAACCGCGCGAATCTTTTTTGATGCGGCTGACATAATCGCGCAACAATCCGTCGGCGACCGTGTAAGTCTTAACGGGAAGCCGCTCGGCTTTTGAAAAGGAAAACGCCAGAAAAACGCAAAAAACTATTACCCCAAGCCGACCGGGAATGATCTTTATAGTTTTTTCTGTTTCGCGTTTCAATTATTTACGATGGCTTTCTCCATACATTCAGACGAACAGTAAATTATGTTCTTATTAATTTCAAGGCACAAAAACGGACGGAATTGCCGTATCGCCCTGAACGCCGAACTGCACGCCGAAAAACGAACTGTCCGAACTTTTTAAAACATACCAGCTCGAATTTGACGGTCGGAAAACAGCAATGTCGCGCCGCCCGTCGCCGTCAAAATCGCCCTGCAGAGGTCGGTCTTCGGTCAGACCGAAATTGACAGCAGTAAATCCCGCTTGCGAGCGAAGCAGATACCAGTTTCTGTCCGACGGGCGAAAGACGACAAAATCGGATTTACCGTCACCGTCGTAATCTCCGGCGACCGGAATGTCGCCTGAAAGTCCGAACCGGACGGCAACAAAGCCGCTGTCCGAACTGCGCGAAACATACCACACGCCGTTTGACGGGCGATAAACGGCGATGTCGGTTTTGCCGTCGCCGTCGTAGTCCGAAGCAGTCGGCAAATCTTCGGAAACGCCGAATTGCCGGGCGCGGATTTGATTGTCCGAACTCTGCAAAATATACCAAACGCCGTTTGATTGGCGGAAAACGGCGATGTCGGCTTTGCCGTCGCCATCATAATCGGCGGGCATTAATTTATCGTCCGGCAAGCCGAAATAATTTGTCTGAATCGAAAAATCGGAACTTCGCAAAACGAACCAGATCGAATTCGACGGTCGAAAAACTGCGATGTCGGTTTTGCGGTCGCCGTCATAATCGGCATTAGCGGCGCGGTCGCCCGTGCTTCCCCAGGACGCTCCGCTTTGACTGCCGTTCGCGCTGTTTAAAATGTAAAAATCGGCATTGTTCGGATCATCGCTCGGACGGAAAACGGAAACGTCAGTTTTGCCGTCGCCGTCGAAATCGAAAACCGGACGATTCGGCGCAGTTGTTTGACAGGCGCAGACGTAGCCGTCGGAAACGGATATGTCGTCAAGATACTGCCCTTCGCGGAATGTGCCGATGTCCGTGCCGACGCGCCAGCGAAACTGCACGTTTTGACCGGCGGCTGTTGCGGGAAGTTTCGCCCTCGAAGTGATCCATGTCGAAGTCTGCTGGATGCCGCTTCTGCCCGACCAGCCGCGCCTGCCAGCCAGCGGATTCTGACAGCAAGCGTCAATCACGCCGTCGTAGCCGCCCGAAACAAACACGCCGCCCGCCGCTTCGATGTCCTGCCAATCATTCGCGCCGATCTTTATTTCCATGACCGCGCCGTCGTAGAGACGATTTCTCAAGAAGGTCGTCTCCAATTCATACCAGTTTCTAAACTCGATTTCCGCGTTCGGCGAAGTAATCGAAATTGCGGGCGAAACCATTTCGTTCAAACCGACTTGATTCGGCGCGGGCGAAAAAGCGGAATTCGGCGGCGTTTGAAAACGATTCTCGGTTGTCTTCCAAATCTGCTGTGCGCCGGTCGCCGAAGTCGTCCAGCCCGAAGGCAGATTCGGCAGAGGCTTGTTGTCAAATTC
>JBGTSF010000082.1:0-19423 GCA_041940425.1 Pyrinomonadaceae bacterium
ACACGAAACCGCAATTGGAGATTTTCAACGACGACGTAAAATGCGCTCACGGCGCTACCGTCGGACAGTTGGAAGATGAGGAATTATTTTATTTACTGAGCCGCGGTTTGAATGAAACTCTGGCGCGAAATCTTTTGACATACGGTTTCGCCGAAGAAATCGTCAATAAAATTACGATTCCTTCGATCAAAAAACAATTGGACGAAGCGGTTTTAAATCGCTTGAACGCAAACTTGGAAACTTAAAAAATTTATGAGAGTAAGAGCAAACATCATTATCGAAGAAGAGATACTGGAAAAAATTGACCGGATAGCGGGTGAAAAAAAGAAACGCGCCGCTGTGATAAAAAAAGCTTTGCTGGAATTTATCGCCAAAGAGGAAAAAAGACAGGCGAAAAATCCTAAACCGGAAGAACCGACGGAAAAAACTCCGGCGGCGAAAAACAAACGCGCCGGAGTTTGATCAACCTAAAAAAAGAAGGTGGAAATGACAGCAGTAAAAGAAATGAGCAATTTTGATGTAGAAAAAATCCGCAAAGATTTTCCCGTTCTGGCGCAGACGGTCAACGGGAAACCGCTGCGTTATCTGGACAACGCGGCTTCTTCGCAGGTGCCGAATCTGGTGATCGAGCGCGGCGCGGAGTATTTGAAAAAAGAGCATTCGAATATTCATCGCGGCGTGCATTATCTCAGCCAGCACGCGACGACCGCGTATGAAGCGGCGCGGGAAAAGGTCAAACGGTTTATCAACGCGCCGTCTGCTAAGGAATGCATCTTCGTGCGCGGCTGCACCGAAGGCTGTAATCTTGTGGCGTATTCTTACGGTCGCAAATTTGTCGGCGAAGGCGACGAGATCATCATTTCGCAGATGGAGCATCACGCCAATATCATTCCGTGGCAGGTTTTGGCGGAAGAAAAAAATGCGGTTCTTCGCGTGATTCCGATGAACGAGCGCGGCGAACTCGTTATCGAAGAATACGAAAATATGCTCAACGAGCGGACGCGCATTGTTGCCGTCGCGCACGTTTCAAACAGCTTGGGAACGATCAACCCGGTCAAAGAAATGATCGCAACGGCGCATAAATTCGGCGTTCCCGTCTTTGTTGACGGGGCGCAAGCCGTGCCGCATTTTCCGGTTGACGTGCAGGATTTGGACGCGGATTTTTACACTTTTTCCGGTCATAAAATGTTCGCGCCGACCGGAAGTGGCGTTCTGTTCGGCAAAAAGGAATTTTTGGACAAAATGCCGCCGTATCAGACGGGCGGCGGAATGATCCGCACGGTCAGTTTTGAAAAAACGACCTACGCGCCGATTCCCGAAAAATTCGAAGCCGGAACTCCGGCAATCACCGCCGGCATCGGTCTCGGCGCGGCGATTGATTACCTGAACTCGATTGATTTCGAAGCCGCCGCCCGCTACGAACACGAACTTTTGGAATACGCGACCGAAAAACTTTCCGCAATCGAAGGCGTAAAGATCATCGGCACGGCGCGGGAAAAAGCGTCGGTTTTATCTTTTACAATCGAAAACGTTCACCCGCACGACATCGGCACGATTCTCGATCAAAACGGCATCGCCGTCCGCGCCGGACATCACTGCGCCCAACCCGTGATGCAGTTCTTTGATGTTCCCGCGACGGCTCGCGCTTCGTTCGCTTTTTATAATACGCGTGAAGAAGTTGACGTTCTAGCGGACGCGGTGCAGAAGGTGATCGAGGTTTTTGCATAACTTAGGCGGATACGCGGCAAAAAGGTTGTAAGATTGTAGTTTTTAAAATTATATTTTTATCAGATGTTTTCTTAAACTGGGAAAAATACTGACCACAATGAGCCAAAATTTAAAAAACAAAATTGACGCAACCGATATAAGTATTAGTTCGTTGCTTAAAGATCAAAAATTTTACATTGATTATTTTCAGCGCGAATACCGATGGCAGGAAAAACATATCAAACTGCTAGTTGAAGATTTAACCTCTACTTTTTTAAAGTCGTATAAAACAACTGACAAAAGACCTGCCGTAGCGAATTATCAGAGTTATTATTTAGGACCGGTAGTGTTTAGCGTCAATCCTGACGACGGTAAAAAATCAATTATTGACGGACAACAGCGGATAACGTCAATCACTCTTTTTCTGATTTATCTAAATCATTTGCAGTCGAAATTAACGGAAAAGGTTTCAATCAGTAATCTTATATTTTCGGAGTCTTACGGTGAAAAGTCTTTTAATATGACTGACGAAGTAAGAGAATCTTGTCTGAAAGCATTATTTGAAGACGGAGAATATACGCCGCAGAAAGATGACGATGAAACTGTGAAAAATATGGTCGAGCGGTATGAAGATATTGCTCAATCATTCCCGGAAGAATTGAGTTCGGATGCATTGCCTTATTTTATTGATTGGTTTATCAGAAATGTTGTCATCGTCGAGATAACGGCTTATTCAGACGAAAATGCTTATACGATTTTTGAAACGATGAACGATAGAGGTCTTAATCTTACTCCGACGGAAATGCTAAAAGGCTACGTTCTTTCAAAAATTACGGATAAAGATGAGCGAACGGAAATTAACGAGATTTGGAAAGATCAAATTCAAAAACTTCACGAATACGACGACACGGCTGACCAGGCATTTTTTCAGGCTTGGTTTAGAGGCAAGTATGCAATGAGCATCAGACCGGGAAAGGTCGGTTCGGAAAATCAAGACTTTGAACTGATCGGGACTCGATTTCACAATTGGTTTAAAGACAATCATAAAAACTTATTTAAACTCAAAACATCAGATGAATTTTATGATTTTTTCAAAAATGAATTTCCGTTTTTTGTTGAATGCTACACGAAAATTTGGGATGCTCAATCTGAATATGAAAGTGATTTGCCGCATCTGAATTACATATACTATTGGGGAATCGCGGAATCCCTGCAAGACCCATTATTGCTTGCATCAATAAACTTCGGGGATGACAAATCAACAATCAAAAGGAAGCTGGATTTTGTCGCCCGCTATATTGAAACTTTTACGGTTCGACGCGCTGTAAATTATAGAAAATTTGGTCAAACATCTATCAGATACACGATGTTTAATCTTATCAAAGTGATAAGAAACAATGACTTGCAAACATTGGGAAAAAATCTAAAAAATGAAATTATTGGACTTGACCAAAAATGGGATGCTGTTGCTGATTTTCGGCTTCACGGACAAAACGGTAAATTCGTCAAACATTTATTGTCGAGAATTTCCAGTTATGTTGATAATATTGTCGGCAAAGATACGAATTATGTTACATATCACCACCCGAAAGGAAAACAGTTTGAAATAGAGCATATTTGGGGAAATAAGTTTGAAGAACATAAAGATGAGTTTGAACAAAAAGAAGATTTTCAAGAATGGAGAAACTCTATCGGAGCATTGATTTTACTTCCAAATGGCACAAATCAGTCTTTCAATAGTGACAAATACGAACATAAATTGAAACATTACATAAAAGAAAATACATACGCCCAAACTCTACATCCTGATTATTACGAGAAAAATCCGAATTTTTTAAAGTCGCCGATAATAAACGAACTGGAATTTATGCCTCATACAGAATTTAAAAAAGAGGACATTTCAGAAAGACAAGAATTAGTTAAACGGATTTGTGAGAAAATATGGAATACACACTATTTTGATAATGTGGATTAAGACCCAAATTCTTGAAAGCGAAAACTTGAAAATTCTCGTTTTCGACAGGTTCAAAGAGGTGATCGTGCGATGGATAAATTAGAAAAATATCGAAAAATTATCGAAAAAATAATCAACGAATACGCGGCGATTCCTTATGCTTACGGCGACATCGAATCGCGCACGATGTTTGACCGCGAAAAGGATTCTTATATGCTTTACAGCGTCGGCTGGAATACGCGCGGGCGAATTCACGGCATCAATATTCACGTTGATATTATTAACGGCAAAATTTACATCCAGCACGACGGCACGGAAGTCGGAATCGCCACGGATTTGGAGCGCGCGGGCGTGCCGAAAAGCGACATCGTTCTAGCTTTTCACGCGCCGGAATTACGAAAATATACCGAATACGCCGTTGCTTAAATTTCAAAATGAACAAAGTTAATCTAGCCGAAAAATTCGCTTTGATAAACGAGCATTGGCGACCGAAAGTGGTCGGCGAACTCAACGGTCAGGAAGTAAAACTCGTTAAATTTCAGGGTGAGTTTCCGTGGCATCAGCACGAAGCGGAAGACGAGATGTTTTTTGCCGTCAAGGGAAATTTCCGCATCGAATTTCGTGATCGGACAGTTGAACTTTCGGAGGGCGAATTCGTCATCGTGCCGCGCGGCACGGAGCATCGTCCTGTCGCCGATGAGGAAGTCGAAGTTTTATTATTTGAACCGGCAAATCTGAAAAATACGGGAAACGTGGAAGACGAAAAATTTACCGCGCCGATTGGGGAAAAGATTTAACGGCAATCGCAAATCGCAAATCTAAAATCGAAAATATCTTATGTCAGAATTAAATGATTTATATCAGGAAGTAATTTTAGAACACAATAAAAATCCGCGAAATTTCCGCGAGATCGAAGATGCCGACCGAACGGCGGACGGCAATAATCCTTTGTGCGGCGACGCGCTTCGGGTGTATGTTGATCTGGAAGATGACAAGGTAAAAGATGTTGCCTTTAAAGGTTCGGGCTGTGCGATCTCGAAAGCCTCGGCTTCGATGATGACCCAGGCTGTTAAAGGCAAAACGCGCGAGGAAGCCGAAACGCTTTTTGATGAATTTCACAAAATGGTAACGGGCGAACTCGATGCCGAAACCGAGGAAAATTCTTTGGGAAAACTGCGGATTTTCGCCGGAGTTTTGGAATTCCCCGCCCGCGTCAAATGCGCCAGCCTTAGTTGGCACACGCTTCACGCCGCGTTGACGGGTGAAGATGAAGTTTCAACTGAATAAAATTATTTTTTTGTCCACAGATAAACACAGATGAACACAGATAAAGAAAAATTCTCTTAAATCTTTTTTTAATAAAAGTAAAAAATCTGTGTCTATCTGTGTTTATCTGTGGACAATTTTCTTAAATTTTCACACTGCTCAATACAACTTTATTCATTTCTGCCGAATCCTTTAAGTCAAAAAGATTCGTAAAAAAACTTTTTGGACGGCTCTTCCCGATTCGATACAAAAAAATTTAACCCCTAAGGAGATTGAGGTATGAGAGCAATTGGTTTGCGAGGCTTTTCAGGTTTAGCCTTTGCCGGTGTGTTGGTGTGTTCGTTTTTAAGTGTTTCGGCGCAGGAAAGCGTGTCGTCGGCTTCGGTTTCGCGGAGCCGGGCGATTGCTTCGCCGAATAATAGTTCGACCGCTTCGCGTTCGGGAAAATATTCGTCTTACAGAACGGCGGCATTTACGCCGCCCGATGAAGTGGCGGTCGAGGAATTTGTCAATTATCATCGTCATCGCCTTCCGCTTCCAAAAGCCGGACAAGCGGTGGCGATGGATTTGCGCTGGGGAAACGACGAGATTTCCCGCAATCAGCGCGAAGCGGTTTTGCAGATCGGTTTTACAACACCGAACGTCAATGAGCGAACGAATCTGCGCCCGCTCAATCTCGCTTTGGTAATAGATAAAAGCGGCTCGATGGCGGACGGCGACAAGATGCCGCGCGTCAAAGAATCTCTGCGGACGATGCTCGGCAAACTGCGCGAAGACGACATCGTTTCGATCATCGTTTTTGACACGAACGCGGAAGTCTTGCTTCCGGCGCAAAGAATCGGCAGCGGCGACAAAATCAGAAATGTTATCGAATCAATCCAGCCGAACGGCTCGACAAATCTGCACGCCGGTCTGTTACTCGGCTATAAAGAAGCGCAGAGAAATTTTGAAAAGGACGCGACCAACCGCGTGATTCTTTTGACGGACGGCATCGCCAATGTCGGCACGACCGATCCCCAGCGCATCGCCGCCGAATCTTCGGAGTTTAACTCATCGGGCGTTGATCTTTCGACCATCGGCGTCGGTCTGGAATTAAACAACGATCTGCTCAGAACGCTCGCCAAAACGGGGCGCGGGCTTTATCATTTCGTCGCCGATTACAAAGATATTGACAAAGTTTTCGTGACGGAAGTGCAAAGCCTTCTGTCGTCGGTTGCGAAAAACGTCCGGCTCGATGTCGAATTCGATCCGAATTTGCAGGTCGAGCAGATTTACGGTTACGATCCGCGCCATTCGAGAAACGGTTTTTCGATGAATCTGGAAAATTGGAACAACGGCGTAACACAGGCGGTCATTGTCCGTTTCCGCGCCGGAACTCCGAACAAGAATTTCAATTCGGTAAAGGTTCGGCTTTCATATTTCGACGTTAAAAAACAGCAAAAAATCGAGGAGTATCAGGAAATCGTTCTCAACGGTTCGAATAAATCCAGAACGGAATTGCTGGTTGACGAAGAGGTAACAAAAAATTATACGATCGCCGAACTCGCCGTGTCGCTCGACGCGATGAGCAGGGCTTTTAAAAGCGGCAGACATCTGGAAGCCGAAAGAATTTTGAACCGGACAGTCGCCCAAACTTACAATCGCTATCCGACGATGGAAGACAAGGATATTCAGTTTATTCTCGACATCGTTGAAAGCTACTGCACCGATCTGCGGAATTTTAACCGGCGGAAAGATGATTAAAATCTGGGTAGAAGATAGAAGTTGAAGTTAGGAAATGAGTTTTGGATTTTTATCTTCCACCTACTACCTTCTGCCTTCTATCTACTTTCGCTTCCGTTTATGCTCTCGACCTTCAGCTTATCGTTATACATCGTGATAACTCTCTGCGGGAACGGGATTTCGATTCCGGCTTTGTCGAGTGCGGATTTGGTCGCGGAAACCACGCGGTCGGCGGTTTTGCGCGTGCTGGATTGTTGTGAATCCGTCCAGTAGAGCAGGCGCATATTGACCGACGAGTCGGCGAGTTCGTAAACGTCCACATCCGGCGCAGGGTCATTCAGAACTCCTTCCGTGTCTTTTAAAACGCCGAGCAGAATACGCCGCGCCTGTTCGTGATCTTCCTCGTAGCCGATGCCGACGACGATCTTCGTCCGGCGATGCGGAAACGCTGTTCTCACCAAAACCGCGTCCATATACAGATCGTTATTCGGGATGACGACGCGCTCGCCGTCGTAGGTTTTTATCTTCGTCGCGCGGACGTTGATCTCTTCGACCGTTCCTTCGAAATCGTTTATTTTTATTTGATCGCCGATGTGAAAAGGTCGGTAAATGAGAATCAAAAATCCGGCAAACAGATTTTGCAGAACGTCCTTGAACGCGAAACCCAAAGCGACCGAACCGATGCCGAGTCCGGCAAACAGATCGCCGGGCGAAACGCCGGGAAAGATGACGACGATCGAGACGAACAAACCTAAAACAACGACGACGATATAGCCGATCCGCGCAACCAGCGACGACAGCATTATGTCGAGCCGCGCTCTTTCAGCCGCTGCGCGAATGATTCTGCGGGCGACCGAAGCGATGACCAGAAATATCAGAAAAACGACGATGCCGACCGCGATGATCGGAAGCTGCGCCCAAAAACCGTTGATCATTTCGATAACGGTATTGGTCGCGTTCTGGCTGGCGGACATAACCTTTTCAGTCGTATCCTGATTCGCCGCTTGATTAGTATTTTGAAATAACAGATACAATATTTTTCTCCTGTGAAATTTATATTTTCGTCTAATAAATATTATTTTGTTTAGTTAAATTGTATCATATGAACCCGTAAATCTTTACATAGGCTGGTTTTCGGGGATTTGACGGAATAAATCAACATTTATGATTCCGATTTATTTTCGGCTTTTGTAAGTTCCCGTTCATGCTCCATCTCGCGCGAGAGAAAATAATTCAAAGCCGTTCGGATGACGGCGATCGCGCCGAGTTTTCCGATCTGATCCCAGCTCGGAGCGATGGCGGTCGAGAGAATGTCCGCGCCGAGTTGAAATTCCAGTGCGAGCGCGAGATAACGCGCCAAAAGCAGGCGAACTTTCGTGAAGCCTTCGCCATTGCCCGAAATCATAATGCTGAAAAATTTGTAAACCGCCAGCACGACTCCGGCGGCGACGATCGCCGCGCCCGTCAGTTCGATAAAAAGTCTGAGCCACGAAACGAGATTGATGATCGTCGGCTCGACCGGCGTTTCGCCCGGCGCATTGACAAGCCCGCGCGCGCTTTCCTGAAAAAATAAAAAGATGTTTGCCAGCAAATAATTCATCGGCTGTTAGACTTTCGCGCAAATAAAACTTATTTTGATTATTTTGAAATTTTATAAAATTATATGCAAATAAAACTTATCGAACTAATAGAAATCAACCTGCCGCTCGTACATTTTTTTGAAACGAGTTTCGGACGAACTTACGAACGCCGGATCATTTTAACGCGCGTCGAAGACAGCGACGGAGAGGAAGGCTGGGGCGAATGCACGGCGGGCGAAACGCCTTCTTACTCGGAAGAATGGACGGAAAGCTGCTGGCAGGTTTTGGAAAAAATTCTTGCGCCGATGGTCATCGGAAAAGAATTTGAAAAAGCGGAAAATGTCTGGGATTTGATGAAACAGGTGCGCGGCAACCGGATGGCGAAAGCGGCGATTGAAACCGCCGTGTGGGATTTGGAAGCGAAAAAATTAAACGTGCCGTTATGGAAACATCTCGGCGGCACGAATCAAAAAATCGCCTGCGGCGTTTCCATCGGCATACAGGATTCGGTCGAACAGCTTCTCGAAAAAATTCAGACGGAATTAGACGCCGGTTATCAAAGAATAAAAATCAAGATCGCGCCGCATTGGGATTATGACGTGATAAAAAAAGTGCGCGAACATTTCGGACAAATTCCGCTGATGGGCGACGCGAATTCGGCTTATACTCTGGGCGATATTGAAAAACTGAAAAGTCTCGACGAGTTTGATCTGATGATGCTCGAACAGCCGCTTCCCTTTGACGACATCATTGACCACGCGAAATTACAGCGCGAGATCAAAACGCCCGTCTGTCTCGATGAGCCGATCAAATCGCCGGACGATGCGCGAAAAGCGATCGAACTAAAATCCGGCAAAATAATAAATTTGAAAAATGGTCGCGTCGGCGGACACACTCAGTCAAAAGAGATCGAAAAATCCTGCCGCGAAAGTGATATTCCTGTCTGGTGCGGCGGAATGCTGGAGTCGGGAATCGGACGCGCGCACAACATCGCTATCTCGACACTTAAAGGTTACACGATGCCCGGAGATGTTTCCGCTTCAAAAAGATATTGGGCGGAAGACATCATCGAACCGCCGGTCGAAGTTTCCGAAAACGGCACGATCACCGCGCCCGAAAAAGCCGGAATCGGATTTGAGGTGAAGAGAGAGAGAATTGAAAATTTGATGGTCAGGAAAGCGGAGATTAAATAAATGTCAAAACAAAAACTTCCCGATATTGATGAAATAATTGATAAAAAATGGATTGTTGAATTTAATCGAAAACCGTTAGATAAACAATCTCTGTTTGGTTTCATTTTGGCGTGTAATGACGATTTTACGCTTATTCAAGAGTTTGACAGAAGTTTATTCATTACGGACGGCTACCGCGTATTTAGAAATAATTCAGTTAAAGGTTACAAAGTTTACAACGACAAAAATTATTTCTTGAATGAGGTAATATATTTTAAAAAAATTAAACCGAAGCCGCTTACTGGAATTTCAATCGAAAATTGGACTGAAATTTTGCAAACGGCAAATAAAAAATTCCGGTTGCTGGTTATCGAACGAGAGAAAGTAAATAATAAAATTTGTAACATAGGAAAATTAGAAACAGTAAAGAAGAAATCTTTTACATTAAAGGAAATTGATGCAGATGCAGTTTGGATTGAATCTTTTAAATATAAATTTGATGATCTAACAAAAGTCGGATTCGGCGGACATTATGAAAACACATTGTCTTTGGTCGCCGGAAAAAGAGAAAATCCTTAAACTTAAAATTTTTATGAGCAATAATAACGAACCGAACAAAATCATTTTTTCGATGGTCAAGGTGAGCAAGTTTTACGATAAAAAACCTGTTCTCAAAGACATCTATCTTTCATTTTTTTACGGCGCGAAGATCGGCGTGCTTGGCTTGAACGGCGCGGGAAAATCTTCGCTTTTGCGGATCATTGCCGGAAAGGACAAAGAGTTTAACGGCGAGGTCGTTTTTTCAAAAGGCTATTCGGTCGGGCTTTTAGAGCAGGAACCGAAATTGGACGAAACGAAAACGGTTAAAGAAATTGTCGAAGAAGCCGTGCAGGAAACGGTTGATCTTCTAAAAGAATTTGAAGAGATCAACGCGAAATTTGCCGAGCCGATGGACGACGATGAGATGAACGCGCTGCTCGAAAAGCAGGGCGAAGTGCAGGAAAAATTGGATGCGGCGGACGCTTGGGATTTGGATTCGCGGCTTGAAATGGCGATGGACGCACTGCGCTGTCCGCCGCCGGAAACGCCGGTTAAGAATTTGAGCGGCGGCGAAAAACGTCGCGTCGCGCTTTGCCGTCTGCTTTTGCAAAAACCGGATGTTTTATTGTTGGACGAGCCGACCAATCACTTGGACGCAGAAACCGTCGCGTGGCTCGAACAGCACCTCGCGCGTTACGAAGGCACGGTCATTGCCGTTACGCACGACCGCTATTTTCTCGATAATGTCGCGGGCTGGATTTTGGAATTGGACAGAGGCGAAGGCATTCCGTGGAAGGGAAATTATTCGTCGTGGCTCGAACAAAAAGAACAGCGTCTCGCGCAGGAACAGAAAACCGATGACAAGCGCCAGAAAACTCTCCAGCGCGAACTCGAATGGATTCGAATGTCGCCGAAAGGTCGCCACGCGAAATCGAAAGCGCGTATCAACGATTATGAAAAATTGATTTCGGAGGAATCCGAAAAACGAAATGAGACTTTGGAAATTTACATTCCGCCGGGCGAACGTCTGGGCGATATTGTTATCGAAGCGCACGGCGTTTCCAAAGCCTACGGCGACAAACTGCTTTTTGAAAATCTCGATTTTTCTTTGCCGAAAGGCGGCATCGTCGGCGTGATCGGTCCGAACGGCGCGGGAAAAACGACACTTTTCCGCTTGATTACCGGACAGGAAACGCCGGATTCGGGCGATTTCAAGGTCGGCGAAACCGTCAAACTCGGCTATGTTGACCAATCGCGCGATTCTCTCGATGATTCGAAAACCGTCTTTGACGAAATCGCCGACGGACTCGATTTAGTTCAACTCGGAAAACGCGAAATGAATTCCCGCGCGTATGTTTCGCGGTTTAATTTTTCGGGAAGCGATCAGCAAAAGCGCGTCGGCGGGCTTTCCGGCGGCGAACGCAACCGCGTTCATCTGGCGAAAATGTTAAAATCGGGCGCGAATGTTCTGCTGCTCGACGAACCGACCAACGATCTCGATGTCAACACGATGCGCGCGCTCGAAGAAGCTCTCGAAAATTTCGGCGGCTGCGCCGTCGTCATCTCGCACGACCGTTGGTTTTTAGATAGAATTGCGACGCATATTTTAGCCTTTGAAGGCGACTCGAAAGTAGAATTTTTCGACGGCAATTTTTCGCAGTATGAAGAAGATAAAAAACGCCGCCTCGGACACGATGCCGACCAGCCGCATCGGATAAAATATAGAAGTTTGACGCGGGCGTAATGTAAATTCAGGAGTTTAGAGAATGAAAAAGCAAAAGTTTTTATCGGTAATGATTTTTTTGCCGGTGTTGGCTTTTGCTTTTTTCGCTTGTCAAAAAAATACGGGGAAAAATGATGAAATAAAATCGCAAACTTTACCCGCTGTTTCGCCAACTTCGATTCCTTCGCCTGATTCAAAAGAATCCGGTACAAAGGAATATTCTTCAATTCGGGAAGTTGATTTCAAAAATTTTACATATCCATGGACGGAAGATCAGGGCGGCGATGGAAACTTTACGCTGAAGAACGGTAAAAAAGCAAGATTCGACGAAAACGATATAGAAGCGACACTTAAAACAATCGAATACGGCGACGTTACAAACGACGGAAAAGAAGAAGCAATGATCAGCGTTTATCCGTATTCCGGCGGAAACTGTCAGTGTGAAATGGTGTTTATTTATACTTTGGAAAATAAAAAACCGAAACTGCTTTGGAGTTTTGACACTTTTGACAGAGCTGTCGGCGGTTTCAAAAAAGTATATGCCGACAATGGTAATTTAATTGTCGAAACTTTCGGCGATAACAAGTTTGAAAACGGAAAATGGAAATTTAATCCGCCGGAAAATAAATTCAGAGGCTATTGTTGCCCGACCGTTTATACAAAGATGTGCTTCAAATGGAACGGGGAAGAATTTGTTGAGGAAGGAGACCGGAAATTGTTTGATTATGAAGATCCAAACAATCAAAAATAATGTTCTTTAGTCAAGCAAAACCGGGTTTGGTAATTTTTAGCCTATCGTTATTGCACAATTCCGAAATTTTCGTTTAATATTACAAACAGCCCGCTCTTCTTTCTAGTTCAAACAGCAACCGACGATTGATGAAAATTTTAACGAAACTTTCGGCAATTTATTTGCTTTTTATTTGTGTTTGTATTTTTTCCGCCTGCGGCAATTCGGCTGAGTCGCATACGGAGAATAATCCGATCGAAAATATACAAATTCAACAAACCGCTTCGAACTCCGCAAATCAAACCAACAACTACACATCGAAAGTTCCGAACCTGCAATCGGAAATTCTCGCGCAAAAGAATACGAAAACCGACTCGCCGCTCGGCGCGTTCGATTTTAAAAACTACACATATCCTTTTCCGCGCGGCTGGCACGATACCGACAGCAAAGAATTTGTTTTAGAAAACGGCGTGCGTCCGGTTTCAAAGGAAAAGATCGGTATTTCGTTCGTTACGACGCTTTTCGGCGACGCGACGGGCGACGGCGAGGACGAGGCGTTTGTCATTCTGAAAATAGACACGGGCGGTTCGGCGATCCCGCAGATCGTCTATGTTTTTTCGTGGAAAGATAATCAGCCCGAACTCATCTGGAATTTTCGCACGGGCGACCGTGCCGACGGCGGGCTGAAAAATATCTGGGCGGAAAATAATTCGGTCATCATCGAATTGTTCGGGCAAGACCGTTACATCCTGGGCGACAGCGAAACGCAGAAAATTACCGGCGACGAAGAACAGATAAGTTTTCCGAGCCATTACACGAAAACCCGTTATAAATGGAACGGCAGCAATTTTCGGCTCGAAGGAAAGCGTTTGACCTATTCGATAGAAAACGAAAACGCGGCGCCGGTTGAAAATATGAGCGAAGTTGTCGAAAAAAATCTTAAAAAATAACTTCTTAACAAGCTAAATCCGGTTTTAAGAATCCACAGACAAAATATGGAATACACTATTTTCGATGAGCAAAATTCTCTAAATTCGCTTTACATTATAAAGTTCTTGACAAATTAAACAGCTTGATGTAAATTTTCAAAACGATATGAGCAAAGTTCAGGCAATCCGAAAAGACGAAGAATATGCCGGAAAACAGCCGGTCAACATCGGCGACCGCGCGATTGACAACCTGCAATTTATCCGCGAAACGATGGAACGCTCGACCGTGTTTACAAGCGTTCCGGGTTACGGCGGGATTTTTATGGGCGCGACAGCCGTGGCGGCGGCGTTGATCGCAAATTTTCAGCCGACGATCCGTGAATGGCTGACGGTCTGGCTTGTCGAGGCGTTTCTCGCCGTCGGCATCGGACTTTTTGCGATGTGGCAGAAATCGAAGATCATGAAAAATTCGCTTTTGTCAGCACCGGCGAAAAAGTTCGCGCTCGGTTTTCTGCCGCCGGTTTTGTGCGCGATTTTTATCACGTTCGGATTATGGCGATTCGGACATTTCGAAGCGATGATTCCCGTCTGGATTTTGCTTTACGGCGCGGCGGTCGTCTGCGGCGGAGCGAATTCCGTCAAAGTCGTGCCGCTTGCCGGGTGGTGTTTTATCGCGCTCGGCGCGGCGGCATTTTTTCTGCCCGCCGGTCTCGGCAATCTGATGATGGCTTTGAGTTTCGGACTTCTGCACATCGTTTTCGGCGCGGTCGTCGCCTGGAAATACGGCGGGTAGGATTTTCCCGCGAAACACGCGAAAGGACGCGAAACATTAAAATAATTTTAAAATTTTTTCGCGGCTTTTCGCGTATTTCGCGGGCAATAAAATAACTTATGGGAAAGAGCAATTTAGCAAAAAAATTAGACGGCGCGGAAGAAACGCCGAAGCCGAAACTGAAAAAGGTTGAAAAAGCGGCGGAGAGCGTTTCGAGCGAACTCGACAAAGTCATTCATGAACGGATGCGTCTGGGCATCATCAGCGCGCTCGCGGCGAATGACACTCTGTCGTTTACGGATTTGAAAAATCTTCTGAACACGACGGACGGCAACATCAGCGTCCACGCGCGGAAACTGGAAGACGCGGGCTATCTCGAATGCCTAAAATCATTCAACGGTCGCGTTCCTTTAACCGAATACAAGATCACAAACGCGGGACGCGAAGCGTTAAACAGTTATCTAAATCATATGGAAGCGTTGATCAACGCGATGAAGGGAAAATAGATGAAAAGTTTTGATGCCGTCATCATCGGAGCCGGACTCGCCGGACTGCAATGCGCCAGATTGCTTTCTGAAAAAGGCGCGAAAGTTTTACTTGTTGACCGGAAAACCGATCTATCGAAGGGCGTTCACACGACGGGGATTTTTGTCAGAAAAACTCTGGAAGATTTCGATTTCCCGCTCGGAACTTTGGGAAAAGCCGTGCGGAACGTAACGCTTTATTCGCCCGACCTAAAAGCCGTTAATCTGGAAAGCGAAAACGACGAATTTCGTGTCGGGAAAATGGGCGTTTTGTATGAAACGCTTCTCAAAGAATGTTTGGAAAACGGCGTTCGATTTTCCGGCGGGACAAGGTTTGTTACGGCGGAAATATTAAAGGACGAAACGATCGTTACATTCAAAAAGGCGGGCAGACTTTACGATGTCAAAACAAAAGTTCTGATCGGCGCGGACGGTGCAAATTCGCGTGTCGCAAAGGATTTGAAACTGGATGAAAACAAGGAATGGATCGTCGGTTACGAAGAAGTTTTTTGTTCAAAAAATGAATCGGACAAACCGCGTCTGCATTGTTTTCTCGACTCGAAACTCGCGCCGGGTTATCTCGCGTGGATTGCCGACGATACTGAGGAAATCCACATCGGCGTGGGTGGCTACGCCTCTGATTTTAATCCGCGCGAGGCGTTAAAATCTTTTAAAGAGAAGACGAAGAATTTATTCGATTTGAAAAATGCCGAACTGATTGAAACACGCGGCGGACGAATTCCGGTCGGCGGAGTGTTGCGAAAAATCGCCAACGAAAACGGACTTCTGATCGGCGACGCGGCAGGCGCGGTTTCGCCGCTGACGGCGGGCGGACTCGACCCGGCGATGAGACTTTCGCTCTATGCGGCGGAAATTGTTTGGGAAAGATTGCAGACAAACGATCCGAAAGTTTTACTGAAATATTCGGGCGAATTGTTCAGAGCCAGATTCGTGTCGCGGCTTTGGATGCGAAAAATTATTAGATCATTTTCTAATCCAAAACTCTTGGAACTCGGTTTCACATTTTTGCGCGGCAAACCCGGACAAAAATTTGCGCGGCACGTTTTTTTCGGACGCGGTTCGTTTCCCGATGTTGAAATTAAGCAAACCTCAAATATTTTATCGGCAAAAAACATCGGATGAAAAAATGGCTATGGAGAAGAAAATTATGAGAAATCTGTCAATTTTTTTGATTTTGCTTGCTACATTTTTAGCCTCATGCCAAACAAAAGCGGAAAGTGTTTCGACAAATACCAACGTAGATTCTGCTGAAAAGACAAAAAAAAATGACGAAACCAAGCCGTTAATTTCCCCAACACCCGCGCCAAAATTAGAATTTGATATTCACTCAAAAATCGGTTTTGCCGAAGTATTTTATGATAAGCCTGGCTGTTTGAGAACGAAAAATGGCAATTTAGCTGAAAAAACTCCAATTTCGATAGTTGTTTCGCTTGACGAACCACCACAAAAAGTTTTAACGGCAACGGTTGGGAAAAAATTAAATGAAAGTTGCCTCGAAACAGATGATGAAAATCCGGGCAAAGATTTCTTTTATTCTTTGAATTTTAATAACTCTGCAGATGAAGAGGTTTTCTATTATTATGGCATCGCGGTTATAGAGCCATCAAGACCGATTCAAATTCAAAATAAACTGGCAAGTAATGATTTGGACGGAGATGGGAAGCCGGAGTTTTTTCGTTTTTGTAGCGGTTATGAGAGTTTACATTATTCAATTTGGACAGGAAAACCTTTGAAAGGAAGGATAATTTGGCATGCTTCCTTTCATGTAAATTACGGTACTGTGCTGACTTGTAAGGAAAAAGATTGGAAAGGACTGGAAGATTAAGTTTGAGGGTTTATAATATGAACGAAAAAACAAAAACGGGATTGGAGATTTTACAGGCGGCGGTTTTGCTCGGCATTTTGGGCGACGTTCTTTTGCGGCAAACGCCCTGGGGGTTGAATGTTTTGCTTTTTGTCGGCGCGTTTGTTGCGGCGTTTGTGATGCTTGTCTGGCGACGCAAACCGGAATTTTGGAACAAGCAAACTGTCGCTCTGAATCTCGCGCTCATTTTCTTTGCGGCAATGTTCGTCTGGCGCGATTCGATGGAATTGAAGGTTTACGACACGCTGGCGATTTTGACGATTCTGGCGGTTTTGACCTTGCCCGCTTTGAAGATCAAAACGCAGTTTGCCGGAGTTTTTCATTACGGGATCGGCTTTTTCTGGTCGGGCATCAGCGCGGCATTCGCGCCGTTTTTTCTGTTTTTTGACGATATAAAATGGAAAACGCTTCCGCAGAAGGGCTGGTCGAAACATCTGATTTCCGTTTTGCGCGGAGTGCTGATCGCCGCGCCGCTCGTGCTGATTTTCGGCGCGTTGTTCGTCGCGGCTGACGCGGTTTTTGAAAATCTCGTCCAGAACACGCTTCGTATCGAGGGCGATGTTTTGGTTTCCCATATTCTGCTCACCGGATTTCTTTCGTGGATCATCGCCGGATATTTGCGTGGTTCGCTCGTTCAGAGTTTCGCCGGAGAATTGAAGGAAAATTTTATCGGTGCGCGATCAGATGAAGCGGTCAAACCGCAAGCCGTGAGCGTTACCGAACTCAAGGACGAAGACGACGAACCTAAACCTGAAGAAAAACGGGATGAAAATAAAAAATGGAGTTGGCAGGAATTTGACAATTCCGCTCTGCCGCGCGTTTTCACGCTCGGCGCAATTGAAATTTCGATAGTTCTCGGTTTGATAAATCTTTTGTTTTTGGCTTTCGTCATCGTGCAGATTCCGTATCTTTTCGGCGGAATGGATTTGGTGCAGAACACGCCCGACTTTAAATTAGCGGAATATGCGCGGCGCGGTTTCGGCGAACTCGTCGCGGTCGCCGCGCTCGTTTTGCCGATTTTGCTTTTTTCGCACTGGCTTCTCAGAAAAGATAATTCGATCAACGAAAAACTTTTCCGCGTTCTTGCAGGAATTCAGATCGTTCTGCTTTTCGTGATAATGCTTTCGGCGGCGCAGAGGCTTTTGCTTTTGACGGGAAATCTCGGCTACGGTTTAACGACCGTTCGGTTTTATCCGATGGTCTTTATGATCTGGCTCGCGCTGATCTTTATCTGGTTTACGCTGACGGTTCTTAGAGGCGCGCGCGAACAGTTCGCGTGGGGCGCGTTGTGGTCGGCTCTTTTCATTCTCGGCGCGGTTCACGTCATCAACCCGGACGCATACATCGCCCGCACGAATATTCGCTTGATGCAGGAAGGTCGCTCTTTTGACGCTCATTACAATTCAAATCTGAGCGACGATGCCGTTCCGGTGCTTTTGGAAAATTTGGATAATATGACTTATGAGCAACGCTGTACGGTTGAACATAATTTTCGGAATAAGTTGCGAGAAGCGGAAGACGAGCAAGATTTCCGCAGTTGGAACTGGTCGCGCTCGTCGGCTCTCAGCAGTTTGCAGATTAGCGTAAGAAAAAATTTTTATACGACACAATGTCCGGGATATATGCTAAAGCATTACAAAGGACATGATTAGAATTTTTGTTGCTTTTTTGAATTCCAATCTTTTAATATAAAGGCGTGAGTTAAAGTTCTTGCGCCTTTCTTTTTCTTCGTAAATCCGTTTCAAAATAAATGCTCGACAATTTTTCAAAAAAAAGAGATTTATTTCGTGAGTATTTTTCATACCTGCGCGTCGAGCGCGGGCTGGCGAAAAATTCCATCGAAAGTTACGAACGCGATCTGGCGAAATTGAAAAATTGGGCGGACGGCGAAGGTTTGGAAATTCTCGAATTGACGCGCCAAGATTTGCGCGGTTTTATCGCCGACCTTTCGCGCGAAAATTTGTCAGCAAATTCGGTTCAGAGAATCACGAGCGCGGTGCGCGGGTTTTATAAATTTTTGATGATTGACTCTCATCTCGAAAAAAATCCGGCGGAAGACATCCAAGCTCCGCAGAAAGGTTTTTACTTACCGAAATTTTTGAATCAGTCGGAAATCGAACAACTGCTTTCCGCGCCGGATGTTTCGCAGGAAATCGGCTTGCGCGACCGCGCGCTTCTGGAATTGATGTATGCCTGCGGTCTGAGAGTTTCGGAAGCGGTTGATCTGAAAATTTCCGATGTCGAACTCGATTTGGGAATTTTGACCTGTAAAGGAAAAGGCAATAAAACGCGAAAGATTCCGATCGGCACGAGCGCGGTCGAATGGCTGAAAAGCTATTTGGTTTTAAGACGAAGAAAGGAAAATATCGAAATTCAAAATCTGTTTGTAACGAGTTTGGGAAGACCGATCAACCGACAAACAATTTTTAATTTGATAAAAGAATACGCCGAAAAATGCGGCTTGGAAGATGTTTCGCCGCACACGCTTCGTCATTCGTTTGCGACGCATCTGATCCAAAACCGCGCCGATGTCCGAAGCGTCCAGCAGATGCTCGGACACGCCGATATTTCGACGACGCAGATTTACACGCATATCACCGACGCGCATCTCAGAAAAACCTACGAAAAATTTCACCCGCGCGCCACCGCCGAATTTTCTACAAAACAAAAACAGTAAAACCTTTGCAGGCAGACTTGCAACTAAGTAAAACTTTAGATAATATGTCAATTTTGCTAATTGGCTCAAAAAGCCGATAGAGGCAGCTAGAGATGATATTTGCAAGGGTGGTCGAGTGGTTAATGGCACCGGGCTGTAAACCCGGCGGAGTAACTTCCTACGTAGGTTCGAATCCTACCCCTTGCACCAGTTCGATTTTGGATTCTAGATTTGCGATTTTGGATTAATAAGTTTTTTCAATC
>JBGTSF010000083.1:0-19151 GCA_041940425.1 Pyrinomonadaceae bacterium
CGCAGATGAAACGCACCGAAGCGATCATTGATTCGATGACCAAACAGGAACGCCGCAATCACAAGATCATAGATGCCAGCCGCAAAACCCGCATCGCCAACGGTTCGGGTTCGACAATCGCCGAAGTCAACGGACTTTTGCGGCAGTATGAGCAGATGAAAAAGATGATGCAGCAGATGAATCGCGGCGGACTTCTTTCAAAACTTGCCGGAAAAGCGATGGGCGGTATGGGCAGCGGACTCGGCGGACTTCTCGGCGGCGGAATGGGCGGTTTAGGCGGCGGACTCGGCGGTCTTTTGGGCGGCGGTTCGGGAAACGATTTTGATAACGATTACGAAGAAACAAAAAATAATTTAAGTAAGAAGTTAAAGAAAAAGAAGAGACACAAAAAGAAAAGACGTTAGATGTTAGATGTTAGATGTTAGAAAAAAACTGACATCTGACATCTAACATCCGACCTCTATTAAAAATATGTTAGCAATAAGTTTAATGAGATTGGGCGCGAAAAAGAGACCGTTTTATCGCGTCGTCGTTAAGGAAAAGCGTTCAAAACGCGACGGGAAATATATCGAGAATGTCGGAACATACAATCCGATGACCGACCCGGCGGAAGTCGATCTGAAACACGAACGCATTCAATATTGGATTTCGGTCGGCGCACAGCCTTCGGAAACGGTGGCGAGTTTGATCAAAAACAACCCCGAAATGACCGAAGAGGAAAAAGCGGCGAAAGCGCAGGCATTGGCTGACAAAAAGGAAGCCGAAAAACAAGCCCGTTTAGAAGCCAGACGCGCCGAAGAAGAAGCTCAGGCAGAAGAAAAGCGTAAAGCCGACGAAGCCGCCAAAGCCGAAGAAGAAGCGAAAGCGGCGGCGGAAGCCGAAACGTCTGAAGCTGATACTGCCGAAGCGGAAACTGCTGAAACTGCAGCTACTGAAGAAACTTCGACCGAAGAAACTCCGGCTGAAGAACCGACTTCGGAAGACGCGGCGACGGAAGAAACAGCCAAAGAAGGCGAATAAGTTCGAGTTAATCTTTAAATGAAGGAAGCCGTTGAAAAAATTGTTAAAGGAATTGTCAGCGAACCCGATGCGGTCGAGATTTCCGAACACGCGGACGGAAAAACCGTGCGGATCGAAGTCCGCGTCGCCGACGGCGATATGGGCAAGATTATCGGGCGCGAAGGCAGAACCGTCAAAGCGATCCGCAGCCTTTTGTTTTTCGCCGGACAAAAGCAGGGCAAACGGTTTCAGCTCGATCTGATAGATTAAGTTTAGAGAGTTTTTAGAGTTTGGAGAGTTTTTAGAGTTAAATCTTGAAACTCTCCAAACTCTAAAAACTCTTGAAACTCTATGAACTCGGAATTGGTCGCCATCGCCAGAATCGTCAAACCGCGCGGGATTCGCGGCGAGGTTTCGGCGGATGTTTTGACGGATTTTCCCGAACGCTTTGAAGATTTGGAAACTGTCATCGCGCTATTTCCGAACGGTGAGCGGCGCGATTTGAAAATTGAAGATTTTCGTTTTCATCAAAATCGAATTCTTTTGTCTTTTAACAAAATTGATTCGATTGAAAAAGCGGAAGAACTAAGAAACGCGGAAATCTGTGTCCCCGAATCGGAAGCGGTCGCGCTCGAAGCAGACGAGTTTTACGATTGGGAATTGATTGACTGCACAGTCGAAACCGTCGAAGGCGAGAAAATCGGCACGGTCAAAGAATTGATGCGGACGGGCGGCACGGAAATTTTGGTTGTCGCAGGAAACGAAAAAGATTTTTTGATTCCGTTTGCCGAAACGATCTGCAAGGAAGTTGACATCGAAAACAAGCTGATTAAAGTTGACGCGCCTGAAGGCTTGTTAGATTTTTAGTCCTTAGTCCTTGGTCATTAGTCCTTAGTAAAAAAAGCAAAGGACAAAGGACAAAGGACAAAGGACAAAATGTTAAAGATTGATGTTTTAACCATCTTTCCAGATTTTTTTCGAGAGGTCTTTGATTTTGGAATCATTCGCCGCGCTAAGCTGGCAAATATTGTCGGGATAAATGTCCGCGACATCCGCGAATATACGCTCGACAAACATAAAAAGGTTGACGACCGACCGTTCGGCGGCGGCGACGGAATGGTTTTAACGCCTGAGCCGATCTTTCGGGCGATTGAAAATTTAACCGGCACGGATAAAAAAGAAAACTATCCCGAAAAAACGCGAGTCGTTTTATTAACGCCGCAGGGACGAGTTTTCAAACAAGCGGAGGCGAAAGAATTTGCTGATGAAACGCAACATTTGATCTTGATCTGCGGTCGCTACGAAGGCGTTGACGAGCGCGTCAATGAAGCGTTAGTAACGGACGAAATTTCCATCGGCGATTATGTGCTTTCGGGCGGCGAACCGGCGGCGGTTGTCGTGACGGACGCAATCGTCAGGCTTTTGCCGAATGCTCTGGGAAGCGAAACTTCTGCCGAAAATGATTCTTTTTCGAGCGGGATTTTGGATTTTCCGCATTACACGCAGCCGCGCGAGTTTCGCGGGATGAAAGTTCCCGAAATTCTTTTGAGCGGCAATCACGCCGAGATCGAAAAATGGCGGCAGGAAAAAGCGTTGGAGAAAACGCAAAGAGTTAGAAAAGATTTATTAAATAATAAGGAGAATAGCTGAACGTGAATATTTAAAGGTCAAACGCGACTTTTAAAGATCACCTCTCGCTGATAAAAATATGAATCGTTTAGACAGCATCGAACAGACGCAATTAAAGGAAAACATCCCGAATTTTCAACCGGGCGATACCGTTAAGGTTTTCGTCCGCATTCAAGAAGGCAACAAGGAACGCCTGCAGGCGTTTGAAGGCGTTTGCATCGCCCGTAAACACGGCGGCGCGCGCGAAACTTTTACCGTTCGCAAGATCAGTTTCGGTGTCGGCGTGGAAAGAATTTTCCCGCTTCACGCGACCGTCATTGACCATATTGACGTTGTTCGCCGCGGTAAAGTCCGCCGCGCGAAACTGTATTATCTTCGCAATCTGCGCGGTAAAGCCGCCCGCATCCCTGAACGCGATCTGCGCGCGAAAAAGAAAACAGCGAAATAAAATCAGTTCCAAGTTCAAGGTTCAAAGTTCCAAGTTGATGGCGTTTGCAATCGGCTTGGAACTTTTGTATTTATAAACAACAATGAAACTTGAAACAAAGATCGGGCTTGATTTTGAAAAGCAGGCGATTGCCGACGGCTATCGGTTTATTGCCGGAGTTGATGAAGTCGGGCGCGGCTGTCTCGCCGGAACGGTCGTCGCGGCGGCTTGTATTCTGGATTTGTCGAAACCTCTGCCCGAATTTTTGAATGACTCTAAAAAGATTACCGCCAAAAAACGCGAAACGATTGCCGAAGAATTAAAGAAAAATGTCCTGTGCTATGCTATCGGCGAAGTTTCAGCCGAAGAAATTGACCGCATAAATATCTTGCAGGCGACCAAAAAAGCGATGCGGCTTGCCATTGAAATATTACAACCGAAAGCCGATTTTCTTTTGATTGACGCCGTACAGTTAAAAGAGATTTCCCTTCCCCAAAAAGCCATTATCAAAGGCGACGCGATTTCCGCTTCCATCGCCGCCGCTTCGATTTTAGCCAAAACCTACCGCGATGCGCAGATGTCCGAAATGGACAAAATCTTTCCCGAATACGGTTTTGCCAAACACGTCGGCTACGGCACAAAAGCGCATTTTGAAGCAATCCGCAAACACGGCGCGTGCGCGATTCACCGTAAAAGTTTTCGCGGCGTTTTATAAAGAGTTTAAAAAAAACCAGTAATAATTCGCCCGTCACATTTGCCGCTTAATTGTTAATGAACCTACCCGTGCCGACGACTAAAAAATCTAAAACAAACAAAAAATATTATTCGCCGGTAAGCCGTTTTATTTATAAAAACGCTACTAACCTAATTGGATAAGTGCTAATATTTCCAATATTTTACCCCTCCTGCTCAAACTGATTGAAAAAATATTTTCAATATTGAAAATATTTTCTCATTTTTACGCAAAAAGAATTTTTCGCCCGTTCAAGCAAAGTAAGCCACATTACAAATCGCAAATGAAGGTTGTTCCGGCGAATAAAATCCCAGAACGAAAATTTTATAAAAGCAACGAATTTTTTAAAGAAAAAAGGAGTATAAACCAATGAACAAATTCAGATTTGTTTTACAGACTTTTGTGTTTTTAGGTCTCGCCCTTGCATTTCCCGTATTGGTTGATGCACAGGCGACGCGCACCTGGGTTTCGGGTGTCGGAGATGATGTCAATCCTTGCAGCCGGACTGCTCCATGCAAAACATTTGCCGGAGCAATCTCGAAAACTGCGACCAATGGCGAAATCAACTGTCTCGATCCTGCCGGCTACGGAGCGGTAACGATCACGAAATCAATTACGATTGACTGCGAGGACACACAAGGCTCGATTCTCGCCGCCGGAACAAACGGCATCATCGTTAACATCACCGCCGCTACCGACACCAAAAAGCATGTCAGGATACGCGGTCTATCCATTAACGGCATATCGAACACGACGGCGGTCAGCGGTATCCGGGTTCTCGCCGGTAATTTCGTAACGGTTGAAGATACGGTAATTGACGGATTTCAAAATCACGGCATTTCGGTCGAAACCACTTCGGGAACGCCGAAAATTACGGTTGACAGAGTTTCCATCAGAGGTATGGCGGGCAACGGCATCAACACTTTTATCACCGGCGGAACGGTTAATCTGGCGATCAGCAATTCGGTGTTTTCGTCAAACTCGACGGGCGTAAATTTGAGCAGTAACACCAAAGCGACCATCAGAGATTCGAGCGCGGTCAACAACACGACCGGACTCGCCTCCTTCAGCGCCGAAATGAACGTGTTCAGTTGTATGATTTCGGGAAACACGACGGGCATTTTTTCCAATTCGGGCGCGACATTCCGGCTTTACGGAAATATCGTAACGAGCAACGGAACGGGCTTGTCGTCGAGCGGCGGCGCGATACTTTCGTCCAGCAACAATCAGGTTGACGGCAATACGACCAACGGCGTTGTTACGGGATTTATCAGCAATACCTAATTGCTTTTAAATTAAACTGAATTCTTGAAAGAGCCGGTTTTATGAAAAAATCCGGCTCTTTTTTATTCAAAAAAAACGATTGGAAATTTTCATTTCCTAATTCTCATTAAAATAGTATTCTCCGTTAAAAACCAGATCGGCGCGCCCGGTGATCATCATTTCATCGTCCGATTCGCGCCAGACGGCTTCGGTCGTGCCGCCTTCGGCGTGAACGGAAACTTCCCTGCCCGTTTTGTCGGTAAAGGCGGAAGCGACCGCCGCCGCGATCGAACAAGTCCCGGACGAAGAAGTTTCGCCTGCGCCGCGTTCCCAGATACGGATCTCGATATTTCTGTTATTAACTATTTTTACAAAGACGACGTTCGTTCGTTCGGCAAACATATCGGTCGAATTTTCCATGATCTTCCCGATGCGCCGCCACGCGATTTCTTCAAAATCGTCAACAAAAACGACCGCCACCGGATTTCCGACATCAACATATGTAAAGCGCACGGCGATCTCTTCGCTCGGGATCAAAAGCCCGAATTCCTTTTCGTTTTCCGTGCTGCTTTCCTTTTCATCGAAGGTTTTCGGCAGATTGAAATCCGGTTTGCCGAGTTCGGCGAGAAACCGAAAAGTATTTTCTTCGCGTTTTAACAATTTATAATTTTTTATTCCGCTTTTTGTTTCGAGCCGGAGATTTTCGTCCGACCAGAGATTTTTGTAATAAAGATACGCGACCGCGCACCGTGTCCCGTTGCCGGAAAATCCGGCGAAACTCCCGTCCGGGTTGACGATCTCGCAAAAATAATCGGCTTTCCCGTTTTCAAGTTTTTCTCAAAACGGCAATCCCGTCGCCGCCGACTCCGCGCGTTCGGTGACAGACCGCTTTTGAAAATTCGCCGATGTTTTCGATTCCGTCGAGATCGTCTTTTTCGATGACGATGTAGTCATTGCCGAAGCCCTGAAACTTGCAGAAATTTATTTTTTTCATTGGATTTTTTTGACGCTCGTTAATTTTTCCTGTCCGCGGTCTTCTTCCAGAACAAACTCGACCTTATCGCCGACTTTTAATCTGTCGAGTTCGCTTCGTTCGGTAACATAAAATTCCATAATCATCGGCGGCATCACGCCTTTTATTTCCTCGTGATCGAGTTCGACCGAACCAAGTTCAAGATTGATCTTTGTTACAACACCTTTACCGTTGTATCGTTTGACCGTGGAATTTACGGACGAAGCGACATTCGTTTGAACATTCTGCACGCTCATCTTTTCACAACCCGCGAACGAAAAAATCAGAGCCGACGCAGAAAGCGTAATCGAGAAAAATTTTAGTTTTGTCATTGGTTAATAATAAAAGTTTTTTCTACCATATCAAATTATGACACCGCTGATTATTTTGCTCGTTTCGTTCGCAGTGCTTTTTGCGGTCAATCGGTTTTTGTTAAAAGACAAATTCAATCTTTCTTTGATCGGCAGAATCCCGATGTCGCTGATGCTTCTGGCGACCGGCATCGCGCATTTTACAAGCACCGATCCGATGATCGAGATGATGCCCGAATTTCTGCCCGCCAAACGCGAATTAGTTTATTTTACGGGCATCTGCGAGCTTCTCGCCGTGGTCGGTCTGGTTTGGAGTAAAACGGCAAAACTGACTTCCGTTCTGTTGATAATTTTCTTTCTCGCGGTTCTTCCGGCAAATATCGCCGGTAGTTTAAAGTCGGTGCAGTTCGGCGGAATGGAATACGGCGCATTATACCTGCTGTTCCGCATTCCACTCCAGATTTTCTTTATTTTTTGGGTTTATTATTTCGGCATCCGAATCAATAAATCGAATCAAAGCGCGTAGGTTTTCTGCAATTCTTCGAAATCTCTCAAACGAATGTCAATGTCAACCGGCGTTGCTGCAAACATTTTCTTGCCGATCATTGAACGCAGTTTGGTTACTTCGTCCTCGTCGAGTTGGGTAACAATCAATAAAAGGAGTTTTACCTTTGATTCAGGACGGATTTTTGAAAAAATGTGCTTTGCAGTTTCAATCTTTTTGATAATGAATTTTACTTTTTCCGGCGAAAGCTGCGGAGTAACGAGAAATGTAACTTCGATGCAGGTAATCACTTCTTCTTTTACGAGAACCGCGTCGAATTCGGCGTTGCCGACCGTGATATGACGCATCAGCGGAACTTTTTCTTCCTGCTGAATCTGTCTGAGAGCAAGGTCTTCAGCAACGACATAAGCCGACAAAAGATCGGACAGATGCTCGTTCGGCACATCGAGAATTTCTGCCAACTCTTTGACTTCCGCCGTCAGTTTCCGCCTCTGCGCAAGCGGCGGCAGAACGTCCCATGCGATTTTTTCTTTGTTTTCCAGAGCTTTCATTTTCCGCCATTCGCGCATCGTCAGCCACTCCGAAGCGGTCGCGCCGAACAGAGAAAAGATCAAACCGCAGACCGCGAACAGCATCAGAAAAATAATCAAAGCCCAACGCTGTATCGCATCCATCGAGTTGGACGCAAACGCGAGCGCGAGACCTGCCGCCAGACAGACCACGAGAATCAGCCCGACCAGAATCGCAAAATAATTCTGCGCCGCCGGTTTTTCAAGTTTCGAAAAATCGGCAACCTGTTTTTTTGTTGTCATATCGAGTTTTCGTCGGTTTAAGGGGCGAATATTTTCTACAGTGAGAATAAGAGATTTTTAGTCGGAGCGCAAATAAAAAAGAAATATTTTTGTCCATAGATAATCACAGATGCACGCAGATTTATGTGATATTTAATAAAATCTTTGTTATCTGTGATTATCTGTGCGCATCTGCGGACAATTTTCTTGCCTTATGCAGAAGTAGCTTTTTCAAACGGGATTTCTTCAAAATGCGTGAAGCGTTTGAAATCGGCGAAACGCTCGTTGACCTCTTCGTGAGTGAGTTCGTCAACTCTTTCCGTTCCGAATTTTTCGACGTTGAACGAAGCCATTACCGAGCCGTAGATCATCGCGCGGCGCATCGCATCCTCGTTGATTTCCGGCTGGCTGGCGAGATAGCCCATGAATCCTCCGGCAAACGTATCGCCTGCGCCGGTCGGATCGAAAACCGATTCCAAAGGATAAGCCGGAATCGCAAAATATGTTTTTCCGGTAAAAAGTGCCGCGCCGTATTCGCCGCGTTTGATGACGACTGCTTTCGGTCCTAAATCTAAAATCTTTTTCGCCGCCGTGATGACGTTCGGAACGTCTGCAAGCTGACGCGCTTCGGCATCGTTGATGACGACGCAGTCCACGACCTTGACGGTTTCGATCAGTTCGTTTTTGGTCGAAGTGATCCAGTAATTCATCGTGTCCATCGCCACGAATTCGGCGCGTTCGCATTGCTGACGCACCTGTTTTTGAAGCGTCGGCTGAATATTCGCCAGAAATAAAAGCCGCGCGTTTTTTGAATTATCCGAAAGTTTCGGATCGAACGATTCAAACACATTTAACTGCGTATCGAGCGTGTGCGCCGTGTTCATATCGTAATCGTAGCGACCGCTCCAGAAAAAAGTTTTCCCGTCGGCAACGCGCTCGATGTCGTCGGTATTGATATTATGCCGCTCGAAAACCGCCCATTCCTCGTCGCCGAAATCGTTGCCGACAACGCCGACCGCATTGACGTTCGTAAAAAAGCCCGCCGATAAAGAAAAATGGGTCGCCGCGCCGCCTAAGATTTTATCGCGCTTACCAAAAGGCGTTTCCAAAGCGTCGAACGCAACCGAACCTACAACTGTTAAAGACATATTTTATTATTTACCTCTGTTTAAAATGTGAATTTTCGTTTCAGAAAAACAAAGACACAGATTAGCACAAAACCGCACGGAAAAATAAGTCCGTCTTTTAGATAATTCGATTTTAGATTGGCTATTTACTCGCTTCGAGCAATTTTTGATTGGCTTGAGCGATTCTTCTCTGCATCGGCTCTGTAAGCGAATCTTGAAGTTTGATAACCCGCTCGTAATCCTGAATGGCTTCCTTATATTTTCCCAACCTGAAAAAAACATCGCCGCGATCCAGAAAAAAATTAAACCCGGCATTTTTATCTCCCAATTCAATGGCTTTGTTGAGATCGGGCAGAGCTTCCGCATACATTTTGAACATTATGTAATGCCGTGCGCGTTGATAATAAATGCGGTCAATCGGAAGAATTTCAACCGCTCTGTTCAAATCCGCAAACGCCAAATCTTTTTTGAAATTTTCAAAATAAACCCGCGCGCGGCTGAATAGAAATTGGGTCAGGTCATTTCTCAGCCGTTCCATTTTATTTTCATCTTTTTCCGCGTTTAACTTTTTTTCATAAGCCGGAATGAGCGATGTGTATAATTCGATTGCTTTATCCGAATTTCCCAAAAGGCGAATCAGATTCGCTTGATTTTGTTTGAAAACGGCTTCGTTGGGAAACATTTCCATTGCCGTCGAAGCATCCTCGAACGCGCCGATAAAATCTTCGAGATGAGTTTTGATCTGAATCATCAATTGCCACGCCGAATAATCCGGCTCGCCCAACGCGAACAGACTGTTTGCTATATTCAACGCTTCCCGGTAATTTCCGCTCCGCTGTAAAAGCATCGCTCCTGAATATAAAATCATTTTATCGGTCGGATTAATCGAAACTGCTCTTTGCACATCGCTCAGCAATGAGTGGTCATTTTTCGCAAGCCAGTAAAATTGCGCCCGTTTGAGATACAGGTCGGCGTTATTCGGTTCGAGTTCGATTGCTTTGCCGATTTCAGCGGCGGCTTCGGCAAATTTCCTCTGATCGCTCAGATCGGAAGCGTTTTTCCGAAAAGTTTCTATATTATTTTGGGCAAATATGGGAAATGTTAGAAGAAATACGACAATCGAAAAGCGGCAAAAAGTTTTCATTTTTCTTTCTTTTTTTTCGAGTTTTTATAAGATTAAGTCCAAAATTCGGAAAAGTAAATAAATTTTTCGCTATTCCTCATTCACGCGCCACGGCGGGTTTCGACGATTATCACCCGCGTAAAAAAGACAGATTTTGTTTCCCGCCGGGTCTTTAAGATATGCTTCGCGCCAGAGCCAATCTTGATCGGTCGGTTCTTGTTCAAACTTTATACCGAGATTTTTTAGCCGTTCCACTTCTTTGTCCAGGTTTTCGCATTCGAAATATAAAACGATGTTTGAACATTGCGAATTATCGGAAGCTTCGTGAAGCGAAAAGGTCGAATCGCCGCTTAAACATTCAAAACGAACGTAGCGCGGCGCGGAGTCAACGATAGTTTTTAAGCCGAGTTTTTTATAAAATTCGAGCGATTCTGAAAATTTATTTGTGTAAACCGTTACCTGATTTAAGTTCATTTATCGTTTTTCAGAGTTTTCAAAGTCTCTTCCGCGTCTTTTTTGTATTTGCTGTCGGGATATTTTTCGACCAGCATCGCCAGATAGGCTTCAGCATTTTCCCTTAATTTCTCAGGCGCGAATCGTTCGCGGTCTTTTTCCGTTTTGAGATTTACCTTCTGTTTGCCTTTATTTTCAGAAAGAAAATAACTGCTCATTCCCGAAAGATAGAGAATCTCGTCCATTTTGGAAAATTCGGGATGCGCGGCGATTGTTTCTTCACAGCGGTCAAGCACCGCCTTGTATGCCTTTTTCAATTTGAAATACTGCCATGCGACTTCAAGGTTATGTTTCGCGTCCGCTTCAAGAATCGGATCGCGCTCGATCTGCGGCTCGATGTTTTTCTGCGCGAAGGAATTTTCCGCGAAAACTATAACTGAAACTATAAGCCCAAAAATTAAAATCGCTTTTTTCATAATTATTGCCTGTTAAAATAAAAAAATTAAAATGAATGCTGACACAAAATTATACAACCCGTCAGATGCTTTTTCACCGGCAAAGGTTTGAATCAAGGGCAAAGTTTTCAATTTTTCAATACCGGAAAAGTATTTTACAAACATCAGATTAATTTTTACATACGCCTTTCGACAATGCTATGATGACGAAAATTTATTCTTGCATCGGAGTTTTAAGACAATGAACCCAAAACTATTATTTTTTCTCGTTTACGGAATATTTATCTACGGCTGTAATTACAATATTCCGCGAAATCCCGTCGTTCAGGAAAACACCAATAAGGGAATCCAAAAAACGCAGGCGCAGATTGACGCTGAAAACCGGCTATTGACCGAAGACCCGCTGATTTTAAGCAGTACGAGTGAATTTAAAACGATTCCCTGCAACAACAGAGAAATCGAGATTACGAGCGAAACGACCTCGAACAATTTTAAATTCACGGGCGAATGCAAAAAAATAACGGTTGACGGAGTTTCAAATGAGGTCACGGTCGAAAAAGTCGCCGAAATTATTGTTAAAGGAACGAGCAACAAAGTTACTTACGGCGAAGGAATTGACGGCAAGAAACCGAAAATCACAAAAACCGGCATAAGCACTTCGGTTGATTCGATGCAGGATGTGAACAAGAAAAAAGCGGCGGAAAATAAATAGCTAATACGATTTAATAGTAAGAAAGGCTGAACGAAAATTTCGTTCAGCCTTTTTATTATCTATTCGGATTATATTTCCCGATGATCGCCTCCAATTTTTTCGCCGTCTCCGCGTTCCAATGTTCGGGTGCGGTGAAGATCGCGTTTTTGGTCGCGCCTTCGAACGGGTTCGGCGTCGTTTTTGCGGCGACCCGTTTGACGGCTTCCTTCAAAACCAATTGAGCATTTCGCACATTTTTCGTCAGATATTCGACGACCATATCAATCGAAACCGCGTCGTGATCTTCGTGCCAGCAATCGTAATCGGTAACTAAAGCCAAAGTCGCGTAAGCGATTTCCGCTTCACGAGCCAATTTCGCTTCCTGCAAATTCGTCATTCCGATAATGTCCATGCCCCATTGGCGATAAACATTCGATTCGGCTTTCGTCGAAAACGCCGGACCTTCCATACAGATATAAGTTCCGCCGCGATGGACTTTTAAATCTTCGACCGTCTTGCACGATTCTTCCAAAATGTCGCCGAGTTCGTCGCAAACCGGATGCGCGAACGTGATATGTCCGACAATGCCGTTGCCGAAAAATGTTGACTCTTCCGCCCGCGCACGTGTCCGGTCAAAAAACTGATCGGGAATACAAAAATCCGTCGGCGCGTAATCTTCCCTCAAACTTCCGACCGCCGAAACCGATAAAATATATTCCACGCCCAAAAGTTTCATCGCATAGATGTTCGCCCTAAACGGCAATTCCGTCGGCGTTAATTTATGACCGCGCCCGTGACGCGGCAAAAACGCGACGCGCTCGCCTTCAAGCGTTCCGATAATAAATGCGTCCGAAGGTTTGCCGAACGGCGTGTCAACTTCCGTCTCTTTTATATCCGTCAATTCCGGCATCTGGTATAAACCACTGCCGCCGATAATTCCGATTTTTACTTGTTCCATTATTTAATTTAAACTTAATTCCAACTTTTCAAATCTGATAATTCTAAAAAACATCTGTTGCAGGCAGACTTCAAAAAATATGCCGGAAACTCTCCGATAGTTGCTGTTTGATATTTTTTATCACAGGTTCGGCAAAGAGTATAAATCCAATCAAACTTGAATTTATCATCAATATCATCCGTATCTTTTTCAATTCTCTTTACAAAATCATCGATTGGCTGAAAATTCCAAACGAGTTCGGATAGATGATTACAGGTTAAAACTATCCCGGTTTTTCCGTGTTTTTTGCAGAGAACAACGCCCATAAAACTTATGCAAAAACCAATCTCCCTTTCGGTTCGGGAATTTTTCTTCCTAATTCTTTCGCCGTTTCAATCCATTCCTGAATAATTATTTCGGCGTTTGCCAACGCTTCCTGATAAGTCGCACCGTCAGCCATACAACCCGCGAGCTCGGGAACTTCGGCAATAAACACTTGATCTTCCTCGCTCCAAAAAATAATAATTTCGTATTTACTCATTGTTAATTTCCAAATGATATTTCAAAATCAAATTTCGCACCTGCTTCACCTGATAGGGTTTTGCTTTCGAGCCGATCGGTTGAATGTTTATAATTTCTTCAACATCATTTCTTGCAAATATATGATGACTGCCTTTGATTCTCTCCGCAAATCCCAACACATTCAACAATCTTTGTAAATCATTAAAATCAATATTCGAATCAGAACCACCAAGCAGGATTTTTTCTCGAATTTTACTGATTTTTGACATCTCTTATTTTAATACTTCGACCATCTCTTGATGAATCAAACCGTTTGATGCGAGAATCGGCGGTTGGTATATGCTGAACGACGAATCGTCATAATATGTAACACGCCCGCCGGCTTCCTGAATCAATAAAGCACCAGCCGCCACGTCCCACGGATTTAAGCCTTCTTCCCAGAAGCCGTCGAAACGCCCGCAGGCTGTATATGCCATATCAATCGCAGCCGAACCGTCGCGCCGCACTCCGCGCGAATAATATAAAAAATCGTTGAGATGCTTGGCAAAATCCGGCTTGTCTTTGAAATTATACGGAAAGCCGGTGACGACGAGCGATTCGGAAAGTTTTTCCGTCTGCGAAACGCGAATCGGTTTGTTGTTGAGCGTCGCGCCTTTGCCTTTTTCGGCGGCGAAAAGCTCGTCGCGCGTCGGATCATATGTAACGCCAATGACGATTTCGCCGTCGTGTTCGAGCGCGATCGTTACGCAGAAACACGGGTAGCCGTGAGCGAAATTTGTCGTTCCGTCCAAAGGGTCAATTATCCATTTCCATTTGTTATCGCCTTCGAGCAAAACGGCTTCGCCCGACTCTTCGGCTAAGATGGCGTGTTTCGGATGATACGATTTTATTTTTTCGATGATGAGTTTTTCCGATGCGAGATCGGCTTCGGTAACGAGATTGATGTCGCCTTTTTTGGAAACATTGATTTTCCGACCGAACTTTTCCAATAAAATATGTCCGGCTTCGCGTGCGGTTTCAATTGCAAAATTAAGCATAAAAAATTCAAAGCAAAAGATTGACACAAAAAAACGCGGATTTCAAAATCTCTTTTTGAAAATCCGCGTTTGAAAATTTATTAGAAGGAAATTTCGTCCACAGATGAACACAGATAAACACGGATAAGAAAAGATTTTTAAGAGAATAAAAGTAATCCTGTAAATCCTGTCTATTCTGTTTTAATTTCTCTTAAAAATCTGTGTTTATCTGTGTTTATCTGTGGACAATTTTTCTTTTACCTGAAATAAATATCAATGTAATCGGTCGTAATGTCGCACGGGCTTTTCATTTCCTGCATCCGCCAGTATTTTCGTTTTCCGGTGATCGCAAACGTCATTTCGCCCGTTCGTTCGCACGGTTCGCCGTTGTTGATGTGGCTGATCTGCATCGTGATCTTGCCGTCGAACTTAAAATTCTTTTCGTTGATCTCGGTGATGATTCCATCCACTTCCAAAAAGTCGGAATTTTCGCGGCTTTTCTGTCTGCCTTTGAGATAAAAAACGCCGTTTTTGTTCGTTACGGTCGCCGAGCCGAAATAATCCCAACTGATCCATTGAAGCGAAAGCATATGTTTTCCCAACAGCATATTTTTCGCTTTTACGCTGTTAATCTCGGTTTTTTCCTGTGCGAAAACGCCCGCGCCGAAGGTCAATAAAATCAAGAAAATTGTAAATATAAATTTTTTCATAAGCTAAATTCTCCGATTTTTCGACGCTTCTAAAAGTTTCCTTTTGCTTTTGACCGAACGGCGTATTTTTCAAAAACGTCGAAAAATTCCCGCGCCTGCGCGTCCCAGAAATTCCAGTTGTGATTGCCGGGAAGCTGGCGGAATTCGTGCGGAATTTTTTTCTCGAACAGCAGCGCGGCGAAATCACGATTGGTCTGGATCAGAAAATCTTCCGTTCCGCAGTCGAGATAAATAAACGGCAAATTTTTTAATTTTTCGGACGGCATTTCGCGGACGATGCGGAAAATGTCGTTACCTTTTCGGTTTTGATGATCGTCCGCGCCGAACACGGACATTATCGAAGGTCGCAGAAACTGATTGTTTTGACCGCGTAAAGGAGCGTCCAACGCGCCGCTGAACGAACCGGCGACGGAAAATTTCTCGGGATATTTCAAAGCGAACTTGATCGCGCCGTAACCGCCCATCGAAAGTCCGGCGACGGCGCGGTTTTGCCGTTCCAGAGAAGTGCGGAAACGCCGGTCAATTTCCGGCATCAATTCTTTTATAAGATAACTCTCGTATTTGTCGTTTTCTACCGTCGCGCTGTCCGAATACCAGCCGTCGCCGCCGTCGGGCATAACGATGATATATTCGTAATTTCTCGCAAACTCGACGATTTCCGTCCTTTCCGTCCAATCGCTGAACCGTCCCGTCAAACCGTGAAGCAAAAAGATCACGGGAAATTTATTATCGGCGTTGACCTCGTAGCCGACCGGCGTGATGACGCGATACGGCATCTCGCGTTTCAACAGTTCGCTCCGGTGCGTGAATTCCTGAAAGCCTTTCGGTTTAACGCTTTCCCTTTCCGTAATTTCCTGCGCGGAAACGGAAAAATGCAGGCTGAATGCGAATAAAAGCATTAAAGCCTGCATCAAAAACCCGCTTTTGAAAATTTTCATTTCGTTTAACCGAACAGACGGCTCAGCCAGCCGCTGTTTTCGTTTTTGTCAACGACCTGCGCGAGTTCGCCCGCGTCAAACCACACGCCGCCGCATTTGTCGCAAACGTCTATCTTGATATTTTCGTAATCGGTTTCCTTTAAGACGCCGTCGCATTTCGGGCATTGCAGTTCGAGGTCAACGACATTGCCTTCCTGCATTTTAGAGCGCATTTTTTCGATTAGTTCCTGTTCCTTGCGGCGAAAGTATTCGTTTTCCAGAGCTTTCCCGCGATCATCCAATTCAACCGGCATATTTTTATTTTATTTTCTCCTTTTTGAAAATTATTTTTAATTTTTGACAGACTAATAAGGTTTCGCCAAAGTTTTAACGAAACTTTCCGTGTCGCTATTTTTTAATTTCCGAACCAATGTCCGTACCAGAAATTCCGCTCGTTTTCGTGGTGCGCGATGCGCGCCAATTTGTCCGTGTCGAGCCAAACGCCGTGGCATTTATTGCAGACTTCGATGGTCAAACCTTCAAAATCGGATTCGACCATTTTGCCGTCGCACTTTAGACAATCGAGACCGCTCGCCTCCTTTCTTTCGGCATCTAATTTCTCTTTGAGCTTTTTGATCAGCTCTTGTTCCTGCCGATGAAAAAATTCGTTTTCGAGCGCGTGGGCGCGGTCTTTCATTGTAATTTCAGACATAAAATTTTTCTCCTTTGATGCAGGTTTGTTTACATAAAAAATAGCAGAAAACTCTGCTATTTACCAAATCATTGGATTTGCAATTGCCGATTTGCGATTTGCGATTTGGTCTTTTTTCCACTTCTCTTTTTTCATTACATTCCCGGAAATTCGGTGTAATGAATCGAATTTTGAGAGTCTTTATCTTCGCTCTGCACCGAGCGGATTCGCTGACGCGCTTTTTTGGCGCGGCGGATCGTGTTTCGTTTTTTCAGATTAGTGCCAGCCCAATCGGAAACCTGCCGGAGCGGATGCCATTCCAATTCTTCCGAAGGCTGAACCTCGCTCGAAGCGTCTTTGAACTTTCGCGTTCCGAATGCAATACCAAACAGAACCGCATTAAAAATAAAGCCGACCGAAATAACCAGCCACCCCGGAGCGATGCCGACCTGCGCGCGGTCGAACAAAACATTCCAGAATTCGGCTTTCTCCTTTGGCGTAATTGCCGGAATCGGATACGGGTGAATGTAAATTTTCAGCGTCCAGCTCAGCGCGAGCAAAATAAAAATCCACATATAATTCGCCCGCAGACGGCGACCGACGGCTTCCCATGTGCTGATCGTAAAATGCGGTCGCAGAAGATCAGCCGAGATATGATCCGCCCATTCTTTGTCCGGCGGAATCGTCCGGTGCGAAAGCATCGGCGCGAAATATCCCGTTTCCAAAACTCTGACGCGCGTCGCCCAAACCTCGTAATAACGGTAACGCCGCGCTTCCATAAAAAGAAATATCGAAACCAGAACCGAATTGATCGGAATCGCAAAATGCGGATTGTCCGCCGAACTAAAAACAAAAGAAAGAGTCGCGCCAGCCGTGATGACCGCCCAGTTCGTCGTCGCGTCCAGACGGTTGCGCCAGACGTTCGAACGCTGAACTTCGCCGCGATAAAAATGCACCATCGCCGTGTTGAATTCCGAAGAAGAAACCCGGTGAGCGATGTCAATCGGTGTCGGTTCGGTTCGTTTACTGCGTTCCTGAACTTCTTCGGTCAGCGAACGAAAAAGAGAGTTTTTTTCTTGTTCTGTGATTTTTTCGCTTTCGACGGTTTCGGTTTGCCCAATTTTATCTTTCATAAAATCAAACCCGGAGAGATTTTGCAGGAAACGGTTTATAAAACAAAAGTCATTTTAGATTTTACACTTTCCGCTTTGCAATGCAAGAAATTTTCCAGGAAGACGTTAGAAAAACAAATTCAATTGACTCTGCGCTCTTCGCGTTCTCTGCGTGAGATTTTATTTTGTTTTACGCAGAGAACGCGGAGCGCGCGGAGAAAAATTAATTCTTATTAAGGACTTGATTATTTTCGAGACAGCTATTTTCAGTTTGCGCTCCGCTGGGCTAGAATCTTTTTCGTGACGGAAGTTGACGAATTTTGGATGCAAAAAGCTCTTGATGCGGCTAAGAAAGCAGGCTATGCGGACGAAGTGCCGATAGGCGCGTGCATTGTTGATAACACGGGCAAACTTTTAGCCGCCGCGGGCAATCTAACAATCTCGAAAAGCGACCCGACCGCTCACGCCGAGATTTTGGTTTTAAGAAAAGCCGCTAAAAAAACCGGTAATTATCGTTTAATTGATACGACGGTTTACACGACGGTCGAGCCGTGCGCGATGTGCGCTGGCGCGTTGGTCAATGCGCGGGTTAAAAGATTGGTTTACGGCGCAAAGGACGAACGCTTCGGCGCGGTTGAAACGCTGTTCAGAATTTGCGACAGCAGTTCTTTGAATCACCGGATGGAGATCGAATCGGGAGTTTTGGCGGACGAGTGCCGCGCTCTGATGCAGGATTTTTTTCGCGCTAAAAGAATTAAAAAATCGTAATCCCGCATCTTTACTTGAAATTTTCTCGCTTTGGTGTTTAGAATGGTAATTCGCTTTTGCGGAGAGGTGCGAGAGTGGTTGAATCGGGCAGTCTCGAAAATTGTTGTGCCTTTACGGGTACCGTGGGTTCGAATCCCACCCATTCAATTTTAGATTTTGGATTGCGGATTTTGGATTTTGAAATCCGTAATTTTTTTGACAATAAAATTTTACGGAAAGGTGCAAGAGTGGTTGAATTGGCAGCATTGGAAATGCTGTGAGCCTTAACGGGTTCCGTGGGTTCGAATCCCACCCTTTCCGCCACAGATTTCTGAGGGATGAAATATGAGGGATGAGGGATGAAAATAAAATCATCCCTCATCCCTCATCCCTCATCCCTTTTATATGGCTTCAGGCTCCGCACAAGGTTTGAGTCGTGAACTCCGCTAGGCTGGGAACAGAGCAACGGTAGCGATTTCAGCCTGTGTTGCGGTTAAGTCTGAAGCCTCCAGAATTTAATAAAGCCGGACTATTTTTTTGTAAAAATAGTCCGGCTTTTTGAATTTTTAAATTCGTTTGAGTTTTCTTACTCGCAAACATTCTGTTTTCTCGCTTTGACGTAAAACCGTTTGAGCATTCTGAACGGGAAACGGTTGGCGAAACGGCGGTAAGTGTCGTTGTATTTTAATGATTCCAGATAGCTCTTGTAATTATTCGTCAAAAGCTCGAGAATGACGGGATTTTTGTGAATCGGGAAATCGCCGATCTCGATGACGAAAACGATGTGCGGCAAACTGTAGGCGCGAAATTTCCGACCGGATTCTTCAAGCGATTTGACGCATTCGGCGATGCCGTTATATGTGATCTGCGCGTCGTGAAAAACGATGATGCCGTTTTCGTCCAGAACATCGAGACAGAAATTGAAATCGGAAACTACCGCAGTGTCGGTGTGTTCGCCGTCAATAAAACAAAACTGAATC
>JBGTSF010000084.1:0-18867 GCA_041940425.1 Pyrinomonadaceae bacterium
ATCGCTATCGAATCACCGTGTCGTGATTCAGCGATACGCGACCAATTCGGGATCGCGGTCTAAACCTATAGCAAGCTGCGTCTGATCGTGCGAGCCGAGAGAAATGAAAATGTTTAGAATTTGGCAGTAAGCCGGCAATTTTATTCAAAGTCGAAAAAGTAAATAATTTATTTGACAAAGTAGAAATGTCGGAGTAAAGTTTGCCTACTTTTTTAGCATAATAAGTATTTTGTTCCAGTGATTTAGAAGAGGATTTTGATTGTCTTGCCTCTTCAGATTTCTATCCTGCGATGGGTCGCATTTGTCTTCACATTGGGAGAATTATGAACGTAAAAGCAGGAGGGTTTTCTGTGGTTTTACAAATTGCAGGCGCGGCTTCCGCTTACGTTTTTGTTTGACATAACCAGGCGGCGCGTAATTCTCTTGAAACGTGAAAACAATAAAATGAGAAAATTATGTTAAAACAAAACCGACGGAGCGAACCCTTTTTTTTCTATTTCGGCTGTTTTCTGTTGACGATTGTGGTCGGCGGTTTCAGCGCCCATATCGTGATTAATCCTGAAATGCTGACACCGGTAACGCCGGTCATTGTTTCACATGGAATCATCATGACTCTTTGGTACACGCTTTTTTGTATCCAAGCCGGATTGGTCAGAACAAACAATGTAAAAACCCATATGATGATAGGGCGTGTAAGCGTCCTTCTCGCGGTCGGGATCGTCGTCAGCGGATATTTTGTTTCGATTGCCCATTATTTAAATCATGGCTCGGCGGGCATTATGAGCGGGTTCGTCGTGCAAATGTTCACTTTCAGTTTGTTCTACTCGGCAGCCGTCTATCAGCGAAAAAGAACTGACGTTCATAAACGTCTGATGTTGTTTGCGAGCGTTGCGCTGATAAGTCCCGCCCTTGCCCGCGTCTGCTTCGCGCTTCAGATTGACCAATTCGTCTCGCTTCCGATTCTGCTCGCCCTGTTAACGCTGATCGTAGTTAATGACTACAAAACCATCCAACGAGTCCATCCCGTCACCAAACTCGGTGTTGCGGTTATGATCTTCGGTATTTTCTTGATGATTCTGGGAGTAATGTTAAATACCTGGTCAAATTTTGTGCGGAGTGTTTACGGGCATTGATAAAAAACTCGATAATACGTAAAAACACCGATTGCCAAAGGAAAAATCCCGGACGTTAATTTTGATGAGGTTGTTATGACATAAGCCATCTCCGCAAGTGTCGGATTTTCAAATGTTATTTCACCACGGTTTGACTCCGTTTATTCAATTCCTTTTCCGTTTCCAAAATCGTATGCGTCGTTTGAATCACCGTGTCGGGATTCAGGGAAATCGAATTGATTCCTTTTTCGACCAGAAACTGCGCGAATTCGGGGTAATCAGACGGGGCTTGTCCGCAGATGCCGATCTTCTTTTTGTTGCGTTTGGCGGCATCAATGGCGAGCGCGACCATTTTTTCGACTGCGCCGTTGCGTTCGTCGAAAAGATGCGCGACCATTTCGGAATCGCGGTCTAAACCGAGCGCGAGCTGCGTCAGATCGTTCGAGCCGATGGAATAGCCGTCGAAGACTTTTAAGAATTCGTCGGCGAACACGACGTTTGCCGGAAGCTCGCACATGGCGTAGATTTCGAGATCGTTTTCGCCCTGCACGACTCCGTATTCAGCCATCAAAGCGATGACCTTTTCGCCTTCTTCGACCGTCCGGCAGAAGGGAATCATCGGTTTGACGTTGGTCAAGCCCATGTCTTCGCGGACACGCTGTAAAGCCAGACATTCCAATCTAAAACCGGCTTTGTAGCGTTCGTCGTAATAGCGCGACGCGCCGCGAAAGCCGAGCATCGGATTTTCTTCGGTCGGTTCGAATTCATTGCCGCCGATCAGCCGCGCGTATTCGTTCGATTTGAAATCCGACATCCGCACGATGACGGGTTTCGGATAAAACGCGCAGGCGATCTTGGCGATGCCTTCCGCCAATTTCCGCACGAAAAAATCTTTCGGGTCTTCTTCCAGAATTTTTTCGGCGATGGTTTCTATCGTCTGCCGATTTTTGAGATCGGGATATTTTACTAACGCCATCGGGTGAATGCCGATGTGATTGTTAATGATAAATTCGAGACGCGCCAGACCGACTCCATCATTGGGAAGCTGCGAAACCGAAAAAGCGTGATCGGGATCGCCGACGTTCATCATTATTTGTGTCTGCGGGCGTTCGGTGTCGGTGATCTCGTGGCGTTCGACATCAAAGGGAATCGTGCCGTAATAAATATTGCCCTGTTCGCCTTCGGCGCAGGAAACGGTTACGTCCGTATCGGTTTTCAAAACTTCGGTCGCATTTCCCGTGCCGACGATGCACGGCAGACCGAGTTCGCGGCTGATGATCGCGCTGTGGCAGGTTCGCCCGCCGCGGTCGGTAACGATCGCCGACGCGCGTTTCATAATCGGCTCCCACGCCGGATCAGTCATCGAAGTTACGAGAATATCACCCGCTTTAAAACTGTTAAGTTTGTCGGGATTGAGAAGAACGTGAACATTGCCGTGTCCGATCTTTTCGCCGACCGCGACGCCCGTACAGAGCGGCGCGCCGTGATTTGAATCTAATTTATAAGTTTCGATATAGCTTCCCGTTTTCTGCGATTGGACGGTTTCGGGACGCGCCTGCAAAATAAAAAGCTCGCCCGTGATGCCGTCTTTCGCCCATTCGATGTCCATCGGCTGATGCTTTCCGGCGAGCGCGGAATAATGGTCTTCGATGGCGCACGCCCATTCCGCCAGTTTCAAAACTTCGTAGCCGGAAAGACAAAAACGCTTTCTCTGCGACGCGACGACATCACGAACTTGCGTTCCCGTGCCGTCGTCGGCGAAAACCATTTTTACTTCTTTCACGCCGAGTTTGCGCGTAACGATCGGACGGAAACCTTTTTTCAGAGTCGGTTTGAAAACAACCCATTCGTCGGGCGTTGCCATTCCCTGCACGACCGCTTCGCCCAAACCCCACGCGCCGTTGATGACGACCGCATCGCGGAAACCGGATTCGGTGTCGAGCGTGAACATCACGCCCGAACAGGCGATGTCCGAACGCACCATCGGCTGAACGCCGATCGAGAGCGCGACATCGAAATGATCGAAACCTTTTGCCGTTCGATAAGAGATCGCGCGGTCTGTCCAGAGCGAAGCGTAGCATTGATGACACGATTCGATAAGCTGTTTTTCGCCTTTGACATTCAAAAGCGTATCCTGCTGACCGGCAAACGAAGCGTCGGGCAAATCTTCCGCCGTGGCAGAAGAACGCACGGCGACCTCGCAGGATTTTTTGCCCGTCTTTTCGCAGAGTTTTTTATAGGCTTCGAGAATTTCCGTTTCGACTTCTTTCGGAAACGGCGTTTCGAGCATCAGACGGCGGGCTTCCGCGCCGACCCGCGCCAATTCTTCGAGATCGTCAACATCCAGTTTCCGAAGAAGTTTTTGCAGCTTTTTCCGCAGTCCGTCGGTTTCAAGAAGAAGATTATAAGCATGACTGGTCGTCGAAAAACCGTCCACGGCGCGGACGCCTTTGGAAGTCAATTCGCGGAACAGTTCGCCCAGAGAAGCGCACTTGCCGCCGACGATGGCGACATCATTCGCGCTGACTTCGCCCAATTCAAGCACTAAAGGTTTTTTCATATCGGTCATTCGTAGTTTTATAACAGAAATAAACTCTTAATCCAAAACGATTTTCCGGGATGTTCGAAATTTCGGATTATATTTTGTTCATTGCGTTTCGGCGAAATATTATTTCAATTCGATGGTCTTTGAAAAAATAATACCATAAAAGAAAAATGAATATTTTTTGCCGGAGCGCGGACGGCTCGCCCGCGCTCCGGCAGTTCGACCATTTTCTTTTTGTTTTCTGTTGTTCTTAAATTGGTTTTCGCAAACTGTAAGGATTTTCTTTTAGTTTCAGCCATTCGGTTTTGAGCCGCGTGTAAATCTCAAAATCCGGCGATTCGGGCGTGTCGGGTTTGGGCGGCGGCGGTCGGCGCTTTTTCTCCGCTTCGCGGACTTCGGCTTGCCATTTTCGCCAGAGATATTTGAGCAGTGAAAAACAGGTCGTACAGCGCCCGCAGGCGATCAAGATCCGAAACTGCTCGTCGTTCATCCAGAGCGTCGTCGGCACGATTTCAGCTTTGGCGGAAATCTTTTTCATCTCGTCGGTCGGTTTTAGATCGGCATCGAATTTCCACAGATCAGCGCGGTCTTTGCTCGGATTAAGAGAGTAGATCAGGTTGAACGAAACGAGCTTTGCGCGCGAATCGGGATTCATCAGATTGTTGAACTGCAATTGGCGAATACGTTTCATAAAAACGTTCGCGGTCAATGCCAGAACCGAACTGATCCGCGATTTGACCATCTCGATCGCGTCGGGCAGAGCCATTTTTTTAAAGTAATGCCAGAGCCGAAATCTCGCGCCCGACACGACGATGCTTTTGGCTTTGAGAAACAGAGTGTAAATCCAGACAAGCACGGCGATCAAAAGAAAAGCGGGCAAAATCGAAATGATATAACCGGCGATGATCTGCCATTCGGAAAAACGGTTCGTTTCGTCCGTGTTGAAAAACGAATAGCCGATAATGCCGATGGCGATTAAAGATAAAACGAGAAGCCCGACGGCGATCCAGAAAAGTGTTCCGAGCGAAACCCAGCCGCGGCGCGGACTTGCATCCGGCGTTTGGAGTATCTCGTCTTCGCGCGGGCTGGTGTCGGTGATCAAAAACAAACCGAAACCATCATCTTTGTCCGCTAAAACCGCGCTCGTGATGCCCTGATTGTCGAAAATTCCGCCGTCCATCAACGGCAGCGGAATACATTCGCCCCCGACGTCAAAGCCGTTCGGATAAGAATCGTGCGGCGGGTAGGGCTGGACGACCGGCTGGATCAATTTTCCGCGAATCTCGTCGAGCGGACTCTGCCAGTTAAAATCATCGGGAAAACGAATCGGCTCGAACGCGCCGGGAAAGCACGATGAAGCCGCGACAATATCGGCGAGCCTAATTTCCGCCGCCACGTCTCGCGGCACAGCGAAAATCTGATTGCCGATAAAAACCTTGTGATCGGAACTTGCGCGAAAACGAAACGAATTGCCTTCGCGGAATTCGGTCGCATTGAAAATAAGTTCGCTGAATCGTCCGCCTCCGGCGCGGGCGGCTTCCAAAAGCTGTTTGAATGTGCGCTCGCCTAAAAGACATTCCGAATAAGATTTCGCCGCCGAGCGGATCAGGCTCAGATCGGTCGAACCCGAAGGCGAAGGCGTGTCGTAAAGATCGTCGAGGGCTTTATCAATCGCGTTCGTTTTTTTCAAAAAATCGCTGAAATCTTTGTAAAACACATCGAAGGTTTTGCCCTCGGTTTGCCAGACCGAATAGGTCAACCCCGTAAATGTTCCGCCCGATACGGTGGACAAAAGCTTCACGTCGTTTAACAAATCCAGTTCGTCAAGCATATCGAGCGTGCCGAGCGCGTAGGTCGCCGCGCGGTAGCCGCCGCCGGACAGACACAATGCAATATCTCCAAAAGGTTTATTGACGGAAGATTCAGGGGACATATTGATTTTTTCTCCTTTGAAGCTCGGGATCGGAATGAAACTCAGCCAAACTTTACACCTTTTGAGACGGATTTGCAAAAAAAGCGGAAGCCTTTGCTAAGGCACGGGCTTCCGCTTTTTCGCCGGTTTGAGCAGTATCTTGAATTCCAGACCGTAATCACGAAGACCGCGAAGCATTTTTAAATCCAGCATCGTTTGACGAAATTTATAATAAAAATCGGGACGTTTTTTTTCGGGCGAGAGTCTGATCTCGCCGTCGGACTGTTGTTCTCTGTTTTCGGAAAAATAGGGATTTTTCCAGTTCGGTTTTGCGGGGTAGCGTCCCAGGCTTCGCAGACCGCGGCGGATACTGATCGTGCCGCTTTCGACAATTTTAAATCCGGTTTTCTCAAAGATTTCCAGAAGCGTTTCTTTCGGGAAAAAGAAAAGATGCCCGTCTTTGCTGAGCGGCGGAAAGTTTTCGCTTTCGAAAAAATTCAGCAGATACCGGCTGTCGGTCAAACCGTTCGGGATCGAGAGATGCAGAAAACCGTCCGTTTTGATGATACGGCGGCATTCTTCCATCATGGCAAGCGGATCGGTAACGTGTTCGAGGACGTTGCAGATTCTTATAAAATCAAAATTTTCCGTCGGATATTTTATCGCGGAAAGTTCGCCCTGACGGACATCCAGATTTAATTCGTTTCGGGCGTGTTCGACCGCATCTGCGCCGAATTCGACACCGCCGATCTGCCAATCGCAGGCGGTTCGGATTCCGTCAAGAAAATAGCCGAGACTGCATCCGACTTCGAGATAATTTCCCGTGTTTTTGTGCGCGAGATATTTTTTGGCAAAAACCTTTCCCAAACCTCTCTGCTTATACCAATCGCCGCCGTAATAACCCGCGCCGTAAAATCTTTCAAGCTGTTCGATGTTTGGAAGCGGAAAAATCTGGCGCGACCGGCATTCGGAGCATTCGATAAGATCGAATTTTGTCTGCCAGCCCAAAGTAACCGGGCAGAGAACAGTAAAACCTTTTTGTTCCGAACGGCAGATCGAGCAGTAAAAATCTTGAGTCATAAATAAAAACTATTTAGATGATAAATCTATGATCTAAAATTTAACATCTGAGTTGTTAAAGCAGAAGCCCGTGCGTTAGCAAGGGCGGAATATTCAGCATTGAGCATTCCGCCCCAGCTAACGTGCGGGCTTCTGTTAGCTGCACCATAGTTAAAAAAAAAGACACGATAAAAATCGTGTCCCCAGACAAGAAAGTAAAGGTTAGAAACTTAAATCTTAAATCCGCCGCGCGTCAGAAGCATTTCAAACCCGGTTTTATCAACGGCTTTGACATAAGCGTCGCGCGGTTCGACGATGCCTTTTTGAACAAGCGCGAAAAGCGCGTCGTTGAGCATCACCATCCCGTGATTTTTTCCGGTCTGCATCGAAGACGGAATCTGAAAAGTCTTGCCTTCGCGGATGAGATTCGAGATGGCGGGCGTTACGATCAAAACTTCGAGCGCGGCAACTCGTCCGCCGCCTTTTTTCGGCAGAAGTGTCTGTGCGATGACGCCTTTTAAGGATTCGGAAAGCATTACGCGGATCTGCTGCTGGCGGTCGGCGGGGAATTGGTCAATGATGCGGTCAACGGTCGAAGCGGCGGTCGTCGTATGCAGAGTTCCGAAAACGAGGTGTCCGGTTTCGGCGGTTTCGATGGCAATCGAGATCGTTTCCAGATCGCGCATTTCGCCCACCAGAAGAATGTCCGGGTCTTCGCGCAAAGCGGCGCGCAGAGCGTCTTTGAATGAATCGGTGTGATTATGAACTTCGCGCTGGTTGACCAGACATTTCTGATTTTCGTGAACGAATTCGATCGGGTCTTCGATGGTGATGATGTGATCGTCGCGCCGTTTGTTGATCGAATCAATCATCGCGCAGAGAGTGGTGGATTTGCCCGAACCGGTCGGACCGGTAACGACGACCAGACCTTTGGAAAGCTCGCAGAGATTCATGATCGCCTGCGAAAGTCCGAGCTGTTCGGCGGTTAAGATTTTTGACGGGATGATACGGAAAACTCCGCCCATTCCTTTACGGTCGGCAAAGATGTTGGCGCGAAAACGCGCGAGACCGGGAATTTCATAAGCGAAATCGGTATCGTTGCGGCGGGCGAATTCCTCCTGGTTTTTGGCGGGCATTATCGAGGTCAAAAGTTCGCGCATCGAATCGGGCGTAAGCGTCGCTTCGCGGCATTCGAGCCGCTGCATTTTGCCGTCTTTGCGAACCATCGGCGGCACGCTTACCGAAAGATGCAGGTCTGAAGCGCCGGCTTCAGCCATCAGCTTAAACAGATTATCCATCCGCGCTTTCGCCTGCGGATTCGATTGCGCGGGAGCGAATTGATTTTCAACCGCCGGCGAAGGCGCGAAATTTTGCTGAACGGGCGGATTATAGACGGGCGTTTGCTGAACCGGCTCGACGGGGTCGGCGGATTGAACGAATTCCATATTTGTTATTTGCTGAACCGGCATGTCCTGATTTGAAAATTGTTCCAAAGGAATTTCCTGAGAGAAATTTTCCGTTTGTGAAACAGGCTCGTCGGGAATGATTTCCGGCGACAAACTGTAGATTGGTTTTTTTTGCGGCGCGGGTGAATCATAGCCGATTTCCAATTCCGAAGCGGCTTCCGGCATCGGCGCGAATTCCGATTTTTTGATCGGCGGTTCATACGTCGAGGTGTCGGAAAAAACGGTCATAAATTCGGGATCATTGACCGAAGTCGTTTCGACCGGCGGCAGGGAAGACGGCATTTTCTCATTTTCGGGCGCAACTTCTTCATACTCGATTTCCAATTCGGTAGGCGGAACCGGCATTTCCGGTCTGGACGAATTTTCCGCCTGAAAATTTGAAAATGAAACGGGCGGCTTTGTTTCCGGTTTGATGTCCGTATAAAAATCGTCGAATTTTACGGCAGGCGATTCGTCCGCCGCGGGTTCGGTTTGCGGGACGCTGTTATTTGCGGCATTATTCGAAAGTTTCGGTCTGATCGTAACGTTAAAGCCGGCGGGAGATTTTTTGACCGTGAAATTGAATTCGCCGAGATTGTGCGGGTGGATAAATTCGACCTGCTGGCTGTTCGGCAGTTCTTGTTTAACCTTTGGCGGGATCAAAGGAAAGACCATCATACTGATCTGAGTGCCGAGAAGCGGCGTGTTGCCGACATCGTTCGTCCCGCTTGACGAGACCAGATACGGATTTTTATTCGGTTCGAGATGAAGCTCGTAACTGCACGTCGAGAGCAGAGTTTGCAAATATTCGTTTAACTTTTCCATTTGTAAAGTCCTTTATTTTGAAGTTTGTTCAGAAATTTACGCGGGTGGAAGCAAGACGAGCCGGACAGCTCAATAAAAAGACTAACATAATTAAACAAAGTTTGTCATTAAAAAATATTGGATTTGTTTATCAGGAAAAAATTAAACTAGACATGAAGTTGATAAAAAATTGTTGTTAAAAAGGAAATATCGAAAATATTTTTAAGCATCGGTTTTCGTCAAACGCTGTTTCCCGTGCAGGACGGTGCGCCAGAGCAGAATTAAAAGACCGACGAATGTCCACGAAAGAATCGCGCCGCGTCTGACGAGAGCGAGCGCGACACCGGCGGCGGTCGCGTAGCCGAGCGTGTGCAGGATCACGCCGTTGCCGCCTTCGTAAACGCCGACCGCGCCTGGAATAAAGCTGAACGAAAGATTGATGACTTTCGTCAAAGACTCGATGATAAACGCGATCGTTATGGTCGAAGCGAATCCGAGCATTTTCAGCACGACGAAAACTTCCGCGATACTTAGCGCGTGAGCCGTCAGATTGATGCCGAAAACGGCGAAAAACGTCGCACGGTGATGAAGATAAAATTCATATATATTGTGTTCAAGCTCGAAAATAATTTCTTTTTTCTTGTCTAAAAAGTTCGGTAAGATGCCGCGCCGCATCAAACGGCGAATGACGAAGCCGACGGGTTTGATGCGAAACCAGAGCATCAAAAACAGACCGACAAACGCCAGCACGCACAAAATCGTAACGGTTAGAAGGGCGGTTTTCATCGAATCGTCGTTGCTGAACGCCGCCGACATCACGCCGACTCCGGTCAGAATAATGAGAATGACGGAGATGTAGTAAAGAATATTGTCAACGATGATCGCCGCGCTCGATTGGAGAAAGGGAATATTGCCTTTTAACATCGCGGCTTTGGTCGCTTCGCCGAGAAGCGGTCCGCTAAAAGTGATAAAACTGACAGCTTCGCCGCCCAGCCGAGCGGAAACCGCCTGACTATATTTAAACTTCCGGTGTTTCGGCGGCACGACCAGATACATACACAACGACCGCAGAAGATGGCGCGCCCCGGTCAAACCGATGATCAGCAGAAATCCCCAGCCGATGCGGCTCAGAGTCTCGCCGAGCGTGTTAAAGCCGACTTTGTAGGTAACGAAAAATAAGAGCGCGAGCCCGCCGAAAAAGGCTAGAATTTGAACCCAGACAAGCGGTTTGCCGAAAAAAGATTTTTTCGGCATTCGGGCAGGTTCGATGTATAACGGGTCAGGTCTATTGATGTTTTCGACATCCATAAAATCAGTGCAATAAAAAAACTCCAGCCTTAAATAAAGGTTAAGTTAATATAACACAAAGAAAAACGTATTTCGCAAATGCGCGTTTGTTTACCCGAGAGGGAAAGGATAAAAATCGTTAGATGATTCGAAAATACGTTGCCGGTTTTACAATAAATCGTGAAGCGTCTTTGGATTTCTATTGAATTTCAAATTTCAGATAACAAATTGTTTGACTGCTCGCACCGGAATTTAAAAATCCGGGGTTTTAATTACCAAATTCGACAGTTTTGAAATTTGAAATCCGAAATTTGAAATTTCTAAAAATTGAATTTATACGGAAATTAGTCCGGCGGCATTGATTTTCTCCTAAATTCCATTTAACAGAGACAAAATCATTTCCAAACCGCTTTCGACATCCGCGCCGAGATGCACGCGCAGAGCGCGTCTGTCGCGGTCAATCAATACTTGAAAATCGCCGCGCGCCTGCGCCTCTTTGACAATGCCGAAAGTATATTTTTGTCCGGGAACATTGAGGTCTTCCGCGTCATCGGACGTGATCTGCAGAAATACGCCGTTGTTCGCGCCGCCCTTATAGGCTTGTCCGGTCGAATGCAGAAAGCGCGGACCGAAGCCGAGCGCGGTGGCGACGAGTTTTTCTTCAAAAACTTTGTGCCGTATATTTTGCAGAAGTTCCTTATTTTCCTCATTGCGTTCGATATATGCGAGAAGCGCGAAATAATCGTTTTCCTGCAGATGCGCCAGATGCGCCTGCAAATATTTCTGCAGGTTTTTTTCGACCTCGATAAATTTTTCCAAACTGGCGGCATAATCTTCGCTCGTAAAAAGTTTGATTTCGCCTTCTTTATAGATCGGTTTTTCCGACGGCAGCTCGCCGGTTTGCTCGTATTCTTCGGTTAGTTTTTTCGCCTCTATTTTTGCGGATTCGACATCGGGCTGGTTAAACGGGTTGATATTCATTACCGCGCCCGCGCATGCCGTGGCAAATTCCCACCGGAAAAATTCCTGCCCCAGATTCATTTTGTCTTCCAGATTTATCTCGACGACCGGATGACCGAAATTTCTCAGAAGCGAAACTTTTTCATCTAACGAAAAGCCGCTCGTGTTTTTCAATTTTAAATACGCGAAAATGCGGTCTTCGCCGTAATCTTCGGGTTTTGAAATTTCTTCGAGATCAACCGGAATGATCGCTTTGCCTTGTTTCCCGGTGCTTTCGGCGATCAGTTGTTCAAGCCACGCGCCGAGATCGTAGATTTCGGGCGATGTAAAGATCGTCAGTTTGTCGCGCCCGTTCAAGTTGCAAACACCCAAAATAATTCCCAAAACCGCGCCCGGATTTTCCGCAGGATTTTCCGCTTTGCACGCCGCGACCATCTCGCCCGCGTTTTGTAAAAATTCTTCTACATTTAAGCCCATCGCCGCGCCCGCCGCCATTCCGAACGGCGACATCGCCGAATACCGTCCGCCGATTTCCGGGTCCCCGAAAAAGATTTTGCGGAAGTTTTTCTCTTCGGCGATCTGCTGCATTTTCGATTCGGGATCGGTAATGGCGGCAAACTGCCGTCCGGCATTTTCCGCACCGACCTTTTCGGAAACGCGGTCATAAAAATATTGAAAAAATGTGTTCGGCTCTAATGTTGAGCCGGATTTTGAAGCGACGATAAAAAGCGTTTTTTCTAAATCCAGCTTGTTTTCAAGCGTTCTGATCTGCGCCGGAACGGTCGAATCGAGAATATGAAAATTTTCCTTACCAAAAGTTTCCGCCAGAACTTCGGGACACAAAGACGAACCGCCCATGCCGAGCAAAACGACCGCTTCAAATTGTTTTGCCTCTTCGGCGAACGATCTATATTCGTCCGTCTTGGCGAGTTCCGCCGAAACCGAATCGAGCCAGCCGAGCCATTTCGCTTCGTCCTCATTCGTCCAAACGCCAGCGTCTTTCGCCCAGATGTTCTGAATTTTGTTCTCGTTTTTCCATTCGTGTAATTTTGTTTGAACGGCGTTCTCCAGTTTTTCCGGCAAAGAATATGTATATGAATTCAGCATAAATCTAATGTATCAAACGCTTTTGCAAAAGAAAAAATTGCAGTGCAAATTTCGGATAGATTTAATATTCCGTATTAAATAAACTCTTCAATATGGAAAACGAAATTTTGTGGCAAGCCGTAAAAAACAATGACGCGCGATTTAACGGCGCGTTTGTTTACGGCGTAAATACGACAAAAATCTACTGCAAGCCGTCGTGCGCGTCGCGCCGACCGAAACGCGAAAACGTAAAATTCTTTGAAGATTTTTCGGCGGCGGAAGAAAAAGGTTTTCGCGCCTGTCAGCGTTGCCAGCCGAAAAATGAAAAACCGAATCCGCAAGCCGGAATCATTCTTCGCGCCTGTGAAATTTTAGCAACGGAAGAACGGATCACACTCGAAGATTTGAGCGCGGAATTAAATTTGAGTCCGGCTTACCTGCAAAAAATTTTCAAGGATGTCATCGGAGTTTCGCCGAAAAAATTTGCCGAAATGAAACGTCTCGAAAAATTCAAGAGCGAATTGAAAAACGGTAGCGAGGTAACGGACGCGATGTATGAATCGGGTTACGGATCGAGCAGCCGGCTTTATGAAAATGTTTCGGAAAAGCTCGGAATGACTCCGGCGGTTTATAAAAAAGGCGGAAAGGATTTAAAGATCGAATATGCGGTAACGGATTGTGATCTGGGAAAATTGCTGGCGGCAAGAACGGAAAAAGGGATCTGCAGTGTAACTTTCGGTGACGACAAAAAATCTCTTTTTGAAAATCTGCGGGCAGAATTTCCGCAAGCCGAACTTGTCGAAAACGGCGCGAAACTGAAAATTTACGTCGAAGCGATCCTGAAAAATCTCGCCGGAACGAACAAAACTCTCGATCTGCCGCTCGACGTGCAGGCGACGGCTTTTCAGATGCGCGTCTGGGAAGCATTGCGAAAAATTCCATACGGCGAAACGGTTTCTTACGCGGAAATTGCCGAAAGACTCGGCAATAAAAACGCCGTCCGCGCCGTGGCGACCGCCTGCGCTTCAAACCGCGTCGCGCTCGTTATCCCGTGTCATCGCGTCGTCCGCCGTGACGGAAGTTTGAGCGGTTATCGCTGGGGCGTTGAGCGCAAGAAAGCGATCTTGGAAAAAGAAGTAAAATAATTTAGGAGAAGAAAATTATGAATTACAAAGTCGTTCCGATACCGTCGGACATCGCCCGGAGTGTGCGTGAGAATATGAGATCGCCGCAATACGGACATCCGGCGTTTGCCGACATTGCAACGGGTTACGGACCGTGCCGCCAATGTCTGAAAACATTTATCAAGGGCGCGGAAGAAAGGATTTTATTTACCTATAACGCCTTTGAAAATTTGTCGGATCTGCCGCTTCCAAGCCCGGTTTATATTCACAAAAAAGAATGCGAAGCCTTTGCGGAAAATGGTTTTCCCGCCGGATTGCTCGAACTTCCTTTATTGTTTGAAGGCTACGGCGATAAAGGCAAACTCGTCCTGCGCGAAAAAATGTCGGCTGAAAATTTGTCCGGTCAAATCGCCGGAATACTGGAATTGCCCGAAGTAAATTATATAAATATCCGTAACGCCGAAGCCGGATGTTTTGTCGCGCGCATCGAAAGAGTATAGAAAATATTAAATCTCCTCTAAAAAAAACTATTGTAATTTATACGAAAAAGCGATAGAGTGTTTTCCGTTCACTTTAATACGAAATTTCGAGAAGGAAACTTCCACTTATGGAAACGCGATTCGATTTTTTGTTTTCACTACTTTGCCTGATATTTTCGGAGATTTTGCCGCTCTCAAAACCGTCCGCTAATACAAGACTCTGCCCGATTTTCAACGCCCCTGTTTGCCGGAAAAATCTTTTTACAAAAAATTTTTTTCATTTCGTCCAACTAAAAAACGGAGATTAAATTTATGTCGAAAAACGATCCGAACGAACGAGCGGAAATGGTCAATTGGTATAGTCCGAGCCAGCTAACCGATACGGCGATCAAGACTATTATCTCGACCATCATCGGCGAAAACGCCGACCCGCGCCTGATCACCGCCGCAACCGATAAAGCATTTTTCGATTACTCGCGCGAATTAACGCCGAACGGTTTTGATTTTTCTCCGACCGAAGAGGCGAGAAATGAAATCTGGATTGATTACGTTTCGGATGTCGGCGACGGTTGGAACTCGACTTATTCGGTTGCATATATGTTGGCGCGTCCCGAAATCGAGATTGATAAAAAGCCGCTCAAACGCGGCAATATTCTGGTTTTCGGCGGCGACGGCGTTTATCCGACGGCGGAAACGGACGAGTATAAAAAACGTCTGGTCAATCCGTATCGAACGGCGTTTGAAACCGTCGGCAAAAACGATCTGAAAGTTTCAGGCTTACAAAAAGAGCCGCACGTTTTCGCTCTGCCGGGTAATCACGATTGGTATGACAGTCTGGTCGCGTTTCAGAAACTTTTTTCGACGCATATTTTTAACCAAAGGGTTTTCGGCGGCTTCTGGCGCACGCGTCAGAAGCGCAGTTATTTCACGCTCAAACTCCCGCATAAATGGTGGCTGCTCGGCGTTGACCTGCAGCTTTCGCACAATATTGATGTTCCGCAATTGGAATATTTTCAAAGAATAATCACGACGGTGATGGAAAAGGGCGACAAAGTTATTGTCTGCGTTCCCGAACCTTATTGGGTGAAAACTATCAAATATGAAGGTTTGACCGACAAATTCGAAAAGAAGGAAGCGAGCATCGAAAAACTCGAAAAACTTTTCGAGGAAAACGAGATCGAGGTCAAACTCTATCTGGCGGGTGATCTTCACCATTACCGGCGATTCGAATCGAACGACGGTCGGCAGGTTCAAAAAATCACGGCGGGTGGCGGCGGCGCGTTTCTTCACCCGACGCACGACTTTGATTTTGAAAACGAAGACTACAATAACAAGGGATTTGAATGGCGAACGAATTATCCCAACTATAATGAGTCGCGGAAAAAAGATTGGAGAAATATTTTCGGTTTTATTCCGAAAAACAAAACCTTCGGATTTTTGACGGGCGGTTTATACATCTTGATCGCGTTTTTGATTCACGGCGAGATCGCGGGCGAATTCACCTGGGCGAAAGCCTTCGAAGCGACGATCAATCGGTTGATCAACGAACCGCTGGCGTTTATCGTCGTGATTTTAATGCTTCTCGGTTTGGTATTTTTTACCGATTCGAATTCCAGAAATTACAAAAGAATCGCCGGCGGAATTCACGGTCTGACGCATCTCGCGGCGATTTTCGTTCTCGGCTGGCTCGGTTATTTGCTGATGCGCTTTGCCGTCGAACGATTCGACCTGACCAATCCGGCGGTCGTCAATTTCGTCTGGCTGATCTGCATTTTCCTCGTCTGCGGCATCGGCGGCTTTATTATCGGCTCGTTCATTATGGGCGTTTATCTGTTCGTGTCGCTTCATCTTTTCGGCAGGCACGACAACGAGGCATTTTCAGCAATGAAGATCGAAGATTACAAAAATTTCATTCGCCTGCACATTGATTCGAAGGGGAATCTGACGATCTACCCGTTCAAGATCGAAAAAGTCTGCAAGAATTGGAGCGAGGCGGGCGGTAAATGCGAGCCGAAAGACGAACTGAAACCCGAATTGATCGAAAATCCGATTGTCATTAAAGGAGAATGAAAAATGAATTCGAGAAGTTATTTTTACTGCGCTTTGGCGACGACGTGGAATATTATTCTTAATGCCTTGACGTTCGGTAAATTTCTCTATTTAGAAGGCAGAGTGCGCGGCGGATTTTTTCATAATTGGGCGCATCAATTCGGTTATCGCCCGAATCGTATCATTCAGCCGGAAACCGAAGAAGAAATCGTCGCGCTCGTTAAAAATTCCGAACGCGTGCGCGTTTTTGGTTCGGCGCATTCCTTCAACAGCGGCGTGGTCGTGGACGGAACGCTTGTTTCGCTCGACAAATACTGCGGCGTAATCGGCAAGGATTTGGATAAAAAACATATGACTTTCCGAAGCGGAACGCGCGTGCGCGATGTCATACGATTTTTGTTCGACGAAGGTCTGGCGTTTGCCGCCCTGCCGTCGCACGACGCTCAGAGCATCGGCGGAATTCTTTCGACCGACGTTCACGGCACGGGCAAAGGCTGGGGCTTTGTCAGCGAATGCGTCGCGCGTTTGAAGATAATTGACGGCAGAGGGGAAATTCATGAAGTCACGCCTGAGGACGATCTTTTCAAAGCGGCAATCGGCGGAATCGGCGCGGTCGGAATTATCTCGGAAGTTACTGTTCAGGCGGTCAAACGTTTTAATGTCGAGCAGAAATTCGAACTTGTAGATTACGAATACGTCAGAGCGAATCTCGACACGCTTCTGGAAGAAAACGATCATCTGAGTCTTTACATTTTCCCCTTCGCAAAGGTTTGTCAGGTCAGCACCTGGAACGAAACCGATAAGCCGAAATCCTTTTTAGGTTCTTTTCGTGAATTTATCGCCATTTCCTTTGACGCGCTTAATGCGGCGTGGTTCGGAAATCTGATGGCATACACCGGATTTTTGCCGAAATCGAATTGGACTTACGGTTTTAAGAAAGGCACGGATTTGGTGATGGAAAGCCACGAGTCGTTTAACCGGACGATCTATCATCTGCATCAGGAATTGGAATTTACCGTGCCGTTCGAGCAGACTTGGGAAATGTGCGGTCTGTTTCTCGATCTTTATGAAAAAATGTATTCAAAATCTCTGCCCTACACATTGCTTGAAGTTCGTTTCACGCCCGCCGGACACAATAAAACCTTGATCGGCGCGGGACGCGAGCGGCGTTCGACGTGGATTGATCTGATCTGCAACGATTCGCGCGGTTTTGAAAAATACTATTCAGCCGCCGAAGAAGAAATCAAAAAAATCGGCGCGCGCCCGCACCTCGGCAAATTCTGCAAAACTCTGGACAAAGCGCATCTGAAAAACGTGCATAACGAAAATTTTGAAAAGTTTTTAGAATTGATGCACAAACACGATCCAGAAGATAAATTTGCCAACGATTTTACGCGACGAATGTTTCGGGATTAAAATCAGACTATGACAAAATTTTTGATTGCGTTCGTGTTTCTATTATTTTTTAATCTGAATTTCCTCGCTCAAAATTGTGCGGAAAACGCCAAACTTATAAAACCCGTTTTATCCGAAACGGCGCGAAAAACTTATGAAACAAAACTTGCCGAAGCCGAAAACGATTTTAAAAAAGCGCAGACCGCCGACTCATACATCTGGCTCGGACGGCGCACGGCTTATCTCGGAAATTACAAGGAGGCGATAAAAATCTACACGGATGCAATCGAAAAATTTCCAACGGACGCGCGGCTTTTTCGCCATCGCGGACACCGTTTTATTTCGATTCGCTGTTTTGATGATGCCGTGAAAGATTTTGAAAAAGCGGCAAAATTGGTCAAAGGCAAAAAAGATGAGATCGAACCCGACGGTTTGCCGAATGCGCGAAACATTCCGACCTCGACTCTGCAATCAAATATTTTTTATCATCTCGGTTTGGCTTACTATCTAAAAAAAGATTTCAAAAACGCTTTAAAAGCATATAGTGAAGCCGAAAAAGTTTCCACTAATCCCGATATGCTCGTCGCTACAAAACACTGGCTTTATATGACCTTGCGGCGAATGAATAAAACAAAAGAAGCCGAAAAAGCAATCGCCGGAATCAAAGACAATCTCGACATCATCGAAAACGACGATTACTACAAATTGGTAAAACTCTATCAGGGAAAATTAAAAGCCGAAGATTTATTAAAAGAAATCGGCACGGAAGCAAATTCTCTCAGCAATGCTTCGCTCGGCTACGGTCTCGGAAACTGGTTTTTATACAACGGCGAAAAGGAAAAAGCGGAAAAAATCTTTCGCCGAATCATAGAGGGAAATCAATGGGCGAGTTTCGGTTTTATCGCGGCGGAAGCGGAATTAAAATAAAGAAATGAATAAGCTAAAAATCGGTTTGGCGCAATACACGCCCGTCTGGATGAATCGTGAAAAAACGCTCGAAAAGGCGGCAAGTTTTGCCGCCGATGCGGCGAATCAAAATTGCGAACTAGTCGTCATCGGCGGCGAAGCGTCGGTCGGCGGTTATCCGTATTGGCTCGAATTGACGGGCGGCGCGCAATTTAATTCAAAAATTCAAAAAGAAATTTTCGCCGAATATTCCAACCAAGCTGTCCAGATCGAACGCGGCGATCTAAATATAATCTGCGATCTGGCGCGGGAGAAAAAAATCGCAATTTACATCGGCATCGTCGAAAAGCCCGCGTCGAGAGGCGAGAGTCTTTACGCGGCGTGCGTTTTCATTGACCGCGACGGTGAAATAAAATCGGTGCAGAGAAAACTCGTGCCGACTTACGAGGAACGGCTCGTCTGGGGAAACGGCGACGGCGCGGGCTTGCGCGTTCACACGGTCGGCGCGTTCACGGTCGGCGGTTTGAACTGCTGGGAAAACTGGAATCCGCTGGCACGCGCCGCGCTCTACGGTCAAGGCGAAGATTTTCACGTCTGCCTTTTCCCCGGAGGCATTCACAACACGCACGACATCACGCGCTTTATTGCCAAAGAATCGCGCTCGTTCTGCGCGTCGGTTTCGTGCGTTATGCGCCGCGAAGATT
>JBGTSF010000085.1:0-18818 GCA_041940425.1 Pyrinomonadaceae bacterium
CCGTTTTCTTCAAAGATCGGCGTGTTTTGCACCGCGTCTTCATAAGGTCCGGGCGTGCCGTAGATGTCGCGCGGATTCGCGTTCCACGGAGTCGGCGGATACGGGTGATAATTGGCGATCTTGCCGTCGCGGATGACGACGTGATGCGACAGAACGCCGCGCACGGCTTCGTGAAAACCGCAGCCGATGGCTTCGTCGGGAACTTTGAATTCCGACCACGTTTTCGTGTTTCCGGCGTGGAGTTCCGCCATCGCTTTTTCGCAGAAATGCAGGGCGCAAGCCGCCGCGTATGCCTGAAAATAAGTTCGCGCGCGGTCGCGTTCGATGGCGTTCGACCATTTCGGAACGTGCCATTCGAATTCGACTTCGGGTTTCATCGCCGTCTGCGGCAGATAGATTTTTATGCTGTTGCCGGTCGCTTTGACATAACCGATGTCAACCTGTCCGGCGAGCGCGGTCGCAAACATCCGCGCAAACGCGCCGCCGCCCGTATCGAGCGCGAGATATTTCGAGCCGTCGCCCTGTTCGCCTTCGTGATACCAGCGCGGCGACATCACCCATGTGTAATTATTGTCGAAATCTCTCTTTTGCGGTTTCGGAATCGTCGTCTGATTCCACGGGTGATTTTGGTCAACCGGATTGCCGAGCGGATCGTTTTTGACAAAAGTTTCCTGATTTTCCCAGCCTTCGTAATATGAACTGCCAAGCAAGATACGAATACCGAGATTGATGTCAACCAGATCGGTCGTAACCAATTTTCCGTCAACGACGACACCGGGCGTAACGAACATCGCATTGCCCCATTTGTTCATGTTTTCGTATTTGTAATCGCAGACATCGGGATCGTTAAATGAACCCCAACAGCCGAGCAGAATCCGCCGTTGACCGACTTTTTCATAGCCGGGAAGTGCTTCGTAAAAGAAATTGAAAAGATCGTCGTGAAGCGGCAGACATTTTTTCATAAATTCGCAGTAGCGCATCAGACGAACGAGATAATCCGTGAAAAGCTGAACGGTCGGGACAGTGCCGACACCGCCCGGATAGAGCGTCGAAGGATGAACGTGGCGACCTTCCATCAGACAGAACATCTCGCGCGTGTAGCGGCTGACGTGCAGAGTTTCGCGGTAAAATTCGCCCGTGAACGGGTTGAGCGCGGTCATTATGTCGGAAATCTTCCGGTAGCCGTGCGCTTCGGCGTTCGGGCAATCGGTCTGTTTCGCCTTTTCCCAGACCGACGGATTTGTTTCCTTGACCATCTGCTCGCAGAAATCCACGCCGACCAGATTATCTTGAAAGATATTGTGGTCGAACATATATTCCGCCGCCTCGCCCAGATTGACGATCCATTCGCCGAGCGCGGGCGGCACGACACCGAACGCCATATTCTGCGCGTAGCAGGCGCAAGTCGCGTGATTGTCGCCGCAGATGCCGCAGATGCGCGACGTGATAAAATGCGCATCGCGCGGGTCTTTGCCCTTCATAAAGATCGAGTAGCCGCGAAAGATCGAAGACGTACTCCAGCATTTGGCGACTTCCCGATTGTTGAAATCAATCTTTGTGTAAATTCCCAGACTGCCCACGATACGGGTAATCGGGTCCCAATTCATATCAACCAAAGTTTTTTTATCGGTTGGTGTTCTTGTTTCAGTAGCTGTCGGATTCATTTATTTATTCCTCCCGTAATGTTTCGGTTGATAGCCGGTCGTCAGTTCGGCGCGCGGATGCCGCCATTGCGGTTCTTTGTTGACCGTTGTGTTGGTAATGCTTCTCAATTTGCGAATCACCGTTCCGTAAATTCCGACCGCCGCCGATGAAATGGTCGCTCCCGGCGGTTCGTCCATAAACGGCATAAATTTATCGGGAAATCCGGGCATCGTGCATCCGATGCAGATGCCGCCGACGTTCGGACAGCCCCCGATGCCCGCCATCCAGCCGCGTTTCGTCACATTGCAGTTGACGACCGGACCCCAGCAGCCGAGTTTGACGATGCATTTCGGCGAGCCGTATTCGTGCGCGAAATCGCCTTGCTCGTAATAACCGGCGCGGTCACAGCCTTCGTGAACCGTTTTGCCGAAAAGCCACGTCGGGCGCAGTTGATCGTCGAGCGGGATGATCGGCGCAAGTCCCGCCGCCTGATAAAGCAGATACAGAACCGTTTCCATAAAATTATCCGGCTGAACCGGACAGCCCGGAACATTGATGATCGGAAGTCCCGCCTTCGATTTCCAATCCCAACCGAGATAATCAGCCAAGCCCATACAGCCCGTCGGATTGCCTTCCATCGCGTGAATGCCGCCGTAGGTCGCGCACGTGCCGATGGCGACGACCGCCAGAGCTTTCGGCGCGAGCCGGTCAATCCATTCGTTGGTCGTGATCGGCTGTCCGGTCATCCCGTCCGTGCCGACCGCCGCCCAATAGCCTTCGCCGTTGATCTTTTCGTTCGGGATCGAACCTTCGACGACCAAAACGAAAGGATCGAGCGTGCCTTGTTCGGCTTGATAGTAATACTTCATAAATTCGTCGCCGACATCGTATGCCAGAACCGGATTATGAAGATGAACTTTCGGGAGTCCGGGGATCGCGCCCAGGAGAACGTCCTCGACGCTCGGTTGCGTGGCGGCGGTGATCGAAACCGAATCGCCGTCACAGCCCAGACCGGCAGTGATCCAGACGATGTGTATGTCACTGACCGCCGGATCTTTCTGCGTTTTCCGTCCATACGGAGCTTCATCTAATGCCATCGTTTCCTCCCTTTGATTTTTAAAATGATTTTTGCAGTCTGTTCACAAAAATTCTTTTTGTATGAACAGACCGGCAAATTAGCTTTTTCTAAACGTTGAAATAATTGTATTAGAATCCGCTGATAATTAAACCAGCAAATCTACGCAGTGCTTTACGGACATCTACTTAGTTTTGGGGAAAAATCTACGTAGAAGCATTTTTGTAGAGCAGATGAATTTTGAGTTCCTGCTTTAGCAGGCTTTTTTCGCTGCGATTAGCCGAGAAGGTTTTTAAAAATAAATGCTGTAAAAGAAATAAAATTCGTTCTCGCTGGGATGCGTGCGCTCCCAGCGAGAACGAGTTTTTTCTACGGCATTTATTTTTGCCTTTTGCCTTTTTGCTTTTGCCTTTCAGCCTATCTGTCCATCGGAATAATTCCGCGTTTGATGGCGTAGCGGATGAGGTCGGCTTGCAGGTGAATGTCGAGTTTATTCATTAAATTCGAGCGGTGAGTTTCGGCGGTGCGGACGCTGATGCCGAGCGTCTGCGCGATTTCGGAATTGGTTTTTCCTTCGACCGTCAATTGCAGAACTTCGCGCTCGCGCGTAGTCAGAGTGTCGTATTTATCAAACGCTCCGGTCTTTGAAAATTGCTGGTAAGCGGCGATCGCGCGGTCGGAAAGCGGCGGGCTGAGATAATGTCTTCCGGCGACGACTTCGTGAATGGCGTGAACCAGATCGTCGGATGTCGAGTCTTTTAAAACATACGCGCTCGCGCCGTTTCTGAGAGCTTCGAGAACAAAACCTTCGTCGTCATACATCGAAAGAATAATTATTTTCGTGTGCGGAAATTGTTTGGAAAGCTGACGCGCCGCTTCCAGACCGTTGAGGATCGGCATCATCAAATCGAGAATGACGACATCTGGTTTCAACTGTTCGACCATCGCAATCGCTTCCAAACCTTCGCCCGCTTCGCCGACGACCTTGAATTTTTCTTCCGCTTCTAAAAGCGCGCGAAGACCCTGCCGCACTAGCGCGTGATCGTCGGCTAAAAGAATGTGAATTTCTCGCGGTGTCATTTTATAAAATTTTTGAAATTTCTATTCTATCATCCAACTCGCGCTGATTTTTGTTCCTTTATTTTGTGACGTTTCGATCTGAAAATCGCCGTCTAAAAATAAAACTCTTTCGCGCATTCCGGCAACTCCGGTCGAGTTTTTTTCAGCCAGAACTTGTTCGAGATCGAATCCTTTGCCTTCGTCTTCGACCGTCAGATTAAGATGCGATCTGTCCGTCCAGATGCGGATTTTCGCCTCTTTTACATCAGCGTGGCGGGCGATATTCGTCAAGGCTTCCTGCGCGACGCGAAAGGCGGAAGTTTCGATGTCGGTCGAAAAACGCCTGCCTTCCATTCCCGTGTGATTAAAGTCAATTTCGATTCCGGTCTGCGCCGTGTAATTGCGGATGAGCCATAAAAAAGCCGACAGCAGACCGAGATGATCGAGCGTGGCGGGGCGCAAATCGAGCGAGAGTTTCCGCACTTTCGCCATTACTTCATTGACCAGATTTTGCGCGAGTTTGATCGAATCGTTTTCTTCCGTTTGCCGTGCGACCATTTCAAGCGTTAGTTTCAAACCCGTTAATTTCTGCCCGATCTCGTCGTGGAGTTCGAGCGCGAGATGACGGCGTTCGGCTTCCTGCACTTCGAGCAGACGGCGCGAAATTATCTTTTGCTGTTCGGCATAATTTTTTAACGCTTCCTCGTTTTTTTTGCGCCGTTCGATGTCGCGGATGACGGCGATAACCAGCGTTTCGTGTTCGGTTTTGATCGGACTCAAAATAATGTCAACCGGAAATTCACTGCCGTCTTTTCTCAAAGCGAAAAGCTCGCGCCCGCCGCCCATTTCGCGCAGATGCGGATTCTGCATAAAATTGTTTTGATGGATAAAATGACCGAGCCGAAAACGCTCCGGCATCAAATCAAGAATTGACTTGCCGATAATTTCCGACGGCGCGTAGCCGAACATTTTTTCGACCTGCGAATTGACGCGGGCGATCTTGCCGAGATGATTGACGACGAGCATCGAATCGGGCGCGAATTCGAAAATGCTTCTCTGCAATTTTTCGCTGTGCCGAAGCGCGTTAAGCGCGTCCTCCAATTCGGTTTCTTTTGATTTCAGTTCGGAAACGTCAAACGCTACGCCGTGAATAAACCATGGTCTGCCGTCGCGCCGACGAACCATTTTCGCTTCGCAGTGAAACCAGACGAGCCGACCGTCGCGCGCCTTGACACGGTAAACCGAGCGAAGCGGTTTTCCGGTCAGAAACATCTGCGCGGCTTCCAAACTCCAGCGTGTCTTGTCCTCTTCGTGCAGATGCTCGAACCATTGGATCGGGTCTTCGAGCCATTCGGCTTGCGTAAAACCGAGCAGCGTTTCGACCTGCGGCGAGATATACGCCTCGTTGATTCCCTTGTCGAGAAACGACATAAAAACGATTGCCGGAATTTGCTCGACAAGAATTTTGTAGCGCGAATCGAGATCGGGAAGTTCTTCATCGGAAAAATTTTGTATTTCGCCGGTTTCATTCTGCGGCAGATCGAAAGGCAGAAAAACATTCGCCAGATTGGCGAGCGTGTTTTCGGATTCGAACAAATCTTTGAGAACGCTTTCATCATTGATAAAACCGATAAGTTCGTCATTGAGAAAATTATTTTGTCCGAAACCCTTGCTCATAAATCTGATTTTAATTTTAACATCCGATAAAGCAATTAAAAATCAATCTTTTCTTTTCTGCCGCCACGCCGGTTCTTCGTTCATCGAGGCGAGCGTAAAACGGCGCAGTGAATTGATCGCTTTGCCGTAGGTCGAGATCGCCTGCGACGACAGAAGGCTTCCCGGCGGCTGATTCATAAACGGCGTAAATTTTTCGGGAAAACCGGGCATCGTGCAGCCGATACAGATGCCGCCGACATTGGCACAGCCGCCAACGCCGTTTTGCCAGCCGCGTTTGCCGACATTGCATTTGACGACCGGACCCCAACAGCCGAGTTTGACGATACATTCCTTTGCGCCGTATGCGTCGGCAAATTTCGCTTCCTCGTAAAGTCCGCCGCGGTCACATCCTTCGTGCAGAGTTTCGCTGAAAAGAAAAACGGGGCGCAAAACTTCATCGAGTTCGATTGGCGGCAAGAATCCGGCAAATTGCCGCGCGAGATAAAGCAGAGTTTGCGTGATATTATCCGGCAGAGTCGGACAGCCCGGAACGCAGACAATCGGAATTCCCGCTTTCGATTTCCAATCCCAGCCGAGAAAATCCGCAAGTCCCATCGCGCCCGTCGGATTTCCGGGCATCGCGTGAACGCCGCCGTAAGACGCGCACGTTCCGACCGCGACAACCGCCCACGCATTTGCGGAAAGTTTTTTAATCCAATCGCAAGTTTTTATCGGTTGACCTGTTTCGCTGTCTGATCCGAGTGCCGCAAAAAAACCTTCATCGGAAAGATTGTCGTCGGGAATCGAACCTTCGACGACAAGAATAAAATTTTCGATCTCGCCATGTGCCGCCTTATAAAATTTTTCGAGAAATTCTTCACCGTTTTCAAACGCCAAAACCGGATGATGAAATTCGATGCGCGGCAGATTCGGCAATCTTCCGCCGATCAAATCTTCAACGGCGGGCTGAGTCGCGCCCGTCAGAGCGACCGATTCGCCGTCGCAGCTCAAAGCGGCGTTGAGCCATAAAATTGTAATTTCATCATTCATTAAACTAAAATTTTCTGCCCACGAATGAACACGAATCGGCACGAATCCAAAAAATGATTTTCAAAAGGCTTTTCTTTTATTCGTGTTCATTCGTGCTATTCGTGGGCAAAAAGCAATCTTTTATTCCGAATGTCCGAACATCGAAAAATGAATTTTCTCTAAAATCTTCGCCTTGCCGTTGAAAAAATGAACGCCGCACGGCATACACGGATCGAAACTGCGGACGACGCGCATGATGTCAATTCCTTTAAAATTTTCTACCGGATTTTCTTCAAAGATCGGCGTGCCTTGCGTCGCGTCTTCAAACGCGCCCGAAGTTCCGTATTCGTCTCGCGGCGAAGCATTCCAAGGTGTTGGCGGATACGGATGATAATTGGCGATCTTGCCGTCGCGGATCACCGAATGATGCGAGATCAATCCGCGCACGGCTTCGTGAAAACCACAGCTAACCGCTTCGTCGGGAACATCGAATTTTGTCCATGTCCGCAGATCGCCTTTTTTGATTTCTTCGATTCCGCGCTCGATAAAATAAAGCGCGGCGGCGGCGGCGTATCCTTGAAAATAACTCCGCGCGCGATTGCGTTCGAGCGCGTTATTCCAACGCGGCACGCGCCAGAAAAATTCAGTTTCCGAAAAATTTTCGGTTTTCGGCAGAGCGATTTTCACGCCGTCGCCGGTCGCTTCGATGCCGCCGAAATTTACTTTTTTGGCGAGAGCCGTCGCCCACAGCCTCGCCAGCCCGCCGCCGCCCGTATCGAGCGCGATGTGTTTTCCGCTTCGTTCATCAAACCAGCGCGGCGCGACAACCCATGTGTATTTGTCGTTAAAATCTCGCTTTTGCGGTTTCGGTTTCGTCGTCTGATTCCACGGGTGGCGAACGTCAATTTTGTTTCCGAGTGAATCTTTTTCGACAAAAATTTCGTCGTTTGTCCAGTCGTCATAGAACGACGCGCCGAGCAAAATTCTGATGCCGAGATTTATTTCCACGAGATCGGTCGTAACGAGTTCGCCGTCCAGAACGATTCCGGGCGTAACGAACATTTCGCGTCCCCACGTCGTCAGCGTCTCGTAACGGTAATCGCAAATTTCGGGATTGTTAAATGTTCCCCAACAGCCGAGTTGAATTCGGCGATTGCCGACTTTTTCATAACCCGGAAGCGCGTCGTAAAAAAAATCAAAGAGGTCGTCGTGAAGCGGTATCGCGCGTTTGAGATAGTCAATATATTTCATCAAACGCACCGCGTAATCGTCGAAAAGCTGTATGCCCGGAACTGTGCCGACACCGCCCGGATAGACGGTCGAAGGATGAACGTGGCGACCTTCCATCAGACAGAACATCTCGCGCGCGAGCCGCGAAATCTGCAAAGCGTCTTTGTAAAACGCGCCTTCAAACGGATTCAAAGCCCGCATAATATCGGCGATTTTCTTGAAACCGTGTTTGTCGGCATTCGGCGCGTCCGTCGTTTGCGCCTTTTCCCAAAGACCCGGATTTGTTTCCCTGACCATCCGCTCGCAGTAATCCACGCCGACCAGATTGTCCTGATAAAAACTGTGATCGAACATATATTCCGCCGCCTCGCCCAAATTTATGATCCATTCGGCAAGCGCGGGCGGCACGACACCGAACGCCATATTTTGAGCATACATCGCGCAGACGGCGTGATTGTCGCCGCAGATGCCGCAGATTCTGGAAGTAATTTGATGCGCGTCGCGCGGGTCTTTGCCGCGCAGAAAAACGCTGTAGCCGCGAAAGATCGAACTCGTCGAACGGCATTCGGCAACCTCTCGGTTTTTGAAATCAACTTTCGTGTAAATTCCCAAACTTCCGATAATCCGCGTGATCGGATCCCAGTGCATTTCCACTAAGTTTAAATTTTGTTCGGACATTTTTTGTGTGAGTTGAATTTTATGACATATCAGAGCGCGTAACAAATTTAATCCGGCTCGATAAAATTTGCCGAAAATAAATTCTTTAAAAAAGCGCAAGTTTTTTACCGCCTCAGCATTCTTTTTTCAAAACTCGTTTTAATTCGTAAAGCGAATCAGAAAATTTTGAAATTATGCTGTAGGAGTTAAATGTTATGAAAAGTCTGATGTTAGTTATCGCCGTTTTGATTTTTGTCATCGGCATTACCGTTTGTTCGTCTGTTTCCAGCAGTGATGAAATAATTGTTCAAGATGAAAATCCGTCTGAGGAAACAATCGAATCCAATCTGACAAGCAAGCCGAAAAAAACTTTGCGCGCGTTTCGTTCGCAAAGAGAGTTAAATGATTTTCTTCGTGAAATCGCTGAAAAACAAGGACGAAAAAGAGCCGAAGAGCAAAAATCAACCGCCAATACCGCCGCTTCGCCGAGTGCGTTGTCCGACGGCGCTTCCAAAGACGACGAATCGGTTACAAACACGCAGCACGCCGGAGTTGATGAAGGCGGGATCGTCAAACTGCACGGCGATTATCTGATAATCCTGCGGCGCGGACGGCTTTTTACCGTTTCTATAAACGACAATTCTCTGCGCCCGATCTCGACGATTGACGCTTTCGCGCCGGACATTGATCCGGGCGGGACTTGGTATGACGAAATGCTCGTTTCGGGAAACACGATCGCCGTCATCGGCTACAGCTACCAGCGCGGCGGAACGGAGATCGGACTTTTTAAGATAGACGAACAGGGAAGACTACGCTACCGCTCGACCTATCACCTGCGCTCAAACGATTATTATTCGTCGCGCAATTACGCGAGCCGTCTGATCGGCGGAAAACTTATTTTTTACACGCCGCAGTATCTCTGGTTCAATTCCGAAGATCCGACCGCGCAGTTTCCGGCGATTCGCAAATGGCATAAAGGCGCGACCGATGACGAATTTCAGATCATCACTTCGCCGACGAGAGTTTATCGTCCGGCAAACGACATCAAAGCCGATTACGGTCTCGCGCTTCATACCGTAACGGTCTGCGATCTCGAAAGCCCCGATTTCAATTGCAAAGCGACCGCCGTCATCGGTCCGGCGGGACGCGTTTTTTATGTTTCGCCCGAATCGGTTTACGTCTGGGCGACGGATTGGTGGTATGAATCGAATCAATCGCGGCGGCGTTCGACCGTTTACCAAATGCCGCTCGACGGTTCCGCGCCAAGTGCGCTCGGCGTTTCGGGCAGTCCGGTTGATCAATTTTCGTTTCTCGAAAGCGGAGACGGCTATTTAAATGTTCTCGTTCGCTCGGAAGCCGCCGGCGACGGAATGTGGAGCGCGGAAACGACCGCCGGAGATGTCGCGCTTCTGCGCGTTCCGCGCAACAGTTTTTCCGACGGAAGCGATAACGCTTCTTCTTCGTATTACACGGAATTGCCGAAGGTCGAAGGCTACACATTTCAAAACCGCTATGTCGGCGATTATCTTTTATACGGCACGGGCAACAGCTGGGGCTATCCGAAAGAAAAGCGGCGTTCGAATCTTTACGCCGTGCGCTGGGCGACGGGCGAAACTAAAAACCTTTCGCTCGAACATACGGTTGACCGCATCGAGGCGTTGGGCAGAGACGCGGTCGTCGTCGGCACAAAGGAAAACAATCTGTATTTTTCGCCCGTCAGCTTGAATGGAACGCCGCGCGTTTTTTCGAGCTATGTCAGACGAAACGCTTCGCAGGGCGAACTTCGCAGTCACGGATTTTTCTATAAACCGCAGGATTCCAATTCCGGTCTCTTAGGTTTGCCGATCCGCGAGGGCGGAAGTCCGGGTTATAAAAATTTATTTGATAATTCGGCTTCCGTTCTGTTTCTGAAAAATAATTTCCTGAATTTCAGAGAGATCGGCACGCTTGAATCAAAACCGAAAAAAGCGGCGAACGACAACTGCCGCGCGTCGTGCGTTGATTGGTATGGCAACGCGCGACCGCTCTTTATTCGCGGGCGGATTTTCGCCCTGCTCGGTTACGAGATCGTCGAGGGAACGATTGCCGACGGCGGAATCAGGGAAAAACGCCGCGCCAGTTTTGCGCCGAATTCGAGATACGGAGAGTAAAAAACTCTCATTTTTTAAATGGGAAAAGCGGTGAAGTTTACACCGCTTTTTATTATTTCTTTACATAAATAACATTCCCGATACAAAAATTAATCAAAAATTTACACTTACGGAATCTACTTTTCTTTATCTCAAAAAATCAAGAAATATGTAAAGGCTTTTTCCGAATTAAATATAATTAAAATCCTTTCGGCACAGTAAGGCTCAAGCCGAAAGGATTTTTTTAATCAAAGGTTCGGCAAATGTCCTTTTGCCATTGTCGGACTTACCCGTTTGCCGAAAACGGCGGCAGTCGAAATATAAAGAATAGTAAAGAATCAGGAAAAATTTTTATTGACAAAAATATTTTTCCGTCAATAATAAGCATATCGCTCTAAGTCTATTCGCTATTCAGCATTATATTTCGGTGTGCAGAGGAAAATGCATTTAACTGCGCTTAATTTTACAGTTTATCCGGTAAGTAAAAGTTCACGATGAATTATCAACCATGATCCCGTTTTTTGCCTGTTTTGCAGTCTTCGACCCTACGAGGTTTTCTAAACGCCGGAGAGATTTGATTGTGAGAAAAAGATGATTTTCGACATATTAAATAGATGAGAAACAAAAAAATCAATTTCGGAGGAAAAGGCGAAAAGGAAAACCGTAAAGGTTATCGAAGTCCGAACCGGTGCACTATTTGCGGCGGAAAACAGGTCGGGTTTTATTGAAGAGTATCTTTCCGTATAACCGAAGAAAAAGAATGAATGAAGTAAAACAAAAAAAGCCGGTTTCAGAAAATTCGTCAGCCGAAATGCGGTCTGAAATTCGCTGGAGTTGGGTTTTAACCGGAATGCTGATCACGCTTTGCGGATTGATCTTGTATTTTGGATTTTCTTATTGGTGGAATACAAACCAATGCAGTGAGCCGACCGATAATCCGATAGCCCGTTTGCCGGGAAGCCGGAACAAAAATTTTTACGGAGAAAATAACCGAACTGTTAAAGACAAGTCTTATCAAAAAAAATCCGCTAAAGAAGATTTCCCGCAAACCGCCGGCAAAGAAAAAGCCGACGAAATGGTTTTTCAAGAAGCGAATAAAAAATATTTTAAAAATCCCCAATTTGCACTGTTAGCGTTCCAGTTGGCGGAAAACAAAACAAATAATAATGCAACAAAATCCTCGAAACCGGCTCCGACCTCTTCACCAAAACCGGATGAAACGCCGCCTAAAAAAGAAAAGCGAAATATTCTCGAAAAAATCTATGATTGGTTCGCCGGTCTATTCAGAAAAAAGAAAAAGCCCGCAAATGTAAATTCCGTCTCGGTTGACAAAAAAACGGTCGTTTTACCTTGCCCGCCGGAAGAGATTCCGGCAGACGGGAGTTGTCCCGGTGATATGTCGGTTCGCGTGTCGGCAGCGGCGGATAATCCCGAAAACGGCACGCTGATCTATAACTACATCGTTTCGGGCGGGCGCATCGTCGGCTCCGGCGCAAATGTTGTCTGGGATTTGAGCGGCGCAGGACCGGGAACTTACACGATTACGGCAGGCGCGGGCAACGGGCAAGACATCGAGGGCAAAACGATTACCGAAACGATCACAGTAAGCGAATGCAGTTGTCGTCAAGAGAATAATCGCCCGCCCGTTTCGGTAACAGGTTCTCCGGGTGTGGTTAAGTCGGGCGAAACGATAATTTTTACGGCTAATGTTTCCGGCGGAAATCAGACTGATTTTACTTACAATTGGACGATTGATAAAGGGAATATTATCGAAGGTCAGGGAACGCCGACGATTACGGTTGACACCGACGGATTGGAAAATACGACGGTTACGGCGACGGTTTATGTCGGCAGTTTGACCGGCACGTCTGACGAAAATGCGGCAGCCACAGTAACAATCGCACCGGCAACAAGAAAGGGAAGTATCAAAGGACGTATCACGGATGCTTCGGGAAACGGGATCCCCAACGTCACCGTAACCGTGACGGATACTAAAACGGAAAAGATCATTACAACCGATATTGACGGATACTATATTTTTGCGAATTTAGAACCGGGCAACTACAAAATCAAGGCAAGAGGCGCGGGATTTCAAGCGAGTTGGGGCGACGCGGAAGTATTAGAAGATCAATCAACCACATATAACTTAACTTTTGACTCGTCAAACACCAACACCAATACAAACACCAATAACACCAATAACATCAATACAAGCACTGACGGTAATTCTAGTACTAACGGCGGTATAAAAAATAACACGAACGCCGTTACAAATCTTTCCAATGTCAACTCGAATGTTTCGAACGCCAATTCAAATTTGAATGCCAACACTTCCGAAAATGCCAATACGCCAATTAATTCGAACACCGCTGCAAATTCAAATCAGCCGACCGTAGCCGGAACGGATCTGGTCGGTTTTGATTACCCGGCATATTATTTCAAAGACACGGTTCATACCGTAAATTTGAGTCTGGATTATGTGGAAGGATGGCGGACGCCAACTTCGGTTACAGTGAATGTAGGGAATGTCATTACTAACCAAACTACCGCGCGGGCTGATATCTCCGTTCCCGCGCATATAGATTTGAGCAAATACGACATTTACGTAACCGCCGCGCTTGAGCCTGTGGAAAATTTGCAAGTTGTAACTACTCCCGAAAAGCCGTGGCAAAAATATGAAAAAATATTTTTTCAGAATCCCAAACCGTCGTGGAGCTGGCAGGTGAAATTGCCCGGGTCGGCGGAAGATGCGGAACCGGTCAGGTTCGGTCTGCGTTTGGATTACGGTTTTAAGCTAAAAGCCGCGCCGGAAAATTCACAGTCTTATGTAAGCCGAAAAACCGCCTGGAAAAGCGAACTGAAAGGGCGCGTCGGGCTGCCATTTTTGGTTCGGTTTTTATCTTATCTGACGGTGCCGGGCGGCTTGTTATTTTCGTTTCTCGGATTTGTTCACCGAAAATCCGCCGGTGAAATTCCCGGAACTTTGACTGCCGCAAGGAATGTCGGAGACCAGGTGCAGTGCGCGCTTTATTCCCCTTCAAAGGTAAAAGCCGGAAATGATTTTCTGGTGCAGGTTTTCGCATTTCTCGAAGAAGACTCGGAAAATATTGCCGGTATCGCTCAAACCACCGACGAAGAAGCAAAGCGGCAAGCCGTCAGCCGGCTAAACAGACCGATCGAGCGCGGCGCGACACTGGTCTTTGAACTGAAAATGTCGGATGTCGGGATTGACGAACCGATTCAGCAACATATCTGGGACGGAAATATCCTGGAAGTTCCGTTTATCATTTCGACCTCCGAAGATATGCAGCCGGGCGTTAAGATCGGAAAGCTGATCGTCAGCGAAAACAGCGTCCCGCTCGGCAGATTAATATTTAAGGTCAGTATCGGCAGTGAGACATCGCCGGAAAAAGAACTCGGCGGAAATTTAGAACCGTATGAATACGCTTTTATTTCATACGCCTCGGAAGACCGCCCGGAAGTTTTAAAACGGGTGATGGCGATTTCGGCGGCGAGAATTCAATTTTTTCAGGATATTCTCAGCCTCGATCCGGGCGTGCGCTGGGAACGGGAACTTTATAAACATATTGACAGGTGCGAGGTGGTTTTTCTCTTCTGGTCGAGGGCGGCGAGCAGATCGGAATGGGTTGAAAAGGAAATATTATACGCCTTTGCCCGGCGGAACGGGGTCGAAACCGCTCCGCCCGATATTGTTCCGATCATTTTGGAAGGTCCGCCGCCCGTGCCGCCGCCGGATACGCTGAAATTTTTACATTTTAACGACAAGTTTCTTTATCTTATTTCAGCCGCGGAAGCGGAACGCGAGATAAAGAAAAACAAACCGGATTAAATAATCCGCGCGATAAACAGCGCGAAAAAAAGTGGATTGGAGAGTTTTATGATTGCCGTCTTAGCCGGAAGAAGAATTGACGCGGCGGAATCGGAGAAAAAACGATTTCCGTTGAAGATGAAGGAGCTTGTTTTTGAAAAAATACGGAAATCTTTTCGTGACCTAAATGTAAAAATTTTAGTTTGCTCGGCGGCGTGCGGCGCGGATTTGCTCGCCTTGAAAGCGGCGCGGGAATTGGAGATCAAGCGGCGCGTCATTCTGCCCTTCGGGCGCGAAAAATTTCGTAAAACCTCCGTTACCGACCGACCGGGCGATTGGAGCGAATTGTATGACGAAATTTGCGATGAAGCCGAACGCGAAGGAAATCTGATAATTCTTGAGGGGTTTGAAAACGACGAAGAAAAAGCCTACCGGGCGGTTACGGCTGAACTTTTCAAACACGCAGAACACCTGCGTTCGGAGAAAGAACAAATTTTAGCCGTTGCGGTCTGGGAAGGAAAGGCGAAAAACGAAAAGGACGAAACCGCTTCGTTTATCGAACAGGCGAAAGCAAAAAATATAAAGGTCGAGGAAATTTCGACAGTTAACATTGAGGAGAACCGGCAAAGAACGGAAGCGGAAAAGGCGGATATTGCGGCGGGTTTGTCTAATATACGAACAATTGTTCCGCCTCAGCGCAGTGAAAATGTGGAAAAAGCCCGGAGTATTTTGCGCGGCGAGCAGGCGGATTTGGATGAGATGATCGCTTTGTCGGATCGGCTCAGGGCTGAACTGCGTTTTAGTTATGCGCGGCGCATTCTTCAGCGCGCCAAAAATCACGAAAACGTATCCGAAGATAAAAAACTGCGCCTGAAATTGTTTCAGAAACTTGCGCTATGCACATACAAAGATCAGGATTTGCCGACCGACGAACGGCTGGATCGGGCGTTCAAAATACTTAATGAAGTCGAAGATGTCGAAACGACCGTCAATCAGGAAACTCTCGGCATCCTCGGAGCGATAAACAAGCGCAAATGGGAATTCGACAATCGGCGGCAGAATCTGGAACGCTCGTTATATTACTACCTGCGCGGTTACCGGCAAGGCGTGATTACCGATCAAGGTTATACTGGCATTAACGCCGCTTTTGTTCTCGACACGCTGGCAAGTTTGGAAGACGGCGAAGCCGATGACGCGAGCGATTCGTCCAAGATCGCTGAACTGCGGCGCGAACAGGCGCGGGAAATTCGCCGGGACATTATTGATCAGGTCGCTCCTTTAACCAATGATCCGAATCACGAATGGGTAAACAGTAAATGGTGGTATTACGCCACGATTGCCGAAGCTTATTTCGGATTGCGGGAATATGACCAAGCCGTCGAATGGCTTTTCAGGGGGCAGACGGCGGCGGAAGAAGTTTTCGAGTGGGAACTGGAAACCTGCGCCCGTCAACTCGCCGCTCTGGCGCGATTACAGGACAGTAAAAATCTGAGAACCGAACAATTTGCCGATACATCGGCGTGGGCGGCGTTGGAAGAAGCGTTCGGCAGCGCCGCCGTTCCGCGCACAGCTTTTCTCGGCAAGATCGGCTTGGCTCTGTCGGGCGGCGGTTTCCGCGCTTCGCTTTATCATCTCGGCGTGCTGGCGCGGCTGGCGGAATTGGACATACTTCGTTATGCGGAGGTTTTGTCGTGTGTTTCGGGCGGGGCGATTGTCGGCGCGCATTATTATCTGAAAGTCCGCCGGCTTTTGCAGACGAAAACCGAGGACGAGATCACGCGCGAAGATTATCTGAGGATCGTCCGCGAAATGATTGACGAATTCGTCGAAGGCGTTCAGCAGAACGTCCGCGTGAGCGTTGCAAGCAACCCGTTCAAGATTATGCGAATGTTGTGGCAGAGAGATTTTTCGCGCACGAAACGGGCAGGCGAACTATACGAAAAATATCTCTATTCGCGCGTCAGAGACGGCGGTGGAAAAAAAGAGCGTTGGCTCGACGAATTGAGCATCGCGCCGCGCGTAGAAAACGAAGACGGAACATCTTCGTCTGACGGCGGATTTTCGCCGAAATATCAAAACTGGCGGCGCGATGCGAAAGTTCCGATTCTCGTGTTGAACGCCGCCACGCTCAATACGGGACACACCTGGCAGTTTACGACTTCGTGGATGGGCGAATCGCCTTACGGGATTGACGGCGAGATAGACGGCAACGACCGCCTGCGCCGGATGTATTACCGGGACGCGCCGGACGGCTATAAAAAGATCCGGCTCGGCGAAGCGGTCGGCGCGTCGGCGGCGGTGCCGGGCGTTTTCGAACCCGTAACATTCGACAAACTTTATCCCGACTATATTGTGCGTCTGGTTGACGGCGGAGTTTGCGACAATCAAGGGGTTGCCAGTTTGCTCGAACAGGAATGCAAAGTCTTTCTCGTCAGCGACGCGAGCGGGCAGATGGACTCCGAACCGGCGGCGAGCGGCAATATCTTCGGCGTTCTGCTTCGCACGAACAGCGTTTTTCAGGCGCGGATTCGCACGGCGCAGTATCACGACCTGAAAGGACGCATGCGGTCGGGTTTGCTCAACGGTTTGATGTTCGTTCATCTGAAGGGCGATTTGGAAGTTGATCCGGTTGACTGGATAGATTGCCCCGATCCGTATGATCCTTCCGACGACTCGCGCCCGCCGTCGCGGCGCGGAACGCAGACGCGCTACGGCATTGACAAAAAAATACAGGAACTGCTTTCCGGCATCCGCACCGATCTCGATTCCTTCTCCGATGCCGAAGCCTACGCGCTGATGACGAGCGGCTATCGAATGACCGAATATCAATTCAAACACGAAAAATGCGTCGAAGGTTTCAATGCTCCGCCGGAGACGGAAAACTGGAAATTTCTGGAAATCGAAAAAAGTATGGAAACGGGCGGCAAAGGCTGCGATTATCTAAAAACACTGCTCGCCGCCGGCGGCAGCATCGCCTTTAAAGTCTGGCAAATAGACCCGCGTTTAAAATATCTGGTGAGAGGCGTTTTGCTGACGGCAGTCATTTTAATCGCCGCCTTCTTTTACAATCGCTGGGACGAGCCGCTCCCGGGCGCGGTCTCCGGCACAGGTTCGGACATTCTTATTTGGCTCGCCGCAAAACTTACGGATTTTGCCGGGCTTTTACTGACGAAGACACTTAAACAAATCGTTTTCGCCGCCGTTTTCGCCATTCTCGCCCTGTTCGGCGGCATAATTTTATTGCGTATTCTGACTTCTCTGGTCGGCGATTTTCTGGCGCAAAACATCGTTCGTGTCGTCCAATGGAAGGATACTTTACGCCATATCGCCGTCACGATTTTTATCAGCACCGTCGGTTTTATAATCGCAAATATTCATCTATACTTTTTCGACAAACTATTTTTGCATTTGGGCAGTTTGGAAACCCTGCGAAAAAAAATTAAATAAATTTTGCGACAAAAGACTTATTATTTTAAACTTTCGGCGCAGAGTAGCTAACCCAAGCCGCAAGTGATTGAGCGTCTTGCGGCACAGCCGCATAAACGGCAATTTGAATAAATTATAAAGAAAAATGGCGACTTAATTTTAAGTCGCCATTTTTCTTTTGACTGGTAAAGCCTTTTACAGTTTAAGCGAAAGCTCAGTTTCCGGCTTTATTAGGAAGCCATAATAATTTTTAGATTATTTTCCGCCGCCCGAAAGTTTTCCGATCAGCGTGAATAACGGCAGATACATCGAGATGACGATCGAGCCGATCGTGACGCCGAGAAAGGCGATGAGCATCGGTTCGATCATGGCGAGAATGTCGGCGATTGCCGTGTCAACTTCGTCTTCGTAGAAATCGGCGATCTTGCCGAGCATCGCGTCGAGCGCGCCCGTCTGTTCTCCGACTCCGACCATCTGTCCGACCATTTCGGGGAAAACATCCGTTGCCTTGAGCGGCTCAACAAAGCTTTCGCCGCGTTCGACACCGGCGCGGACTTTTAGAATCGCGTCTTCGACAACGATGTTTCCGGCGGTTTTCGCCGTGATGTCGAGCGATTGCAGAATCGGAACGCCCGAAGAAAGAAGCGTTGACAAAATGCGCGAAAAACGCGCGACGGCGATCTTGCGCAGAAGCGGTCCGAAAACCGGAACTTTCAGCAAGATGCTGTCAATCATCCAGCGACCTTTCGGCGTAGCGTAATAAAATTTTATTCCGACCGCCGCGCCGATCAAAAACGCCAGAATCGCCAAGCCGCCCCAGCCGGCGAGAAAACTGCTGATGCCCATGACGATCCGCGTCGGCAGCGGCAGAAGCTCGCCCGGTCCGAGCAAGCCGAGAAAGATTTGTTCGAACTGCGGAATGACGACGACCATGATGACGGCGATCGCCGCGATGGCGACGAAAATGACCGCCGCCGGATAGATCGAAGCAGAAACGATACTGCGTTTTAGTTTGACGACCTTTTCGATCAGGGTGGCGAGACGCTGGAGAATGACGTCCAGCACACCGCCCGTTTCGCCCGCT
>JBGTSF010000086.1:0-18284 GCA_041940425.1 Pyrinomonadaceae bacterium
CGGAGAACCGAATTTTTTCTCCAGAACCACGTTGCGTCCTTTTGGCCCTAAAGTTACTTTTACAGCGTCAGCAAGCGCATCGACACCGCGAAGCATAGCGCGGCGTGCTTCTTCACTAAACTTAATATCTTTTGCCATGTTAACGAAACCTCCTCGAATTTTTAAAAATATTTATTTGCTTAGCCGATAACAGCTAAAATGTCGCTTTCTCGTAAGATTAAGTATTCAGTACCTTCGTATTTCACTTCAGTACCGGCGTATTTTGAGAAGATAATGCGGTCGCCCTCTTTTACTTCTAAAGCAACGCGCTCTCCGCTTTCCAACACGCGACCTGAACCGGCTGCCACGATTTTGCCTTCTTGCGGCTTTTCTTTTGCCGAATCGGGAATATAAAGCCCGCCCGCCGTCTGATTGGTCGTGTCTTCGATGCGACGAATTATAACTCTGTCGTGCAACGGTTTAATTGTTGTAGCCATTTGTTATCTACTGCCTCCAAATTTATTATTATTGTTTGATTATTTTTCGAGTGTTAGCACTCTCTTTTTATGAGTGCTAATATACAAAACATCGTTAAACGATGTCAAGAGTGAAGTTTGATTTTTTAGAAAATCTGATAAAGGTGTTATCAAATTTATGAAAGTGTCTGAGATTAATATTTATCCGGTGAAATCTCTCGGCGGAATTTCGCTTAATGAAGCGATAGTCGAAAAACGCGGTTTTCAGTATGACCGCCGCTGGATGCTGACCGATAAGAACGGCGAATTTTTTACCCAGCGGGAGTTTCCGAAAATGGCGACGCTTTCGATTTCTATAAAGAAAGATTGTCTGGAAATTTCCGGTTCTGCAAATAACAAGATCGAAATTCCGTTTGATTTTGAACAAACGGAAACGCAGAAAGTCCGCGTCTGGCAAAGCGTCTGCGATGCGTTCGTTCTGCCTGAAAATATAAATGATTGGTTGACCGATTACCTGGAAACGAAATGCCGGATGGTTTTTATGCCGGACGAAAGCGAACGGGCGATCAGCGAAAAATTTCGACATAATAATGAGATCGTCAGCTTTGCCGACGGTTACCCGTTTTTGCTGATCGGCGAAAATTCTCTGAACGATCTGAATGAAAAGTTGGAAACCAAACTGCCGATGAATCGTTTTCGACCGAACATCGTTGTTTCCGGTTCGGAAGCGTTTGCCGAAGACCGCTGGAAAAAAATTCGGATCGGCGAAACGGTTTTCCGCTCGACCAAGCCCTGCGCGCGATGCGTGATAACGACCATCGAACAGACAAAAGGCGAATTTGACGGGAAAGAACCCTTAAAAACTCTGGCTACATACAGAAAGGCGGCAGACCTTTTCCCGAATGAGTTGGAAGCTCTGGATTTGGATAAAAACTATGTTCTTTTCGGACAAAATTTAGTCGCGGAAAATTTCGGCGGGAAAATCAAAGTCGGAGATGAAATCGAAATTTTAAATTGATAAAAAAAGTTAGCCGCAAATAGGCGCAAAAAGACAGAAAAGATAAAAATAATTTTCTCTATTTTTGTTTTTTTTTTGAGCTTTTTTGCGGCTAAAAAATTTTTAACGCGAACGTTTGGCGAGCAGACGTTTCGGCGGTTTGCTTCCGTTGTTTTGGTATGCGGAAACTTTTTTCGAGAGCGTGTTGCGGTGAATGCCGAGAATGTCGGCGGTTTGCGACAGATGTTCGCCGTTGCGCTCCAGAGCTTTTTGGATATAGACTTTTTCAAATTCGGACAGAGCTTCGGTCAGAAGGATTCGCCCGTCGAGCATATCTTCTATCAAATTTTCCATCTGATCGCGCAGTTTCATATTCGGTTGTCGTTTAGTAAATGTGAACGGGTTTTTATTTTTATCAGAAAGCGGGTTTTAAATGCAAATCCGTTTTTAATTTTCCAGATTTCTTCCGGTCAAAAGTTCGAAAGCCTGCAAATATCTGTCTCTTGTCGCTTGTATAATTTCTTCGGGAAGCGCGGGCGCGGGCGACGTTTTGTCCCAATCGAGACTTTCCAGATATTCGCGGACAAATTGTTTATCGAACGACGGCTGGGCTTTTCCGGGCGCATAAGTTTCGACCGACCAGAAACGCGACGAATCGGGGGTCAGTATTTCATCAATCAAAAGAATCCGCCCGTCGGCGTCCGTGCCGAATTCGAATTTCGTGTCGGCGATAATTATTCCTTTTGAAAGCGCGTATTCGCTCGCCGCTTGGTAAATTTCCAATGAAAGATTTTTTAATGTTTCGGCGTTTTCTTTTCCGATAATTTTCGCGCATTCGTCTTCGCTGATATTTTCATCGTGTCCGGTCGCCGCTTTCGTCGCGGGCGTAAAAAGCGGTTCGGGAAGTTTGTCACATTGACGCATATTTTCGGGTAATTTATGACCGCAAACTTCGCCGGTCGCCTGATAATCTTTCCAGCCCGAACCTTCGAGATAACCGCGCATGACGCATTCGACCGGAAAGACCTTCGTTTTTTTGACCAGCGTCGAACGTCCTTTTAATTCTTTGTTTTCCCGTATCTTCTGCGGCATCTCGTCAAAATTCGCGGTAATCAGGTGATTCGCCGTTATGTTTTTCAATTTTTCAAACCAAAATGCTGAAAGCTGTGTCAGGATCACGCCTTTGTCGGGAATCGGATTCGGCAGAACGCAGTCGAAAGCCGAAAGCCGGTCGGTCGCCACGAGTAAAAGTCTTTCGTCATCTACTTCATAAACATCGCGCACTTTTCCGCGATGGACGAGATTTAAGTCTTTGATATTTGTTTCCGAAACCGTTCTGACAGCCGACATATTTTTATTTTAAATAAAGAAATTTGGATAAATAACTTTATTACGAAAAAAAAAATTGGTAAAGGTCGGCTATTAAGAATATAAAATCAACGTGTTAAAAATTGCAAAAAATTAACACGCATTGTTAAAAATAATAATGACAGAGTAAAAAAAATCGTGCATAATAGAAACCGGAAACATTTCCCGCACGATTTTTCCGCCCGCAAGTAACGCGTAAACGACATTACTCAAACTAAATCCAGTTTCTACAAACGGTTTAAGATTATGAAACAATTAAAGATGTTTTTTAGATTTTCGCACGTTATTATCATTAATCTAATAATTCTGATTTCAACTTCTTTCGCCCAAGTCCGTATGGTTGTTCCCGGACAACAGCAAGCCGAACCGGATGATTATACCTGGTGGTATGCGATGATTTTTCTGCTCGCTGCCGGTTTGGTCGGCACGTTGATCTGGTATATGAAGGACAAGAAAGTAAAACAGGAACAAGCCGAATTAATTAAGACCAAAAAGAAAAAACGGCGCGCATTGGATGACGACGCGCTCGATTTGGATTCGGAATTGGAATGGTATCGGAAAAACAAAAAAATCATTAATAAAAAATCGGGGAAAATTTTAAGAAAATCCGTTTCCGTTAAATCGGAAATAAACAGCGCGGATGCGAATGATAATAAAATTCTCGCCGACAAGATCGAAAAATTGGAATTTTCGCAATTGCCGATCGCGCGTTTTGACCGGGTGGAACGGGCGCGTCCGTTCGAGCCGCTTCCGATTTCAAATGATGAAGCGTTAATGAGCGCGATCGAGCAGACTCACGACGAGTTTGAAGAAGACGAAAACGTCAGGGAACTGGCGGTTAAAATTCTAGCCCGCTTTAAAACCAGAAATTCCGTGGAAGCCCTTTCGCAGGTCGCGCTTTACGATTTGTCTGCCGCTTTGCGTTCGAAAGCCATCGGGATTTTGTCGGATTTTGACCACGAATCGGTTTTTGAAACTCTGCTTTTGGCGTGCGCCGATCCGACGCGCGAAGTAAAAGCGGCGGCGGCAAGAGGTCTGTTCCGTCTGAGTTTCGACCGCGCGGATTGCTGGATGCGGATCACCGAAAGCGATGACGAATACCGTATGCGCCACGCGGCGCGCGCGGCAATTGCCGGCGATCTGGTCGAACGCTCGTTTGACCGTCTGGTTCACGAAGACCGGATAATCGCTTACGAGGTTTTCGCTTTGATAAATCTTTTGCTCAAATCCGGCGAAACCGGAGAGGTTTTCAACGCGATGGAAAATCACCACAATCCGAATGTTCGAAAAGGCATCATGCACGTTATAAAAATTACGAAAGAACATAACGCCCTCGACGGGCTTTACAGTCTGCTCGAAAAAAACGATCTGAGCGAAGAGATGCGCGAAGACATTGATAAACTTGTCGAAGAAATCGGTTTAGTTCCGGCATAAAGAAACTTATATCCCGGTTTTCAATCAAACAGGCGAAATTCTTCGCCTGTTTTTTTTGTGGAAAATTTGGCAAATAAAATTGCCGTTTAGAAACCGTTGATATATTTTTTTGCTGAAATGATCTGGGGAATATTTGCGTCGGCATTTTTGGAATTTTCAAGAAACAAGCGGTAATTTTCGCGGGCTTCCGTTATCTGACCTTTTCGTTCAAAGGCTTGAGCGAGGTAAAAACGCGCCAGGGGATAATTCGGATTGAGCCGTAAAATGCGCTCGTATTCGGCGGCGGCTTCGTCAAATTTTCCGAGTTCGAGATAAGCGTTGGCGAGACAATCTTCCAAAGAATCAATGTCCCAGGTTGCCGGAGAATGCCGCAATGACTCGCGGAAATTTTCCAGAGCTTCGTCCGGTTGACCGTTTTTCAGCGCGACGTAGCCGCGATGGTAAAAGTTGATCCGGGAGGTGTTGCGCATACCGCGGTTAGAATTATTCGATCCGGCAAAAAGCCGTTGTTCGAATCTTTGCGCCGGCGCCCGGTCGCCGCGCTCCGACGCGGTAAAATACGCCTCAAAAACATAATATTCGTTTTCTTCGGAAGCTTTTTTCGCCGCCTGCGCCGCCGCCTCGTAATTTTTCAGTTTCCGGTAAACGTGAGCAATGTAACTGTAGCCGCGTCCGCTTTCTAGTTTTGAGGGCGCGACCGCGATGTATTTTTTAAATTGTTCGATTGCCGTTTGATAGCGTCCCGTCTGAAAATACGCGACCCCGAGATGGACATGGGCGATTTCAAAACTCGGATTTAACTGAAGAGCGCGATCATATGCGGCAATCGCTTCCTCATAGCGTCCAGCCCATTGAAGGCTCATCCCGAGACTGTCCTGCGCGTTCGGCTCATCGGGCGCGAGCGCGACATAACGCTCGTGCATCGCAATCGCTTCGTCATGTCTGCCGAGAATCGAATACAAAAGTCCGAGCGCGTTGTAAAGCGGCGCGGATTCCGGGTCAATCGTCAAGCCCTGCCTCATCACGCCGATCGCTTCGTCAAATTGTTCTTCGCCTCTCAGCAGATAGCCGAGCCGCAGATAGGCTTCGGTTTCCAACGGGTATCCGGCGATAATTTCGCGGAACGCCCGGATCGCCGAAGGATAATCGAGATTGGCGATCGCATACCATGCCGTAATATTCAGCCGGTCTTTTTCGGTCAGCCGGTCAGCGAGCGCGAAGGCTTTTTCCAGATGCGGTTTGCCTTCGGCGGCTCTGCCCCAGGTTACCGCATAAATGTAACCGATGCGGGCGTGAGCCATCGCAAATTCCGCGTCGAGCGCGACCGCTTTTTCCAGCAATTCGAGCGCGTCTTTTTTGTGCAAGCCCTGCGCTTTTTCCAAAGCCAGCGAGTAGTATCGAAAAGCTTCGAGGTTGTCGGTCATCACGTCGGCAAAATTTGCGCGGTGTTCTCTTTCTTCCGCTCCGAGATGTTTTGCCAATTTGAGCGAGAGCAGATCAATCCCGGTCAAAATCTGTTCGGGTTTTTCGACCGTCAGGCTTTCGGTCACCAGCAGAGAGCCGTCGGCGGAATCGTGAAGCTGCGCGTCAATTCTGATTTTTTCGCCGACCTTGGCAAAACTGCCCGTGATAAAATTTTCCGCCCGGCTTTTTCCGGCGATTTGAATTGTCTGTTCAAAAGATATTTTATCGCCTTGCCGATAGCCGGTTTTTTCCAAGAGAGATTGAAACTGCTGACGGCTTAAAACATTGATTTTATCCGAGCGCGAAAGATTGGTAATCAGCATATCCGCCAAACCTTCGCGCATCCAATCGAGTTCTTCGCCGCCCGTCTGATTTTCAAAATACATCACGGCGAGCGATTTTTTGCCCGCGACTTGCGGAAGTGAAATTTCCGTATCCTGTGTCGCGCCGCCGCGCCAGAAATAGACGAGCCAAGCCGCCGTCAGGGAAACCAAAATCAGAGCCGGAACGATAATCAAACTTGCGGTAGGAGGAAAACGCCGTTTTGAGGAAAAAAAACCGGCGATTGGAATTTCCGATAATTTTTCCTTGTCTCCGTGTTCACGCGTCTCCGCGTCGGAAATTTCTTCCTCATATTCGAGTTCGATGCGCGTGATTTCTTCGGTGTGATAAAAATTTGCGCCGTTTGAAAGTGATTCGATCGGGCTGATAAAGCGGTAACCGGCTTTCGGTACGGTTTTAATAAAGCGCGGATTGTGCGAATCGTCGCCGAGCGCGCGGCGGATTTCTTTGACGCACTGCACCAGTACGTCGTCCGTAACGGCGGTGTCCTTCCAGACGTTTTTCATCAACTCGTTTTTGGTAACGAGCCGCCCGCGCTGTTCGAGCAGATAGACGAGAACCTGAAAAGTCTTCCGGCGCAGATGCCGCTCCTCGTTTCCGCAAACGAGACAACCGCGGGAAATATCTACGCTGACGTCTTCGAAGCGATAAATCTGCATTTCCGATACATCCATCGCGGTTAACCGACCCCTAGCTGAAATTTCGGAAAAATTTCGGCGTTTTTTCGTTACTTTTGCTTAACCTTTCTCTGAGACTAACAGCATAGCGATTTACGACCCGGAATGCAATAAAAATTTGAAGATGAAACGCCGATTGAAACTGACCATCACCAACATTCGCCGCGCAACGGCGTTGGAAAAGAAGACGGTTTTTCAAATGTTCTGCCCGGTTTGTCTTTGCCGGGTCGAAATGCTGACGACCGCCGAAGCCGCCGCGCTTTTAGAAACCGAAAAGCTGGATGAATTGATAAATGCTGGAAAAGTTCACGCCGTCGTAACGGCAAGCGGAAGTCGGCGAGTGTGCAAGAAATCGCTTATTCAATAAATTAGGGAGAAAATCAAAAATGAAAAAAATAAATATAAGAGTGATTGTCCTGATGTTGATTTTGATAACCGGAAGTTCCGATCTTTTCGCCCAGACGCGAATCCGTTTTGCCAGAGGCAGAACTTCGGCAACTGTTTCGGGGCGAGTTAACGGGCAAATGGACAGAAGTTATGTGCTGGGCGCGAAATACGGTCAATGGCTGACGGCTAGCGTCAGTTCGCGGAACGGTTGCGTCGAATTTACCAACGGTTCAACCGGCATCAGTTACGAGACCCGGTCGGGCAACAATTATTTGTATATCGTCAACCGCTGCCGCAATACGACGAATTTTACGATAACGGTCTCGATCGTCTGGGGAAGAGACTAAAGAAGGCAAAAGGTAAAAGTAAAAAGACCAAAATTTAAAATTTGGCTGACCGGTTGGATGAAAATCGCGCAAAAAAGACTCTGTCTTGGATTTTGCAAAGCCTTTGCCAAGTTATACCTTGACGTAAAGATTTGAGATTTATCAATTATTTAAGAAGCATATGATCTGCGTTTTGATGTCTAGCGATTCAAACCCATTCTTAGAAAATTCACTCAGCATATTTTTATGAAATACTGCCCGGCTTGCCAAGCCACATATACGGATGAAAGTTTGCGGTTTTGCCTGGAGGACGGAACCGTTCTCCGCATTTATTCGGAAAGTCCGCTGTTGCCCACGCAGGATTTTAGCGAACTGGAAACCGTCGTCAGGCAAACGCCGGTTACGTCCGATTGGGAGCAGACCCCGATAACGCGGCTTGCGGCGATACAGCCGGAAGAGAAAAAATCCAACACGCCGCTGATCGTCATCCTCACGGCAACGGCAATGCTGATTCTTTTCGGAGGCATCATGGGAATTTGGCTTTTAGTCAGCGGCGGAAATTCGTATAACGAAAAATCATCAAATACTATTGCAGGCAAGACTAGTAATCATGCGATAAATGCGAATACGGATGAACGAAACCGGGACGAAGATAAAAATTCCGCCAGCAACGGCGAAACGGTTTGGGAACCTATAAAAAATAACGTCAGTCTCAACGGCGAAAATTTAACTTATTATCGCGGGACGACTCCCGAACAATGTCAGGCAGACTGCGCCGCAAATCCGAAGTGTAAAGGCTTTACACTCATCAGAGCCGGAGCGTATAACACAGGCGACCCGCCGATGTGTTATCTGGCATCCAAAGTAACAGGTGCCGCAAACCATATTTGCTGTATCTCCGGCATAAAAAAAATAAACCGAGATTGACAGCATAAACCCGCGTTTTAAAACCGAAATTTAATAGCCGATCTCCGCTTTTAACTTTCCATTCTTTATCATAAAATTAAAGAATGAAATTTCGTCTCATTTCTGAAAATCAACCGAAAGGCGACCAGCCGGAAGCAATTTCACAGATAGTCAACGGATTGAACGACGGCGCGAAGCATCAGGTGCTGTTGGGTATCACGGGAAGCGGCAAGACGTTTACCGTCGCGCAGGTCATCGAAAAAGTTCAGCGACCGACGCTCGTTTTGGCGCATAACAAAACGCTCGCGGCACAGCTTTATCAGGAATTCAAAACATTTTTTCCTGAAAACGCGGTCGAATATTTCGTGTCTTATTACGATTATTACCAGCCGGAAGCCTACGTTCCGGCTTCCGATCTGTATATCGAAAAAGAAGCGACGATCAATGAGGAAATTGACCGCCTTCGTTTGAGCGCGACGCGCGCGCTTTTCGAACGGCGCGACGTAATCGTCGTCGCGTCGGTTTCCTGTATCTACGGTCTCGGCGACCCGGACGCGTATTTCGGTATGCTTCTGTTTGTCGAACCGGGACAGCAGATGAAGCGCGAAGAACTTCTGCAAAAATTGGTCGAATTGCAGTATGAGCGAAGCAATATCGAATTCGACCGCGGCAATTTCCGTGTGCGCGGCGATGTCGTCGAGATTTATCCGAGTTATCAGGATCAAGCATATCGAATCGAATTTTGGGGCGACGAGATTGATTCGATCTCGACGATTGATCCTCTGCTCGGCGAGGTCATTCACAAACACGAATCGCGTCTGCCGATCTATCCGAAGTCGCATTATGTAATGAGTAAACCGACGATCAAACGCGCCATTAAAACTATTAAAGAAGAACTCGTCTGGTGGGAAGAAGAATTGATCAAACAGGGAAAACTCGTCGAATCTCAGCGACTTCACCAGCGCACGATGTATGATCTGGAAATGATCAAGGAGATGGGATTTTGCCGCGGCATCGAAAATTATTCGCGGCATCTGACAGGCAAACCGCCGGGCGCGCCGCCGCCGACACTTTTGGATTATCTGCCCGAAGATTCGATTATGGTCATAGACGAATCGCATCAGACGATCCCGCAATTAGGCGCGATGTATAAAGGCGACCGTTCGCGCAAAAGCACGTTGGTCGAATACGGTTTTCGTTTGCCGTCGGCAATGGACAACCGTCCTCTAAGTTTCGAAGAATTCGAAGCGCGTGTCGGGCAGACGATCTATGTTTCCGCCACGCCCGGACCGTATGAACTCGAAAAATCCGGCGGGGAAATTATCGAACAGATCATCCGCCCGACCGGACTTCTCGATCCGGTTGTCGAAGTTCGTCCGGTGCGCGGGCAGATTGACGATCTGCTGGAGGAATGCCGTTTGAGAAGCGAAAGAAATGAGCGTGTTTTGGTAACGACTTTGACAAAAAAGATGGCGGAAAATCTTTCGGAATATTTTGCGGAAGTCGGCGTAAAAGTTACATACCTGCATTCGGATATTGATACTTTGGAAAGAATAAAAATTTTGCGTGATCTGCGGCGCGGCGAATTCGATGTTCTGGTCGGCATCAATCTTTTGCGCGAAGGTTTGGATCTGCCGGAAGTGTCGCTCGTGGCGATACTCGATGCCGACAAGGAAGGTTTTTTAAGAAGCGAACGCAGTCTGATTCAAACCATCGGACGCGCCGCGCGAAATGCCGGAGGCAAAGCGATTCTGTATGCCGATAAGATTACAAAATCAATGAAACTGGCGATGGACGAAACCGCGCGCCGCCGCGAAATTCAAAAAGAATACAACGACGAACACGGCATCACGCCGACGACCATTGTCAAAGCGATTGACGCGACGCTCGTTACCGCCTATGAAGCCGATTATTTCAAAGTCCCGCTCGAACTCGAAAAATTCGAGGAATATTCGCCGAAACAATTAAAAGCGACGATCCAGCAATTGGAAGGCGAGATGCGCCAAGCCGCCAAAGATATGAAATTCGAGCAGGCGGCGGAAATCCGCGACCGCATCAAATATTTGCGCGAAAGGGAAATGCAGTTGGCTTAAACGCGAACGAATTATTTTTTTATCCGCTTGTAAACTTCGGCGTATTCCCGTTTCAAATTCGCGTCGAGCGAAAACGCTTTGTCGAAATCGCGCGCGGCATCGGCGGTTTTTCCGCGTTCGAGATAGATCAAGGCGCGGCGGGCATATGCCTGCGCGAGATTTTCGTCGAGTTCGATGGCTTTCGTGTAGTCGTTCAAAGAAAAATTTTTGTTGATCTCTTCAAAAACCATCGCCCGCGACAGGTAGATTTGCGCGTAGCCGGGAAATATTTCGATGGCTTTCGTAAAATTCGCAATCGCCGCGTTGTTGTTTTTCAACATTTGATAGGCGAGACCGCGATTGTAATAAACTTCGTAACCGCCGGGCGAAAGTTTGACCGCTTCGTCGTAGTCCGCAACCGCGTTTTTATAATCGCCTTTATACTGGCGGGCGTTGCCGCGATTGAGAAAGGCATCGGCAAATCCCGGACGCAGTTGGATGACCTTTGTCAGATCGGCGATCGCCTCGTCGTATTTTTCCAACTGCAGATAGATCACGCCGCGATTATAGATCGTCGTCGTTCTGTTCGGATCGAGTTCGATGACTTTGTTGTAATCGGCAAGCGCGCCTTGAATATCGCCGAGTTCGAGTTTGATATTGCCGCGATTATTGTAAGCGTCCAAAAATTTCGGATTGATCGAGATCGCCCTGTCATATTCGGCAATCGCCGCTTCAGTCTGCCCGCTGTTTTGCAGTTCCACGCCGCGGTTATACGCTTTGATCGCTTTTTCCTGTCCGAAAATAGTGAATGTCGAAATAAAAAGTAAATAAAACAAAGTAAGGTGAAATTTCATTTGTTGCTCCAGATATTTATAAGGTTATGAATGGATGACCCACGCGGGACATTATCCACAAAAGACGCGGGTATTTCAACTGATTTTTCGGTATCATAGAAAAGTATTTGTATTCGGCTCGAAATGGGAAAAACTTCGAGCCGGAATTCGGATTGTTTCCCCGGTCGTTTTTAACAAAAAAAAATTGACGCGAAAGCTGAAATTTTACCGGATTTGGCTGTTTTGATTTGTAAATTACGGCGTATTTATGATATTTCTGCAAACGACTTCAGAAACTGCACCGGCAAATGAATAACATTTCCAGCATAAAATCCGAAGAGTTTGAAACTCTCCTTAGATGGCTTAGCGAAGACCGCGAGAAAGCCGCGGCGGAATATAATGAAATCCGCGACGGTTTAATCAGGTTTTTTCGATTCAAAGGCTGTACCGACCCGCCGACTCTCGCCGATCAAGTCCTGAACCGCGTCGCCGCAAAGATTCCGTCTTTTGACGAATCCGAAAATACGAGAAAGATTTCCGTTTTTTACGGATTTGCTTCGAATATTTTTTTGGAAAATTTTAGAAGAGAAAACTGGGAAGCTGAAAAATTAATTGATTACCCGGAACCAGGCGGGGGAATTACCGGGTCGGATGAAAATTCGGAAGAACCGAAATCCGAATGTCTTAAAAAATGTCTGAACAGATTTTCGGATGAGGAAAGAAACGCCTTTATCGAATATTACGCTTTGGAAAAAGAAAAAAAATCGGCGGCTAGGAAACGAATTGCCGCCCGTATCGGCTGTAAGCTGAGTACTTTACAGGTCAGAATTTTTCGTATGCGGGGCGTCTTAGCCGAATGCATCGAAAATTGTATGAAAAAAAAATTGTAAAATTTTTACGATTTTTGTCATTACAATATAGAGGCAGTTATGCAGATTACAAACTTACATCTAAAAAGATATCTTCTGGGAAGCCTTGACGAGCCAGCCGGTGAGGAAATCGGTCAGCGGATCATCTCTGATAAAACGTTTGAAGAAAATCTCCTGATCGCCGAAAACGAACTGATCGAAGATTTTTTGGAAAAGAATCTGTCGCCCGCCGAAGAAAAACTCTTTTACGAAAATTTTTTGGTTTGCGACGCCCGGGAAAAGCTTTTGGAAGAAATTACCTTTTTCCGGCAGTATGCCAAAAAGCGGTTTCAAGCCGAAAATCCTGTTACAGACAGCGATCTTTCGGAAAACGGGAAGGGCAAAATCAAACGCCCGTTTATTTTCGATTGGCGTTTTGCCGCGCTCGTTCCCGCGGTTTTACTCATAGTTTTTTTGGCTATAGGTTTTTATTTTTATTATCCGCCCGAAAAACTGACGGTTTTGGAAAAGGAATACGCGGCTTTAAACAACGAGAATTTAGCAAATCCGGCGGATTACGCATCGCTGACGACCGTCAATCTGATGCAGGGCGCGTTCCGCGATTCCGGCGCGGGAAGCAGGCTGAAGGCGGAAAATCTGACCGGCAGAATCTTTTTTCGTCTGGCTCTGCCCTTTAATTTGAATGAAAATAAACGGCTCGAAGCCGAGCTTGTCAGAGATCAAAAAACGGTTTTCCGTCAGCCGGAAATCCGTGTTTATCAAAACGCGAGCGGTCAGGAAATTCGTCTGCTTCTGCCGAAATCGGTTTTATCGAAAGGGCAGTATCAGATAAAAATCGAAAACCCGAACGCTGAGGATTCGCCGGTTACTTACTATTTCGCCGTCGAATAAGCCAAAATCCCGCAAAAGCAATTAATAAAATCACGGGAACCGGCAAAAGATAGAGCCACCGGTCAAAATTTCCCGAAACGTCCGGCACATTCCGGTAATCGCCCTGCACGGTAAATGCCGCCCAGTAAAACGGCGATTGAAAACGCGCGTCCTGCCGCAGTTTGATCTGCGCTTTTTGCAGGGCTTTTGACGGCGTAAGCCGGTCGTTTGCCATCGCTTCGTAAAAATTTTTCATCAATTCGAGCGTCGCGTTGTCCTCGACCTTCCACAAACTCGACATCACCGATTTCGCGCCGACCGACAAAAAGGCGTTGTTCAAACTCAACAAACCTTCACCTTTGATCTGTTTGCCGACCGCCGTATCGCACGCGCTTAGAACCACCAGATCGGCGTTCAGACTCATTCCGTAAATGTCGTGCAGGCGGACGATCTGTTCGAGCCGTTCGCCCCGCGGATTGAATGCGGAAAGAACGATACCCGAAAGTTCGGGACGCTCTTCGTTGACGATCCCGTGCGTGGCGAAATGAATGATCTTATATTTTGAAATTCCGGGATCGAGAGCATTTTCGCGCGTCGCCGAAAATCCCGAAAGAAGCCGTGTTTCCGCCGTTCCGACAATTTTTGTAACCGCCTGACCTTCAATTTCCGAAGCGGCAAGGCGCGCCAGACCGGTCAGCGATTCGGCGAACCGGAAACCGCCGGTCTGTTCGGTTTTTGGAGTTTCATCCTGATGATTTCCGGTTTGCAGGCGCGCGTCTTCGGCGGTAAAGACGGGATCGGCGAAAACCAGCAAATGTTTCGTATCTTCAAAATTTTGATGACGGATTTTGTTGAGCAGTAAAAGCGTCTGCGCCGACGGCTCGTAAAGCGTTTCATTGGACAGAAGCAGCGGTTCGTCCGATTCGGAACCCGGCAGAGGGAGAGCGGCAACGGGAAAATAATGAAGTTTCCCGTCGGGAACAATGATCAGCCGTTTTCCGGCGATTTTAGAAGAAATCTGCGCGAACAGGTCGCGGCTTAAAAGACGCGCTTCCTGCCGATAGACGGTTTCGGCGCGCGCCGCCCGCGTTTGATAATCTTCGACCGTTTCGCCTTCCCGAAGTTCTCTTTCCGCCAACAGTTCGCGCAGTTTTTTGATCCTCGTTTCGATCTGTTCACGCGGCGGAAGAACGTAAAAATCAAATTCGTTTTTGCCGACCGTCCAGAGATAGCTTTCCCGCTCGCCGAACGAAAATTCGAACAGAAGCGATTCTTCATCCAAAACCCGGTTCTGAAATTCGCGGATGTCGAACGGCGGAGGATTTTTGACCGCCGAATAGATCGGGCTTGCCTGTTTGAGTTTAACCCGGATTTCTTCAAGTTCGTGTTCGAGTTGGCGGATTTCCTTTTCGAGTTTGTCAATCTCGGCTTTTTCCGCGTTCCGGCTTAAAAGATCGGTCAGTTTATCCGATTTGAGATTGAGCGAAACGCGGATTTGCTTTTCGGATTCGACCGTTTCCGCATCCGCGTCCTTGACGAAATTCGCTTCCGACAGCGACAGGTTTTCAAGGATCGAACGCGCGCGCGATTTTTCCGCCGCCTGCAGAGCCGTCAATGCAAAATTTCCGTCCGGCTTTTGTTTTTGCAGATTCATCAGAATATTTATGTAGAGATCGTATCTTTCGAAGACGTTTGAAAGATACGTTCGTTTGAGATTCGAATTCACGACATCGGTCGAAAGCGTTTCGGTCAGATCGAGCGACGCGCGGTTGTATGTGAGGGCTTTTTCCGGGTTGTTTTCGAGCGTTTCGAGCCGCGCAAGATTGAAAAGCGTCTGCGCTTCGCCTAATCTGTTTTCGACGCGGCGGTGAATTTCAAGCGCGGAATCGAACAGCGACCGCGCTTTATCGCGCCGGTTTTGAAGCAGAAACAATTCTCCGAGCTTGTTTTTGATGAGCGCGACTTCGCGCCGGAAGCCGGTTTGTTCAAAATGCGCGAGAGCTTTTTGATAACTGCCGAGCGCGTTCGGGAAATCTTCTGCTTCGAGATAAAAATTGCCCAGTTCTTTTCTGATGATCGCCAGATAATACGGAGCGTTTAAATCTTCGGCGAGTTGCGTCGCCTGTTTCGCGTAATCGAGGGCTTTTTCCTTTTCGCCCGTCAGACTGCTCAAAACCGCCAGACTCGGAAGCGTGGCGAGCTGACCGTAAAGATTTCCCGATTTCCCGTAAAGCTCAAGAGCTTTTTGCCGGTAATCGAGCGAAAGTTCCCGTTCGCCGTAATCTTCATAGATCGCGCCGATGCCGTTTGAGAGAACCGCTTTTTCAAAATAATCCAGATCCGGCGGAAACATCCGCTCGGCTTGTTTGTAAAAATCCAGAGCCTTCTGCTTCTCGTTCGTCAAAAGATGCGCCAGACCAAGCCCGGTAAAGGTCAGAGCCTGTCCGCGAAGATTTCCGGCTTCGCGCCATTTTTCGAGCGCGGCTTGCATTTTTTTGATGCCCGCGCCGAAATTTTCCTGCTCGATAAAAGCGTAGCCGGCAAGCAGAAGCGTATTTGCTTCGCCTTCAAGTTCGGCGGTTTTTTGCCATTCGGCGAGCGACTGCTCGAAATATTCGACCGCCAATGCCGGATTTTTGCGGTAGAGATGAAACTCACCGGCACTCGCCAGCGCGGCGGCGTGAGCCGAAGGATCGGTCGTCTGAGTTTTGGAGTTTAACGCTTCGCTAAGATAATTTTCGCTTTCATTGATTCTGCCTTCATCCGAAGCCAAAAGCGAAAGCGCGGAAAGTATTTTTATTTTTTCATCAACGATTTTGTGTTTGTTTGATAAAGCCAGAGCCTTTTTAAAAACCTTTTCGGCTTCGTATTTTTCGCCGAGCAGAATTTTCAACTGCCCGGTTTTGCGAAGACAGAAAACCGCCTTTCCGAAATTTCCCAAACCGCTCCAGGCATCGAAAGATTCCAGATACAGCTCAACCGCGCGGTCGGTCGCCGGGTGATTCCATTCAAGACTGAAACGGCGGGCTTCGGCTTCGGTCCGCCGGGCGTTTTGTTCGGCAGCCGCGGCATTCTGTTCCGCAAATGCGTTTACGAAACAGAATGCCAGCACGACAGCTAAAACAAATCTGGTTGACATCTTTTATTAACTTTCGGAACCGGGCGTCAGTATGCGTTCGAGATTATTGTCCAATCTCCTGGTATTATCGTTAAACTCATCCGTTTCATCAATCAAATCTTCGATCTGCCACCAGGGGAAATTTTTGACTTTCCGAAACGATTCGAGAAACGAACTGGTCGTCATTCTGCCGGGCGGATTCAATCTTCCCGGCGGATTCAAACGCCCGGGCGGATTCAGTTTTGCTTCAAACGCTCCTATTGTAACACCGTTTTCAACCGGAACGCCCCGACCTAAAAGATTTGTGATTTTTTTCAGCAGATCGGGCGACAGACGTTTTCCCTTCGGGATAAAAACGCCGCGCACGGTTTCGTCGAGATATTTTTCCAAAAACACCGCCCAGCCCGCGAGCCGAAGCCGATTTTCGGAAATTTGTTTGCCGCCGAAATCGAGGAGTTTATATTTTTCGCGGATCAACTTGAAGGCGTAATCCGACCATGGAAACAACAGCGAAATCCCGTTGGCGTGCTGAAATTCCGTGCCGAGATTCGCGCTTGCCCGGACGCAGTTTTGCACCGCTTCGATTACTTTCTTACAGCCGAGGGCGATTTTTTTCAGGTTGGCGGCGATTTCCTGATGCCGCTGTTGCTGCCGGACGGCGGACGTAGGGGAAGTTTTCAAAAGCCCGAGAACGAATCTCGATTCTTTGAGTTGACGGTCGCAGTCTTTTTTCAAAAGCGCGCAGAAATCAACGATGTCAACGCATTGGTCGAAGACGAACGACTGGCATTTCCATTGAGCATTTAAGAGGCTTTTGAGTATGATGTCTTTCGCCCGGCTGTCTAAAGATTCGGTCAGCGCGGAAGCCAGATCGAAAACCTCACGTTTGACGGCTTCGGCTTTCTCACCGAGTTGGCAGACGGTCAAATCAACCGACCGACCGCTGAAAAATTCGTAATCGGCATTGGCTTTCATAAATGCGTTGACAAAGGCTTCGGCAACGGACTGTTTATCGCCGGGATCGGCTTTTCCCAATTCTTCGATCAACTGCTCGTAATCCCAGCCCGAAGACGGTACAAAGCCCTGCGAGGCGACGAGATAATCGGCGGTGTTTCTTACTTCATAGACGAATTCGAGCGTATTCATCACGCAGGAGTCGAGTCCGAGAATGGAAAATTTCTTTTTGTTCAGACCGTCGCGGCTTTCGATGACGTTTTCCAGCGCGTTTCTGAAAGCGGGAATAGTAATAAAAGTTTCGGGATTTTCATCCTGCATAAAGGAGGAACGCTGAAAACCGTCGCCGTGTCCCGAAAAGATCATCGCGTAATTTTCGATCTCGATCTCTTTGGAACGGATCTGTCTGAGGCATTGTTCGACAAACCGGCAGATGGTTTCGGGCGAGGCGGCTAGTTCGAGATCAACCGGCGAAAGCGAGCGACCTTCGGCATCTATGACGACGAATTCTTCGCCATGCGTAAAGTCAATCGCCCGCGGCGGTTTGAAGGGCGAACCGCCGTCGTAATAAGCCAGGAAAACAAAATTATCCTTCAGCCTTTTCGCCTTTTTTTTCAGTTCCGCAAGTCCCCAAACCATATCTTCACTGAGATTGTTGTCCCCGACCATATAGAGTATGATCAGCCATTTCTTCTTGTTCATATCAGTTGACTCCTTTTCCAAAAATTTATTTCGAAACGTTTTTTTGTAAAGTTTGAACCGCACTCGACTAAAAAACGCTCTCATATATATATGAGTTTTTTTTCGGAAAACTTTCATAAAAACGGAAAAACTCTTTAGGTTTGAAAGTCGCTGTAAAAAATATTTTCGGTTATAATTTTCCGAAAACATCTTTCTTAAAAATGCCAAAACGAACAGACATCAAAAAAATTCTTATCATCGGCTCGGGTCCGATCGTCATCGGGCAGGCGTGCGAGTTCGATTATTCGGGAACGCAGGCGTGCCGCGCTTTGCGGAGCGAGGGCTTCGAAGTCGTTTTAGTTAATTCCAATCCGGCGACGATCATGACCGACCCGGAAATTGCCGACAAAACTTATATCGAACCTTTAACGGTCGAAACTTTGACGGCGATCATCGAAAAGGAAAAGCCCGACGCGCTGCTGCCGACGGTCGGCGGTCAGACCGGCTTGAATCTTTCGGTCGAATTATACG
>JBGTSF010000087.1:0-18042 GCA_041940425.1 Pyrinomonadaceae bacterium
GACGAAGTAATTCCCGAAGAATTCGAAACGAGCATCGAGATTTTCGCCCGCGTTTTACAGCGTTACGGCGTTGCCCGCCCGGTCATCGAAAGCCAGATCGAAGAGATTCGCCGCAAAGGTTATCGAATGCTCCGCTCGCCGAATTTAACGGAAGTAAAAATGGCAAATCTCAACGCCGCCCTGACGGCGGCAACCACCGAAAATGTCAAATTAACGGAAACCTCGCCCGCCATCGGCAAAACTCTCACCGAACTAAACCTCCGCAACGAAACCGGCGTAACATTAATCGCCGTCGTCCGCGAAGGCGAAACGGAAGTCAATCCCGATGCGGAATACATTTTTAAAGAAGACGATATTCTGGTTTTGCTCGGCGCGTCGGAAAAGATCGAAGAAGCCGTGAAGATTTTACAGCCCGACGCAAAGATCGGCGGGTTTAATCCATAGATTTTAAATGAAAAAATATATTAATTTGTATAAAGCAACATATTAAAAGTTTCAAAATTCAATCTGTAATTTTTCACTATTTGTTAACATTAAATACTCTATTGTTAAGATGTCTAATTAATTGTTTTAGTGAGTGAAGTTGTAAAAAGTAAGGAAATGAAATCCTTAACCACCAAGTTTTATCACCTGTTTCAGTTGGATGAATCAAAGTGAGATCAACGCCTGCTTGAGTAATCTCTTTCCAAAATTCATGAACGTTCTTATCTTTCCACTTAAAACTTTTTTTTGGTCGTAAAGCAATGAAATTGCTTTCATTCATTTCTTTAGTTTGTGATTCAATTATTTCAAATCGTTCTATGATTCTTTCTTTAAAATATGTTTTCAACAACTGTGATTTCTCATAAAATTTATTAAAGTGAAACATGTTATTTCCAATTAAATATTCTAGACTGGCATTAATACCGAATATAACTCCAGGATCAATTGTTGCGGTTGGCAGGTTTTTTCCAAAGATGTCATAAGGTGTTATCTTACGTCGGTCGTCATTTTGCTTAGCAACCAATACTCCGCAAGTATTTGGCGATAACAGCCATTTATGCGCGCTGAAATAATAAAAATCCCCATTATGTAAACAGTCCTTAAAATCATTAAATGGTTTTTTAAGATTACCTACTGATTGAGAACCATCAATAATGAAAACAATGTTAGAATTTCTATGATCTGGACGTAACTCTTCCATTATCTCTTTTACGTTAATGTATAATCCAGTAACATAATGAACTTCGCTTAATAATACAGCAACTTTTTTATCTGTTGCGGTAGGTAGTGCGTCATTTATTGATTTAATCAACCATTTTTTTTGTGTATCCCATTGGTCATTTAATTTTAAGTGATTCATTTCAAGCATTGTGTGATCAATGTTTTGCTTCAATCCGGCAAACCATTTTACAACATTGTATTGACCAGGATGTTCATAGGGAGACAGAATGATTTTTTCAACATTTTCTATATGGGTTAATCCTACTTCCAATCCTCTACTTGTTCCAGGTAAAAATTCAATTGAAAATGTTGATTTATCGGAAGTATCCTGAAATAGATATTCACGTAAAAACTCTCTGCTATCTTCGGAACATTCTTTTAGATAGGTTCTTGCATCATCAGAAGTAGGAACTTTCTTTTGATATAAGTTTCGTAATGATTCTTCTCTTTTATTTACCCAATTTATTGAAGGAGCCATAGAAGCTGTATTTACAAATATTAAATCGCCTCTTTCTTTAGGAAAATAATCCCTTGATGTGTCAGCTAAGTTAAACCAAAGTGTAAATTCTTCCTTAGAATTTTTCTTGCGGTCAGAAAAAAATTTACCTATAGTAGTTATTATAATTCCTAGAGAAGGTATAGTAGCTAATATAATGAGTAAAGTAGAATAAAGTGGCGTATATTCAGAGGTAGATGAAGAAAATCCGCCCGAACTGTCGAAGATTCTTTTTTCTCCTGAAAGAAGCTGCAACTCACTTGAAATTGACATAAAAAAGGACAATCCAATAGCAGTAATGAAATGTATTATAAAAATGATGTTTTTATATCGTGTGGGGAGAGTATTTCTAAAAGGTCTGGTATCCCGTAACAAAAAATTTAAAGAAGCAATAAGAATCGGTGGAATATAGATTAGCAGAACAGCAATACTGATGTATTTGATACTAAAATTTTCCCAAATATTTTGAATAAAAGAAAGGTGATAAACATCCAGACGCAAACTCTTAATTGCAAATAAATCGTATAAAATCATACCCCAAATTGAAAAATCAAAAATTAGCAATTTCTTATCGCTTCCTATTCTTATATAGGCGAAAATGTCATCCAGTGTTTCATTAAAATTATTCAAAGTTTCTTTCATTTCACTTTTTATTGATTTTTGATTTTTGCAATTTGTCAGTTTTATGATGCTGGAAATCCAGCTATTTGATATTGGAAACTCATTGCTTTAACGAAATTTATTTTGGTTTTGATGAAGATACATTTTGACCAGAAGACTCAGTTTTTATTGACTTTAGGTTTTTAAATTGTGGATCGTCGTTACCTTCAGGAATCAACCAAATTTGGGTTTCTTTTCTTTTTACTTGCGAATCACCTAACAAAATTCGATTCTCATCAATTTCGTTGGATTTAACGAGATAGTTATAGATATTATTCAAACGAGATTTAGTTTGAGTAGAATCTTCTGTTCCATCATTTGAGATGAAAATTAGAACACGATCTTTTTCGTTGCCTTTTTTTAGTCTTTCAACTACACTTCTGAGTTTTGACTCCTCTTGCTCCTGATTTATTTCTCCATATCTAGTTATGAATTTAATAATAGGCTTAGGAGGAATTTTAGGTTTGAATAAATCTGAAAGATAGTTATTATCATAACTTTTTAGTACTGAGTCATTATCAACTGAATAAATAAAATATCGTGATTCAGTATTTTCTCCTTTATCAAATTTATACTTGTAATTGAAGTGATTACTATCACTTTCTTTTTCTAAATATTCAATTAACGATTTTCTTGAAATTTCGCTTTTAGATTTGTTTTCTTTAAAGGCATAGGAAAATAAAATTAAAGCATCATAGCCAAATATTTCATAAGATTTTTCGTGCATCATTTTTTCATGTTCCTCAGGAGGAGTTTCAGGCTTAAAATATTTAAATTGGGGTTTATTTTCGGGTTTCTCGCTTGGAAAAGTCAGGTAAGTTTCAAAGTTAAAATTAATTGAAACATCCTTTATATCCGATATCTTATTTCCGTCAGATAAAATTACTCTTGGTTTCTTTAATTGTTCTTTATCCTTATATTCAAAACGAAGTCCGTTAAAAAACTCTCTCGCCATTGAACCGTAACCACAAAAGATCAAAACATCAGGCTCGCTAAATGCAATGCTCTTTAATAAATACTCATAATTCATTGGTCTAAATGAAATTGGCTGTCTGAATTTTATTTTACCGCCTATCAGATTAATAATTTCTTGCTGTAAATAGTTGGAATAGTCTCTAGCAGCCGCGGAATCGTCCCAAACGAGATAAATGTTTTCACCCTCTAAATCTTCAACTGCAAAATCGGCGATTACTTTTGCCTGAATTGAATCATTTGAGGGAAGCCGAAAACAACTTTTGTTACAATTTTTGAGAAGCGAGGGAATAGTTGCTGTTGGAATGATAAGTGGAATATTTCCCTTACGATAGTTTTCCAAAGCTATTTGTGTCGTGGCTGAAGTTGCATGTCCAATAACTCCTATAACTTTTGGAGATTTAATGATTTCCTGACTTATTAATTCAGCACATCTATTTTCTCCTCCATCGTCAACATAAAGTATATGAACGTAATTCTCAATATCTTTAAATAAATTGTTGTTGGTTGCGAGCTTAACACCTTCGTATAAATCCCAACCCTGAGCATAATTGGAAGAATATGGTCTCATTTTTGAAGGTGTTTCATCATAAACGCCATCCCCGACTACAATAAGAATGAATTTATTTACCTCTGTTGAATCAAGTTTCTTGCGTAAGTCTTCAATACCACAAGACTGAAATTCTTGATTGAGTTTTTCTTCATCAGAAGGTATTGATAAAAATACAATTGTCTGAGCTATTCCAACTACCGATAGGGCTATTATAAAAATAAAAGTTATTATTTTAGGAATTTTCATAATGCTGTTTTAGACTTATTTTCTAATTATTTACCAATTCCACATCCAACTTATTAACCACGCCCAATTTCACCTCGACTTCGTCTTGTTCAAAATCCTGAAAGCCGGTGGCGGTTACGCGGATGGTGTAGGTGTTTGGGGAGAGCGGTTTTATTTGGTATTCGCCCGACGAATCGGTTTTGGCGGTCGTGTTTGTTTCGACTACTGTTACTGTCGCGTTTTTTACGGGGTCGCCCGTGTTTTTGGCGGTTACTTTGCCTTTTAATTGCGTGGTTGTCGTTGCCGGGTCAATTATTATCCGGTTGGCTTCGTAGGCGGCGACGAAATCGGGGTGGGCGGTTTTGAAATTGGCGACGAGTTTGTCCATACGGGTTTTTAAAATGCCGGTCGCGTCTTTGATCAGGTGGTCGAGATTCGCGGTTTGGGTTTTGCGGCGGCTTTGGGCGGTGCGCGTTTTCGGGGTTTCCGTCTTGTAATTGTCTATCGCCGTTTGCAGTGCCGTCAGTGTTGCCGCCGTGATGCCGTAGTCGGCTAATTCCGTCTTGTTTTCGTCGGCGCGGGCGTGGATGTTCTGACAGCGCGGGGCGAGTTCGTCGTCGCGCGTTTGCAGGAGCTTGCTGTAGCTCAGATTCGTTTCGGCTTTGAGCGGTTCGTTGTTGGTCGTCGCCGCGTAGGCGTAGATTATTCCGGCGATGTCCGCCGTTTGACGGCTGAGCGCCTCTTTCAGATGGTTTTTTCCGGCGGTGATGCCCGCCAGCGATGCGTCGCGCAGTTGGACGACCGCGAGAATTTCCGCGAGTTTTGTCTTGAATTCGTTAAATGCCGTTTGGAACGCAGGAACAGCGGCGATAATCGAAGAGTTATCGTTGCAATGCGTTTCAACCGCTCTGAACATCGTAATCTGGGCTTCCTGTCTGTTTTTCATTTCTTTACTTGATTACCTCCTATTTGTGGTTGAAGTGGTCGTTTCAGAATGTAATCCCGCAAAGATTTAATGCCGGGAAATGCTTTCGGCAAGGTCTTTGGAGATAAGGCTTTGAAAGCCTTTGGTGTTTGACTGCCCGCTTGTTTTTATTGACTGCCCGCCCTGATCTGCTTGTCGGAGTCGTTGATCTGTCGAATGTAATGCGCGATTTATTGAATGTAATGCGCAATTTACCGAATGTAACGTGCAATTTATTCGATGTAACATTGAATTTATCGAATGTAATACTCGATTTATTGTCTGTAACATTAAATTTATTCGATGTAACCAACGATTTATTAACTGTAACTTGCGATTTATCGAATGTAATCTGTCGTTTATTCGATGTAACCTTCGATTTATCGCCTGTCATCAGCCGTTTATTGATTGTCAGCCTTTGTTTATTCAAAGTAGAAGTGAATTTATTTACTGTTAAAAGCCGTATTTACGATGTCAAAGAGCCTTTATTCAAAACGCTTTATCGCAGATTTTAAACACGCGAAGCTGCGGGGGTTGAAATCTGAGATTTAGCGGTTTCGGGTAATTTGCTAAAGAGAGTAGCACCATTTTTTTGAAATTACAAGAAAAATTTTTCGGGGATTTTTTGCGGGATTTTATGCGGGGGAAAGGGTTTTCTAAAATTGTTTGCCATCAATTGCCACTAGCTTCAGCTAGTGGAGGGCGAAAAGTAAGAAACAAGGCTTTAGCCAAACTTTTAAAAAATTACCGATCCTTATTGCTTTAGCGCAAAATGCGGCTAAAGCAATAAGGATATTTTATCTTTCAGAAATTCGGCTAAAGCCGTTTATCAAATTTCAAACTCATCCACTAGCTGAAGCTAGTGGCAATTGATTTGGTCATTTCGATCATTGCGCCGACATCCGCGGGTCTTGTTTTATTTGTATCTTGTATTCCTTCGGATGTTTTGCGCCGAGGAGATGTTCGACGAAGTAATCCCAGCGGCGGCGCGTCATATAGAAATTGTCCGCGCCGTAGCCGTGGCGGGCGTTCGGGTAAATTATCAGGTCGAAATCCTTGTTGGCTTTGATCAGAGCGTCAACGACGAGATAGGTGTTATAGGGCGGCACGTTGTCGTCCATTCCGCCGTGCGCGAGCATCAGTTTGCCTTTCAGATTTTTGGCGTAAAGCTGGTTTGCCTGTTTCTCGTAGTTGTCGCCGGAGAGCAAGCCGATGTAGCGTTCGCCCCAGTCGTCCTCGTAGTTGCGGTTGTCGTGATTGCCCGACTGCGACACGCCGACTTTGTAAAAATCGGGATAGCGGAACATCGCCGCCGCCGTAGCGAAACCGCCGCCGGAATGTCCCCAAACGCCGACGCGGTCTAAATCCATATACGGATACTTTTGTGCAAGCTGTTTCAGACCGGCGATCTGGTCTTCGAGCGTGTTGTCCGCCATATTGCCGTAGCATGAATCGTGGAAAGATTTCGAGCGGTCGGGATTGCACGTGCCGTCAATGGCGACGACGATAAAGCCGAGTTCCGCCAGAGCCTGATTGTCGTTGCGCGCCGTCCCGAAATTGCGCGTGCCGACACCGCCGCCCTGCGGTCCCGGATAGATGTAATTGACGACCGGGTATTTCTTTTTCGGATCGAGATTCGTCGGCGTGAACATCAAGCCGTATAGATCCCATTTGCCGTTGCGGTCTTTGACCGTTACCGGAGTCGGCGGTTTCCAGCCCGTCGCGGTCAGGCGCGAGATGTCCGTCTTTTCGATAAAGGCGATCTGTCTGCCCGTCATATCGCGCAGAAGAACGGTGTGCGGCATATCGGGTTTGGAAAAGGTGTCAACAAAATATCTGCCGTCGGGCGAAAGCGAAACCTGATGATTGCCGTCTTCTGGCGTGAGGAGTTTGAGATTCTTGCCGTCGAAATCAACGCTGTAGAAATGACTGAAATACGGGTCGCGCCCCTGTTCGCGTCCGAGCGCATTGAAATATATCCGGCGGTTTCTCTCGTCAACCTTGACGATCTCCGTTACGACAAAATCGCCGCGCGTGATCTGATTTTTCAAACGCCCGTTGTTCAGGTCAAATAGATACAGGTGTCCCCAATCGTCTTTTTCCGAATACCAGATGAATTCGTTCGTCGCGGGCAGGTAACGCCAGTTGACCGCGCCCTGACCGGATTCATACTGCGTGCGGACTTTTTCTTCGTGAATCTCTCTGACCGCGCCCGTTTCGGCATCGGCGACGCGGAGATTCGCCTGTTTGTGATCGCGCGTCGAGGAAACGAAGGCGAGCTTGCTTGAGTCCGCGCTCCATTCGGTATCGGTGAAACTGCCGTCGCAGGTGATGTCGTCGCAGAGCGTCGAACGGCGCGCGTCAGGCGGCATCTGCAGGCGTATGACGCGCGGCGTGTCGGTTTCGATAATGACGCGCTCGATCGTGATGATCGGTTCGCCCGGAAGCGGATATTTCCATTTTTCGAGCTTCGGCGCGCCGACGTTCGTCGTTACGAGATACATATCGCTGACGGCTCTTTGGTCTTGTTTATAAGTGGCGATCTTTTTCGAATCGGGCGACCAGCGGATGATCGGGCGTTCGCTCTTGCGCCAGCCCGCGTTGTCGGTCGCGTAGCCGTAATTTTCCACGCCGTCGGAGGTCAGTTGAAAATCTTTCCCGGTCGAAAGGTCGCGCATCCATAGATTCCAATCGCGGATAAAAGCCGCCTTCTTGCCGTCGGGCGAGATGACCATCGGCGGATCGCCTTCCTTGATCGTCGCCGGACGCGCGGGCGGCGGCGAAACGCCGAGTTCGCCGGGATTCGATCTGACCGTCCGCGTTCCGTCTGCCGGATTGACCAGAACGTATTCTCTGCCGGTCGGCGTTAAGACCTGATACCAGAATCTGCCGTCGGGCAGCCAGTTCGGGCGGACACCTGCGCGGTCAACGAGCGCGTTCGTGCTAAACGAAAGCATCCGCGCGGCGCGGTCGTAATCCCGTTCGGTAACTTCGGTCGGTTTGTATGCGGTCTGCTGGGCAAAGGTATTTGCCGCCGCAATTAACAAAAAAAGCGCGATTTTAAGATTTAAGATTTTTTTCATCGGTATATGTTTTTTTAGAATTTTTACGAATTATTGTATCTTTTATTTTTTAATCGGTAAATTGCCGAAATCGGTGCTATAATTTTTGAACAAAAAGGAGAAAAATTATGCCCGCTCTCAAGAAATGGGTTTTAATCTTAATTACGACAGTATTATTTTGTTCCGATCTTTCGGCACGATATTTTCAATTTAACGGCTCGATCCATTCAACGGGATTTTATAAAAATGTTTTCAGAGACAGTTTTCCCGCAAATGTTGACAGACTAAATCTGAGTCAAAACGTTGTATTTATTAACTGCGATTCAAAAGAATCGAGATGTTCGGAAAATAAAGAACAAATTGACATTTGGACGGAAGCAAGCGATCCACATGGGGATACTCTTGTTTATCATTACAAAGTTTCGGCTGGACAAATAATCGGTGAAGGCAAGAAAGTGATTTGGGATTTGTCGAATGCCGAACCCGGCGAATACACGATCACTGCCGGAGTTGACGACGGCTGCGGAATTTGCGGAGAAACTAAAACGAGAACCGTCTATGTTGTCGAATGTCCGAAAATTTCCGGCGAAGGCTATCCGCCCGGAGTCGTTAATAGTATAAATACAGATCAAGAAGAAACTTTCGAAGTTTGTCAATTATCTTCAAAAAAGAAACGAAAATCTTGTTCTGATGAAGAAGGCTTTATAAAAGTTTCGACATTAACGAATGTTGAAGACGAGCTTAAAACGATTTATAAATATGATGTTACCGGCGGTCGGATCATCGGAAACGGCGCGAATGTCGAGTGGGATTTGTCCAAAGCCGAGCCGGGAACTTATATCGTCACGGCAAGCGTGGATGTCGGTAACGGTTTTTGTTCCGAATCGAAAAGCGCGACAGTCAGGGTTGTCGAATGTTCAAGATGTAAAATGAGGTAAAAAAGGAGAAATAATTTATGCCGAAATATGTGATCGAACGAGATATTCCCGGCGCGGGAAATATGTCAGCTCAGGATTTGCAGGGCGCGTCGCAGACTTCCTGCAATGTTTTAAATAAATTGGGAACCGATATTCAATGGGTTCAGAGCTACGTGACGGGCGATAAAATCTACTGCGTCTATATCGCGCCGAACGAAGACCTGATCAAACAGCACGCGAGCGAAAGCGGTTTTCCCGCTAACCGCATTTCCGAGATCAAAGCCATTATTGATCCGACGACGGCTGAATAAAAAATCAGAAGCCCGCGCGTCAGCAAGGGCGGAATATTTACGTTGAAAATTCCGCCCTTGCTGACGCGCGGGCTTCCGCCTTTTAAAGAGTAAATTTCTTGCATTTGCGTCTGCAAAAAGAAAAAGCGATTATATTTATTTGGAGTTTATTAAAATTTTTATCATAGAAATTTATTTGGAGAATTTATGAGCGTAGAAGTCGTAATGCCCCAGATGGGCGAATCAATCACCGAGGGAACTGTTTCGAAATGGCTGAAAGAGGTCGGTGAAAGGGTCGAAAAGGATGAAAACATATTGGAGATTTCGACCGACAAAGTTGACGCCGAAGTTCCCGCTCCGGGTGCGGGCATTCTTTTGGAAATCAAGGCAAACGAAGGCGACACGGTCGAGGTCGGAACAGTCGTTGCCGTGATCGGCGAGGAAGGGGAAACGGCAGTCAGCAGTCAGCAGTCAGCAGTCAGCAGTCAGGAAGAAGTTTCCGCGCCGCCCGCCGTTGATGTAAAAGAAGCGGCGGAAGAAGAATTAGCCGAAAATAAAGATGAGCCGGTCGAAGAACAGGTCGAAGAAGTTAAAGAAACCGTTACTGTCGCGGAAGGACAAACCGAGACGGTTTCCGCTTCGGCTTCAAACGAAGGCGCGACCGAGATCGTGATGCCGCAGATGGGCGAATCAATCACCGAGGGAACCGTCTCGAAATGGCTGAAAGAAGTCGGCGATTCGATCGAAAAGGACGAGCCTCTGCTCGAAATTTCGACCGACAAGGTTGACGCGGAAGTTCCTTCACCTGCCGCCGGAAAACTTCTTGCAATAAACGTCAATGAAGGCGAAACAGTCGAGGTCGGCGCGGTCGTCGGTTTGGTCGGCGCGGAAGGCGCAAGCGCGGTCAGCAGTCAGCAGTCAGCAGTCAGCAGTAAATCCGTTTCGACCGTTGAAGAAAAATCATCTGCCGCGAGCGCGGGCGCGGAAACAAAACCGGAAACCGTTTCGTTGCCGGCGGAAGAAATGCAGGAAGTCGAAGAAACCGAAGGCAGAAGTTACGATTACCAGCGTCCGGGTGCAAAAGACGATGGAAAAAGCAACGGTAAATCGAACGGCGAACTCTCGCTCGAAGAATTGCGCCGCACAAAATCTTCGCCGCTTGTCCGCAATATCGCCAAAGAACACGGCATTGATATTTCCCGCATCGAAGGTTCGGGCGTGAGCGGTCGCGTGACGAAAAAAGATATTCTTTCGTTTATCGAATCCGGCGCGGCACTGCGCCCGCAGGATTTGTTGAGAAAAGACGCGCCGACCGCGCCGCAGATTTCGCCGTCGGCAAAACCCGCGCAAAAGAGCGAATACGCCGCGCCGCAAGTTACTTCACAGGTCGGCGACCGCGTTGAGCCGATGTCGGTGATGCGTAAGAAGATCGCCGAACACATGACGTTTTCGAAACAGACTTCGGCGCATGTTACGAGCGTTTACGAAATTGATATGACGAACGTGGCGAAGTTCCGCGAGAAAAACAAAGCTGAATTTCAATCGCGCTACGGCACGAAATTGACATTTATGCCGTTTATTTTCCAAGCCGTCAACGCCGCTTTGAGAAAATTTCCGGTCGTCAACGCGCAGGTTTCGGGCGATCAGATCATTTATAAAGGCGATATAAACCTGGGAATGGCGGTCGCGCTCGATTGGGGATTGATCGTGCCGGTCATCAAAAAAGCCGATTCGCTTTCCTTGAGCGGCTTGGCGCAGACGGCAAACGATCTTGCCGACCGCGCGCGGGCGAAAAAACTGATGCCCGATGAAGTCGCGGGCGGAACGTTTACGATCACGAATCCCGGCGTTTTCGGCGGATTGTTCGGAACGCCGATCATCAACCAGCCGCAGGTCGCGATTCTCTGCGTCGGCACGATCGAGAAACGCCCGAAAGTCATCACGACCGACGAGGGCGACGACGTGATCGCCATTCGCTCGATGGCGTATTTCGCTCTAACTTACGATCACCGCATCGTTGACGGCGCGGACGCTGAGAAATTCCTTTCGTTTATGAAAGACTATCTCGAAAATACGCAGTTCAGTTTTTAATTTTCAAACTGCTAAATCTATGATATAAAACGGGAAGTGCGATTGTATCTTCCCGTTTTTTTATTTTTAGGAAACTTTTCACAATATTTGCCGATAATTATACTGAAACAATCACGGATTTATCTGTAAATGTTGAGAATAATTAGGTTTTTAATAAAATGTCGTATTTATTGACAACTTTCCGAAAAGGATGATCGTCTAAAACGACGTTTGAAAATTATAAAGAATAAGGAGGTCGCCCGAATTTTCGACGGGAAGATCGGGCAAATTGGAGGAAAAACATATATGTTTGGAAAAATTAAATTTTTTATTACTTTGATCGCAATGACAGCCTTTTTGGCTGTTTCGGCTTTGGCTCAGGATGCTCAGTTGAGAAATCTGACCGCCGGACAAAAATATAAGATCAAAGGCACGGTCGTGGCTACCGACAACAGCAGTTTTGTCGTGCGCGATATTACGGGAATTGATACGAAGGTGATGATCGCTCCGAACACGAGCATCAAATCGAACAGTTTCTGGGGAAGCGGAAACAGCTATCCGGTAACGGCTATTGTGCGCGGCTTGACGCTCGAAGTCGAAGGACGCGGCGACAATATGGGTTCGCTGGCGGCGACGAAGGTTCGTTTCGACAAGAGTGATCTCGAAGTCGCACAGTCAATTGACAGCCGTGTCGCTCCGGCGGAAGAACGCATTACCGCCGCCGAGCAGAATGCCGAACGCATTTCGGGACAGATTGACGAATTGATGGCGATATCGAATGCCGCCCGCGGCGGCGCGAAAGCCGCTCAGGAAACGGCTGACGCGGCGGTTGCCGGTGTCAACGCGACGAATCAGAGAATTTCCGCATTGGACGATTACGTCGTGCAGTCAACTTCGACCGTTAATTTCACGGTCGGAAGCTCGCGTCTTTCGCCCGAAGCCAAACAGCAGTTGGACGAAGTTGCGACAACGGCGATGACTCTGCGCGGTTATATTATCGAAGTAACCGGCTTTGCTTCATCGGACGGCAACGAAAGAGCCAACAAGCTTTTGAGCGAACGTCGCGCGAAAGCCGTTATTGATTATCTGATCCAGACGCATAACATCCCGCTTCGCCGCATCGGACAATCATACGGCTACGGCGAACTTCAGGCGGTTGCCGACAATTCGACCCGCGAAGGTCGCGCGGAAAACCGCCGCGTCGAAGTCAAACTGATGGTCAGCCGCGGTTTGAACCAAAACGTCGAAGTCAGAACGACGACCGATACGGACGATCAGGAATAAACGTCCGGTAAAAAAACTGGGGGCAAATTGACGCAAAAAGTCTGCAAACTTTTTCGCGGCTTTTGCCCTCTTATTTTTTAGCCGGAAATCGGATTTGTTTGATAAATTAAACAAAGAAAATTTTCGGCTGAAAATTATGGTGGTGTTTCACAATTTATAATGAAAAAAACACTTCGGAATAGATGATAGATGAAAGATCATAGATAATAGATAAAGCAAATATCTATCAGTTATCAGCTACCATCTCTCATCTATTCCGAAGTTAAAATCTTCATCATAAATTGTGAAACACTGCCAAAATTATAAGTTCAAAATAAGGGGAAAACGCCGTGAAACAAAAAATCGCCGCCGTCATTTCATTTTTATTCCTTTCGAGTTTAACCGTTTTCGCACAGAAACTTCCGCCGCCACCACCGCCGCTTCCGGTGCAGGACGACGAAGAGATCAGGATCGAATCGCGGCTCGTGATGATTCCCGTTTCGGTAACGGACGCGGCTGGACAGCCGGTTACGGGACTTACGGCAAATGATTTTCGCGTTCTGGAAGAAAACAGAAAACAGGAGATCGCCGAGGTTGCCGATGCGGAAAAAGTGCCGCTGGAAATCGCGCTTCTTTTCGATATTTCCGCGACGACCAATCCGATGTTCGAATTTCAGCAGTTGACCGCCGCGAAATTTTTGCAGGACATAATGCGTCCCGAAGACCGCGCGACGGTTTTTACTATCGGGCAAGGTCCGGTAATGATCAAGGCGCGCGACAACGCGCAGAACGCCGGTGTTTCGATCAAAAGCATTCAGCCGACCAAACAGTTCACAGCCTTTTACGACACGGTTCGCGCCGCGACCGAGTATCTGGATAAAAATACGCCCGAAGGCAGACGGAAAGTGATCGTCGTCATTTCGGACGGCGAAGACACGAACAGCGCGGGAATTTCCAAAGCCATTCAAGACGGTTATCGAAGTTTGGGCAGAAAAATAGATACGCTCGACAACAAAAAATTATATGAATTTACCGTCAAAAAACGCGACGAAGCGAACATCGGCGAGCGCAACAAGGTTCTAAAATCTCTGCAAAATGCCGATACGGTTTTTTATTCGATCAATCCGGCGGGAAGTTCATACAAACTGAACAAGATGAGCCAGATCGGACAGGTCAATATGGAAAAATTCGCCGTCGAAACGGGCGGCACGGCGTTTCTGCCGAAGTTTCTGCCGATTGACCTGAAAAGCAATTATGAAAATTCGACCAATCTGAGAAAAAACACCGAAGTTTTGGAAGCGATCTTTCGACAATTGGCAAACGAACTTCGCGCACAATATCTCGTGCAGTATTATTCGGATTCGGATCATCCGGCGGGAAAATACGTCAAAATAAATGTCGGCGTGGAAAACCGCCCGAATATCAAAATCCGCGCCCGCGAAGGTTATTTTGTTAAAAAGTAGGAGAATAAAAATGAAATAAAAAAGGAACACTTTTCAAAAAGTGTTCCTTTTTTTTGCAGTTCAAACAGGGGCTGGTTTGTTTGAGCCTGCGTTTAGAAATTTTTCTTCACGGCAACTTTTCCCATCAAAGGCTTTGGCTCTTCGTCCACTTCATCGTCATTCGGAACAGTGAAATTTCCCATCATCGCCTGATTTGTCGGCATTCCGCCCATCAAAATTTCCGGTTTATCAATTTTCACGTTTGAATTTACCATGTTTGGAATCATCGCCCCGACCGTCGTTTCGTTCGAATTTTTCAGAAACGAATTAAAACCCAAACCGCCGACCAGACCGAAAACGAGCGAAGCGAAAGCCGCCGCCATTTTCGACACGCGGCGTTTGATCGCCCGCCAGCCGACCGGACAATCCTCAGTTAAAACCGAACCGTCGGCGCGGCGGTAAAATCTGACGCAGAGGCGACCTTCGGAATTTAATAAAAGATTTTCCGCTTCCGCGCGCGTCATTCCCGACAAATTGTAAACATTTAATTTGCATTCGCGGCAGTAACGCTTTCTTTCCGTGCCGATCATCGCGTCCCAATCCTGCGAACACGGGCTGGCAACTTTGATATTGTCTAATGGATTTGTAAATTTCGCTTTCATAAAAAAACTCCGTTACTTTTTGGTTTGGCTTTTTGCCTTGCCCGAAAGAACGGAGTGCGAAATTTTTTCTTGCAGATTATTTTTTTAAATTTTAATTAGCGACTTTCCACAAATTGACGGTTTTCCAATTTTCGCCGAGCGCGTAAACAAACTTTCCGTCGTCCGACCAGCCCGCTTCTCGAAGCCCGCTTTTCTTGATATTAGTGGTTTTTTTGTAGTATTTAACGTGGTCGGGATCAGACAATTTTTGGAGTTCCTTGCCCGTTTCCAGATCGAAAACCGATACGATGTCTCCGCCGTATTTCAAGACGAATTTGCCGTCGGGACTAAGCGACGTGTGTTCGGTGTTGTATTCCGAAAACATGTCGTTCATATCATCCGAGCTTGTAACATAAGTCGTGATTGGAATATGCAGAAATTTTTTCGACGCGAGATTCCAGATTCTCGTCGAGCCGAGTTCTTCGTCATAAAGATTTTTTTCGTCGGATGTGAAACGCACGTTTTGACCGAAACCGGCGGGAATTGTGAATAACAGCCGACCGCTTTCGATGTCGTAAACTTCGGTTCTTTCGGGTTTGTCTTCACTGCGGTTGACGCGCCCGACGAGTAAATAATTTTTTTCTTCCAAAAATTTGATGAGCGTGAAGCGTTCCTTTTCGCTGTCGCGCTTGATCTCGTAAAGCGGTTTGCCGCCGCCTTCGGTTTCCAAAACCGAAATTTTACTGTCGTTGGCAACGGCGATAAATTTTCCGTCCTCTGTGTGGTCGAAAAATTCTACGCTGTCGTTCGGCGTATCGGAAGCCAGAATAAAACGCGGCTTTCCGTCGCTCGCCAGATCGTAAACAGCTAATTTTTTACCGAGCGAAGCAGCAAGAAACCGCTCGCCGAAAACATCTCTTAAATCCGCCTCTTCCTTTTCGCCGGGAGCGGGAATTTCAAAACGCGGACTGCCGTCGCCCGCGATTTCCCAAACGAAAATGCGGTCGTGGCTTTCCGCCGCTAAAAAATTTTCATCGCCGCTGACGCTCATATCGTGAAACGACGCTTTCGGTTTTAAGTTCGGCGTGGAAAATTCCTTCTCGACCGCGCCGGTTTTCGCGTCGCGGAGCGTCAGGTGATAGCCCTGCTTGATTTTTAACGCCCACATGGTTTTCGAATCGCCCGAACCGATCACGATTTTTTCATTGTCGCGGACAAACTGATGCCACTTATATTCGTTGACGGCAAACGATCTTTTGAGCCGGAAATCGTCTTTGTTCCAGACGGCGAATGCGCCAATATCGTTTGTTCTGCCGAAAGCATTGATTTCATTCTTGGTTTTATCAAACGAAAGATATTCGGTCGAAACGCCGGACGGAAGATCGAGAACGGCGATTTGTTTCAGATCGCGCAGGTCGCGCACGACCGCCGAGCGCGTTTTATTATCGCCAACCTTTTCCGCCGTGATGAGCCATTTCCCGTCCGGGTCAACAAGATACGGTCGCCAGTCGAGAAGACGCGGCAGGTCGAAAAAAATGTATCTGCTTATAAAACCGCGATACTCGAATTGCGGAATCTGATGCGGAACGGAATGCAGAAGTTTCGCCTTTTCGACATCCCAAATCTGCACAGTTTTCTCGCCGAACAGCAAAAGTTTTCGACCGCCGTCAAAAAAATTGTGCGCGGAAATCGAATCTTCACCGTTCGTAAAACCGATCTTCGCATTGTATTTCAATATGTCGCTGTCGTCTGAAGAAAAAACAGGAAGCGAAAAGAGAAACAAAAACAAAATGAGTTTTGCGGTTTTCATCTGATTACTCCTTCTAAACTTTTTGGCTGTTGAAATCAAAATATCACAGTTTCACGTTTTTTCGATGTAAATATTTGTAAATCGCTGTCCGTTCACAAGTTCAAATATTCCGCGTTCTCCGATATTTATGAGTGATCGGACGGCGGCGACCGACACCGATGGCGTTTTTTGAAATTATCAAAGTCGGCGGCAATTGCTGGCGTTTGAATTCGTTTGCCGGCGATTCGACTTTATTCAAAAGCGAGTAAACCAGATCGGCATCGTGTCCTTCGGCAATGATCGCATGCGGAGATTTTTTGTCTTCAAAATACAATTCCAAAATCGGGTCCATCAATTCATACGGCGGAAGTGAATCCTGGTCAAATTGATTCGGCGCGAGTTCGGCGGACGGTTTTTTCTCGATAATTTTTTCGGGAATGATTTCGCGCCCCGCCGTTTTATTGACCTGCCGCGCCACTTCCCAGACTTCGGTTTTTAGAACATCGCCTAAAACGGCAAGACCGCCGTTCGTGTCGCCGTAAAGTGTGCAGTAGCCGACGGCGAGTTCGGATTTGTTTCCGGTCGCCAGAACGAGCCGACCTTCGGCGTTGGAAATCGCCATTAAGATCACGCCGCGCAAGCGAGATTGCATATTTTCCGCCGCGAGATTTTCGCCGCCCTTTGTCGGTTTTTGAAATTCGAGTTGATTCATCAAAACCTCGAACGCGCCGGAAATCGGTTCGATGCGCGATTCACAGCCGAGATTTTTAATGAGTTCTTCCGAATCCTTGATGCTGCCTTCCGAGGAAAAAGGCGACGGCATCATCACGCATAAAAGATTTTCCGCGCCGACGGCTTCAGCCGCGAGTGCCGCCGTCAGAGCCGAATCAATTCCGCCTGAAAGTCCGAGAACCGCTTTTTGAAAATTATTTTTCCGCGCGTAATCGCGGATTCCGAGAACGAGAGCCTGACGGATAGATTCGCATTCGTCGCCCGTAATTCCGCGCGAATCGGGTTTTCTAACATCGAGCGTAACCGTTTCGACAAATTCCTCGAACGCCGCCGCCTGCAAAATAATGTCGCCTTCTTCATCGGCGATCAATGATGCTCCGTCGAAAATTATGCCGTCGTTTCCGCCGACCAGATTGACGAAAACGATCGGCTTTTTCTGCTGGCGCGCGCGGTGCGCGACCATATCGCAGCGCAGTTTTATTTTTCCCTTGTTATACGGCGAAGCGTTGATCGCTACAACGATCTCCGCGCCCCGCATAATAAGTTCATCTGCCGGGTCAACGTCGTAAAGCCTTTCTTTCCAGAAAGTCTTGTCGTTCCAGAAATCTTCGCAGACAACCACGCCGATTTTGCGCCCTTCGATCTCGAACATCTTTCGCGTATCGGACGGCTCGAAATAACGCGGGTCGTCGAAAACGTCGTATTCGGGCAGAAGAGTTTTGTCGGCAAAACCGAGCAGTTCGCCGTTGTGAATCACGGCGGC
>JBGTSF010000088.1:0-17957 GCA_041940425.1 Pyrinomonadaceae bacterium
TAACAATAGTCCCTGCGGGACCAAAACCTTTGGCAACACAAATTAGGACATAGCTTTTTTGCGGGAAAAGAAGCTTTTTGAATTTTAATTGCAAATAGATAAAACGCGCCTTCGTTTTTGATATACTTGCGAAACAGGAAAATGCTTTAGCAATAAATTTCAGAGAGGGGGAAATTATGGACACTACGCCGTTTTTTGTTTTTCTATTCATTCATCTGAGCGGGCTGATCCTCGGATTCGGGGCGGTTATCGTGACCGATCTCTACGGTTTGCTGTGGGTTTGGAACAGGGTGCGCTTTCCGCAGTTGGTGCGCGTCAGCGGGGTTACGGAAAAATTCATCTGGGCGGGCTGGGGAACGATGGTCGCGGCGGGCATTCCGCTGGTTATTCTGAAAGGCGTGATAGACGAACTGATGACGATCAAACTCTTTTTCGTCGCGCTAATCGGCGTCAACGGTGTGCTTCTGCATTTTCTTCATAAACGCGTCGAGGGCTATAAGGAAGGCGACGACGTGCCTTTGCTCGTTATGTTCCGGCTTTTTCTCGCGCTCACGGTGTCGCAGATTTCCTGGTGGAGCGCGTTTGCCATCGGTTTCCTGCACCGCCATGTGCAGTCAATCATCAATTATCCCGACAATCCGTGGCTGGTAATCGGAATAATAATCGCCGCACTACTCGTCGTCTGGGCGGCGGGCGAAGCGTTTCTGAGAAATACGAAAAACGAGGCGGTGAAGGCTTGAGTGTAAAAACCTGCAACGAAGTCAGCGTTTTTTAAACGCTTGCAGGCGAGCCGCCTGCGCTCCCGGCGTTAATAAACCATCCGTGTTTTGATCGTTCCTTTGACATCGCGCAGAATTTCGAACGCCTTATGCGAGAGTTTTGTGTCAACGTCTAAAATTACATAACCGATCTGCTCGTTGGTTTTGAGATATTGTCCCAGGATGTTGATTCCCTGTTCGGAAAGACGCGAGTTGATCTCGGAAAGAACGCCGGGGATATTTTCGTGAATGTGGAGAATGCGGTGCGTTTTGTCCTGCGACGGTAAGGAAACTTCCGGCACGGTCAGCGAACCGGCGGACGAGCCGAATTCCAGATAACCGAGCAGTTTGGCGGTTACATCCAATCCGATATTCGCCTGCGCTTCTTCAGTCGAACCGCCGATGTGCGGCGTTAAGATGACGTTCGGCAGATTTTGCAGAACGCTCTCGAACGGCTCGCCGTTTTTTTCCGGTTCGGATGGAAATACGTCAACCGCCGCGCCGGAAATTTTTCCGGTTTCGATCGCCGTTTTCAGAGCGTCGAGATCAACGACATCGCCGCGCGACAGGTTCAAAAATACCGCGCCCGTTTTCATCGCCGCAAACATTTTTTCGTCAAACAGATTTCGCGTCGTCGCGTCTGACGGGACATGCAGAGTTACGATGTCCGAACTCTCTAAAAGATCATTTAGATCGCGCACCTGTCTGGCGTTGCCGTGCGGCAATTTTGTGATGAGGTCGTAATAGATGACGTTTAAGCCGAGTGCTTCCGCCATCACGGAAACCTGCGAACCGATATTGCCGTAGCCGATGATGCCGAGAGTTTTTCCGCGCAGTTCGTAGCTCCCGCGCGCTTCCTTCATCCAGACGCCCCGGTGCGCGGCGATGTTTTTATCCGAAATTTTGCGAATGAGCATCACGCACAGACCGATGACGAGTTCGGCGACCGAGCGCGTGTTGGAATACGGCGCGTTGAAAACCGCCACGCCGCCGTTCATCGCCGCTTTTAAATTTATCTGATTCGTGCCGATGCAGAACGCGCCGACGGCGAGCAGTTTATCCGCCCGCTCGAAGACTTTTTCCGTCATCAGAGTTTTCGAGCGGATTCCCAAAATATGCACGCCCTCGATCTCTTTTATTAAATCTTCTTCGCCGAGTGCGCCGGAAATTCTTTTTATTTCCGTGTAGCCGCCCGCTTCGAGTTCCGACACAGCGGCGTCGGAAATGTTTTCGAGCAGAAGAATTTTGATCTTACTGCGCGGGTATGATGTCTGGTCGTTTGCCATAAAAGAAAAGATTATAAACAAATTTACGAAAGCGGAAAATCCGCCGGACGTTTTTGCCTTTCAAACTTTTTTCGCTTCGCCGGAGTTGTTAAAATCTCGAAAGTATGTCGAATTTCGCGTGGGTGATCGTCATCGTTCTGCTTCTGACAATTTTGGGAACGCTTGCGCTTTTGCTTTTTACTCTAAAATACTACTGGGGGACTCGCGGCAGACCGCCGCTGACCGGCGAAGAGCGACGGCGGCAAAAAGCGGAAGAATTACGCCTCAGAGCAAAACAGATCGAATACAGCAAAAACAACCCGCGCAAAACACGCAGTGAAAGTTTCTGGGATGATTGAAAAATTTTTTAAATTATTCAGTTTGCGAAAGCACACGAAAAAATTCCTTCTGAAAATTATCTCAAAAACAGTTTTCTATGCCGCGTTAGCGGCATTGTCTGAGTTTAGGATTGGTTGTAATTTATTGCACGGTCAGGAGCGATAATTCCAGCCTGTCGCGTCAGCGACAATTGAATTATCGGCAATATCTATCAGTCGTCGCTGACGCGACGCAAAAAACTTTCGACCTCACCGTGCGTTAAAACGCGCGGCTAAAGTCATTAAATCGCTACGCGATTATTTGTTTTGCTATATTTGAGCCTCTAACAAACGATTTTTTCAAATAAATCTTCAAGTTTTTTTACCGGATCATCCGTAAATCCGGTGTGAACGGGCGAGGTTTGAATGATCGTGCTTCTTTGCGCGGTCAGAAAATAAAAGCGTTCGCGCTGTGAAAGCCGACCGATCACGCCCGCGCCGATGTCGCCGGCGCAGATTTTCGGGATGATGTCGAGATATTCGCGGACGGTTTCCGCTTTTATTTCGGGAGCGAAACATTTTAGTTTTTCTTCGTCGAGAAAAATTTTCGCTTCGAGAAATTTGTGTTCGGGACACGACAAAATAACGCCGACGTTAAAAAATTCCTCGCGTTCGACGCGCGGGACAAAACGGATTATCGCGTAATCAAACGTGCAAAAGTTTTCGCGCATCAATCGCCTCCTTTACAAATTCGCTTCGGTTTTCAAGCCGTTTCGTTAAAAATTCCAGATAAATTTTCTTTTGTTCATCCGCATTTTCGAGCCATTCGGCGGGAATAAGCGAAATGATCTCACTTAAAATTTCCGGCGCGAGTTTCGCACTCAAATCTTCATCGGCTTTTTCGATTTCGTCAGCAAACGGCAATAAAATGTGATCTTTGATCTGCCGGAAAGGATTTGCCGCATTGTCTGAAAATTTATCCCAATTATGCTGGTAAAAAAACGCCGCGCCGTGGTCTATCAGCCAGATTTCCCCGTGCCATAAAAGCATATTCGCATTGCGAGGGCTTCGGTCAACATTTGCCGTCAAAGCGTCAAACCAGACGATCTTTGAGGCAAGTTCCGCGGAAGGTTTTTCAAACAAAGGATCGAACATGATCGAACCCGGCAGATAATCGAGGGCGAGATTTACGCCGTCCGAGGCTTTTATCAAATCCTGAATTTCCGGGTCCGGCTCGGTTCTTGCCAAATCCGCATCAAGTTCAACAAAAACGATTTCCGGCACTTTCAAACCGAGAACGCGCCCGATCTCGCCGCCCAAAAGTTCGGCGATGAGAGATTTCACGCCCTGCCCCGCGCCGCGAAATTTCAGAACATACAGCCCGTCGTCATCGCCTTCGACAATCGCGGGCAGACTTCCGCCCTCGCGCAGAGGCGTTACATAGCGCATCGCTTTGACCGTTCGGAGATTCATAAAAGCATTGATTATAAACAAAAAAACGAGCAGGCTAAAACAACCTCTCGTTTAATTTTCGGATTTCTTCTATTTTGTTTCCTATGCAGCGATTTTTTCTTGTTCGAGGATTTGAGCAATAATTTTTTCGGCTTCGGCTTCGGAAATTTCTTCCAACAGACCGTCAAACATTTCACTATCCAAAATCGGGTCTTCCAGCCATTTACCAAAACGTAAACTTTCAGCGATACCGTCATCACCGTAGCGTCCGATTTTTATGACTTCATCGTTTTTTTGATTTCTTAATACAAAATAATCAAACATATTAAATTCCTTTTGGCGTTTCTACATTATCAGCCATTTTTTTAGCGTGCGAGTAATTTTCGTTTTTTGCTCTCTCGAAATTTTTCCGCCTCTTAATTTTCGGTAAAGAAAATGAGTTTTGTTTTTCAAATCATAACTTTCCTTTGTATGAAATTGTAACTCAAACTTGCGGTTTTGAGAAAAAATTACCGTGATGTTAATGCCGCGATAGCCTTTGTCGAAACGCTTTCCGGCAGTCTGCCATGCGTTCCATATCAGTCTTTCGGGAATTTCATAATCGAGACTTTTAAGTTTTTCGATTGTTTTCCGAAAAGATACGGCGTAATTTTCAAACGATAAAATAAACGTATAACGCAGAACGTCATTAACAGTTTCAGCGGTTTCCTTAACTGATCGAGAATTAAAATCCGCTTTGTCAATCAACTTGCGGATCAAGGATTTTTTCGATTTGAATTTATTTTCCAACCCGACCAATTCGGCGGAAATTTCGGACGCGATTTTTTGCAAATCGGCAGTTATCTGCGGTTCGTTTTCTTCGGCTTCGGCGAGTAATTTTTTTGCTAAAAGCCGCGCTTGTTTGTGGGCGAATGATTCAATCATTTGAAAAGATTAATTCAAAGTATTTTATTATCGAGGACAATCAGCACATTGTCTGACCATAACCGTTTTAGTCATTGGCTTTCCGCAGACACCGCAACCGTCGTCAACTCCGGCGGTAATCGTATAAGTTCCCGGTTTTACGCCTGACAAATCCCAGATCACTTTCGCGCCCGTTCCGATTATTTTTCCGCCCGAAACTTTGTAACGAAAAACCAAAATATCATCGCTTTGCGGGTCGTCGGAAACAGTTATAACGAAGATTTCTCTACTACTGCCCGAACAGCTTTTATTTTCCGCCAAAGCGTTTTCTGTGCAGTTTGCCGTTATTTCTTCCGAACTCAGATTCAATTCTGAAACGCCTGTTACCGGATGGACATTTAAAACTCTGTCTTTAAGTTTGGAATCGCGGAAAATGCTTTTCCCGTAATAGTATTTCTTCGCAAACTTTTGACTGCATAAAAGTGATGATTTACTTCTAGGCGGAATAATAAAAATTCGCTTGATCAAATTTTCATTAATTTCGAGGAGAAATCCCGTATCAAGATTGTGATAAATATATGATTCGGGATAGTTGGCGTAATGTCTTTCTTTCTTAAAACCCGTTAGATCAAAACCGGATTTTTCGATTTCAAACGGAGTTTTCGGAGAGATTTCTATTACCGCAACTTTCCATTCGGGAACTTTCCATTCTTCGGGATCGTCAGAGCAATCGCCCGTCGTATATGTGATTGAAAAATAACTATCTTCTTTAGAAAAACCTTCAACATAACCGTTTATGTCGAGACGGCTTACTCTATAATCCGCCAAAATTCTTCTTACATCATCGCGCGTAGATTCGAGCAATTTTATCTCTTTAACTTTTTCAATTTCGGCGAGAAGCGATTGAGCGAAAGTGAAACTGCAAAACGCTGAGATCAAAGTTAAAATAATGAGTAATTTTTTCATTTTGAATCTTTATTCAGTTTATAAAAATAATAAATAAATCCGAAAACAATGCTCCGAAAATGTATTTAGAAATATTCATACTTTTTCACTTGCGAAAAAAAAGGTCTTCAATGTTTATAACACGAAAGACCTTTTAATTGTTTTATTTTTTGAAATCCGAATTACATATGAATCGTCAGATCGTGAACGCCTTCGGCGGCTTCCATAACGGATTCGGAAACGGTCGGGTGAGCGTGAATCGTTCTGCCAAGTTCGTCGGCGGTGGTTTCTAACTGCATGGCGACGCAGGCTTCTGCCAGAAGTTCGGTTGCGTGCGGTCCGATGATGTGAACGCCGAGAACTTCGTCGTATTTTTTCTCGGAGACGATTTTTACAAAGCCGTCGGTTTCCTGCAAAATGCGCGCTTTGCCGGATGCGGAAAACGGAAATTTGCCGACTTTTACGTCGTAGCCTTCTTCTTTTGCCTTTGCTTCGGTCAGACCGACCGAGGCGACTTCGGGATCGCAGTAGGTGCAGTTCGGGACGATGCGGTGATTGATCGGTTCGACCTTTTTGCCCGCGAGTTTTTCGACAACGAGAATGCCTTCTTTGCTGGCGAGATGCGCGAGCCACGCCGTGTCAATTACGTCGCCGATGGCGAAGATTCCCGGCTCATCGGTTTCGCAGTATTCGTTGACCTTGATCGTGCCGCGCGGGTTGACGACAACTTTCGTGTTTTCCAAACCGAGATTTTCAAGGTATGGCATTCTGCCGATAGCGACGAGCAGCATTTCGGCTTCTAAGCTGACGTCTTTGCCTTTCGCGTCTTTGCCGGAAAGTTTGATGCCCTTTTTCGATTTTTCGAGTTTGTCCATTTTCGTTCCGGTCATTACCTTGATGCCGCGTTTTTTAAAAGCGCGTTCAAGCTCTTTGGAAACGTCCGCGTCTTCGATAGGAACGATGCGGTCTAAGAGTTCGACGACCGTCGTATCGCAGCCGAAGCGCGAATAAACAGATGCGAACTCGACACCGACCGCTCCCGAACCGAGAACGACCATTGATTTCGGAACTTCCGTCAATTCCAAAATCTGATCCGAATCAACGACCTGTTTGCCGTCGGTTTCAAAACCGGGAATCGGGCGGACGACCGATCCGGTGGCGATGATGATATTTTTTGTTTCGAGCGTTTCCTTTTTGCCGTCTTCGTAGGCGACTTCGACTTTGCCTTTGCCTAAAATTTTGCCGAAACCGTTGAAAACCTGCACTTTGTTTTTCTTCATCAGGTAAGTTACACCCGCCGCGTTTTTGTTGACAACGCCGGATTTGTATTCCTGAACCTTTTTAAAGTCGTAGGAAAGACCTTCGACCTTCAAACCGAAATTTTCGAAATGACCGGCTTTTTCATAAAGATGTGCCGCGTTTAAAAGCGCTTTGGTCGGAATACAGCCGCGCAAACCGCACGTGCCGCCGAGTTTCGCTTCCGGTTCTTTTTCGATGAGCGCGACTTTTAAGCCCATTTGCGCCCCGCGCACGGCGGCGACATAACCGCCCGGTCCGCTTCCGATAATTACCACGTCAAATTGTTCTGCCATTAAATAACCTCTTTAAATAGTTTGAAATAATTGTAATAAACCAAAGGGATATTATAGAAAGTAAAATCGTTTTCAGCCAACCGGCAAGCGGAAGAAATTATTTGTCCACAGATGAACACAGATTCACACAGATAATTTTTGATTTTTTTTCGAGAGTTTTTTGTTTTTCAAAGCAAATCAAAATATCCGGCAAATCTGTGTTCATCTGTGTTCATCTGTGGACAATTTCTTAGTTTTAAAATTGAAACGCGGATGAATTTATAAAAACTCATCCGCGCTTAAAGTCCGTTTGATTTTTAAATTACATCTTGAAAGTTTCGCTGTAATCCTTCAACAAACTTTGAAATTTGGTTGAAGCGTCCTTGTCCATCGCCAGCTTCATCATATGTTTTTGCTGGACTTCCGAAAATTTCATCGCGCTTTTCTTTACGCGGTCAACCATTTCTTTCTGCTTTGCTTCGCTGACCTGAAAACCTCTGGCGTTTTTGATCGCGTCGAATTTTTCCTGCAAGGCGGGCTTTTTCGCCGAGAAGGCTTTCTGCGCGTCGTCAACTCCGGCGGCGGTCGGATTGTCGTCAATTTTTTTGACTACTTCGTCGGTCGTTGATTCAAACTCAACTAAAAAAGCGTCAATTTCCGCATCCTTATTGCAAGCGGAAAGTCCCAAACACAAAACTGCTAAAAACAAGAAAGTTAATTTTTTCATTTATTTTCTCCTGGTGTAAATTTGATATTTAAAGAAATTTTACGTTTACAAGAACGGCGGCTGCCGTAATTTTTGCCGAAGATTTAAATTTATGCAAGATGAAACATTCGATGTGCGCGAAAACGCGAGAAAAATTGCCGCCGAATTTGCGGAAAAAGGCGATGCGACGGGCTGGTTTGACGCGCTTTACCGGGAAGCCGAAGGCGATAACGAACATATTCCGTGGGCTGATCTCGAACCGAATAAATTTCTGCGCCGTTTTGCCGAAGAAACTAATTTAAGAGGAAACGGGCGAAACGCGCTGGTCGTCGGCTGCGGTCTCGGCGACGATGCGCGTTTTCTTTACGAACTCGGTTTTCGCGTTACGGCTTTCGATATTTCCGAAACGGCTGTCGAATGGGCGCGGCGGCTTCACTCCGACACGGACATTGAATTTTTCGTCGCCGATCTTTTTAATCCGCCGAAAGAATGGTATCAGGCGTTCGAATTCGTTCTCGAAGTTTACACGATCCAGCCTCTGCCGATGGAAATGCGCGCCTCCGTGATTGACGCCGTTTCCAATTTCGTCAAATTTCCCGGAGGTCGCCTGCTCGTCGTTACGCGCGGGCGCGAGGACGACGAAATTCCCGACGAACTGCCGTGGGCTTTGAGCCGCAAAGATTTATCGCGCTTTGAAGAAAACAGTCTGAGACTAATTTATTTTAAAGAAGTATTCGGCGACGATGAAGAAGACGAGATTCCGAGATTCGTGGTCGAATACAAAAAAAATTAAAATAAAGTTTTTGAAAAGAATCATTAACATTCTGCCTCGTGTCTAAAATCCCGCTCATCTCCAAAGCGGGACGAATTGTAATTGAAAAAGAAGTTTGATATTTTCCGAAAGATTTTGTGTAATAAAAAATCGAAATTACTGCCGGATAGAGACTGGTTTTGACCGTAAAGATTGTCAATGTTTTTAATGTTTTTTATTAAAATCGCGTCCGATTTTAAAATAATTAAAATTTTTCAAAAAAATTCTTGCGCAAAAAAAATAGTCGTGGCATAATCAGCTATACCTAAAAAAATGATAACAAAGACTTTAGTTATTATTTCTTAAACTTGAAAATTCAATAATTATTGAAAATTAGTCCAAATTTCAAACAAGGAGAGAATATGAACAATCCCCAAATACCGACTGCCCGGAAAGAAGGCTTAGTAATCCAAGAATTGTCTGACGAAGTATTGGTTTACGATCTCAAAAACAATAAAGCGCACTGTCTTAACCAAACGGCGGCACTCGTCTGGAAAGCCTGCGATGGAAAAAACTCTATCGGCGAAATTGTTAATGATGTCGAAAAACAAACCAAAGGTAAGGTTTCGGAAGATTTCATCTGGCTGGCGATTGACCAGTTGAATGAAAAAAATCTGCTTGATAAGGAAATAACTCCGAAGTTTGCGGGACAAAACCGGCGGCAGGTTTTGAAAAAGATAGGTCTGGCATCAATGGTAGCACTGCCGATCGTCGCGTCTTTGACCGCGCCGACCGCCGCCCTGGCGGTTGCCTGTTCGGGGGTCGTAACGACCTGCGTCGGATGCGCCGACGGCACGCCGTGCGATGTGGATATGGACACGGTCGTCGGAATGTGTCTGGCGGGCGCGTGCGCGGGCGACTAATTTTAATCGAATCTTTTATCTGATAAAAAGCCGGTCAAAGAGCCGGCTTTTTATTTTGTCAAAAAAATTGAATTTTTTGAATTTGCAAATTACGGGTTTGTTCTAATAATTTTGTAATAGATATTAATCGAAATTCAGGACAAAAAAAACAATGACGGAAGCAGTGAAAACAGACAACCAAACCCGCATCGAAACCGATTCGATGGGCGAGATCGCGGTCGAATCGGATAAATACTGGGGCGCGCAGACGGAAAGAAGCCTGCATCATTTCGACATCGGTTTCGACGTGATGCCGCGCGAGATGATCCGCGCGCTCGGCATTTTGAAAAAAGCCGCCGCGATCACGAATCACGAACTAAAATCCGATAAGTTGACGAAAGAAAAATTGGATTTGATCATTCAGGCGGCGGACGAAGTGATCGAAGGACGGCTTGACGCGCATTTTCCTCTGCGGGTTTGGCAGACCGGTTCGGGAACGCAGACGAATATGAACGCCAACGAGGTCATCTCGAACCGCGCCATCGAGATCGCGGGCGGCGAGATGGGCAGTAAAAAGCCCGTCCACCCGAACGACGATGTAAATATGTCGCAGTCTTCGAACGACACTTTTCCGACGGCGATGTATATCGCCGCCGCCGAGCAGTTGAATAAATTAATTCCGACCGTGCAGACGGTTTTTGAAGCGATTGACGCAAAGGCGAAAGAATTTTCCGACGTTGTAAAGATCGGAAGAACGCATCTGCAGGACGCGACGCCGCTCACGGTCGGGCAGGAATTCGGCGGCTGGGCATCGCTCGTCGAACGAGATATTGAAAGATTAAAACAGGTTTTGGACGGGCTTTATGATCTGGCGATCGGCGGCACGGCGGTCGGGACGGGATTGAACGCACATCCCGAATTTGCCGACAAAGCCGCCGCCAACATTGCCGAATTGACGGGCTTGCCGTTTCGCGCTCACCCGAATAAATTCGCCGCGCTCTCGGCGCACGACGAGATCGTTTTTGCTTCGGGCGCGCTCAAAACTCTCGCCTGCTCTCTGATGAAAATCGCCAACGACATCCGCTGGCTGGCATCGGGACCGCGCTGCGGCATCGGCGAGATCACTATCCCGGAAAACGAGCCGGGAAGCTCGATCATGCCGGGCAAAGTAAATCCGACGCAAAGCGAGGCGATCACGATGGTCGCCGCGCAGGTCATGGGCAATGACGCGGCGATCGGTTTTGCCGGTTCGCAGGGCAATTTCGAACTCAATGTTTTCAAACCCGTGATGATCCATAATTTCCTGCATTCGGTTCGGCTTTTGAACGACGCTTGTCGGGGCTTTGTCGAATTCTGCGTGTCGGGCATCGAACTCAACCGCCCGCAGATTGACAAATACTTAAACGATTCGCTGATGCTCGTAACGGCTTTGAACCAGCATATCGGCTACGACAACGCCGCGAAGATCGCCAAACACGCGCATAAAAAAGGCTTGAGTTTGAAAGAATCGGCAATCGAACTCGGAATCTTGGAAGGCGAAAAATTTGACGAACTCGTCAAACCGGAAGAGATGACTCATCCGTAATTTTACAAGACCGTCTATTCATCAAACTCAAAACTCGACTCCGACAAATTGTTTTCCGCAATAAATTTGTCCTCCCACTCAAAATAATCGTCGGGAAGATCAGGACTAATTCCTCTTAACCAGTAGCCGTCGCCGTATTTTATCAGCATCGCCCAGTGATATTCGGTTTCATGGCTAAAGAAAATTACATCGGTATAAGTTTCGACCGGTTTTTCGAAATATGAAAATTTTTCTACGAGTTCACGCGCGCGTGCTTCCGGTTCTCCGGCATATTTCATCAATACGCCGACAATTATTTCCCGGAATGTATAATAATTAAAAATTACCTTTTCGTTTGAATCCTCATCAACGAACACTAATCCGTCTTTAACTAGCACTTCACCTTTCCTTTATTATGTTTATCAAACAGCTCAGCCGCTTGATTGCTGAAAATCGCCAACTGGCTTCCAATCGGTTTCGGTCTTCTTCTTCCCCTCACCGCGTCTCTCGGATTTGCCAGCATAGGACCGGACACTCCGTCATATGTGTGAGCCAGTCTTCCCTGTCTGCCGTTCACGACAAAATCTCCCCATTCTCTATTGGCGGAATTAAAATGTTTGATGTTTAATTTCGCCAATTCATCGTTGGGAACTTCAAATTTAGTTATCGGAACGCCTTTTCTTGCCGCCCAATCTTTCGCTTGATCCAAATCGGTCGTAACGTAAAAGCCGCCTTTTCCTGACGGGTTAAAGTCGAGATTCGGTCTTCCCTTGGAAGGATCAATCGGTCCGGTAATATCGCCCGCGTGATAGAAAGTCGTCGTCCCATTCAAGCCGAGCGGATCTATCCAGTTTGTCGGGTTTGTTCCGTAAGAATACAGATTTGTTCCGCCTAAAAGCCCGATCGGATCACGGTTTATATAACGGCAGTCTTCGGCGTCGTAATACCTGAAATTATTATAAAAAAGTCCGGTTTCCTTGTCTTCATACTGACCGGAAAAACGAAAATTTTGCTCGGTGTCGTTCTTAACCGTTTCCACCCGCCCGTATTCGTCATAATTTCCCTGCCAGACAATTTCGCCGTCCGCGTTTGTAACCTCTTTCGGCGTTCCTAAATAATCCGTGTGATAGGTTTCGATTTCCCTGTTTTTGATTTTCGCCAGCGGAATAAAGCCTTCGTGAACATATTCCGCGACGAGCTGCGAGTCTTTACTTTCGCTTAAAAGGACATTTCCGTCCCAAACAAAATTTGTCAGCACTCCGCCGGATTTTTTAGACAGACGGCGACCGAACGCGTCGTATTCGAATTCGATACGCCGGTTGTTGCGGCTGACGGCGACGACCTGATTGTCAACATCGTATGTAAATAGCGAAACCGTGCCGTCCGCCTCGCTTTTTTCGATCAGATTTCCGACCGCATCGTAAACGTATTGAATCTTTTCGCGTTCGAGAAGTTTGTCGCCCGAGCCGTAAGAAAATTCGCGCTTCCCGCGTATGTTGCTGTCGCGTTCGATGATGTTTCCGTTCGGATCATAACTAAAATTTTCGACTTCCCGTTCACGCGAAAAATCCGCATTGTCAATATCGCTTGCCGACCAGATTCGTTTTTCCGGCGGCACGAGTCCGGCGTTTTGCGTCGGCGTTCCGGGAACTTGCGGCAGTTTTACGCTCTGACCGGAAATAACGCGCTCGACCTTTTTCAAACGTTCGACCGCATCGTAAGCATACCGCCGCGCGCCGTGTCTCGAATCGCCTCTGAAGGTTATATTGCGGAGCGCGTCCCATTCGTAATTACGGCGAACGATTTCGCGCCCGTCCGCGCCGACGGTTACGCGCTGTCCGCTGAGATTGCCGTTCGTATCATAATCGAAATACTCCTGTAATCCGTTCGGCATCTGACGGCTGATAATTCGACCGGCGCGGTCTCTTGCGTATTTTATCCCGCGGTCGGCGAATACGATATTTTCAAGATTTCCTTCGGCATCGTAATCGTAAGCAATCTCGCCGAGTAATTTTTCGCCGACTCTTAATCTGCGCCGCGTTCGTCTTCCTTCCGCGTCATATGCAAACTCGACGATCGTTTCGTTTTGTTCTTCTTTGATCAATTGCCACGCCGAATCGTATTCACGCTTTACGGTGCCGCTGGCGTTTTGGGCTTCGACGATTCTGCCGCATTGGTCGTAGGCGTAGGTATTGCTTGAAGCGTCGCTATAGAGCCGCGTGGTAACTCTGCCCATCGCATCGCGGCGGAAAAAAGTTTCACGCCGAAGCGCGTCCTGATGATAAACCAGTTCGCTTGCCTGGTTGTATTTGAATACGCTCTTTGCGCCGTCAAATCCGATCTCGGAAACAATGCGGTCGAGCAAATCATATTCGAACAGATAGCTCTCGCCTTTTTCATTAATGATCTTTGTGATTCTTTCTTCCGCGTCATATTCGAATTTACTGCTGAAACCGTTTGCGTCTATGCTTTCGACGAGTTTGTCATAGCCGCCGTAACGATACTGCGTCCGGTTGCCGAGAGCGTCCTTAAATAAAACGAGATTGCCCTGCGCGTCGTATTCGTAATGCCGGACGCCGATCACCCGATCTTGAGCATTTATTTCGCTGATGCGGTTAACCCGTCCCGCATCATCATATTTATAACGAACCTTTAATCCGGTTTCTTCGGAAACCATTTCCGAAACGAAATCACGCTCGTCATATTCGTAACGGGTTACTGCGCCGAGACGATTTTCAAATCTTGTAATCGAACCGTTTTGCGAACATTTAAAAACGCTTTCATTGCCGAGCGCGTCGCGGTAAACGGTGATGTCGCCGAACGAATTATATTCGTATTCACGGCGGGCTTTCTGCGGATTTAATGTCGCTGTAATATTTCCGCGCCCGTCATATTCGCGTTTCCAGACCGCGCCCGACTGATCGGTAAAAGAAACCGGCTGACAATCGTCGTTATATGTAAATTGCCGCGTCGAGCCGTCTTTTTCCGTAACCGCAACGCAGTTTAACTGCTCGTCATAGGCGAAAGAGCGCGTTCTGCCGAGTTCGTCAACTTCCCGGACTAACTCGCCGGAACTTCCGTATTCGAATTTAAAAACTCCGCCTTCGGCATTAAAGATTTTCGTTACCAGATCGAGTTCGTTGTAATGATAGACGGTTTCGCCGCCGAGACCGTCGCGCACCTTTGTAACTCTCGCCTTTGGATTATATTCGAGAAAGCGTTCGTAAATTTCGCCGTCGCCCCGGGTGTGAACGCATCTTGCTTCCGTTCCCGCGCCGTCGTATTCGAAATGAAAACTCAGTTTGTTGCGGTTCGTTTCCTTCGTTAGCAGATGATTTTCGTATTCGTAGATAAAGGGTTGATAAGTGCGGTCGGTTGCCGTGTGCAGCTCGCTTTCTTCATTGTAAGCGTAGCGCATCAAACTGATTGCTTGATTGTTTTTTAAATGCTGTTTAATCTCGACGAGTCGCGTTTTTCCGGCTATATTGCCGTAAAAAAGTTCTAAGTAAGATTCAGTCCCGCTGCGAATTTTTCGCAGAAGATTTTCCCCGTATTCGAGTTCGATACGGTTGCCGTTGCGGTCGCTGATGTCCAAAAGACGAAGCGCTTTTTTTTCGTCGGAAAAATCTTCGCCGTAGCTGCCGGTTCTGCCGAAGCGATACGTCAAACCGTCTTTGCAGTCGAAAAGTTTAAATTCGTATTCGCCCGTTCGTTCAAGCCAGGTTCTTTCGAGCGGCTGAAACTGGCGTTCGCCTAACGCGAGTTTGTCGAAACGCACCTGACGGTTTTCGTTGTTTCGCAAAACTAGGCAGTTGTATCTTTTGCTTTCCCACAGATGCTGTTCAAAAGGATGAATCCAGCCCCAGCCGAACGCGCCTTCGTAATCAACCGCCGATGTGTCGTAGTTTCTTTCAAAAATAACGGGGACTCGCCCGTCAATCTCGAAGTCGGTTTTCGAAGTGAACATTCTGCCCGAAGCGATCTCGACCGGATGACCGGTCAGAGCGCAGAGCGAACGGCGCAATCTGCCTTCGGGAATTTTTAGCTGAACGCGGCGGATCAGCGGTTTGAGCATTTTTCCCAGACCGCGCAGAACCGTCATCCAGCCCGGCATCGGAAAACCGCCGATCAAAACATTCGGACTGCCCATCGTGATCATTCCGAGCGGAAATCCGACTCCAGGGTCTTTGCCCATCAAAAGTCCCATCGCAATCGCGGCGGCATCGGCGGCAAGCTGGGCGGCGGCGGTTGCCGCTCCGACTCCGGCGGCGGCTGCGGATGCGGCGGCGGATGCGGCATCGGCGGCGGCTTGATCGTCCGACGCGCTTTCCGAAGCGATCACTTCGGCTTTTTCCGCATTCGCATCGGCGGCGGATGATTGCTCCATCGCGGCGGCGAGATTTAACGCGCTCATCCCGACACCGAAAACCGCCATCGCAATGTCCAATTTTCCGATTCCCCATTTTCCGCCGAACGGACTGGGCAGACAGTGATACGTCATATCCATCACCTGCCGCGCCGCGCGTGAGCCGCCGATAAAAACGTGCGACGAGCCGGTCATCACTTCAAAGATCGGAAAATATCCGCCGCACCAGACGGCTAATCCCATGTCGCCGTTCCGCGCCGCCGGAAGACCGTTTATCAAAACGCTCATACAGCCCGAAGCGAGAATCGGTCCGGTGCTGGGAATCGGTATGCCGAACGACGGCGGATGCGGATGCGAATGTCCGAATTGAAAAACGAGATCGGTGTAAAGCCGCGCCGCCGGCATTTTGGGCAGAAATTCGAGGACTTTGAGCGTCGCTTTGGCGACCGCCAGATTCAGCGCGTCCACCGGAGCGGTCGCGGTTTTCATAACCTCTCCGACAAATCCCTGAACTGCCGATGCCGGACCTGCCGGTCCCCCTCCGTTTGCCATAATCTTTTAAAGTTACGCGCTTTCCGCTAATTGCGGCGCGGCTTTGCTAAGTTCCGCTTTGCTCGCTTCCAATTCCGCTTTGCACTCGTCGTATTTTTCCTGTTCGCGCTGTTCGGCATAAACTTCGCAAAGCCGTTCGAGAACGCTTTTTAAACCGAGCGCGTATTTATTTTCGCGGCATAGGTCAGCCGCTTTGTTATAAATTTCTATCGCCTCGTCCAAATTTTTCTGCGCCCGCCGCGTGTCGCCCATTCGCTCAAGTGCCTGTATTCGCTGAACGAACACCTTGTTGACATCCGCCAATTTTTCCGCCGAATCGTAATAGATAAACGCCTCGTCGTATTTTTCCTGCATAAAAAGCGCGTTGCCGAGATTAATGCTCTGATACAAAACCATCGGCTGTGATTTTTCTTCGACGGAAATTAAAATCGCCTTTTCGTAATTTTCCTGCGCCTCCGGGTATTTGCCCTGCACGTAATAGATGTCGCCGATATTGCTCTGCACGACCGATTCGTTTTGTTTGAGATTTTTTTTGCGGTAAAAAGCGAGAGCCTGCTCATTTTTTGAAAGCGCGTCATCGTAACGCTTTTCGGCAACGTCCATTCCGGCGGTCAGTAAAAGGCTCTGCATCCTTTCTTCGACGGGCGCGTTCGGGTCTTTTGCGCGCTCTTCGATCTTTTTGACGACCGACGGAAAATCAAGTTCGGGGCGATAACAAAAAATTTCCGGCGTGTCTTCGCCGCATTCCAGGTTTTGTTTCAGATTATTGAGCGGCGTGTCGCGGACGATAAGTTTCGTGTTGCCGAAATCGCCGGAGACGATCTTCCGCGCAATCGGCTCGAAAAGATTCGTATAAAAATCCGCCCGTTCGATGTCGGCAAGCGGAAAGAAAACCCAGATGACTTGGCGTTCGGGCTGAACGATCTGGCGGATGTGCTGAAACAGAGCGGTAAAGCGTTCGACGCTCGGCGCGTTTCTTTCGAATAAAACGGACGGAATTTCGGCGATCTTTTCGTCGCCGCGTTTTTCGAGTTCTTCGTTCACGCCCTCGATCTGTTCGCGCTGGCGTTCGATGACGGTTTCGACAAAAATGCGCGTGTCCTCGAATGCGTCGCCATGCATCAGAAAAATATCGGGCGAGAGTTCGTCCTGTTCGACAATATCCAAACATTTCAAAAGCAGAGGAGCCTCGTCCGTCGCCGCTTCGATGAGCATTACCGACTGCCCGCCATGCTCGACAAAATTTTTCAGTATTTCAACCGTTTCCTGAACAATATGCTGCATTACAAAATTAATTTATTTTTACCAGAACGCCGGTGATCGTTACGCCGCTTGCGTCAATTTTTATCTGTCCGCCCGGACCATTTAAAATTAATTCCGTTCCCGCGCTGATCTCGACCTTCATCGAAGATTCGTTAATTTCATTGGTCGCCGCGAGCGTGTATTTTTTCCCGACGTTATGCTCTTCGTTCTGCGCGACCGATGTTTTTTTATTTTTCCCGACGCTGTTCGTGCTTTCGCCGATGACATCGTGAACGTGATCTCTGCCGATGGTGTTTTTCTCGTCGCGTTTGACGATCTTCGTGCGGTCGTTTTTAACGGTCAGAGTTTCATTATGCCCGACGGTCTGATTCTTGTCGTTTTCGACCATTATCGTCCAATTTTTTTCAGCGTGCAGGTAAATTTCCTCTTTTCCTTTTTTGTCTTCGAAACGAAATTCGTTGAAATTCGACGGACTGCCGTCCTTGCTCGAACGGCTTTTGACGCCGCTCTGCGTCTTGTTGTCGGGAAGCGCGTAAGGCGGCATCGTTTCGGGATTATAGACCGAACCGACGATGATCGGACGGTCGGGATCGCCCTCGATAAAATCAACGATGACTTCCTGACCGATGCGCGGAATATGGA